>NZ_JBIBVE010000033.1:0-35610 GCF_043080095.1 Streptomyces sp. NPDC015127
CGACGCCGCACCCACCCCTCGAGTGCAGCCCGTTCCTCGTCCGACAGTCTTAACTCGGCCTTCGGCCGCCCGGTCCGTGCCATGGAGCCAGCCTATACATCTGAACAGAATTCCTGACTCAGAAGACTAACGACCTGTCAAGTAAGCCAGCGAAAACCACGAAAGCACGATTTGTGCGCCTTGGGGTCCGTTTCTCTGGCCAGCAGAAGACCTCGGCGCGCCCTGTCGTAAGGTGCACTTATGACCGACCAGGCCCGCAATGGCCGCGCCATGATCACCCTTGCCGTTCGGGGAGAAGGACGAGCGGCCGCAGCCCTGGGAACACTCGCTCTTAACAGCCACGCCCCCATAGCGGACGCGCCACTGTCTCCTCTGGCTGCGGCCATCAACGAACACGGCGGTTGCGTGCCGCTGCCTTACGGGCTAGGGAAGTGCTGGGTTGCCCGGGTCGGGGACGCCATCGCAGGGATGCTGTATGCCACGCCTCCTATCCGATGGCTTCATGAACAGCCGTCGGCTCATCGGAACACCCTGATCCGTTCGCTCATCGAGATCGAGCTCCTCGCCGTGGCAGAGCTCTATCGCAATCAGGGCGTCGGTACGGCCCTGCTGGAGGAAGTCGAGAACGCCGCACGCGCCGACGGGACTCACCTGACACTTGCCAAGATCCGGATGGGTGCCTTTCCTGTCATGCGCTGGTACCGCAAGCGCGGGTACACCATCGCGGCCCAGGGCGAGCCCGTCGTCTTCGGCACTCGCCGCGGACTCTCCTCCTGCGACGACGGCGCCGATGGCTACCAGCTCGCCGTAAAGGCTCTGCAGCCCGGCGAAGTGGTACGTCGGAGCGCCAGGACCGGCGGCTCCATGCTCATCGTGGAGCGCAACGCCTGAATCCAGGTCGGGGCATGGGTTGGGAGATTCAGCTATCGCCATCAGCGTCGTGCCAGTTCGGCTGCAACAGCTGTGACGTCACCTATCTCGCCTTCGGCCCGACACCAACCTCCCGCGGCTCCTGGCCTGGATGAACGAACTCCAGGCCGCGCCGACCCTGTTCGGGGACGACATCTGACGACGCGACTACGCCATACCTTTGGCCGGCGGCTGCGTCATCAGAGTGTCGGCGCCGTCGCATCGACGCTCGAGCTGTCCAGATCGACGAAGAGGGTCGCGACGTCGACCCTCAGCACGCGGGCCAGGGGCGGGTGGTTCTCGAACTCGACGCTCTTGGAGGTCCAGATGCTGCGCTCGTAGCCCTCGGTGATGACGCGCTCGAGGTCCCAGCCATCCGCGCGGCCTAGGGTGCCCCACACGCTGGCGACGCCCGCGAGCGTCATCGACGTGAAGACGCCCCCCAGCGAGGAGGTCCTTCGTCTCCGCGGGCGGGGGTGGCGGCTCGGCTGCTCTGGGTGCGAGCAGGCCGCGGAGGGCGCGGAGGAACTGGCGGGCCATCAGGCTCCTCAGACTCCGGTCCGGGTGAGCCACGCGCCGGCCGCGGTCACTGCGAGGGCGACGCCGATCCAGCCGAGGGGTACGTACAGGGCGAAGGCGCGGCCGGTCAGGCCGCTGTATCCAACGCTGCACGTTGTCCAGCGCAGGACGTGGGCGGCGCGGGAGGCGTCGAGTTTGGGGGTGATCAGCAGGCCTGCGGCGTGGATCCCGCCCATTGCGGCGGACAGGCCCGCGCCCCAGTGGAGTGCGCCCAGCGCCGCGAGGACACCGAGCACGCCGAAGGCGGTGAGGCACAGGGCGGCGGCTCCGCGGCGAGGGTCCTGGAGGTTCGCTGAGTAGTCACGCCGCGCACCATGAACAGCAAACGGCCCCGCTCGTCTGCACCTGGGGGCGGACGAGCGGGCCGCTCGAGGGGCTACCAGGCGAGGGTCTGGCCCTGCGGTGTGATCGTGACGGTCATCTCTTCCGCTGCCGGCTTCCCGGCAGCATGCCACCGTCCGACCTCCTCCTCGATGGCGTCCCAGAGGGGCGCCGGACCGCCCTGGCGGGCGATCCAGTGTCCACGGTCCTCGTAGACGGCAGCCCACGAGCCGGAGGCGATGTCGACGAGGACGTGTTCGGTGTGCCCATCCTGGTCGAGAGTGAGGCGCTGAGCGTTCGGAGCGGCGAACTGGGCGATGAAACGAGGCATCCAGTCATCCAGGATGTCGGCGCCGATGATGGCCTGCCGCTCCGTTCCCGCGCCCAGATCGGGAAGCATGCCGAGCTGGGGAGGCGATTGCGGCCGGGCGAGCATGAAGCTCACCTGCCCGCCGAGCAGGGGGCCGGACGCTGTGCCGTCCTCGTGAACGGTCAGGCGCGCCAGTTCCGATGCACTGAGCCAGCCGCCGATGGTTGCGAGGATCAGTCCGCCGGGCCAGGTCTGCTCGATCCACGCCGAAGGCACGGTCTTCACGGAACAAGTCGCGATGATCCGGTCGTAGGGTCCGCCGTCGGCGTGCCCAAGGAGCCCGTCGCCGGCGATGAGCGTGGGGTGGATGCCGAGCTGCCCGAGGGCGGTGCCCGCTCGGCTGGCGATGTCCTCGTCGTACTCGACGGAGGTGACGAGGCCCTCTCCGAGACGCGTGCAGAGGACGGCGGTCGAGTACCCGGTTCCGGTTCCGATCTCGAGGACCTTCATGCCAGGTTCGACCTGGAGGTCCTCGAGCATTCGCAGGACGAGGGACGGCAGCGTGCTGGAGCTGGTCGGCTCCCGCAGGATCTGGCCGCGGATGTCCGGCGGGAGGATAGTGCCAGCGATCTGCGTCACCAGGGATTCGTCCCGATAGCAGGCCTCGAGCCATCCCGGGTCGTCCTGCAGCACGGGCTCCCAGGCCGAGCCGTCGGCACGCCGGAAGAAGCCACTGCGGAGGAAGTCGTGCCGGGGGACGGTGCCGGCCGCTGCCTCCCACGGCTCGGTGCGGACGCTGCCGCTGGCTGTGAGCGCGTTCAGGAGCTGTACGCGAAGGTGCTGGGCCTGGTCGGTCACGACTTCCTCTCCAACAGGTCGGCCAGCGCTGCGCACATCGGCAGGCCGGTCTCGGACTCAAGCCAGTACCACTGGCCGGACGGGTTGCACTCCAGGAACCACCATCCCCCGTCTTCGCCTACGCAGAAGTCGAAAGCGCCGAAGACGAGCCCGAAGTGGTCTATGTACCGGCGCAGGGCACGCCTGATTCCCGACGGCGCCTCCACGGGGGTGTAGGTCAGGCGGCTGTAGTCGGTGCGCCAGTCGAGCAGATCGGAGTCGATGCGGACGCTGAACATGCGGTCGCCGATGACGGTGACGCGCACGTCGGCCGTTTTGTGCACGCGCTGCTGGAACAGGTGCGCCGTGCCGGCCACGCTGTCATTGATGTCCTCCTCCGCCACCTCGGCAATCTTGACGACGTTCGACACCCCGTCGACGAGGTACACCGGGTTGTGGAGCGGCTTGTAGACGACCGAGCCGTGCCGTTTCACGAAGGCGCGGGCGGCGTCTGCATTGGAGGTGATGAGGGTGGGCGGCACCAGGAACCCGGCGTCGACGGCCGCCGCGAGTCCGGACGGCTTGAACTCGGCGTCCCCGATCCGGTGCGGGTGGTTGACGTAGAGGCAGCCGGGGAGCGCCGCCACGACTCCGCCGAGTCCGTACCGGGCCTGGGTGGCGGCGAACCTGGCGTCCTGCTCGGACACGTGCGGGAAGGCGAACCCGCTCGGGCGGCGGTAGTACAGGGCGCGGACGGCTGCGAGGTCGGCGGTGCGGGACGGAGTCACGAGTTGTCCCTGGACGCCGTTTGCGGTGATCTCTGCCTCCACCGACAGTGATGCGGGGAAGTCCCCCGAGTCGAGCCGCACGACCGGGACACCCCGGTCGTGCAGCTCGCTGATCACCACGTCGGCGGTGGGGTCGTACAGGCTGGTGACGACCAACACCGGACGTGTGTCACTCACTGGTCGTTGTCGCTCCCGGAATCGGTGTCCTGGGTGGAGCCGTTGCCGTCGGGGCTGGTGCCGGTGGACGGCGAGGTGCCGGTGGACGTGCCGTGACCGGGCATCTCCATCACCTGGCCGGCCGCGTCGAAGAACACGGCGGTCTGGGTGGCCGGGTCGAGACGGACCGAGCTGTGGGCGGGGGCCATGGTGGGGTAGGGGGCCATCCGGCCCACGCCCCAGGGGGCCGCGGTGACGGTTCCCCGCGGGATCGGGGAACCGGTGGGGAAGCGGTCAGAGTGGGCGAACATGGTTCTCCTCGTGTCGTAGATGCGCTGTGATTGCCATAGATGGGGTGGGCCCGCCGCAGAAGGTGGAGCCGGGGGCGGCTCCGCGGACCCACCCCGGTCGCCGGCCACCTGTCCTTCGGTTCGGCAGGCCGACGAGTCTTGGGTGGCCCGGCGCGGGGGTACCTGATCGTGGGGGGCACGAGTCGGGTAGTTGGTCCCCGCGCCGGGTTGTGCCTGCCCAATGACCCGGGACTGTGCGTCAGCCGGGCCACCAGGCAGGGGCCTAGGGGATCGCCGCGGCGAAGGTGACCACGGTGACCTGGCGCAGCTCTCGGACGAGCTGGCGGGCGACCGTGAACGGCAGATCCGGCGAGTCGTAGAGGACCAGGGCGTCAGGATCGGGGGCTTGGTGTGCACCGGGACGGGGGTAGAGCGTGCCCTAGACGCCGATCTGCTCGGCCTCCGCGGACGCGGAGCTCCACGTGGCCGTCCCGCAGCCGGGGCATGCCCGCGGGGCCAAGTCCGCGCACACCTCGCACATGGGCGGAATGACGGTGCGTACGCCCTCCCAGACCGTGTCCGTGGCGTTCGTCGAGGAGGGCAGGAGCCATGCCATGCCCCGCTCGTCTCGGGCGGCCAGCTGCTTGCAGCAGGCGCACAACATGGCCTCCATGGTGGTTCGCTGCCGACCGGGAGGGAGCCGGCCGCATTCTCCGGCTTGCCGGTGGCAGTGCCGCCGCGCAGCGTCCACAGCACCCCGTCGATGTCGCGCGCGAGGGCGTCCATCACGGGGTCGGCGTAGGCGACGCCGGACGCGGTGAGCGTCACAGGCGCGGGCGAGTTGTTCTCCCCACTCCACGGCGTCACGTACGGCGCTGTCGGTCTCATGCCGCCCTCCTGGCCAGCTTCGTCATGGGTGCTTGCTTTCTCGAGATGGACCTGTTGCCGGGGCCGGATCCGCCCCGGCAACAGGGGCTTGGGCCCGTGTCCAGCGCCGTCGGGACAGGGCTGGACACGGTGTCTCAGGTGGTGATGCCGAGCCGGGCCGCGAGGGCGGAATGCGGTGTCGGCTCGGGCCGAAGCTGCGCCAGGGCTTCCCGGAGTGGGCCCGGCGGGACGAGACGGTCGCTAGCCGAGGGCCGGAACCAGTACGGGCCCGGCGGCGTAATCCGATTGAGGGACGGCAACGTGATGGTGTGGGGCCCGCCGAGGCACACGGCTTGCGTGTGCGGCAACCATCGACCGGAGGACCCGGGCGGCACCAGCCAGTCCATCCGCTCTCGGGGTCCTCACTCACGGGACCGAATCCGCCCTGGGTCTCGTCCATCAGGGCGACGGCGCAACGTGCCTGCACACCGGAGCTGGTGATGACGACGTCGAAGAGGTTGCCTCCGAGGCGTACGCGGGTTTCGCGGCGGGCCTCGACGGCCAGGAGGGTGCGGATCACCTCGGCAAGGTCGGCCATGTCTGCGGCCGGCTCCCGGGCCGCGTCGGCGGACTCGACCAGTTGCTGCATCATCTGCGCGCCGGTCGGCATCGCCTCTGCGGGGGCGGTCACAGGTCCACCCGGCCCGGCCGCATGGTGGCACGCATCGTCTTGCCCGTGAAGTCGGGGCTGACGAACCAGGAGAACCGTGCGCCAAGCCGCCCGGCCTCCCACAGGCTGCGTCGCAGTTCGCGCCTTGTTGAAGTTGGGGAACGTCGGGTTGAGGTCGGTGACGTCGAAGAGGAGTTCGTGGGCCCCGGTGACGCGGAGGCAGGAGCCGAGGAGCTGCCCGGCTCTCCCAGGCGTGGACCGTATTCCACAGCGTTGTCGACGAGGCAGTGAAGGGCGTCGATCGCGGCGTGAATGTTCCCGGGCCAGCCCAGCATTGTGAGCAGCGTCCGGGCCCGCAGCCGGGCCATGGTCACCGCGCTGGAGTCTGCAGGGGAGTTCCAGCGGCATCTCGCGTGAGACCGGCGCGGTCACCGCGGCGGGTTGCATCTCAATGGGTCCTTTGATCAGGGGAGGGTGCACCAGGTCGTGGTTCCGTCGGAGCTGACGCCCCAGGATTCGGCCAGGGACTCAACAAGAAGTAGGCCTCGGCCGCTCTCGTCGTCAGGGCCGGCCTGACGCAACTCGGGACGGACGGGTGAGCCGTCAACCACCTCAATAACGCACCGGTCGCCGTCGAGGTACACGCGTACGCCGATGTCGTCGGCCTTGCCGTGGCGGAGAGCGTTGGTCACGAGCTCCGTCAGCAGCAGCTCCGCGGTATCGATGACATCGGTCCACTCCCAGTGGGTGAGGCTGGCGCGGACGATGCGGCGAAGCCGTTGCGGCCAGGCGGCATCTGCCTTGGACAGGCCCTCGACCTCAGGGTCCGGATGCCGCTCGATCGACATCTCAAGGGCCGTCCAGATGCCTTCGCGCTGCCTGACGGCTGACGTCATGCACGACGTCCTCCGAGCTCCCAGCGCAACGGACAGCGCTCCGGGTTCGGAACTGGTGGCTGGTGGGATGCGCTGCGTCGGCGTGTTCACTGGGGGACTCCCTGGTTCAGCGGCGCTCAGAGACGAGAGCCTCACGGATCGTGGTCACGCACTCACCGTTTCGCGGGCCCGGGTTCTCTACCAGGGGAATTCAGCGGGGGAAAACCCTGTCAAGGGGGAAACTAGCGGGGGAAGTTGCGGCCATGATTGGTATCCGCCCAAGGAAGAGGACACACTCATGGCAACAGACGAGTTCGCCGAACTGCTTCTCCGACTCCGCCAGAGGGCCGGGCGAACGCAGGAGGAGCAGGCAGCCGTGATCAACGCTGTCTCGGGCCGGGAGACCATGACCCGGCGTGAGATCAACCGCTACGAGCACGGCGGGAACATCCCGACGAACCACACACTCGCGCACATCGCCGTGGCATGCGGCTTATCCCCTGAGTACCTGCAGCGGGAGGCCTCAGCCGCCCGCGCGAGGCGCAGGAAGGGCGCCCGCTGTGAAGGGAAGGATCAGGACGACGTGAAACGCCGCACGCTGCTTGGGGGTGCCGTCGTCGGCGCAGCCGCCGCTGCCGAGCCTTGGGAACGTCTCGCGCATGCCCTGAGCAAGGGCAGGAAGATCGACTCAGATGCGGCCGCCACCCTCGTTGATCGTGCGTGTGCCCTGCACGTTCGCGAGGGTGCCCTGACTGCGCTCGAACTGCAAAGCGAAGTTGAGGGACACCTCAACGCGATTACGGCGGCGCTGCCGCGAGCCGGCGAGCACGAACGAATGCTGACGATTGCGGCCGGGGAAACAGCCGCCTTGGCGGGATGGGTCGCGTGGGACTTGGGGGACGATGCGCGCGCGCAATCGTATTACGAGGTCACCATGGACTGCGCGAAGGCTGCCGGCCACCCGCCGCTGCGGTCGCTGGCTCGGGCTTACACGAGCTACGGAACGACCAGTCCAGAGAAGGCCTCGAAGCTGTTGGCCGAAGCCGCCCAGCATGTTCGCGGCCCGGGTAACGCCGCCGCTGCTGGCTGGATCTATGGCCGCCTTGCAGAGGAAGCGGCGAACACGGGCGACGAGACAAACGCCCTGCGCGCGTTGGACCGCGCCCGCTTCGCGTACGACTTCGCCGATCACACCAGCGAGCAGGCGTGGGTGCGCTTCATGACTCCCTACCGGATGGACTCCCTGGCGCTGTCGGTGTACGGGCGACTCGGGCGGCAGGAGCTGGCTGAGACTGCCGACCATGCAGTGGACCGGCTGGGCAGGGAGCTGCCGGAAGCGGGCGTTGTCGTGCTGGGCGACTTGGCGACTGCGCTGTTGCGCGGTGGAGATCTCGACCAAGGCGTCTACGTGTCACGCCAGTTCGCTGCGGCTGCGGAGGCCCGTCCCACCACTATGGGGAGAGCCCGCGCCCAGGCCGTCGCGTCCCACCTGCCGGACCGTGAGCGCGAACTCGCGCGGCATCTAAAGCAGTTCGCCGCTTGAGGCTTTACCCAGCCGGCTACGGCTTGCTCTCTTCGACGGCCCAGGCCAGATAGGCCTCGGAGCCCCCGGTTACCGGGAGCGTGATCCACTCAGGAACCTCGTAGCTGTGATTCTTGGACACCCAGCCCGCCAGCTCCGGGAGCCGGTCTGTGGTCGTCTTGTACGAGATCCGCCACTCCTGAGCCGTCTCAATGGTGCCCTTCCACCGGTACACCGCAGTGAACGGTGGATCGATGTGGGCACACGCGGCCAACCGGTTCTCCACCGCGCCGCGCGCGAGGGCCTTCGCCTGGTCCTCGTCGTCGATGGTCGTCTGCGCAATCACGATCTCGCTCGCCATGCAACTGCCCTTCCAGGTAGGTGTGTCACGACACTACCCAGCCCCTTCCAGTTCTCGAAACGCCGGCCGGGATGACCGAAGAGGGAACCATCCGGCAGCGCATCTACAAGGTCGGTCAGTGGCGCGACTCAGAGGTCCATTCCATCGTCGAAGACGAATGGCAAGGTGACTGATCACGGTTCGGTGACAGGCCAGCGCCTCAGAATCACGGAAAGCGGCCCGGGAACTTGGCCAAAAACAGCCCCCATGAGGCAGGATCGCGATACCCCCCACAGAACGATGCAAGGGGCCTGAATGAGCATCAGAGCATGGCCGTGTCGTAGTCGTCGGTGGCTGGCACCGGCTGATCGGCGGGCCGATGTCGACCAGGACGTCGAGCGGCCCGGCTCGCCTTCACCTCCGGCAAACGAGGGCCGAAAAGGCCCCGCAAGGGATGCTTGGAGGTCCTCGGCCGGGTTCGGATTCCCTACCTCGATATCCAGGCGTGGGTGCGCGAGGCCCCGTCCTGGGCGCCGTGGGCGGTCCGCTGCCCGATCCGCCGCAGCGAACTGGAAGGCATCTCGGCAAAAGAGCACCGCGACGACCAGGCCACCCTGTTGGCTGCCGCTCGCGAGACGCCCATCGACGAGACCGTCGAGCGCGCCCGGCGAACCTACCGCCGGGCCCGGTACCGGTGGGACACCCGGAGCGCGACCCAGCCCGGTCCGGACGCCGTCCTAGTCACTGACGAAGAAAGAGGCGAACGCATCGAATCTCTCCACAGAAGAAGACGCGTTCTGGGCCTGGGCGATCATCGAGACGCTCAGGCACACCGGCCGTTCGTGTCGAGGAACTGCTGGAATTGACCCACCTCGCCTTGGCCTCCTACCGCCTGCCCTGACAGCGGCGAGGTGGTTCCCCTGCTGCAGATAGTGTCGTCCAAGAGCAACGAGGAGCGACTGCTCCTCGTCACCCCGGAACTGGCCAGCGTGCCGGCCGCCATGGTCTGCCGGATTCGGGGAGACGACGGCCGCGTCCCTCTCTCGGCCCGCTACGACCCGCTACGAGACCTCCGCAGGATGTTCGTCATGGACGCCGTCACCGGCGGCCTTCCCGTGCGCATCGCCGCGAAGATCCTCGACCCTAGCCTGAACACCACCCAGGCATACCTGGCGGTATTCCAGGAAGAGCTGATCAAGTCCTACCAAGCATTCCTCGACACCCGGCGCGCTGATCGCCCCGCCGCGGAATACCGAGAACCCACCGAACAGGAATGGGACGAGTTCTAGAAGCACTTCGAGCTGCGCAAGGTTGAGCTGGGCACCTGCGGACGTCCGTACGGCACCCTGTGCGCACACAAGCATGCCTGCGTTCGGTGTCCGATGCTCCGAGTCGACCGCGCAGCGCCAGCGGTAGAGATCATCCGCAACCTCGGTGACCGCATCGAGGAGGCCCGCGTCAACGGCTGGCTCAGCGAGGTCCAAGGACTCCAGATCAGCCATGAAGCCGCGCGCAACAAACTCGCCTTGCTCGACCGTCTCGCCCGGAACCGCACTTCGGTCACCCTGGGCATGCCAATCATCCCGGAGAATCATGATGGGGATACCCCCCGCAGGAAGCAGCCAGCAGGAAGAGATCGATGATCACCTCGCCAGCACCCGAAGATTCGCAGCAGCCAGTGGAAGAGCTCACCCAGTGGCTTGACCGGTATCGCCAGCTGCGTTTCGGCGATGACACCTGGACTCACCGGAGCTTCGCCGATCTTGTCACTGAATACGGCTCATTCTTTCATCCGGCGCCCTGGCCCGAGGGAGTGCCACAGACACCGGGCCAGTGCTTCGCGGCCGCGAGCCACTGGTCTGACAAGAAGGGCTGGGTCTACGTCGAAGGCTTCGTCGTCGTCCCCTCCAGCGCTCCGTTCACCGTCTTCGAGCACGCATGGTGCTTGACTGACGAAGGGGACGTCGTGGACCCTGCACTGCCGAACGGAGTAGCCACCGGCTATTTCGGCATCCCACTAAGCAGTGACTTTCGCCGCGAGCAACAACGCCATCGCGCTACGAAAGCTGTCTTCACCTCAGACCCATCCAATCCACTGGCCGGTATCAACGAGCAGATCCTTTGCCAGGGTCTTCCCCAACATGCTCTGGCCAGAGGCGTAGCAGCCAAAAGCGGCTGGGAAGGGGGCCGAGACAACGAGGGATCGGCTCGGCCCTGACGTCCAAGCGGTGTTGGTCAGGGAGTTTCGTCCGTATTTCGACCGCGCCCCCTTCGTAGTTCGGAAGCTGCTCGTGCTCGCTGTGCGTCTTCGCCTCCCGCCACGACGTCCTGCTGGCCATCGGCCGACGGCCGCGGCTGGCCGACCTGTACGCCGAGGTCGAGCAGGCGCGGGGCGACAGCTTCCGCGCCGACTGGCGCATCACCGATCTGATCCGGCACGCCGCCACCTGCGGGGCGCCCGACCCCGGGGTCGTCTGTCCGGACGACGGCCCGGAGTTCACCGCCCTGCAGGAGCAGGTCCGGGCGGCTCTGGAGGTTGAAGCCCCGCAAGGAGCCCGACCTGGCCCGTCGCGACGGGCGATCGCCGTGCGACGGCTGCGCTGCTCCGCACTGAGACTACGACCACTTCTGATCTTCCCTGAAAGACACTGATGATGATGACAACCACCCAGCGCCTGCTTGACCTCGCCGCAGCCGCACCGGCCAGCCACGACGAGGACCTCATGCTGCTCCTGCGCGAAGCGAGCGAGCTCTACCAGCGGGGTTTTGACGACATGCACCACTCGGTGGCGGCACGCTTCGTCGGGATGTCCGGCGAAGATCTGGTGGCGGCCGTGACCGCGGCCGGCATGCCCCACGTTGCGTCCCAGGACCGCGGCGAGCTGCTCCTGCTGCTTGCCCTGGCCGAGTGGGAGATGACCCCGGCGGCCCTGTCCTACACAGAGATGGCCGAGGCCGCGGCCCGGCGCGGCGTGTGCCTGATCCCGGAGGAATGATCTCGCGTTCCTTGCGCCGCCGGGGGAAAACCTGGGCAGCGCACTGGACCCCCGGCCTACACTCCTGCCATTATGTGAGTTGTGAGCCGGGCAGGCCGGCTCGCTTCTGACAGGACGGACACCTCTGCCATGACCTCGCGCCGTGAGCCTCGCCTGGCCGACGCTGCCGAGATCGCGGCTGAGCAGGGCCTGACGCCCGCACGGATCAGCGGCCTCTACAACGATCGCGCCGAGAACGGCTTTCCTGAGGTCGCCGACATGCGCGGCCGCGCACGCCTGTGGGACCACGCGAAGGTCAGCGAGTGGTTCGCCAACCGCCCGCGGACACGGCTGCAGGTGCACACACCGCCCGCCCGCGACCCCGAGGAGCTGCTGAACGCGGCGGAGGCCTCGAGGTTCCTCGGCTACAAGAACCCCAACCAGGTCACCACCTTCGTCCGCGACCACCCCGGCTACTTCCCCGACCCGGACGTCGTCGACGAGATGGGAACCGCCGACCACCCCTACCGCCGGCAGCTGTGGCGCGTGCAGACCCTGCTCGACTGGATGGCCACCCGGCCCGGTCGCGGCAAGCGCGCCGGCGGCAAACGTGCCGCCCCCGCTCTGCCCGACGTTCCCGTCGACGGCGACCCTGACGAGCTCTTGGGAGCGACGCAAGCAGCCGCACTGCTGAGGTTCAAGAGCCTCAACTCCTTCTCCAGCAGCCTCTCCCAGGGCAACCTGCCCTTGCTGGAAACCGCCGATGCGGTCACGGAGAAGGGCAGGCGCCGGCGGTGGACACGTCGGCGGATCCTCGAGCAGGCCGCCCAGCGCAGTTCCGGACGATAGAAACCGGCGGTGAGTGCGCATTCGCCCCACCGCCCCACAGACGCGGCATCCGGTTACGGGTCGTTGGTCCCATGCGGACCGGGTGTCGCACGATGGCCGGCATGGCGTGGCTCGCCACCACGCCCCGCAGCAGCCCGGCTGCTGCGGACCGGCCATCGCCGACTTCTCGGCCCGTGCCGCTGGTCACGAAACTCCGCGCCTGGCGTCCGGGCTCGGCCCATTGGTCGGGGTACGAGGGCTGACCATGGTGCAGACCGCGAGGCTGTTTCGAGTTCGTGACCATGGTCGGGGCCGCGTGGTCGGGGGTCTGGTCGGGGACCACGGCTTTCCTCATGAGGAATCCAAGTTAGGGCGGAGTCCGTCACTGCCCGCGGAAGGGAACACCTCATGACCAGCGCCGCACGGGGCACTCCGGCAAGATCGGCCCCCAGCCAGGCTGAGCCCCTGGCCCACCAGGTACTGGCCGCGCTCGCCCAGCACCGCATCGCCACGACCAGCCAGCTGCGTCGGATGTTGCGGCCGGACGGCACGCGACAGGTGCTGTCCCGTGTTCTGAACAGACTGCGCTCCGACGGCTGCGTCGACTGCACGGTGCTGCCGGGCGCGAGTCGTGCACGTACCAAGGCCTGGTACCTCACCCGGGACGGCGCACGGTTGACCCGGGACTTGCCTGTCCTGCGGGGCCGGCCGCCCTATCCCATCACCTCGACAACAGCAGCATCGCTGAAAACCCCGCACACGCTCGCCGCCGTGCGCGCCCACCTGGCCTTCGCTGAAGACGCCCGTCGGCTCGGGCACGAGCACGGCCCCTGGGACTGGACCCCTGAGGTGTCCCACTCGATCGGCGAGGGCGAGCGGATTGTGGCTGACGCCGTCATGTACTACACCCTCGTCGAGAGCGAGCACCGGCGAAAGCTGCGCGCGTTCGTGGAAGTTGATCGCAGCACCATGAGCAGCGAGCGGCTGGCCGTGAAGCTGATCGAGTACGCCCGTCTTTTCCAGTACGAGGCCCAGCCCGTCGGCCGGCGTCGTCAGGCCGCCACAGGTCCTGCCTGGCTGCGCTGGTATCCCGTCTTTCCCCGTGTGCTCTTCGTGCTCACCTGTGCTTCGCGAGCCAGGCTGGCGAATCGGATGAACGATCTGCAGGCGATGGTTGCTCAGCATCCGCTCGTAGCGGCCCTTGCCCGCGAAGTCCGGCTCGGGGCTGCCGTGCTGGAAGACCTTGAGCAACACGGTCCCGCCCAGGCCGTGTGGATGCCGCTGACCGGCGGTGAGCCTCGTCCGTGGACGGACCTGTGAGTCCTCTGCGCGAGCGACAGCAATTGATCAGACTCCGCCCCAGGACCGATGTCCCGGGGCGGAAGTCGTTCGTCTGAACTGTCCGGGCGGCTTGATCAGCGTCCTGCTGCCGCGTCGTCAGGTCTGGCACAGCGGCGGCAGGAGTCCGTCGCCCGGCCAGAAGGGCTCCTCGGTTGTGACGCTGGTGAGGAGCTTGCCGACCTTGTCCAGGACTTTGGTGCGGTCGTCCGCTCCGTGGACGGTGGCCTTCCCTGCCACTGCGTCGAGGGCCCGCACCTGGCTGTCGGGGCCGGCGCAGAGCAGGGCCCGGGCGACTCCGGGAAGTCCGAGGCTGAGGGCGTCGCACATCTGTGTCTGTACGAGGTGCACCAGGTCGTTGGTGACGCGTTCCCAGTCGCCGACAGTGGGCCAGTCGGCGCCGCCGTTGAGTTCATGGGTGAGGGTGGCCAGCGGGATGATCTCCCTTCGCTGACGTCCTCGAGTAAGATCATGTCCTATGTGGTGAGGCGGTCGTTGGGCTTGTCATGGGGCGGGGTACGTGGAGTTGGATCGTTCCGGACGTGCTGTGGGAGATCGCGAAGCCGCTGATCCCACCGTCGAAGGCGCGGCCGCAGGGTGGCGGCACACAGGACACACCTGATGAGACGCTGTTCGCAGCCATCATCTATGTCCTGGTCAGCGGCTGCGCCTGGCGTGCCTTGCCGCCGTGCTTCGGGATATCGAAGTCGACCGCGCATCGCAGGTTCCTCATCTGGTCCAGGGCCGGCGTCTGGGGCCGCCTCCACGAAGCGGTCCTGCACCGGCTCGACGACGCCGGCCTGATCGACGTCTCCCGCGTCGTCCTCGACTCCGCCCACGTCAGGGCGAAAAAGGGGGCGAACACACAGGTCCGAGTCCCGTGGACCGGGGCAAGCCGGGCTCCAAGATGCACGTCTTGTCGGACGCGAACGGACTGCCCCTCGTCGTTGGCGTCTCTGCGGCCAACGTCCACGACAGCCTCGCACTGAAGCCCATGGTGGCCGGTCACCAAACGAGACACGACCCCCACCGCGGACGCCACTTCAAACCCCAACGCCTGCACGCCGACAAGGCCTACGACATCCCTCACCTGCGAAGGTGGTTACGCGGCAAGCGCATCGGTGTCCGCATCGCCCGCAAGGGCGTCGACTCCAGCGAACGGCTCGGCCGCCGCAGGTGGGTCATCGAGCGGACGATGTCCTGGCTGACCGGCTACCGCCGACTCAACCACCGCTACGAGCGCCACCCGCGCAACTACCTGGGATTTCTCGGCCTCGCCGCCGCCATCTGCTGCTACAAGCGACTCGTCCGCCTCACCACATAGGACACGGTCTAAGGAGGTCGTGGATCCGGGTGCCATCGGGCTGGAGTACCCGCGGGTGGAGCAGGGTGTCAGCGGCGACCACGGTGGTGTTGATCTCCTGGGTTCCCGGGCCGGGGTAGTAGTGCTCGTGAGCGAAGAGCAGGTACACGTCTGAGGTCCCGGCAGCACGGTTGCGCTCGGGCTGGGGCATGGGAAGGGAATCCTTTCAGCGGTGATGTGCAGGGGGTGTGCCGGGGTGCCGGCCGGGACGGTGGGCCGGTGTCGGCGGGTACGGGACGGCCAGCAGCCCCGGCCTGCAGGCGTTCGCGCCGGCCGGCCCGGGCTGGGCGGCTGTGGTCTTGAGGATGTGGGCGACCTGGTCGGCGAGTTGGAGCATCAGCCGTTCGCGGTAGATGAGGCCGGTTGAGGCGGAGTGGATGTCGTGGGTGTGGAGCAGGTCGGCGGCGTCCCACATCAGGCACTGGCCGATCTCGGCCGACCGGCGCAGCTCGTAGCGGTCGGTGCTGGCGGCGGCTTGGACGAGGTAGGTGTGCAGGACGGCGAGGCGCTGCAGGTATCGGCAGGCGCTGGGGCCTTCGACGCTGCGCACATGTTCGCGGGCCCGGGCGTCCAGTCGGCCCGGCCAGTGTTCGGCGAGCAACGGCGCGAGCAGCATCCCGGGAAGGGCGACGTCAGCGGGGACTCCGTGGACCATGGCCAACACGCCGGCAACGAGACTGAAGACGGCGACCGCGACGGTTGAGGCGCGCAGGGATCCGGGGAGGGTGGAGGCCAGGCCGATGTGCCTGGCAGGGCGTCTGGTCAGCCAGCGCAGGGCCAGGCGCTGCATGCGCGTAGCCGTTGGGGTGAGAACCCCGATCTGATGAGGCAGTTCAGGGCGGGAGCCGTCGCCTGGGACGGTCCAGGCGAGCCAGCCCCATCGGGTGCGCTCGTAGACGAGCACGGGTTCGCACGCGTCCGTGCACGTGTAGTCGCGGACGTGGCCGGTTCGCAGGGCGTGTGCGCGTTCCGCCTCCCACCGGCCCGGGTCGAGGGCGAAGGGGCGCTGGTGCTGCCCGGACGCGGCCGGCGGTGGTGTGCGAGGGGTGTCTGGCGCGGGCGGCTTCCCTTCAGTTTGGTCGGTCAGGCTGAGGCACACGTCGGGCAGCGGCCGTCGCCGTCGGGGTGGGCTCGCTTGCGGGTGGGCCCGGGCAGGTGCGGCACAGCGGCCAGCCGAGGCAGGCCGGGCAGAGGTCTTCGCCGTCGGCGGTGGCCGGCACGCCGCAGCCGGCGCATTCGACGAGGGCCCGGTAGGTGAGGGCTTCGCTCACGGTGCGGTCGGCGGCCGTGGTCGAGGCCCGCACCGTTGTCGCCGTCACGAACGGCTCGTCCAGCAGGGGCGCGTCGCGATGGGTGGCTGTGGTGGTGGGCGGCGGGTAGGCCTGGGCGGCGCGGAGCCGGGCGGCGATGATCGCGCCGACCGAGGTGCGCACCGGTTTCGGCAGGGGGCGGTCGGCGATGACGTGGCGCAGCTGCTCGGCGCTCCAGCCGGCGTCCATCATCACGGTCGACACGCGGCCCTGATCGGTCAGCGCAGCCCCGGTCAGCAGAAGTTCAGGGCGGCTCGCCCCGATCTCCAGCAGGAGCTGGATGCCCGGGTGGATCTCGTCTGCCGGGGGCGCTGCCGCGTGGGAGGGAGCCGTCCTTCCGTTCGTGTGGGCGGCGTCGCCGAGGTCGCACGGACGGATGGGGCTGGTCTTCTGGTTGTTGGTCTTCTTAACGATGGTGTTCTTAGTGCCGGGGTCAGCCAACGCTGGCTCGCCCAATCCTGGATAGCCCGACTCTGGTTGTGAGCTGGGGTTTTGCAGGGCCGGAAGGTCGGTGATGAAGTACAGCGCCTGACCGAGCGTGCCGTCGGCATTGCGGGCGCGGTCGCGTAGCAGGAATCCGTGGTTCTCCAGTTCCTCCAGGCCGGTGGTGACCGCGTCGACTCGTTCGCGGCCGTGTCGGGCGAGGTTGGCGACGGTGACCTGCCAGCCGTCCCGGTGGGTGCTGATGTAGCCGAAGAGTCCCTTTGCCTTGAAAGAGATCCGGCGGTCGCGGAACAGCGCATTGGCGATCTGCGTGAACTGGTCGGCCGCCATCACCCCGCGGCGGATCCCTGCGGCGAACCCGGCGTCACTGCCGATCCCCCGGAGTGCCGGTGCCGTGGCCGGATCGATCGGCGGAACGTCCGGGGCGGCGGGACGGTCGGTGATGCTGTAGACGATCTCTCCGAGGGTGCCGTTCGGGCGGCGTACGCGATCGCGGATCAGGTAGCCGAATTTCTCCAGCTCGTTCAGGCCTGCGCGTACGGCGTCGCGCCCGTCGGGCCCGAGGGCGACGAGGGCGGTGATGGTCACCAGCCAGCCGTTGCGGTGGGTGCTGATGTAGCCGAAGAGCCCCTTGGCCCGGTACGAGAGTCGGGGGTCGCGGAACAACCCGTTGGCGATCTGGGTGAACTGGTCGGCCGCCATCACGCCGCGGCGGACCCCTGCTCCGAAGCCGCTCACCGCGCTGCCCATGGGCGCGGCCGCGTGCGGTGGCCGCGGCAGCGCACCGTGCCCACCGGGGTGGTGAGGCCGGTGAGTACGGGCGTGGAGGCGTACGTGCGTTCCATGCCGCCAGGTCATCCACCGGCCCCGACCAGGCTGGCGGCCACCAAGCCCGACCAACGGTCACGATCCGGCAACGCGGTCTTCTGCCTGCCGTGGTCGGGGTCCCGGCATGGCGCGGGGTGAGTGCGCAGCCCGAATGCGCAGCCTCGGCTGGGCGTTGCGCAATCGGGCTGCGCGACCGATCGGGTCTCGTGCGAAGTCGGGACGGGGTGCGCAGTGCGGTCCCGGCGGAGCAGAGTCAGGTGCGGCGATGCGCAGGTACTGCCGCGGTCTGGGGTGGTGTCCTTCTGCGCACCGGTGTACGGCGCCGGCGGCGATGCGGGCGTCAGCGCTGGGCGGGACAAACGAGTGAGCGCCGCCCGACCCGCGTCAGGCCAGTGGTTGGGCCCGTGGTCGGGCCGACCATGACCCCGACCAGGGGTTTCGTATCCGCATCGTGACCGTGGTAGGGGGCTCGTGGTCGGTGGTCGGGTCAGGGGTGGCGGGTTTTCTCGAGGTCAGCAATCACACGTTCTGACCTGGGAGTTTGACCATGTCTCCTGGCAAGCAGGCCGCAGCGGGCGAAGCTGCTGCTCCGATGGCGGCGGGTGCCCGGCTGGAGGCGATGCGCCGCCGCGTCCGCCTCTCCCGAGTGGCGGTTTGGGCCGTCATCGCGGCCGGCCCCGTCGCCCTGGCTGTTGCCGTCACGTCCACCCCGACCACGGTTGAGGCGGCCACGGCGGCCAAGCCCACCGCCGTGCGTACCGCGGTGGCCGCCGCCGACCCGGCCGGTTACGCGCAGCTGTTCGTCAGCGCGTGGCTGCGCAGCAGCGCGGACGACGCAACGAGTGCGCAGGCGGGGCTTGCGCAGTCGATGGCGCCGGACGTCGAGCTGCCCGACCTGGCCGGGGATGCGCAGCCGAAGCCGGAGTACGTGACGGCGGTACGCAGCGCGCCGCGCGAGCGTGGTGCGTGGTCGGTCACGGTGGCTGCGCAGTACGCCGACGGGTCGGTGCGGTACTTCGCCGTGCCGGTGACTGCCGACCGCTCGGGCACGTCGTTCACTGTGACCGGTGCGCCTGGCGTGGTGGCCAGCCCGGCCCGGGCCGAGGTGCGGAAGACGCCGTACGGCGTGACCGTCCCGGAAGGTGATCTGTCGTCCGCTGTCGGTGAGTTCCTCACCGCGTATCTGACCGGTGCCGGCGAGGTCGACCGCTACCTCGCGCCTGGTGTGCGGCTGTCGGCCGTCTCCCCCGCCCCGTACCAGGCGGTTGCGGTGCAGCAGGTCCTCGCCGCCGAGGAGTTCGCGGCCGCCGAGCAGATGCCGGCCGACGGCGCCAAGGTGCGAGTCCTCGCGCAGGTGGAAGCCCAGGATGCCAGCGGCCGGTGGCCGCTGGCATACGAGCTCGTTCTCAAGGCGCGGTCTGGGCGGTGGGAAGTCGCGGCGCTGGAGTCCGGGGCTGCCCTGGACGGGGGTGTCCGGTGATCACGGTGAACGGTTTGATGTTCGCCGGACGGCTGGACACCGTCGGTGACTCCTGGATCAACATGTTCGGGGACTGGGCGACGAAGGGTTTGCACGCCGGTCTGATTGTGCTCGTCGTGATCATCATGGTCCAGAGGTTCAGCCTCAAGGCGGGGATCGGCGCCCTGTTGCTGATGGTCATCGCGCTGGGGTTGTACAACTCCCGCGAGGAACTGGCGGCCATGTTCGAGGACGAGGTGAAGAACCCGGCCGTGGGCGCCCCGTCCGTCTCCGGGGTCGTGCGCGCTTCGGATCCGGCCGTGCGGGAGCACTCCGCGGATGCGGGGGGCTGGCTGTGAGCGCCGACACCGCGGAACGGGTGGGACGTTTCTACACCGCCGCCCGCCGCCACCCCTGGGTGCTGGGAAAGGTAGCGGACTGGAAGATCCCGCTCGGGCCATACACCCCTGCGCAGATCGCAGTCGCCGTTGTCGGCGGCTTCTTTCTGATCAAAACCATCAGCTGGTGGTCGTGGATGGGGCCTGCCCCGATCGCGGCCTGGTTGCTGGCGGTCTGGGCGGTGCGCCGCCCGAAGATAGGGGGCCGCGCCCCGCTGCAGGCTGCACTGGGCTGGGTGCTGCTGGGCTGGCAACCCCAAGGAGGCCGGATCGGTGGGCGGGCCGCCCGCGATCGCGCGCCCCGCCCGCTGCTCGGTGGCTTCACGATCGAGGACGCACTCGCCCCGGTGCCGACGAAGCGGCCCGGTTCGGCTCGGCGGAGTGCAGAGCGGACACCGACACCGCGTAGGGGTTCCAGCCCAGTTCGCTCGTCCGCGAGCCGCCGCACACCGTCGGCTGCTCCCGCAGCGCCGGTGCATCCGGTGTCCGGCGTCCAGCAGCTGCTCATGCTCGCCGAACAGGGCGGTGGTGCGCTGTGAGAGTTCCGATCCGTCACATCGCGGGGCATCTGGTGTGGTCGGCGCACGGCAGCGTGTGGGCCGTCTACCGGCTGCACCCCGGCCCGGACGCACACGGCCGTCGCGAGGAAACCGTCCAGGGCACCTACGTGCCGGCCGCGGTCCGCGACGAACAGCTCGCCAAGACCACCCATCTGATCCGCTCCCTGACCGGTGCACCGCGGCTCATTGCTCTGTGCGCCCAGGTCGACCCCGGCGAGATCGCCCTCAAGATGATCGAGGGCATCGAGCCGGCCGAGACGCTGCCGGACGGCGGCCCACACCCGTGGGTGGAGAACATCGAAGCCACGCTGGACCTGCTGGACGGCCAGGAGATGCACCGCCGCACCCTGTGGCTGGCCGTGCCGCTGCAGACCGAGACAGCCGGCATGCAGGTGTCTGCGTCGCTCGGAGCGATGTGGGCGGAGCTGTCCCCGATGCTGGGCATGCAGCCGGCCCCCGTCGCGCGGCGTGAAGTGAACGCCTACCGGGAGCAGGCCTCCCGCGTGGAGGCCACGCTCGCAGGCGGCGTCGCCTTCCGTCCGGCCCGTCCGGCGGAGATCGTGTGGATGATCCAGCATGCTCTCCACCGAGGCCTGCCGGAGCCTCTGCTTGCCGAGGCCGCAGCCAGTGACCTGTACGGCGGGCAGATCCGCGATGGCGTGTTGCGGTCCCCCAGCTACGCCGACCTCGGTCAGGTGCGTCTGCAGGAAGGCGGCATCGATCCGGCGCTCGATGACGTCGAGGACCTCAAGGGGGCGGGCCAGATGACGCGGTCGGGGCGCAAGGCGTGGTGGCGGCTAAACGCCGCCTCTCCGCTGCGTCGGCGCTGGCTGCAGGTTGAAACGGACGCCGGGGTGGGCTACCAGGCGCAGTTGGCGTTGGCCGAGTGCCCTCCCGCTGTGAACCAGAATGCCGCCGACCTGTTCGCCCAGTTGGAAACTCTGGACTTCCCCGTCGATTACACCGTCGACCTCACGCTGGTACCCGCGGAGAAGGCGCGGGATCAGGTGCGGCGCAAGAAGAACGAACTGATCGACCAGGCCGACCAGTACGACGCCCGCCCTACCGGCATGCCTGCCTCTCTGACTGTTGCCGCACGCGACCTGGGGGAGCTGGACGCCCGCCTGTCCCGTACCTCGGTTGAGGTCGAGGTGCAGTCGGTGACTGTGCTGACGGTGTGGGGGCCGACCGCCGCCATCTGCGACGCACGGGCCCGCGCGCTGGCCGCGCTGCTCGCCGGTGCCGACTACCGGGCGGTCCGGCCGGCCGGGCTGCAGGAGGCGCTGTTCACGCTGGGCCTGCCCGGCACGGTGCGGCCCGGTGTGGTCAGGGAGTTCACACAGCATCAGGTCTCGGAGGACTGGGCGCTCGGCGGGGCCTTCACCATCGGGGAGGTCGGCGACCCCAACGGGATGTTCCTCGGGATCGACCTGGACAGCGGCACCACTCGCCCCGTCATGATCAATGTGGCGGATGCGCCCAAGGTGGATGCGTCCGCGTCCATGGGCATCGTTGGGGACCTGGGCGCGGGCAAGAGCGTCCTGCAGAAGTTGGTCTCGGAGGCTGTGTGGGCGCGCGGCGGCTGCGCGATCTGCATCGATCGCACCCCGGTGCGCGAGTGGGCCACCTTCGCGCGTGCGGCAGCGAAGGACCGTTGCCAGATCATCGACGCTGCCAGGGCCGAGGTGTCGATCGACCCGCTTCGCATGTTCGACGGTCCGGAGGGCCGCCACTACGCCCTGTCCTACCTCACCCTGCAGCTCGGCATCGGCCCGATGAGCACCAGCGGCGAGGTCCTGCACCACGCCGTCGAGCAGGCTGCCGTCGGCGACGCCCCCTCCATGCACCGCGTGTTGGAGGTCCTCGAGGAGATGGCCACCCGCGAGACGGGCAAGCGGCAGGATGCGGCCGCCACCCTGGCCGGCCTCATCCGAGTGGTGGCCGCCAATCCCCTCGCGGCGATGGTGTTCGACCCGACGCTGCCGCCGGTACGGCTGGACGCCTCCAGCACCTCCGACATGATCGTGATCACGACCACGGGGCTGAAGCTGCCCCCGAAGGCCGCGTTCGACAAGCCTGAAGTGCTGCATCAGCAGCCGCTGGAGGCGCTGATCGGCCGTGCGGTGCTCTACCTGATCGCCGCGCTCGCCCGGCAGACGGCGTTCGAGGACCCGGAGCGGTTCATCGCGGTGGTCGCGGACGAGCTGTACTGGCTGACGTCGTCGGCCGAAGGCACCGCTCTGGTCCACGAGATCCTCCACGACGGCCGCAAGCATGGCGCCGGCCTGTTGGCCGGCTCGCACGATGCCGAGGAGCTTGGCCCGGACCGCGGGCTGATGGCCTACCGGGCGCTCGCCCGGACCACGGACCGTGGACGCGCCCGCCGCGGGCTGGAGTTCGTCGGCCTCGACCCGAACGATCCGGAGTTGCTGCGGATGGTGACCACCGGCCTGTCCCCGGTCGGGCAGAAGGGCCGCGAGGGCGAGTTCCTGCTGGCCTGTCCCCGGCAGAACACCGGCCGGGTGAAGGCCGTGATTCCGAACCTCGCGCGCATCGCCACGTCCATCACCACCACACCGGGCCGCCGAGCCGCCTCACGCGCAGCGTCTGAGCTGCTCACCGGTGAGGACGTCGACGCCCGTCCGAAGGCACACCTCTCATGAGCCGTTCTTCGTCGTTCTCCCCCTCCCGCTCCCGGCGCCTCGCCACCGTGGCGAGCGTCCTGACCATAGTCACCCTGGCGGCCGGGGCGCTCACCTTGGTGGCCGGGGTGAGCCTGCCCGAGGCATGGTGGCCTCGTACCGGTGCGGCCTTCGCGGCCGAGTCCCCCGCTGCGCGCCAGGATCCGTGCGGCCTGATCGTCGGGCCGGCCAAGGTGTACTGCGATACCGGCACTGCCACATCCGCCGCCGATCAGGACTCCCGGGTGGGGTGGAAGGTGGTGCCTGCCGGCGCGGTCCTGGCCGCCCTCGTGATGTGGCGGCACCGCAGCGCTGCTGGGCAAAGGCGGCGCTGACGTGTTTCGTCCAGACCGCGGCACCCTGCGCTCGGCCGGTTTCGTCGTGCTGCTCACTGGCGTGTTCGTCATGGTGAACAGCCACGTCGTGTACGCGGCGAGCAGCAACAGCGAGACCGGAGACCTGCTCGCCCCGCTGAACATCACCTCCACCGAGGGCGTGCCGATCAACGGCTACGAGCTCGGCGCCGAAGGCGGCTCCATCATCAGTCTCAAGACGCAGAGTCTCGCCTTCGCTCTATCCGGTCTGTTCACCTTGATTCGGATACTGGTGGGCCTGGCGGGATGGGCGATCGAGGTGGCCTTCCGGTTCCCGCTGCTGAAGATCCTCACGCGCCCGGCGCAGAAGGTCGCCGACACCTACGACAACGTGGTCGTCGACACGCTCGGGCTGAAGGGACTTCTGCTGGCCTGGGCGTTCGTGTTCGCCGGGTTCATGATCGTGCGCGGCCGCGTCGGCCGCGGCCTGGGCGAAATCTTCCTGACTCTGCTCATCGCAGCGTTCGCCGCCTCAGCATTCGTGCGCCCCGACACTCTGCTCGCCCAAGACGGTCCTCTGGGGCAGTCCCAGCAGGTGGCCGCAGAGGTCGCCCAGCAGAGCGTCAACTCCTACGACTGGGGCGGAAAGATCACCAGCCGAGGGCCGTGCGACGACTTGGTCGAACAGCAGAAGGAACGGTGCCTGGTGCGCCAGGCTGCGCAACCGGTCGAGGCCAGCGAGGTCGCCCGACCCATCCAGGACTCCATCACCAACGCGCTCGTGGTCAAGCCGTACATGCTGCTGCAGTACGGGCGCGTTCTCGACCCGGGCAAACCCTCCGACCGCAAGGCCTACGCCGTCCACCTGAAGTGGATCACCGGCGGCTACAAGGCTGGTGCCAAGAAGGAATACGAGGACAAGGAGAACCCCTGCGACAAGCTCAAGGGCCCGGCGAGGGAGTACTGCATCCCCGACCCCGGCGCTGCCGACGGGAATGACGGCAGCGACAGGCTGCCGGAGTTCACTCCAGGGGGTGAGCTGCTGGACTCCTCGAACGCGATCGTCACCGACGAGGACAAAGAGCTCCATGCCTTCCTGCAGGACATGAAGAAGGCCGGCGACGTCGGCAAGTCCTGTGCCACCTACGCCGAAAAGCCCACCTGGTGGCGGGTCGGCGGCGCCGCGCTGCTCCTGATCGCGGCGCTGCTGATCTGCGGCATGCTGCTGAGCAGCGCCATCGTCCTGCTCGGCACCCAGGGCATCTGCGCCGCGGCGGCCGCCGTCGGCGGCGTCACCCTCATCGCCGCCATGCTGCCCGGGCCGCCGCGCCAGTCGGCGTGGAAGTGGCTGTCGATCTGGGGCATCTCGGTCCTGACCGTGGTCGGGATCTGCGCCTTCGTGCCGTTCTTCGGTATCGCCGTGGACGCCACGATCACCAACGGGCCCGACCTGATGGTCGAGCGGATTCTCCTGATCGACGTCCTCGCCATCGCGGGCGCAGCCGGACACCGCCGGCTCCTCACCGGAATCAGCTCCTTCGGGCGGCGCATGGCGATGCGCATGCGCTACACCAAGGTCGGCGGCACCCACATGCCCGGCGACACCTCCGAGCTCGGCGCCGCGCTCGCGATGAACTCACCTCTCGCGCTGGGCGGATACGGGGGCGGCCTGCGTGTCTTCACGGGCGGCGGTGGCAGCCGGTTCGGGATGCTCGGCACCCGGCAGCGGCTGATGGGCGCGTTGACGTCATTGTTCGACGGCGCGGGCATGCCGCTGGACACCGGCCGTGTACTCGCCGATGCAGGCGCCGAAGCCGGGCGCGGCCTCGCCCCGCTCACCGCGGCGACTGCCGTGGGCGGGTTGGGTGCGCGGCTCGGTGCGAAGGGTGCCCACTGGCTGCTGATCGGACGGCGGCCGGACAAGGACCAGCTGGCCAAGTGGCTCAAGCCCACGGCTGACGGCGACCCGGACGACGGCGGCCCGGGCGGCGGTTCGGGCGGCGGGGGGCCGCGCCGTCCCGGCGGTCCGCCTGATCGGTACCGCGACGAGGATGGCCAGATCGTCGATCGGCGATCGGGGAGGGTGCTGCACGACCAGCAGGCCGACCGCACGCTGCTGTCCACGCGCGCCCACAACCACTTGGTGCGCTTCCGTGGGTACCGCATCCTCAACCGGGGCAGCCGCGCTGCGTACGGGGCGACGGCCGGTCTCCCGGCCAACGTCCGCCGGGCATGGTCGGGTGGCTCACGGTACTCCCAGGACGCCCGTCAGCAGGTACGGGTGTGGGGCAACACATGGCGCGAGGATGGCCGGTCCTGGGCCGACGCGGGGCGTCAGGTCGCCAGGGCGGTGGGTGGGAACACCAACAGCAGCGGGCCCGGCCCGCTCGCGAGCCGTCGTCTCCCGGCGGCACCGGCGCCGGCTCCCTCCGGGCCGGGTAGCGGAAGCACCACGAGCCGTCCGGGGCCGGCCTCGGCGCCATCGAGCTCGCCGACGTCCCCGATCCAGCGAGCAGGCCGTAGCGCCCCGCGTCCGGCAAGCACTGCGCCGAACAGGGGCGGCCCGGCCCTTCCTGGCGGAGGCAGCGCTCGCAGCACTACGCGTGACGAGGCGCGCGCCCGGATGCAGGAACTGCTGCGCAGGACAGCCCCCGAAGCCGAACGGCTGCGACGGGAGCGGAACCGGCCGCAGCCGCCCGAGGGCGGTGGGGCCGAGTGACGCGGGCCCGGCGGCGCCTCGGGCGGTGGGGATGCGTGACTGTGCTGCTGCTGTTCACCGCCGTGTGCTGCGCTGCTCCTGTCTCCAACGCGATCGGCGCCTACGTCGCGGTGCAGACCGGGCTCCAGGACGACGGTGGCGTCGCCCACGGCGGCACCGCGGCGGACATCCCTGCCCGGATGCTAAGCGCCTACAAGAAGGCCGCCCAGCAGCTCGGCAAGCACGTGCCCAAGTGCCAGGGCATGCGGTGGCCGGTCCTGGCTGGGATCGCCGAGGTCGAGTCGAACCATGCCATCGGCCGCAACATCGCCGACAGCGGCGACATACGTCCGCGCATCTACGGTGTTCTTCTCAACGGCTCCGGGGCCGGCGGCAACACCACGGTCTTCCCTGACACCGACGGCGGTAAGTGGGATGGCACCGCCACCGGGGAGCGCGCGGTCGGTCCCTTCCAATTTCTGCCGTCCACCTGGGAGGGAGCCGGCGAGGACGCCAACGGGGACAAGAAGGCCGACCCGCACAACGCTGACGACGCCGCGCTCGGGGCCGCCGTCTACCTGTGCGGCAACGGTCGCGACTTGACCAAGCGTGCCCAGCTCAAGTCCGCGATCCTCCAGTACAACCACTCAAATGAGTACGTGGCCAACGTGCTCGGCTGGATCGACCAGTACACGGCGGCGGCGAAGGACCCGGACGTGAAGAACGTGCCCGAAGAGGTCCGCACCGTGCTCGAGGCGGCGCTCTCCCAGCGGGGCGTGCCCTACTCCTGGGGCGGCGGCACCGCGGACGGCAAATCATTCGGGATCTGCTGCTCCCCCAGCGGCAAGAGCGGCGCGGGGATCAAGGGCTTCGACTGCTCAGGGCTGACCGTGTACGCGTATGCCAAGGTCGGCATCGGGCTGCCGCGAACGGCGGCCGCCCAGGCCGGACTCGGTCGGCGGATCCCTGCCAGCCTCGGCAAGGACGCTCTGAAGCCCGGCGACCTCGTCTTCTATGCCTATGCGCCGGGGCTCGACTCGACGATCTATCACGTCGGGATCTACGTCGGAGGCGGGCAGATGATCAACGCTGCCAGGCCCGGCACGGCCGTACGACTGGACGCGGTCGAGGCGATGTCCGGTTATGCGGGAGGGGCCCGGCTTCTATGACCAACGGCCTGCCAGCGTCGCCGCGCCTTCTGCTGATCACCGCAGTGATTCTTGCCGCTGCAGGGGTAGTCCTCCTGGCGCTGCCGCATGGCACACCTTTGTCCACGCCCGCCTCCCCGCCATCTGGCGGAGACACATCCGCCTCGCGGTCTCCGGCTGTGTCTCCCATCCCGGCTGTGACACACGAGAACACCACGTCGGCCGGTGGATCTCCGCCGAAGGAGCTGCCGCCGCACGGTGAAGGTACAGCCGGTGACCCGGCCATCCAGAAGGCTTTGGAGGCTGCTTGGCCCGCGGACCTTCCCGCGGCCGACGAGCGCCAGTTGCTCACTGCCGGGCGCGATCTTCTGCGCGCGGACGCCACGGGGATCGGCCGCGAGAGGTGGCCAAGTGTCTACCCCCACTCCCGCCAGGGCCTGGCCCCGGCGTTCGGCACGGCACGGTTCCGGATCCAGGCGGCGATCGCGCGCCGGGGCGGCGCAGCCGACCGGGCAGTAGTGCACCTGGTGTGGGCCGGCACCGACCGCGGCGGCTCATTCACCGACGGGCGTATCAGTGACTGGCACTTCATCCGTACTGCATCGAAGGGAGTGACCACGTGGACTCCGCAGCGCCGTACGTGACGGGCCAGGCAGGCCCGTCACCATCCGGCTCGGTATTCGGCCTGCTCACCGGCATCATCCACGCTGTCGGCTGGTTGATCACCTACTGGTACGTGCCCGTGGCGGCCGCCGCTGTCGTCTGGGCCATGAGCGAGATGGTGGTGCGCCGTCTGGCGCGGAAGGCGTCGGCTCAGCGGATGGCTCTGGAGCTCGTGCCGGCACGGCACTTCGACCCTGGACTGGAGGAGATCTTCCGCCGGGGCATCCAGCTCGCCCGGGCCTCGACGAGCATGCCGTGGTGGGCGCCGCGCCGCTCAAAGGCGGTTCAGATCCGGCTGCGTGCGGACGGCTCCAGCCCGCTGCGCTACCGGATCGAGGGTCCCGCCGGTGGCGAACGTCTGCTGTCGATTACTCCCTTCGGCCCGGCCGTCACGGTGAACCGGGCTCGTCCCCTCGCCGACAAGCCGCGCAATCATGTGGTGCGGGCTGAGTTCATCCTGCGTGGCAAGCCAACGGCCCCGCTTCGTGACGTTCCGCTGGACCCGGACCCGTTGCAGCCACTGGTCGATGCCGTCTCCGACCTGCGGGCGGAACTGGGTGACCTGGCCGAGATACGACTCGACATCCAGCGGGCTCCCAAGTGGGCGCTGCGGGCGCGTCGGGTGCAGTTGATGGCGGATGCCCGCCGAAGGGAGCGGCGCGAGACCCAGCGGGCTGCCAGGTGGGTGCGGCAGGACGCCACCGGGATCGACGATTCGCTGGCCTGGCAGTTCCAGCAGTTGGTCAGCGGGAAGCAGGGCGGGGGCGGGCGCCGTCTGGTCATGCCGCCCGTTCCCCGCCGGGTGGACCCTGAGGAGGCGCTGGGCAAGCTCGCCGATGACGACCACCTCGTCCGCGTGCAACTGCTGGTGATGTGCGCGTCGAACACCGAAGGGCGTGCCGAGGCACGGCTCGCCCAGCTGCAGGCCGCCTTCGACGTGTTCGGTGGGGGCTCGCGGTGGGCAATGCGTGGGTGGCGAGTGGGCCCGTGGCGGTTGGGGGCGGACCGCTGGCCCAGTCGGCGAGGCTTCGAACGTCGCTGGCGGCTGGGGCAGTGCCAGCCGCCCCGTCCGAACTGGGTGCGTCTGGAGGAACTGACCGGCCTGCTCAAGCCGCCCACGGTGCATTGCAGGATGCCGCTGCTCGCAGGAGACCTGCCCACCTTCGAGTTCGGGAACCCAGAGCTGCTGCTGCAGGGCATCTACCGCGGTCCCGACGGCCGCCGGCGTTTGGTCGCCAGCTACGCCAAGGAGACGCTGTTCGAGGTCGGGGTAGGCAAGGCGGGTGGCGGCAAGACTGAACGTGCCCTGGCACAGGCGATCGGCTGGGCCCATGCCGGAGGCGGGCTGATGTTCGTCGACCCGCACCGCGACTCCTGGCCCCGCGCCCTGCCGTTCCTGGCTCACGACGCGCTGATGCAGCGGATAGCGCTCATCGACCTCAACGCCAACGGGCCTTCTCCGCAGCTGAGTTCGTGGAATCCGCTCGGCATGCACCAGGGCCAGGTGCCGCACGAGGTCGTCGAGGCAACCGCCGACGCCTTCGCATCAGCGCTCGGCTGGGACGACGCCAGCGCACCCCGCGCGTTGACAATCCTCACCGCCGCCCTGACGGTACTGGTGGCCCTCAACGAGGCCGCTTGCCAAGCCGGGCGCCCTGAGCACCAGGCCACGGTCTTCCACGTGCGGGCACTGCTGACCGACCCAACCTTCCGCGCTGCCGCACTCGCCGCCCTGGAGGGGTGCCTGGACGACGAGACCCGATCCTGGTGGCAGACGGTGTTCCCGATGCTGCCCGTCGACTCCTTCGCCGTGGTCCTCAATCCGATCGCCCGCCTGGCCTCCAACCCCGTCACCCGCGCCTTCCTCGGGCAGCCTGCTGGCATCTACAACATCCGCGCCGCGATGGACTCGAAGATGATCGTGTGGGTGTGCCCAGGCGGGAACGGGCCCACCGACCGCCTCGTCACCGCGCTGCTCGCCCGGGACCTGCTGCGCGCGGTGCGCTCGCGACGGGACACCCCCGAAGCCCAGCGGGTGCGGTTCCGCGCGTACTTCGACGAGCTGATCACCCTGACCGGCGCAGCCCCGGAGACGATCGCCAGCATGTTCGAAGACTTCCGCAAGTTCAAAGTTCATGTCCACGGCATGACACAGCTGTTGGGCCGCCTGCCCACCGCCGTGCGGCTGTCCCTGGTCCAGAACGCATCCACCCTGGCCTCCACGGCCGGCTCTCAGTCCGCCATCGCCCCGATCACCTCGGAATGGGGCGACCGTCCCGGCCCTGACATCGTCGCCGCCCTGGACCGGTTCGAGCACTACATGTCTCTGACGGTTCATGGCCGTCGCGTGGGTCCCTTTCCGATCACCGGCCCGCACCTGGACGACGTCTTCGCCGAGTACGCCCGTCCCCGCCAGGCGGCAGCAGCGCTGGAGCGTTCGGCCCGGGGCATGGCCGGCGCTGCGCCGATGGACCAGCTCACACGTCTCGCCACCGACCAACTGGGCCGCGTCGTCGACTTCCTCGCCCGGTACGCCCCCACCGCGCCAGCAGTACGGCTGCAGAAGAAGGAGTACCAGTGACCACCGCCTCCAAGACCATGTCGTCCAGTCGCACGCCGAGTCCGGTCGAGCCGTTGCCGATTCAGCTCCTGGCCGGGCTGGGGGCCACACCGGATGGCGACCACCGGTCAGAGGCCGTTTTGACCCGTCATTTCGTCCCCTTCTGTGCACTTAACGTATTTCACGCTCCTCGCCAGGATGGTGTGGATTCGTGGGTAGGCGGCGGGTCATAAGCGGGTGGGGAGGGCATGCGACAGCGCCCCGGTCGGGGGGCGGGGCGCTGTCCTTCCGCCGGTCCGCGACGGGGGAACACGGACCGGAGCATGGGTTACGACCAGCCGTGTTCGGTGAACGGCTCGCCATTGTTGAGGTAGCCGAGCAGACCGGCCGCGGGGTACTCGATGAACTCCTCAGGAAGATCGTGCACGGACCACCACCGCAGATCGAGGCACTTCTCCGGCTCCCGGTTGACCGGTTCGCCCCGCCACTGGGTGGCGAGGAAGAACAGGCCGATGCGCTCGACCTCGGGACCCTGCTTGTGGTGAACGAGGTGCACGAGCCGCAGATGCCCGGGATCGACCTCGATACCGGTTTCCTCGCGCAGTTCGCGCGCGGCGCCCACTGTGGCGGGTTCACCGGCGTCGAGCTTCCCTGAAGGGGCGTGCCAGCGGCCGTAGCCGTAGGGGCCACCGCGCTGCGACAACAAGACCTTGTCGCCGTCGCGGAGGATCACGTGCGTGTCGATCACGGGGGTGGCTGGTGTTGGTGTCATGGGGTCACCGTGGGGTCGTCGGGCCGGTTGGGATGGACGGTACCTGTGGGCAGGGGCACGGCGTCGGCGATCCGGTCCGCTACGTCCCACGGGGTGACATGGGTGGAGTCGAGCACGAGCACCGGGACGCCGAGGGTCATCAGGGTCTGTGCTGCCTCGCGGTAGAGGGCGACCTCGCGGGCCGGGCCGGTCGGATCGTCGTGGAACCGGTGGCGTTTCCCGCGCTCGGCAAGGCGGCCCGCGATGGCCTCGGGGTTGGCGGTGAGGATCACGGCCAGGTCGGGCAGCAGGATGTCGGCGTGGAGGGCGAGCACGAACGGCTCGGGCACGCCGTCGAGCTGCTGGAGCACGAGACTGGAGGCGAGGTAGCGGTCGCAGATCACGGTGTCGCCGGCCGTCAGCAGCGGCTTGAGCTCGTCGATGTGCTCGTACCGGTTCGCCGCGACGAGACAGGCGAGGGCGCGGCCGCGGATGTGGTTGGCCGTCGCCCGGGTGAAGTCGCCGAGCTCGCTCGTGGAGGGCTCGCACGTGGTGTGGACCCGGGCCCCGCGCTTCGTGAGCATGTGGCCGAGCTCGGCCACCGTGGTGGACTTGCCGACCGCGCTGGGCCCGTCGACCCGTTTCCGGGCCTGCTGCGCGGTCACGACCTGTCGAAGGATCGCCGTCACGATGGCGTCCCACAGCGACGGATTGGTCAGCCGGGCCACCGTGCCCAACCGCACCAGGGAGTCGAACAGCGGTCCGGCGCCGTCGGGGGCCTGCGGCAGTTCCATCGGCGAGGTGCAGGCGATTGGCGGCTGCACGGCCCCATCACCCGTCAGGGGGCGCAGCACCAGGTCCTCGTGGAGCGGGCTGCACAGCGCCAGCCATGCGGCGCCCTGGTGTTCGACGACGCGGGCCTGCTCGCCCTCGGGGGTCATGCGCCATGCGGGGTGCTCGGTGATGATCACTGTTTTCATGAGCTCAATTCCGGTCGAGTGTCGGCGTGGTGGTGAAGCGCAGGCATGGGCACGGGTCGTAGCCGATGAGCGCCCGGCTTCCCAGTACAACGGGAGCGAGCTGCTGGTGACGCCGACAGCGAAGGTTCAGACGGGGTCGAGCTGGTCGAGCCGTGCGGGCACCACGCCGTACAGGGCGTTGACGTGCCGTGAGGCGAGGGTCCAGCGGATGCGGGCATCGTCGTAGGCGACCTGGTCCAGTGGGCTGGTCATGGGGCGGTGGAGGGGCCGGACGGTGGCGGGGTCGTAGAGAACGCCGGCGACGCCCCACAGGTGAGGCCTGGCGACCCACGCGGCGACGTGGCCGGTACGAAGGTTCGGGCAGTGGCGTACGGAGATGCGCGCGCAGGGGATGCAGACGGGCGGGGCCGTGGTGAGCTCCCCCTCGGCGATCGGCTGTCCGGTGTCCCTGAGAACAAAGAGCAGACGGGCGGGCGATGCGGCGAGGGTGTCCGTCCCGCACACCTGGCAGCGCAGACGAGAGCTCGCCTGCCGCTGGCGAAGCGCGTGGACGGAAGCGAAGTCGGCCCGGCCCCGGCCGGGAGCGATGGCCTGCCGAACCCACAGTGCACCGGAAAGATCACGGTCGTAGGGGGTTTCATCGCGGTAGCTGAGGCAGGATCCGCCTCTGATCACGCGCCGCCGGAGCCGAGGAGTGATCACGCGCTCGTTGCTCCACGCGGCGATGTAGGGCACGGGAAGCCCTTGGTGGGCGTAGGTCCAAAGCATCACGCTGCTCCTCGTGCGTCGATGCCAGGTGCTGGCGGCGCCCACGGCCGGGCGGTCTCCGGTGCTGGCACCCACGGGGCGACGACGAAGGGGCGGATGGCGGTGGTCAGGGTGTAGAGGGCATCGGGGCCGTCCACGGTGAGCGCGGCGCAGTCGCCGGCGTCGAGCTGTCGCAGGTAGTCGTCCTGCGCGGCCGCGCTGCCGATCCAGCGGCGCAGGGCCTCGGCGGCGTCGAGCGCGAGCGGCGGCTCGGGGGTTGGCTCCAGCACGCAGGGCGGGGCCCACAGCGCGGCCCTGTCGGGCTGTGGGTCGAGCCGGTGGGCGAGGGCGGCGGCCTGGCCGCGGAGCCACCCGAGGGCCATGCGGGGACTCGTGTCCTGGTCCATGCGGGCGAGGACCCACGAGCCGGTGAAATCCCGCGAGGTGGCGGTTACTTCGCATCGGATCATGGCCGGGCCACCACCGGGCGGCGGCCGTCGATCCGCAGGCCCACGCTGATGCGGTGCAGCAGCGCGGCGGCGGCCTCCTCGCACAGCGTGTCGGCGTCCGTCACCGCCGCGGCATGCCCCGGTGGGACGATCCACCGGCGGCCGCCCGTGGACGTGAGCCCGCTGGCCACGGTGATGCGGGGCGGCGGGCAGCGCAGCGTCCCCCGCGCTACCGGCCGGGTGCCGGGGATGGCGGGCCAGACGGCGGCCGTTCCGCGCGGTACGACGACCTCGACGGCCTCGCGCCACGGGGTCTCCAGCACGGGCCCGATCGGCGCGTCAGCGCACCTGATGCGGGCGAGGGCGGCGTAGCCGAGTCGGCGGGAGATCCGGACGACGTCCCAGGCCGTACCGATCGGGACGTCTGCGGCGGCGCCGTCCGTCCACGCGGCGGCGAGCTCAACGGGGGCGGCACCCGCATCAAGTGCCCACGCCTCGGCGGGGATCGGGGTGATCGTCATGCCCCCGCCCCCACTCGTCGGCACGATCCGCAAGCCGTGACCGCCCATCCCAGACGGCCGGCACCCTCGCTGATGGTGTAGGCGTATCCGGCCGGTGTGAGGCCGTCTCCCCTCCACCCGCACCGCGCGCACGCCAGACCGCGTAAGCAGGCGTGCTGTTCGGGCGTGATCCGCAGGGGGTCAAGGACGGTGCTGCGCACGTCCGCTGTCGCTAATGGTGTCTTCATGGGCCGCTCCGATGACTGGGCAGCACTGATCACCACCGTGCGATCAGTCGACTACCTCACGTGTCCGGCTAGCCCTAGAGTGGACGTGGGCGCACTCTCTGCGCAAGTGCGCGGGAAGTGCAGGGCAAGTAATCACGTGACCCCGGAATATTCGCCGAGGGGAGACCCCATGAGTGCAGCCCGTCCGGCCGGTGCGGCAGACTGGTCCCAGGCAAGTGCGCACGTCCGGCAACGACGGAGAGGGGGGCGACGCGTGACGACTCCCGAGCAACAGCCGCCAGTTAACCGGCGGCAGTTCGGCGCGGAACTGCGCCGCCTGCGGAAGGCCGCAGGGCTGCAACAAGAAGACGTGGCCGCACACCTCGGCACCTCGACCACCCGCGTCAGCCGCATGGAAACGGGCAAGGGCCGGGTCGTCGCCAAGCCGGAAGAGGTCCGCCGGCTCTGCGAGCTGTTCCGGGTCACCGATGAGCGGCAAGTGCAGCGCCTCGTCGAAATGGTCGCCACATCCCGGCAGCCGGGTTGGTGGGACCAGTACCGGGACGTCCTTCCCTCCGGGCTGGAAGTCCTGGTCAGCATGGAGACGGCCGCCCACTCTGTCCGCGCCTGGGAACCCAAGTTGGTGCCCGGCCTGCTCCAGACCGAGAGCTACGCCCGAGCGGTCATCCAGACCTCGCCCACCATGCGGCCCCACGACGTGGACGACATGGTCAAGATCCGCACAGAGCGTCAGAAAGCGGTGACCGATCCGCAGACAGCCACCCGGCCGCCGCTTGAGCTCTGGGCGATCTTGGATGAGGACGTGATCACTCGTCCGGTCGGCGGCGCAGAGGCGATGCGAGAGCAGATCGCGCACCTGCTGGCGATGGGTGAACAGCCGCACGTCACCCTGCAAGTCGTGCCGCGCGCCAAGGGAGCGAACCCCGGCCTCGGCGGCGCTTTCAGCCTCCTCGACTTCGAGACGGGGGAACCCGCGGTCGTCTACGTGGACAGTCCGGCCGGGAACCTCTACCTCGAAAAGCGGGCCGACGTCCGGGCGTTCGCCACGGCGTTCGACCTGCTGAGGGCCGCAGCCCTCGACCCTGACGAATCAGCGGCCCTCATGCGACGGGCCTCGAAGGAGATGCAAGATGACCAGCCTGGATGACCTCGACTGGTTCAAGGCCACGGCCAGCAGCGCCAACGGCGGATGCCTGGAAGTCGCCTTCATGGACGACGGCCGGGTCGCCCTCCGAGACAACGAGGACCTGACCAACCCCCCGTTCGTCGTGTCCCGCCACGTCTGGGCCTGCTTCCTCGACGGCGCTGCCAAGGGGGAGTTCACCCCTCCGGCCACGTAACCCACCAACCGGAGACCTGCTGGTAGCCGCAGGACAGGAGCACCGATGACCACCATCCCGCCCACTGACGCACAGCTCGCCGGCACCACCTGGCGGACGAGCACCTACAGCGGCGCCAACAGCGAATGCGTAGAGGTCGCGCTCGGCGGCTCGTGGGTCGGCGTGCGCGACTCCAAGGCCCGGACCAGGCCAGCCCTGGCGGTGCCCGGACAGGCCTGGGCCGCAGCGGTCGACGCGTCGCGTGCCGGGACGCTCTGATCTCGCCTGCACACGACCAAGGGGCCGCCCAGAGGCGGCCCCTTCGTCGTGTGCTCCTCAGCTCCACCACCGGTTGCGGCCCGACACGGCATGTCAGACTGGCTCACGCCGTTGGAGGCTGCGGCGCAAGTGCCTGGTGAACTGCGCAGTAAAAGAGCGTCTTGTCCTGGCGAAAGTGTTTGGTCCGAGGTTCATGAGACGCGCCAGTTCAGGGTGGATTCGCGGGTGAGCCGTCGGCTCATGAGGTTGATCATCGCGATGTGGATTATGGCTTCGGAGCGTGGGAGTGGGTTTCGTAGTCGCGGG
>NZ_JBIBVE010000034.1:0-26859 GCF_043080095.1 Streptomyces sp. NPDC015127
GCACCCGAGGCCCTTCGTCTGGACGAAGACCGCCGACGAGATTCTCGACAAAGTCGCCGCATACTGCCGACGAATCTCTGACTCAGATCACTAGACGCAGCCGCTCGATCCGGCATACGCCCGCCGGCGGACCCTTCACCGATGCCTGCCCGTGGTCGCACACCTCGATCACCGAACGCAGCGGCGTCGACGCCGTGGCGAGCAGGCTTGGATGTTTCACGCAGGCGGCATGGCCTCAGACATGCCGGGACGCAGGCTCCCCCGGATCTTCCGTCTTGGCCCCCAGCCCCATGGGGAAATGGGCAGCCAGTTCCCGGCGGAACGCGTCGGTGTCGCCGCCCAGGGCAACGGCGGCCAACCTCTCGTGCTCGACGACCAGTTGCTGCGGGTCGTCGCTGTAGGTGCGGTGGTCGACGCTGAGGTGGAGGCGCAGCTTGGTCTCCCAGCCGTTCCAGAGACTCTGCAGGACGCCGTGGCCCGAGAGATCGTAGAAGAGCCTGTGGAATCGGAGGTGCGCGTCGATGCTGGCGGGGATGTCGTCCTTCTCCATGGCCCGGCGGAGATCCTCGACGGTTTGCAGCAACTGGGGCCGCTCAGGACCGCGCAGTGCTTCGGCCGAGAGCTCGGCGGCGTACGGCTCGACACGCAGCCGGACCGAGTCGATCTCGGCGACCTCCCGAGCGCTCACCTCTACGACGAACGCCCCACGGTAGGGGATCTTTACGACGAGGCCTTCCTCCTCCAGCTTGGTCAGCGCCTCGCGCAGCGGGGACCGGCTGATGCCGAGATCCGCGGCGATGTGCGCCTCGCGCAGCTGGCCACCAGGAGGCACGGTCCCATCGAGGATGGCGGCTCGCAGTGTGCGGTAGACACCTTCAGGCGTCGTCGTCCGCTGCTCCTGCCACTCGAACTTGTGGTCCACCCCGTGGCCCTCCCTCAGTGATTGCCGACCACTTGGTCGTTTGTCGACTATACCTCCGCCGGTTGCACGGAAGGGGGTCAGCGCCGCCCTGCATCCAAGGCGCTCCTCTGACGCTGTTGACAGCTCAGACACGTTTGGTCGACAATCGACCAGACGGATGGTCGACAATCGACCACAGCGTCAGACTGCTCCGCTTAAACACACAGGAGGACCAGTGGCATTCGACATCAAGCCCAAGTTCGCGACGTTCGACATGAACGGAACGCTGATCAAGTTCAGCATCAACGACACCATGCGCGAGGTCCTGGGCGACCGGCTGCCGGCCGAGGTTGCCGATGAGTTCCTGCGGATCTGCAAGGCGTACCGGATCGACGAGTGCACGGGCGCGTACCAGCCGTTCCACCAGGTCGTCGCGCGTTCCATGGAGCGTGCATTGCGCAAGGTCGGTCTGGAGTACCGCGAGGACGAGGCGCGGGCGGTGTACGAGCGCATCCCCACCTGGGGCCCGTACCCCGGTGTCACCGAGGCGCTGAACCGCCTGGCCGAAGAGGTCCCGCTGGTCATCATCACGAACAGCGACACCGCGCACGCCAAGCGCCTCTCGGAGAACCTGAAGGCCCCGTTCGAGGTTGTCATCAGCGCCGAGGAGATGGGCATGTACAAGCCGCGACTCGGCACGTTCGACTACATGTTTGACAAGCTCGGCGTGACACCCGACGAGCTCGTGCACGTCTCCGCGAGCCCGGCGTACGACCTGCGCTCCGCGGCCATCATGGGCATCGAGAACAAGGTGTACATGGACCGCGGCTGGGAGCACGACGAGCACTGGCTCGGCTACGAGCGGATCACCGACATCGCCGACCTCCCGGTCCTGTTCGGCCTGCCGCGCCCCTGACGTCCGAGCGCAGAACTGGAGAACCCGAGAACAGGAGAACTGAGGAAATGGTCCACAGCAAGGCGGTGGCGGCATGAGCCTGCCCTTGCCTCAGACCGTCAAGGGCGACTCGGCTTCGGAAAGGCTCCAGAACCTCGGACTGGAGCTGCCCGACCTCGCCGGCAACGCGTACTTCGTGCACCACCGGGCGGTGGACTCCAGCATCCACATCTCCGGCCAACTCCCTTACCGGCACGGTGAGTTGCTGGGTCAGGGCGTTGTCGGCCGGGACGTGGAGCTGGAGACCGCGAAGGAGCTCGCGCGCCATGCCGCGCTCAACTGCCTCGCCGCCGCTGTGCAGGCGGTGGGCGATCTGGAGCGGGTCCGGATCGTGCAGATGCTGGTCTTCGTGGCCAGCACGCCGGACTTCGGTCTGCAGTCGCAGGTCGCCAACGCGGCCAGTGAACTGCTCATCGAGGTGCTGGGCGAGAACGGACGGCACGCCCGCACCGCGATCGGTGTCGCCGGGCTCCCCCTCAACACCCCTGTCGAGATCCAGATGATCTGCACCGCGGTGTAGCGGCGCGTACCGAAGCGCCGATGGTGCCGGTCAACGTGATGCGGGAACCATCGGCCGTGTGCAGGACTTCGGCGCCGAGCACAGCCTCAACTCCAGGCCATACGTCACAACGCACATATCAAGGCCTCCCTCCAGCGCAGGTCAGCGGCCCCGAGGCCCCCCCATCCGCGGGCGTGGGGGACTTCGGGGCCGGCGCCGGCACCCGCTCCAGCGGCTCGCCACTCCGGAGGAGGTCGCCGACGCCGTCCTCTTCCTCGCGTCGTCGGAGCCCTGGTACATCACCGGGGCAACGCACCCGTCGACGGCGGCCACACCGCCTTCCAGCAGCGGCCCACGCGGTTCCCAGAGACAGAAGAAGGACACACCATGAACGCCCTTGCGGCACCACCCCGGAACGGAGAACTCGGCTTCTGGGTGGCCCAGCTGGCCGACAAGAGGCCCTCGTTCCCCCGCTTCACCGGCCAGGACTCCGTCGACGTGGCCATTGTCGGGGGCGGCTACACCGGCCTGTGGGCGGCGTACTTCGCCAAGAAGCTCGAACCGTCGCTCTCGGTCGCCGTCTTCGAGGCTGAGCAGGTGGGCTACGGCGCATCGGGGCGCAACGGTGGCTGGCTCTCGGCAATGCCTCCGGGAAACCGTGCCACCTTCGCCCGCGCCGGGGGAGGGCTGGAGGCGAGCCGGGCGCTGCAGCAGGAGTTCGTCGCCGGCGTCGACGCGGTCCTGGACATCCTCCAGGCCGAAGGCATCGATGCCGATCAGCACAAGGGCGGCGCGCTCGTCGCCGCCCACACGCGGGCGGGGCTGGGCCGGCTTGTCACCCGGCGTGACGCCGACCTGAAGTACGGGCTGACCGACGACGAAGTCCACCTGCTCGACCGGGACGAGTTCCAGTCCCGGATCAACATCTCCACCGTCCACGGCGGACTCTTCTACAAGCACTGCGCGCGGATCCACCCCGCGAAACTCGTCTACGGCCTCGCCGACACCCTGACCTCCATGGGGGTCAGGATCTACGAGGGCAGCCGCGTGGACCGTGTCGAGGGCAAGACCCTCACCCTGGCCGACGGGCGTGTCACCGCGGCGAAGACGTTCATCTGCACCGAAGGCTATTCGGGACAACTGCTCGGCCGCCGGAGCCTGATCCCTGTCAATTCCTCGATGATCGTGACCAAGCCCCTGCCGGAGGAGGCATGGCAGCAGATCGGCTGGGACGGGCCCCAGTGCCTCAACGACTCCGCTCACACGTTCATCTACGCCCAGCGGACGTCGGACGGCCGTATCGCCATGGGGGGCCGCGGTGTCCCCTACCGCTTCGGGTCCGGCACCGGGGGAGCCGGTGCGACCGCCCAGTCCACCATCGACCTGATCTCGCACAAGCTCAGTACCTTCTTCCCGGGCATCCCCTTCGAGGTGGATCACGCCTGGTCGGGAGTCCTGGGCGTCACGCGTGACTGGAACGGCGGCGTGCACTGGGACCCGGCATCCGGGATCGGATCGTCCACCGGCTACGCGGGACACGGTGTCACGGCGGCCTATGTCGGCGGCAGGACTCTCGTGGAGCTCGCCTTCGAGAAGGAAACCGAACGGACCACCCTTCCCTGGGTCGGCTACCAGGCGCCGAAGTGGGAACCGGAACCCATCCGCTGGCTGGGTGTTCACGCCATGTACCGGCTCTTCGGTATCGCGGACCAGTGGGAAGAGCGCAGGGGCTCCAGCAAGACCTCACTCCTGGCCCGATTCGGCAGCCGCCTCGCCGGACTTCACGAGTAGACGAAAAGGAAACTGCTCTCATGGACGCACAACTCGCAGTCATCGGCCTGGGCAGTATCGGAAGCATGGCCCTGTGGCAGGCCTCCCGGCTGACCGACTCGGTAGTGGGCTTCGAGGCCGCCACCCCCGCCCACGGCCGCAGCGCCGTGGGCGGAGACACTCGCCTGTTCCGCATGATCTACCTCGGCAAGCCCGAGTACTACCCCATCATCGAACGCTCCCGCAGCCTGTGGGCCGAGCTCGAAGCCGAAACCGGGCAGAACATCCTCACCCCTACCGGGGGACTGTCCATCGGGACCGCGAACGGCAGCTACATCAACAGCCTCCTCGAGGCCACGCGCATCACCGGAGCCGAGCACAGCGTCCTCAGCCGGGAGGACATGGCCGAACGCTACCCCCAGCACAACCTCCGCCCCGACGACTGCGCCGTCTACGACCCCCACGCCGGCGTCCTGCGCACCGACCGCGCCGTCAGCGCCGCCGTCGCGGCGGCCCAGGCAGGCGGCGCCACCGTCCTGCAGAACACCCCCGTGGACAGCATCACCGAAACCGACCACGGCGTGGTCGTCACCTCGGGCGACAGAACCTGGACGTTCGAGAAGGTCATCGTCGCCTCGGGCGGCTGGTCCCGAAGGCTCATGCCCGACCACCTCAAGGCCGTCACGGAAACCCATCGGATCGTCCTGACCTGGTTCATCGCCCAGGACGGCACGCAGTTCTCGCCGGAGAACTTCCCCGCCTTCAGCCGGTGGTACGAGGATCGCTCCATGTACGGCGCACCCGCCGTCGACGGCGTGACGGTCAAGGCATCGGTGGACGGACCGCTGGACGGGCGCGCAAGGGCAACCCCCGACCCGGACTCCGTGCCCAGAGAACTCACCCGGGAAGAAGTCGAGAAGGTCACCGATGTCGTCACCGAATTCTTCCCCGGCCTGATCCCAACCATCGCGCGCTCCGACGCCTTCCCCGACCTCTTCACCCAGGACAGGCATCCCCTCCTCGGCCGGCTGGATCAGAACAGCAGCATCTACTGCGCCACCGGATTCTCCGGAAAGGGCTTCAAGATGGCCACCGGCTACGGCCACATCGCCGCACACGAGGCGCTCGGCAAACAGACCATAGAAGGCCTGGACTTCGTTCGTCCGGACCGGTTCAAGACCAGGTAACCGCCCACTCCTGCCGCCTCGGCGCATCAACCGCGGTATCGCCATTCGGCTGACGGTCGTTGCGGGACTCATCTCTTGCGGAATTCCGGTCCGCCCGTCGACCTCAGGTGTTCACCCACTCCTGCCAGCGCTTCGTCACGGAGTCCCGGTTCTTGATCCACCACTCGACGTCCAGATCGAAGCCGGACAGCAGGTGCCCGGGGGTGCTCGGCAGGTTCGTGGCGGTGGCCTTGGAGAGATATGCGTAGGCCGAGGGCACGACCGGGCCCATGGGGTAGATCCGGGCGAAGCCGGCCTGCACCTCGGGGCGCAGGGCGAAGTCGATGAGCTGGTAGGCGGCGTCGACGTTCGCGGCGCCGTTGGGGATGCCGAAGCCGCTGCTCTGACGGCGGGCGCCGTTCCACTGGTAGGCGAGCGGGGCGCCCTGCTTGATGAGCTCGTCGAGGCGGCCGTGCCAGACGGTGGAGGCTGCCACCTGTCTGCGTTCCAGCAGCAGCCCCGGCGAAGCGCCGTCGGCCCAGAACTCCCGCACGGCCCCCTTGATTTCGTCGAGGGCTCCAAAGGCGCGGTCGATGTCGAGGGGGTAGAGCCGGTCCGGCGGCACGCCGTCGGCGAGGAGGGCGAACTCCAGCTCCGGCGGTCCCGCGTCCGGGCCCTGCATGGCACGGCTGCCCGGGAACGCCCCGGTGTCCCAGAAGTCCGCCCAGGACTCGGGCGTCCTCCCGCCGAAGGCGTCGGTGCGGTACGCCATGAGGCTGGCCCAGTAGTTCTTGCCGACGGAGTGGGAGGTGAGCAGGAATGTGGCGATGCTGGCATTCCTCGTGTTCTTCAGCCGGTCGTAGTCCAGTGCCTGCGTGGCCTTCTCCCCCTTGAAGCGTGCCAGTGCGCTCATCTCGATGTCGATGACGTCGAACTGCGGGCGGCCTTCCTTGATCTGGGCGAGCATCTGCGCGTACAGGGGGATGTTCACTACTTCGACCTGGATGCCGGTCTCTTTGCTGAACGGCTCGTAGACGGCCTTGCGGTTCGCTTCACCGTAGGTGCCGCCGATGTCACGGACGACGAGCGTCCTGGTGTTCCTGACGCCCTTGGTCTTCCGGTCGGCGCGGTCCCCGCATGCGGTGATCGAAGTGGCGGCGGCGCCTGCCGCGACCCCGCCGGCCCCGCGGAGGAACGCCCTGCGGCCGATCCTGACGTCCTTCACCGAATGCCTCCTGCGAAGCCGGGTGCAGTGCACGCCGGCGCGGCTGTTCGCGGGGACGCCGCCGCTCACTGCAGGGGGCGGAAGCCGGATCATGGGTCAGCCGGGGCGGCGGTGAGCCCGGTGACGCCATGGTAGAACCATCCGGTTGCGGATGCCGTGGCCTGGCACTCCGCGGCGCCGACAGCACGTCGGCGATGGTCGGCCCTGGCCGCAGGTATGCCGAACAGCCCCTCACGAGCCGTCCATCGACGCCGCACTCTGGGCATCCGCCCGCGAGGTGGTCTTCGGCGGGTACGCCGACCGCGCAGGGCCTGTTCGGGCCGGCGGTCCCCTGGGCGGCCGACAAGCGCGTCAAGGTGACGGGCCACGCGAAGGCCGCGACCACCGCGCAGGTGAAGGCCAAGACCAAGGGCAAGACCCTGCGGCCGGCCACCTGCACCAACCGCGCCGAACTGCCCGAGGCCGCGACCGTGCTGTTCTGTCCGGGGGTGGCAGCCGCTACCGCAGGGCGACAATCCGCCGGCTGTGGCCGCAGGCGGTGGCCAAGCGCTCTGACAGACGCTCGCGCAGGGCGGCGTCCCGTCTGTGCCCAGCGGCGAGCGACGGCACGCACTGCGTGTGAGTGCCGGGAGTTACGGCACCCACGCGGTCGGATCTGACTCAGTCGACCACCAGGACCAGCTTGCCCGTGGTCCGGCCGGTTTCGCCGAGCGCGTGCGCCTTGGCGGCTTCGGCCAGCGGGAAGGTGCCGGCGATCGTGGCGCGCAGCCGGCCCGCCTCGACGAGCGCCGCGATCTCCTTCATCCCGGTGTGGTCGGCGTCTACGAGCATCTCGGTCGCACGCACCCCGAGCTTCTCGGCCTCCCGGGGCAGTTCCTTCGAACCCCGCGGCACGAGTGTGACCAGGAGTCCGCCCTTGCGCAGGATCCGCAGCGAGCGGTGGACGTAGTCGCCGCCGACCGTGTCCAGCACGACGTCGACATCCCGTACGGCCGTGGCGAAGTCGGTCTCCCGGTAGTCGATCAGCTCGTCCGCGCCCAGCCCTGCGAGGAACTCGTGTTTGCCGGCGCTCGCGGTGCCGATCACGTAAGCTCCCCGTGCCTTGGCGATCTGCACGGCTACGTGTCCGACGCCGCCGGCCGCCGCGTGAATCAGGACCCGCTGCCCGGGCTGGACGTTCGCCGTCTCGACCAGGGCCTGCCAGGCGGTCAGTGAGACCAGCGGAAGCGCGCCCGCCTGCGTGTGGTCGACGCTTGTGGGCTTGAGCGCGAAGGTGCGGGCAGGGGCGGTGACGTACTGGGCGTGCGAGCCGTGACCGAACGGGTAGGACAGCATGCCGAAGACCTCGTCACCCGGCCTGAAGAGGGCGACACCGGTGCCCGTCGCCTCGACCACGCCGGAGACGTCCCAGCCGAGGACGAAGGGCGGCTCGCCGAGGAAGCGGCCGGTGGCGCGGTGCTTCCAGTCGGTCGGGTTGACCCCGGCGGCGCGCACCCGGACCAGCACTTCGTTCGGACGTGGCGAGGGGCGCTCGACCTCCACTTCCTTGAGGACGTCGGGACCACCGAGGACGTCCTGGCTGATGGCGCGCATCGTGTGCTGAGTGCTCATGGTGTCCCACCCTGCCCGAGCGCGTCCGCCCGGAAAATGGCCTGGTGGCCAGCCTTCGATAGGATCGTGCCATGCGGCATGTGCACAGGGTCGTGGTCCTGGCGCTGGATGGGGTCTACCCCTTCGAACTCGGCATCCCCAGCCGGATCTTCGGCGCCGCCGACGGCCGGTACGAGGTGCTGACCTGCACCGTCGACGGGCGTCCGGTGCGCAGCAACGCGGACTTCACCGTCACCGCCGAGCACGGCCCCGAGGCCCTGGCCACGGCCGATACCGTGGTCGTCGCGCCCGTCTCGCCGTCGTGTGTCACCGCAGAGCTTCCGGACGAGGTCACCGCCGCGCTCAGGTGGATCCGGCCAGGCACGCGCATCGTCTCCATCTGCACCGGCGCTTTCGTGCTCGCCGCGGCCGGGCTCCTGGACGGCCGCAAGGCGACCACGCACTGGCGGCAGGCGGACCGGTTCCGGTATATGTTCCCGCACGTCGCTCTCGACCCGGATGTGCTCTTCGTCGACGACGACCCCATCCTGACCTCGGCCGGAGCCGCGTCCGGCGTCGACGTCTGCCTGCACATCGTGCGCAAGGACCACGGCAGCCGACTCGCCAACACGGTGGCCCGCCGCTGCGTGGTGCCGCCGTTCCGGGACGGCGGCCAGGCGCAGTACATCGAGCAGCCGGTCCCTGAGAACGGGGCCGCGAGCACGGCCGCCACCCGCGCCTGGGCCCTCGAACGCCTCGACGAACCGCTGACGCTCGCCGATCTCGCCGCCCACGCCCGGATGAGCCGGCGCACCTTCGCCCGCCGCTTCAACGACGAGGTGGGCCTCAGCCCCGGCCGCTGGCTCATCCAGCAGCGTGTAGCCCGAGCCCGGGACCTGCTGGAGTGCAGCGATCTGTCGGTGGACCAGATCGCCGGCCGGGTCGGCTTCGCCACGGGCGCCTCCCTGCGCCAGCACCTGCACGCGGCGATCGGCATCTCACCCCAGGCTTACCGGCGTACGTTTCAGGCGGCCCGCTAGTGCCCACCAGGAAGTCAGGGCGATGTGCCGGGCCCCGCCACGGCGACGGCGTCCCTTGGGGCGGTTGTGGCCGACCCCGTGAAGGTTGCCCGGGACCTCGCTGTGGTGCGGGTCGGCACGGTGAGTACGGCGAGGCAGCCGACGACCAGGCCGATGCCGGCCCACCCCAGCAGGGGCAGGCGTTCGCCGATGACGAGGACGGCCAGGACGGCCGCGACGGCGGGTTCCAGCAGCGAGAGGGTGGTCGCGGTGCTGGCCGACACGTGCGCCAGCCCCCAGCCGAACAGGATGTAGCCGGCGAACATGGGCACCAGAGCCATGTAGGCGCCGACGGCCGTGTTGGACCAGGAGGCCAGGAGCGGGGCACCGGTGGCCACCAGCACCGGCATCAGCAGCAGCCCGCCGATTCCGAAGACGGTCCCCATCGCCGCGCGGGAGGTGACACCGCGGCTGATCAGGCGGTGGGCCGCCCAGGACATCAGGGCGTAGGTGAGCCCGGCCACCAGGCCGAGTCCCACGCCGAGCACGGTCTCGCCTGCGGAGCGGGCGCCGGGGCCGGAATGAGAGCCGGCGGCTTCGGCCGCGCACAGCAGGACCGTCCCGGACAGGCCCAGAGCGGCGCCGGTCATCCAGCGGTGTGTGAGGCGGCGCCCGTCGACGACGCGCTCGATCAGGGCCGAGGCGAGCGGGGCCGAGCCGATCGACACGACTGTGCCGACGGCGACCCCGGCCAGGTGCATCGAGCTGTAGAACGCCAGAGGATAGACCCCCACCGACAGCGCACCCACCAGCACCGCGCCCTTCTGCGCACGCAGCCGAGGGCCCTCCCGGCGGATACGGGGGGCGGCGATGAGCGCCTGGAGCAGTCCGCCCAGGCCCATGGCCACGGCCCCGATCGCGAGCGGCCCCACCGCGGGCGCGAAGGTCGCGGCGGTGCCAGTGGTGCCCCACAGCACGGAGGCCATCAGCACGCACACCGCCCCCACGCCCGTCGATCCGGCCGTATGTCCGGCTGCCCGCGTCACAGCCGGTCCAGCAGGTCGGCCGCCATCGCCCGGGCGTGCTCCAGACGCGTCCCCGCACCCTCCAGGCCGGCCCGCGCCGTCGCTCCTTCCAGCAGGAACGACAGGTGTTCCGCCATGGCGCGGGCTTCCTCGGGGCGCCCGGGCAGCAGCTGATCAAGATGCCCGGCGAGCAGACCCTCGACCTCTTCCTTGTGCCGGCGCACCATGGCCCGCCCTTCATCACCGGCAGGCAGCTCGGCGGCGGCGTTCAGCAGGCCGCAGCCCCGGAAACCGTGCTCGTAGGCGAAGGCGGCGTGATCGGCGTACGCGTCGAAGACGGCCAGCACGCCGCCGCGACCGTCCTGCGCCCCTTCCAGTCGCCGCCGGTACAGGCCCAGCCACTCCTCGTGCCGCGCATCGAGGTAGGCCATCACCAGCTCGGCCTTGGAGGAGAAGTTGTTGTACAGGCTCATCTTCGCCACGCCCGCCTCGGCGGTGATCGTGTCGATCCCCGTCGCCGCCACGCCGTCCGCGTAGAAGCGCCGGGCTGCGGCAGCGAGCAGTTTCTCGCGCGCTGTCCCCCGCCGCGGACGCTCTGCCGCCGTTCCGGTTTCGCTCATCACACTTCCTCCCTCCTACTGGGTAGGTCAGTCTATCTAATTACTGAGAGCGTACCCGCTCGACATCAGCCTTCTCTCGCATGGGCCCTTTGTGTGGGCGAGATCAAACACGGGGCGAGCTGCTGTTCGCGGCACGGCGGCCGACCGCCGGTCATCACCGACGGCATGCCGCACACCCTCCTGCGCCGCCCGGGTGCTCGGCGAGCCCGTCGAGCGGATCCAGCCCGACCCTGATCACCCCCAAGGGGTAGAGCCCCTCCGTCGCGAGCATCTACCGTGATCGCTTGCTGGGCTCAGCCAACGCCATTTGTTGCAGTTCCAGCCTGAAATAAAAACTGTTACGCTCGCGGTATGCGGTCAAGCCGCTCCAAGACAGGGCGTCGGCCCAGCGACGTCGAGGTCGTTGCGGCCGTTGACCAGCGGCTGGCCGCACAGGATTGCACTGATCCGCGAATGCTCGCTGCCGGCAGTCAGTTGGTCGTCGCCCTCCGGGCTCCCCGCCCTTCGCCGCAACGCGGCGATGCGCTCCTGGAGTGCTTGGGGGACCTGCGGAGTCATGACAGATGAGTCGAGAACCGTCCGGCAAGGCGGAAGACGCCGATACGGACCCCTTCGAGCGTGCCCGGGCGGGAGCGACGGATCCACCGGAACACCCGTTGCTGACCGCGTCGAAACCCCTGGTCGGACCGCCCAGACCGGCCTCTGCCCGATCGGCGTACCGGGCTCGCTATGGTCATCACGTGACCAACCCGACCTCACGCGACTACAACAAGGCATCAGTCCTCGACGTGGTCCTCTCCCACGCGCCCTTGACGCGGAACCAGCTCATCGAGCTGACGGGCCTGAGCAAGGCCACGGTGTCCAGAGCGGTTGAGGAGCTGCGGGCCGACGGCTTCGTCGTCGACGGCGGGGTCGACGAGATCACCGGCCGCGGCCGCCGCTCCACCTATCTGGACCTGCCCGGCACGACCGGGCACGTCGCCGGTGTCAGCTTCGGCGCCCGGACCACGGGAGTGCTGGTGACCGACCTGAGGGGTCGTGAGATCCAGCACGTGACGGTTCCCACCGCCGATCACCAGGAGGTCGAGGACGCCGCGCGATGGCTGGTCGACCTCATCGCGCAGGCCGCCCGATCTGCGCAGGGTCCTCTGCGTCAGATCGTCGCCGCGGTGCCCGGCCGGGTCCGGGGCGGCACGGAGATCTTCGGCCCCGCGGAGTCGATGAAAATCTTCGCGGGCTCAGGCCTCCAGCAAGCCGTCGCAAACCTGATCGAGGCCCCCGTACTCCTCGACAGCGATGCCAACGCGTCCCTGCTCGGGATCCTCACCGACGACGCGACCATCAAGAACGCCGCGCTCTTCAGCCTCAGCACCATACTGAACTTCGCCAGCTGCACGGATCACGAGCTCGCCCGGGGAAGTACACCCGCCTTCGGCGACATCGGTGTGCTCTCCTCCGGAGTGGGCGACGAGAACCTCGACGAGCTGCTGAGCGCCCGAGGTCTCCTCCGGTTCGCCCGCAAGCAGGGGCTGGACCTGGAGCGCATCGAGGATCTCTGGCTGGAACCGCACACCGAGGCGCCGCACACCGAGGCGCCGCACACCGAAGTGCTGCAGGCGTTCACCACCGCGATCGTGACCGCTGTCAGCGTCGTCGCCGTGACGCTCGACCCGGAGTCGGTCTACTTCGTGGGCCGGCTGCGCCCGCTCGTCGACGTCGTCCTTCCCCAGGTGCGCGGGCGGCTCGACCAGAGCCTTCCGGCGGTGCCAGAGATCAGGACGGGTCCGCATCGGATCGGTCTGTCGACGGCACAAGGCGCGGTCTACGCATGCCTGGCGATCGCTCAGGAACGGCTGCGCGACGCCGTGCTCGGAGCACGGCAGCACAACCGCCTCACGGAGAAGTCCGCACCGGCCTTCTGAGCCGACCGCCGGCAGGCGAGACGCTTCGGGTCACCAGTGAGGACACGGGGCCCGCCATCGGGCAGAGCCCACGACAGCGACAGCCAGCCGGCACCTCTCGCCTCATGACAGTGCCGATCTCGCCCCACATCGCTGCTCACCGAACTCCGGCGTACTGGCCACGAAGACCAGCATCTGCACGCTCCGCTACGTCTCGGGGCAGCTGCCGTACCTGGACGGTGTGCTGCTGGGGCAGGGCATCGTCAGCCGGGACGTCGAGACAGCAGGCGGCGCGGGGCTGGCGCATGGACACGTCTACATGGCGATCATCGGGGCGGGCCCGACCGGCCTTTCGACGGCATTGCACCTGGCGCGCAAGGGTGCGAACGTGCAGGTCTTGGGGAAGGGCACGGTCGGATCCGGCGCGTCGGGCCGCAGCGGCGGCAGGGTCACCAAAGTTTCTAGTTTCCGTTTGGAACTGGAACGAGTATGGTTTCGACCAACGCAGCGAGCAACCCCGAAACAAGACTGAAGGTGTGCCTGCCATGACTTCGACGCTGAGTCGGGCTCTCGCCCACTACCCCAACCGGTTCGACCCCGGGGTACTGGGCGAGCTCCCCGAGCACCTCCAAGAGACCATCCGGCGCCGGAACAAGGTGCTGGGTCCTGGCTACACACTGATCTACAGGGAGCCGGTCGAGTTCGTCTCCGGCCGCGGCGCCCACCTGATCGACCGTGACGGCAACGACTACCTCGACGCCTACAACAACGTCCCCTGCGTCGGGCACGCCCACCCCCACGTGGCCGAGGCCGTCGCCCGCCAGATGGCGGTGGTCAACACCAACACGCGCTACGTCCAGGAAGCACTGGTCGACTACGCGGAGCGGCTTCTTTCGACGTTCCCCGAGGAACTGTCCAAGCTGAGCATCGCGTGCAGCGGGTCGGAGGCGAACGACCTGGCGGTTCGGGTGGCGCGATTCCACACGGGCGGCGAGGGCATCATCGTCACCCGCTGGGCCTACCACGGCCTCACCCGTGAGGTGGCGAGCTTCTCACCGACCCTCGGCGCGGGCTCGCCGCTGGGCCCGAACGTCCGGCTCATCGACGCTCCCGACCCGCGCCTCGTCGCGCCCGGATCCACGCTCGACGAGCACATGCGGCAGCAGGTGCGCGGCGCGATCGACGACCTCGAGCGCCACGGCTACCGGCTCGCGGCCCTGATCACCGACTGCGCCCACAGCAGCGATGGCATCTTCACCGACCCCCCCGGCTACATGCGGGGCGTGGTGGAGGAGGTGCACGCGGCCGGCGGTGTCTACATCGCCGACGAGGTCCAGTCGGGATTCGCCCGGCTCGGGGAGTCGATGTGGGGCTTCAGCCGCCACGGTGTGCTGCCGGACATCGTCACCATGGGCAAGCCGATGGGCAACGGCCTGCCGATCTCGGGTGTGGTCTTCCGCCCCGAGGTCTGCGAGGAGTTCGGACGCAACGTCCGCTACTTCAACACCTTCGGCGGCAGCTCCATCCCCGTGGCCGCAGGCGCCGCGGTGCTGGACGTCTTCGAGAAGGAGAACGTGCAGCAGCGCGTCCTGGACAACGGCAACGCTCTGCGCACGGGGCTGCGGGAGATCACCAAGGATTCCCCCTACGTCGCCGAAGTCCGCGGCGCCGGTCTCTACGTCGGCGTGGAGATCGTCAAGGACCGGGAGACCCTCGAGCCCGACCGCGCACGTGCCGAAGACCTCATCAACGACATGCGCGATCGCCGCATCCTGATCAGCGGCACGGGCACGTCGGCGAACACGCTGAAGATCCGCCCTCCGCTGGCCTTCGACTCCGCCGATGTGACGCGCTTCCTGGAGACCTTCGCCGAGGTCGCGAAAAACCGTCTGTGACAGGCTGGCCGAAGGGACTGACCGTGAACACCTCACCAGCTACGAACCATGCTCAGCGGCTCCTCCAGGAGAGCGGCCTGACGTCGTCCCACGAGCCCATCGACGGGATGCTGGTGAGCATTTTCCTTGAGGAGCACTACCGCCTCACCGGACGCTTGGGGCGACTGGCGACCGAGAAGGACGACACGTTCCAACTCAGCACCGACTCCAGCAACTGGCTCGTGAAGATCTCACCACCCGACGAGGCAACGGTGGTTGTCGCCCTCCAGACCGCCGCGATGCGCCACCTCGAAGCCAACGCTCCGCACCTGCCCGTCCAGCGGGTGAAGCTGACCGCCGACGGAGACGACCATGTCACGATCAGGCTGAACGACGGCAGGACTCGCATCCTGCGGGTGTTCGACTTCGTCGAAGGCCAGGTCCTGGCCGATACGAACCCGGACACGGAGCAGCTCTCCAAGGCGGGCGAGATGCTGGGGCTGATCGACATGGCGCTCAGGCCGTTCACGCACCCGGCCGACCGACGAGGCCTGGCATGGGACATCCGGCATTTCCACCAGATGACCGAACTGGTCGAGCACACGCCGAGCCCCGAGCACCGCCAGTTGGCCCAATCGGTCTTCCGGCTCTTCGACGAAAACGTCGTCCCGAGACTGAGCGATCTCGAAACGCAAGTGATCCACGGTGACTTCAGCCCGTACAACATCGTGGTGGACCCAGAGAAGAGCGATCACTTCGTCACCGGCGTCATCGACTTCGGCGACACGGTGCGCACTGCGGTGATCTTCGACCCCGCCGTTCCCATGGCGAACCTGCTCGGCAGGACGCCGGATCATCCCTGGCGGGACGCCTGCGCCTTCGCCGCCGGCTACCAACGAAAGCGGCCGATCCAGGCCTCGGAACTCCCGCTGCTCCCGGTTGCCGCGTTGGCACGACTCACACTGCGTGCGCTGATCACGAACTGGCGCGCGGAGCACGCACCCGATCGGCGCGAGTACCTCCTCCAACACGCCAAGGACGACTGGATCAATATCGAGCGTTCCTTGACCGTGAGCCTGGACGACGTCGTCGCGCACCTCAGGGAAGCCCGTCACGGGCATTCCTGAAAAGCCAGTCCCGAACATGTGCAGTTGCCCATCGGAAAAAGACAGGGCAGATGAAGACGCTGGAGACCTACCACGTCTTCGGGCGGTTCGCGAACGAGCCCGCGTTACAGCTAGCTGACCGGCTGGCCGCGATGGGCCCGACACGCTGCAGGCACCACCCTCTCCGTCCGCGCACGGTAACCACACTCCAAGGAGATCCATCCCTGATCTTGCCTGGGTACCCCCCGCTTCAGCCGGGGCGGGAAACGCATCCTTGGCTCGGAGGCGCGAAGCGCCGGAGTTCGCTACGCCTCCGGGGTGACGGTCAGACGGGCCGCTTCTGGCCCTCGATGTACTGACGTATCACGGTCAGCGGTGCACCACCGCAGGAACCGGCGAAGTAGGAGCGGGACCAGAACACCGAGCCCATGCCGATCCGGTTGATTCGGCCGGTGTACTCCGCCCGCAGGTATCGGGAGCTGACGCCCTTGAGGGAATTGATCAGCTTCGACAGTGCGATCTTCGGCGGGTAGTGCACGAGCAGGTGCACGTGGTCGGCTTCGCCGTTGAACTCGCGTAGCTCGGTCTCGAAGTTGCCGCAGACCTCCCGCATGATCTCTTCGCACCGATTGAGCATGTCGTCATCGAAGATGTCCCGCCGGTACTTCGTGACGAACACCAAGTGTGCGTGGAGGTTGTAGGCGACGTGACGGCCTGTGCGGATATCAGGGTTTGGTTCCCAGCGTGGTGACATACGCCAAGCGTAGTATGATCACCGCGCTGACCGTGGAAGGGGGTGGGCCGGGTGATCCGCGCGTACAAGTTCCTCATGCGGCCCACCGTGGGCCAGACGATCGCGCTGGGTGAGATGCTTCGTGATCACTGCTCTCTTTACAACGGGGCGTTGCAGGAACGCCGTGACGCCTACCGGCACAGCTCGAAGACGAGCATCAAGTACGGGCAGCAGTCCGCCCAGCTCAAGGACATCCGAGCATTCGACCCGGGGCGTCAGGGCCGCTGGTCTTTCTCCTCGCAGCAGGCCACTATGCGCCGTCTGGACAAGGCGTTCGCCGCGTTCTTCCGGCGGGTCAAAGCCGGGCAGACGCCGGGCTGTCCCCGCTTCCGTGGAGTCAACTGGTTCGACACGGTCGACTTCCCGAAGGACGGCGACGGCTGCCGCTGGGACTCCACCCCACACGACCCCGTGACCCGCGTCCGCTTTCAGGGCGTCGGGCACGTCAAGGTCAACCAGCATCGGCCCGTGGTCGGGAAGGTCAAGACCGTCTCGGTCAAGCGTGAGGGCCGTAAGTGGTTCGTCGTGCTGACCGCCGAGCAGATGCAGCCCGAGCCGCTCCCGGCGACGGGCAGCGTGGTCGGCATCGACCTGGGGATAGCGAACTTCCTCGCCGATTCCAACGGCGGGCTTGTTCCCAACCCGCGTCACGGTCGCCGTGCTGCGGCGAAGCTCGAAGCCGCGCAGCAGGCCCTGTCGCGGTTCCCGCGCCGCAAGGCCAAGAATCGCACCGCGAACCACCAACGTGCTGTGGAGAGGGTCGCCAAGCTGCATGGCAAGGTCCGCCGCCAGCGCCTCGACCACGCCCACAAGACCGCACTTGCTCTCGTGCGGGAGCACGACTTCATCGCGCACGAAGACCTCAAGATCCGCAACATGAGCAAGGCCCCTGCGCCGAAGCCCGACCCCGAAACACCGGGCAGTTTCCTGCCCAACGGGGCGAGAGCGAAGGCCGGACTGAACCACTCGATCGCTGATGCCGGATGGGGGGTGTTCCTGACGATCCTGCACGCCAAGGCTGAAAGCGCCGGACGGGAAGTGATCGCCGTGGACCCCCGCAACACCTCCCGGCGGTGCCCCGAATGCGGGCACACCGCCAAGGAGAACCGGCCCACACAGGAAAACTTCCACTGCGTCGCGTGCGACCACCAGGCGCACGCGGACACGGTGGGCGCACTCAACGTTCTACGGGCCGGGCTGGTCCGTCGCGAAGCCCAACCAGCATAGCGAGAAGCCCCCTCATTCATGAGGGGGAGGAGTCACGTCCGTCCGTCCTCGCGTTGGCCGTAAGGCGCGAGGGCGCCCACGGCGGCTTGCGCGAGCCCATGCCCGTCGCCATGGCGACCGGCGTGGGCCAATGCGGGAACACCGCCACCAACTCCCGCCGCGAATCGCTGAAGGGCTTATCGTCGCCCCACGATTGCTCGACAGCGGTCCACGCCTCCCGGCCGGCCAGCTCGAGCTTCTCGTATTCGGCGTCGGAGACGTCGTCCGGGGAGTAGTAGCGCGCGGCGTCCGCCGCCTCGAACGCCCTTTGCAGGGGAGCGGTGACGGCCCACTCGGCCAGCAGCGCGGTGAGATCTGCCGCTTCGACGATGAGGCCGGCGGCACGCAGTGCCTGGGCAAGGACGTACCCGGGGGAGTCGACGTTACGGAGCGCATCGGTGTACTTTTCGCCCGTCTCGCGCTGTCGACGGCGCGCCCTTCTGGCCAGCGGTGGGGACTGCTTCTTCGGCATAAACGCTTCTCTCCGGGACAGCCCGCGCCTGCCCGCGGAAGAGTGCGTGCAGCTGCGGTTCTCCCAGTCGCGATAGCTCTGACCCCGGGGATGGCTCCGGGCGGCCCAGCGTGTACATCGTCATGCCTGATCAACTCGACCAGCCCTTGGGAGGGCGGACCCTCCCGCGCAGAGCGGAAGGGCCCGTCGTCGTGCACGTGGGTCAGGCAGTCGCATACCGCGTGTAGCAGTCGTACGGCGAGCCGCCGTTGGTCTGGCAGGCCGTGAGCGTGATCTGCCGGCCCTCGGCGAAGGGGCAGGGTGGTCTTCCGTCCTTGGCTATCGCACAGACGTACGCGCTGCCTCGGTGGGGACGAGTCCGTCTCCACGACGATGTCCTGGATGTCGGGCCAGGCCCACTTCCGCACCCCGGGTGGCCTACTTGGCGGCCCAGCAGCCCAAGTTGTTCCGGTTCCCCTCCGCCGCCCGGCGCGGCGCGTCCGCCGATCCCAGCAGACCGTACGGGAGATACCCGGAGCGGACACCGAGTTCCCATCCATGGACCTGGACGGCGAGGCAGGCCAGGGCGAGGGTGCCGAGGGGGAGGAGGGACCGGGGCGCGGGATCACCGGCATCGGCCTCGACGCTCTCCCGGTACGCGACCAGCCGGGCGACGAGGGCGTCCTCGAAGGCGTGCTGGTCGTCGTCGAGGAGTACGCGGAGCAGCCGCTGGTCCGCGCTCAGCGCGTCGCCGACCTCGTCGAGCCGCCGGGCGGCCTCCGCGCGCTCCCCGGCGTCGGGCTTGCGCAGCGGAACCGTCGGCCAGTCGCGGGGCAGGTGCCCGGCCGCCTCGGTGAGATAGGGGCACAGGGCGTCCATGGCGGCGAGGTCGGCGGGGTCGGAGACGGAGGTGTACCGGTTGTAGGGCACGCCGTCACGGATGGCGGGCGCGTAGTCGCCGCGCAGCAGCAGCCCGGTGACCCGCTCCCAGTCCCACACATGCCCGCTGACGACACACATCTCGAACATGTCGAGCCAGGTCCGCGCGGTGGGCGCCTCCTTGACGACGTCCCGGAAGGTGATGGGCCCGTCCCCGAACTCGTCGTCGTCCGGGTCCGTGCTGATCCGCTCCCCGACGAGGGGGAACCGGAGTTCCTGGTCCCCGTTCGGGAAGCACATGATGCTCAGCACTCCGTGCACACACTCCGCGGCGGTGACGGCGACCGTGCCGGCCGCGGCGTCGAGCCCCGGCTCTGTCACCGTTCGCGCGGCGACATGGTCGAGCAGTTCGTCCGCCATGGCCCGGATCAGCGTCGGCGAGATGCTGCCGTACCGCAGCGAGTGCCACCGCGTGTAGGCCCTCCCATCGATGTCGTCGAGCGCTTCGGCCAACCGCTGCTCGCCGACCTGATGGCATGTCACATTCCGCACGTACCCCGTCCCTCCACGAACTCCACGACTGGACGAAGCACGTTATCAACGGGCACTGACATTCAGCTTTGGCGTTGGCCCTTCGGGATCTTCGGGATCTTCGGGGCTGCGTAGGGTGCATCGGGTCCGGTTCTTCCGGCACGGCCGGATCACTGACCGAAGCGTCTGCATGCGGGCGACCTCTCGACGCTGATCGACGGCTGGTTGAAACCTCCCGACGCACGTGCGTCCCTGTTGGGAACCCGTGGCCGCGGCCAGCGCGGACCGCTGCTACCGAATGTCCAATCAGTACAACCCTGCGGAACACGTGCCAGGCAGATCGTGGCGGAAGGTCGGACAACGGCCAACCTGCCGCTGACCAGACGGGAACTGTGTTGAGACCGCACCTGGGAATCGACGTGGCCTGCCGGGCCTAGCATCGCGCTACGCGGCTTCGGCTACCACCCGATCCTGTGCTTCCTGGACAACACCGGTGAAGCCCTGGCCGGCCTGCTCAGACCGGGCAACGCCGGAGCCAACACCGCCGCCGATCACATCACCTCCTCGAGCAGGCCCTGGCCCAGATCCCCGACGCCCACCGCCACGGCACCGACCCACCCGCCACTTCGCCATCAACCAAGCGTGGCTGGAGCTGTCCCTGACCGCCTTCGACCTGCTCGCCCGGATGCGCACTCTGCTACTGGAAGGCGAACTGGCCACCGCCGAGCCGAGGCGAGATCGTCGTCGACGCCCACGATCATGTTCAGCTCGGCGACCGTTTCGTCGTCCGGAGCCAGATTCCGACGAGTGGGTGGCATGGCGCGGGCCGCGTCCGCAATGATCGCCGCATCGCGGGCATCGGTCTTCGCCTCGCCCGGGTAGAGATCGGCTGCCCGCTGCCCGCTGCCCGCTGCGCGGTGGCGTAGTGGCGTTCGGCGGCGGCTGACGGTCACGTCTGGATGGGCCGTGGACGGGGGAAGAGCGTGAATCGTTCTGGAGCGAACCCCTCCAGACCGGTGAGCGAGATGCGATCGGCGTTGTAGAGGCGGATCTCCACGTTCATAAGGGACTGGAGAGGGGCTAGATCGTAGGCAACGTCTGCGAGAGCGTTGATCCTTAGCTGCTCAAGATTCGGAAACCGGTCCGGGATCAGGTCGAGGCGGATGTCGGACCGAGACACAGAGAGCCCGAGACGATTGACGGTGGCCATGAGGGGGGCGTTGGCGAAGTCGGCGTCGGTGACCTGAAGGCTGGTCAGCTGAGGCAGCTCCGCGAGCTCGGCCCATTCCACTGCGTCCATGACATGGTTGACGACAACGTCTTCGAGCATGGCCCACTGGGTGATGCCGGTGATGGAGGCCTCTATCTGGCCGCCGAGCCAAAGCCTTGTGAGAGTTGGCGAGGCGGGCAGGGTATGCAGCGTTCTCCACGGCAGGACGGTATAGAGCAGCAGTTCACGCAGCTGTGGGAGATTGTTGAGCGCCTGGAAGGAGAAACCCTCAGGCAGGTCCAGCAGGTTCAGCTCCTGCAGGGGCAGTCCGGCGAGATGGCGTAGGCCGTCGACGGGTGTCGAGGGGCCAAGAGCCAACGAGCGCAGCGCGGCCAGAGACCGAACGAACGACAGACTGTGCAGCGAGGGCTCCTCCATGCGCCGGAGGGATAGGGATGTGGTGTGTTCCGGGGAAAGATGTTCGAGGATCTCTGACGGGGTGAGTGCCAGCTCGAACGAGATGAGTTCGATCGGTGTCAGCAGCGGGAGAGCGTCAAACTGCGCATGAGTCCGGACGGTGACATGCAGGCGATCCCGGACAAGGCGGAGGATGTCGCGGGCGTAATCGGCTGCCTCAAAGTTGGTCCAGCCCAGCATCAGTTCGTGGCGCGGCACCGAGGGGGCGACAGTCGGGACGAAATGTTGCAGGTACGCATAAGCTTGGTCGCCGCCCATGACTGCGGCAGTGCGGAACACGGCAATGATCTCGTCTTCGGGCAGTCCGTCGGCGGTGGGTGGCAGTAGGTCCAGAATGCCGGGACCCAGCGCGGACAGGGTGTTTGCTTCCTGGAGAGTGCGGGGCGGCATCAGGGCTGCGGCGCGCGCCGTGACCTTATGGCGCGTGTCAGGGGCGACTTCGGTGGCGTAGTGCATGCTGGCGGCCGCCAGGAGGTGCAGCCTGGGCCGGTGCTCGTTCTCAGCATCACCGCGTTCGACGAGGCGGCGGAGCAGATCAGCGCTCTCAGCTGGGCGGGCGTGGGCGACGGCCATGCGCAGGACGTCTTCCCACTGGTCGTCGTGTGCGTTGTTGACCAGCAGAGGGAAGTCGTGGGCTTCGATGGCGGCTTTGGCACCCAGGTAGTCCTGGAAAGTCCGGTGGACGAAGTCAATGGTGTCCATGGTGGGCTGGCGTAGGAGCCCGCTGCGGCCGACCAGATGCGTCAGGACCTGGTCGGCAGTGCCCTGCTCGGCCACGGCCTGCATGGCTGGCAACGCGTCGCCGACCAGGGCCAAAGCGGTGGCCCTTTCCATCTCTGTCTGGCGGTTGCGGATCAGCCAGTAGGCCAGACGCTGCAGTAGCTGGACGCTCTGATGTTCGGTGAGCTGAATGCCTTCAGGGACGTCGATGCTGCGCTCAAGATCACGGCGTACGAGCAGCATCGACAGCGCTGCCTCGTAGAGCTCCATACGGCCGTGAGGCAGATGGCCGCGGCGGTCCCGGTGCAGCGCGCAAATGAGCGCACACATCAGGGGCGTGCTGGACAACTGCGCCAGGTCACGCTGAGCACGCACTGTCACCTGGAGCGCTGCTTCGAGATCATTCAGCTGTGACCGTTCGGCGTCGGTCGCTGCACTATTCCGGGCGGCGGTATGCCACCGGCCGACGAAGACTCCGATGTCAGCGGCGCTCATGGGCCGTACTGATAGTTCGGTGAAGCGCAATGAGGCCAGCCAGCCTTCGGGAACAGCTGACGGACGCGTGGTGACCACGAAATGTGCGTCCTTATAGGCGGCCAAGAGCCGCTCGAGCCAGTCCCGCGTGGCACCCCGATGCTCTTGAGGAACCTCGTCGATGCCATCGACCAGGACGAGTGCCTCGCCTCTGGCGAGTACGTCATCGGCCCAGCCCTCAGGCTGCGAGGCGGCCAGGGGAGCGCCGACCGCAGAGAGGAAATCATGTGGCTCTGGAAGGGGTCCACGCCTCACCAGCGTCCGCAGGGGCAAGACGAATGGAATCTGCCCCCGCCAGTCCGCCAGTATCTCTGGCAGCTCGTCGCGCGCCGTGGCGACAGCCAGCCACTGCAGCAGCGTTGTCTTTCCGCTGCCGGCGAGCCCTCGCAGAATTACCCGTCGACAGTCCGCCAACGCGTTCTCCGCACGCTTCACCACGACGGATGGCCGATCCGATTCCTCGCTCCCTGCAGGCCAGCCTTCCGGCCGCTCTGCCAGCTCCAAGCTCAAGTACGCCGCGTCCAGCGGCCAGCACGCACGTTCCGGCCGACTCAGGTCCAGCCCTACGACGGTCAGCTGGGAATGCCGTTCCGTCACGTAGCTGAGGTACCGCTCCTCGAACGAAGGCTGCACTCTGGGCCGCACGGACCTGCGGGTGATTCTCCTCGGAGAACCCTGGCGCACCTGCGGTACGCGGGCGGCGGCTTCGCGTAAGGCCAGCAATGGCTCCACATCCGCTCCCAAGGCCTTCGCCAGGGCCACCAGCGTGGTCTCGGAGGGCACCACTTGTCCGTTCAGCGCCTGGCTGACCGTTGTCCGCCCCAGCCCGGTCCGTTGCTGCAACCCACCCATCTGCAGACCCCGATGCGCCCTGAGGGTGCGAAGCCGTAGCGCGAGTTCCGCCAGCGGATCCTCGTACACGTCCCCCATGTCCTGCTTCTCCGTCTCCCAGGCGACCGTCTTCGTTCATCTTTGTTCGCCCTGAACCCCGGTGAACACCAGAATCGCGAAATTCGCCGAAGTCCCCGTCGTCGGTTGTCCTGGGAAGAAGGTATGAACACCTCCTCCATTCACCTGATCCTGCTGGCCCTGCTTCTGGCCGTCGTCGGTCTCTTCTGCACGCTCGTAGGAGCAGCGGCCGGTCTGCTCGCTCGTATCGACGGAGCCACCTATGCCACCGCTCTGCTGCGCGGTGCCGTGGCCTTCGCGGGCAGTGCCACCCTGTCCCTGGCGCTGCTGACCTTCGTCCTCGCGGTGCTGTGAACCAAGGATGCTTTGTCCTACTACCTGCAGGCGAGAGCACGGCGCCCGCCCGTGGCGGGCGCCGTTACTCCTCGGCGCTGGGGCCCGGCCAGTGTCAGGGCGTCGACTACAGACAGGGATTATCCATAGGTGCGCGGGCTTGTGTGGTGTGTTCGGTGTGGTTGCCACCTGGTCGTGTAGGAGATGTCTGGAAGCGGCACCGGCTGGGGGTGGGCTTGGTTGTGTTTGGTGGGTGGAGCAGACCTATATCGCTGAGCGTTCAATCTCCCCGTCGACCGGTGTCGAACGCTGGGTGGTGGCCGATGCACGCACCTTCGACCTGCATGCCGAGGGTGTGCGTTTTTGGCGGGGTTGCACAGTAAGGGCCGCTCGCCGAACACGGAACAGGTCTACGCGGGCCGTCTCGCCCTCTATCTGAACTACTGCACCCAGCGCCGTATCGAGTGGTCGCGTCCGAGTTTCATGGCGTTGTCCGGGCTGCAGCAGTGGCTGGTGACCACGCCGCTGCCGGCCCGCAGCCGCCGCTCCCTGGCAACGGCTGCGCCCCGCTACCGTTCGCAGGGTACGGCGAACGCGGTGATGACGGCGGTCACGGACTTCCTCCGCTTCGGTGCACTCCACGGCTGGGTTCCCGCGCAGACGGCCGGCTTGCTGTCGGAGCTGAAGTTCCTGCGGTTCTTGCCGGCCGGTTACGACGCCGGCGAGCGCGGCCAGTGGCGCCAGGTCCAGGTATCGGCTTTTCGAACACGGTCAAGATCGCCGACGACTTCACCCCGCCCGACGACACCGACGAACACGACGCCAACGGCCGCCCCATCCCCTGCCCCATCGACGACACCGAAGCACGCCTCGCCTACGTCGCCGTCACCCGGGCCCGCGCCCGCCTCGACATTGGAGGCCTGTCCTGGATCAACGACCACCCCGACGCGTCGGCGGTTGTGTCGTATGCCTGGCCTGGCAGCGTGTAGGCCGTCCTCCTAGCAGGCAGCCCACAGCAGGACGGTGCCGCAATGCTGGAGACCCGCCCGGAAGAAAGGAGAGGCATCCGCCTCAGGAACAGCTCCCCGTTCAGCCCCTGTGCCCGGCCGTCGAATGAGCCATGGTGAAGAAGGGCGCAGTTCCGTTATCCAACGGAGGGTGGCCAGCTGACCGGGAGCCTCCAGCCAGGGAAACAGGTGACCGCGTTGATGATGCACGTTTAGTTCGCCAATCCCGGTATGTCTTGTCAACGTCCCGGGATCTGCTGAAAATGCTCCCATGGTGCAGTCATTGACGCTTTGTCATCGACTGTGAATGCAACCTCAAAAGTTCACTCGGAGACCGGTTGGATTCGATGTTGCGAAATCCGCACAGAGTAATCTCCTCAGGATCAAAGCAGTCTGCACTAGGGCGCCCTTCCAGGATGAAACCGAAGAAGTTCCGCAATGCTTCGTTGCCGAGGTCCAATGGATGAAACGGAAGTGGATAGTTCGGAGTGTGGGAAACCGAATGGTTGCCTGTCCAGTAGGGAGACTCGAATTCCAACGGAGCGCCATAGTTCTGGACCACGCCATCATCGGGCGAAAGAGACAGTGAGCGCACGAGTCGACCCTTCTCCCATGTGGCGAAAGAGAGCGAATCGGTGCCGCTATGCATGAAGACTGCGTATGCGTTTCGGCCCTCCGCCAGCAGTGCAATATCGGCGGTCAGATCACTAGGCTGTGCTGGAACTAGCTCTCTAGCGCAGATGATGTCTGCTCCGGTGAACCTTCCCGTGCAGACCATCCCAGGCTCAGGCCACACCGCTTCCTCTAGTGTGACATTCGTGGTCGATTCAAAGGGGCCATCGAAGAAATCCTCGGCCAAGCTTTTCGCGTCGGAAATCTCGGCTGCCATTCCCGGGCGCAGAACGCTACGCGGGTCGCCTTCGGCGAGTACCAGAATTGCCGATTTTGATCCCATCGGGTACCTCTCTGATTTCGATCGTGCGGCCGGGTGGTCACCACCGTCACAGCATGATGGCGGGGCTAGGGATTGCAGGATCCACATCGCCAAAGATCGATTTCGACCTTCATTTTGACCGTACTGCCGCTGGTCGGATCCGTCCCGGTGCCTCCGTCGGGAGTGGTGCCGAGGAACGCGGCGCCGAAACTCGGCAACGGGTTGGCCGCGCCAGGCAGCACGTTGCCGGTGGAATGGGTCAACCGCTGTCGGCCACGGGCGTCTCGGGTGTTCAGCAGCGCCATTAGCGTGGTGTTCAGCCTTCGCGACAGCTCTGTGCGCAGGGTTGCCAGCCGTGGTTGCTCCAGTAGGAGCTGCCCGTTGTAGGCGGCTTGCAAAGTGGTACTGATGAGTTCATCGCCCATGATCCGGTGGAGGCGTCCTTCCCCGCCGAGGGTTGGCCCAAGATCAAGCTGTACCCGGTCGTCGACCACCTAGCCGACAAGATCTGCGCCATGTACGAGTGGCGCAATGCCAACCCCTCCAGCCGATTTCGCGACCTGGCAGACATCCTGCTCATCAGCCAGAACGAGACGATCGAAGCGGGCGACGCACGCCAAGCCCTGCATGCGGAAGCGGCATTCCGACGTACCCGGGAGGGCGGTGTCGAGCTGCTGCTCCCCGAACGGTTCGAATGCCACACACGTCATGGCGGGCCGGCTACGCGAAGGCGGCGAAGGACGTGGCAGGCCTGTCCGGCTGCGGAGACTGGGACACCGCTCAGGAGGCAGCTGACCGTTTCGTGACCCCGCTGCTCGGTTCTGGCTTCATCGGCACATGGAACCCCGCCAACCCGGGGTGGGTGTAGGCGGAGCTGCGCCGCACCGGTGACCTGGCCCGGGTGGGCGGCATGGTGCGGCTGTCGCAGATCGCGGCGCAGGCCTGCACCGTGAGGTGTTCGCGGCCTACTTGAATGCCGGCGGTCATCCCCTAGTCTTCTGAGTCAGGAATTCTGTTCAGATATGAGGCGAGGCGTTCGAGGATCTCGTCGGCGGTTTTCGTCCAGACATAGGGCTTCGGGTCGGTGTTCCAGGCCGTGATCCAGTTGCGGATGTCCTTCTCGAGGGCCTGGACGGATCTGTGGACGCCTCGTCGTATCTGCTT
>NZ_JBIBVE010000035.1:0-14297 GCF_043080095.1 Streptomyces sp. NPDC015127
GCGCTACGAGCGCAAAGCGGACCACTTCCTCGCCTTCACCAGCATCGCCTGCACCCTTATCTGCTACCGCAGACTCGCCAAATGAGATGACATCTTAACCGCCCGGGATGCCGCCTGGTGGGGCACCGGCACACACCTGCGCGAGCGACAGCAACAAGTTTCGGGTCCTGGTCCTCGAAATTCATGACCGAGTACCACGGAACGTGGAGCGCAAGAACGTCAGCATCTGCTCCAAGCTCAAGTTCGTCGTCCGAGGTCGCAGCGATGATCGAGGGCCTGCCCCAGCACCGCATGGACGCCGCAGTCCAACTACGTCGACACCCCAACGGCACGCGAGCCTGGTCGGGCGGGTTCACCTTCGCTGAGCTGCTCAGCTTCGGCCTGCGAGCACCGAAAAACACGGCCTACTGAGATTTCGTTAGTTCTGTGGGTGTGGTGGCTTCTCGAACAACTCGACCGCCCGCACACGTCGCGCCTCGGCCAACTGCGGGCGCGTCATAGGAGGGACAGAGGACTTGGAGACAACGGACGGGAACTGGAAGGACACGGCAACAGACTCCCACCAACGAGCCCACCACACCCACGAACTAACGAAAAGTCAGCAAAGCGTGTTGCAGAACGGGCACGGAGATCGTGTAGCACCCTCAGTCGCGATATCAATAGCCCTTGCGATTCACCAGGAAACCGAACAAAGTGGATCCGCATTGAGTTCGGATCATGGCGTGAAATCGGCTCCAATCCGGTTCTGCAACCCGCTTTACAGCCTGTTCCGCATGTCGCCGGGGCCTGCCCGCACCGGCCCCAACTTTGCCACCAGAGCGGCGATCACCGACGCCGAAGGGCCTGACCCCACGCCCCGACATCCGGCTGAGATGCTCATGATCGAGTCCTGGGTGATCAATAACGGCAGCGATGCGCCGGCGTCGTCCGAGGCTCTTGGAGGAGGGGCCTATTGACTGCCCTCCGTTAGTCGTTCGCCGCTTTCACAGGTTGGCCGGTGGCTAAGGGCTGGGCTGCCCCAGGAGGCGTCGGCTGGCCACGAACCGATCTTGGGCAGAAGAACCTTCGCTCAGCCCAGGGACGAAGGCGTTATCCCGACTTGAGGTTTGAGCAAATAGCCCAGACCTTCAGGGCGAATGGCCAGTTGCCCCCAGTGGCCCGCACTTGCCACGTATTGGAGTTTACGGGGCGGGATTCAGTTAGCGCTCCGCCTACTGCGGAAGTCGGCTGCCCAGAGGAATTCGCAAATGCCCCTCCTCCTCCGGTCGCGACCCCGCTGCCGCATGTAACGGAAACGGTTTTGCTGCTGATCGAGTTCCAGGCAGTCACATTCTCCACAGTGTAGAAGCCCGGAACGTTAATCGATTCCGGGGAGGCACCTGCAGAACCGGCGGTGACCCCGAAGGCTCCTGCGGCCAAAATAGCTGTGGCGATCATCGCAAGCTTCCTGCGCACAATTAACCCCTTATCTGCTGCTATAACGGCACCTTGATCGAAAGATACCTCCATCTCCCCCTGAGTTGATATGAGTAAAAGCTGCTTCAATCCTGGGTATTGCCCACTCTACGATGCAGCTCTGCTCCCTGGAGACCTGGCGGAGGGCCGCAGCCGTTGACTCATTGGCGAGAATTACGCCTCCATTACGCAAAGGAGCGCACAGACTTGTAGTCGAGTGGCAATGAACCCGGCGGTGATCGCACCACCTGCCTCGGACACGACCCGCAGGCGGCAGCAACGGCTCGACCACCGCCCACACGGCGTCACACATCTCCCGATCCCTCACAGCCAGCCCAACGATCAGATGATCGGAAAGACACCCCCGCGCCCGCAGGGCCTAGAAGCAGCGGCAGCAAGGCATCTACGGCGTTCCAGCGCGGCATGACGCCCTTCTCCAGCAGTACATCGAACGCGAGAAGACCACCATGGTCAGCAGGCGGCACGTCGAAGAGCTCCCCGACGGACACACCCGCGAAGCTCGGCGTGTGACCCCCTGAACCAAAAGCCCGCCGCGACGATCTCCTCCGCAGACGCGTCCGGGGCGTAGGAGGCCAGTCACTGCCTCTGGGGGCAGGCCATTCGATTCGAGGAGAACCAGGTAGCCAGTCCGTCTCCGGGGCCGCCCGCGAGAGTTTGCGGAGGAACTCGACGAGCTCGCCGCTCGTGATGTCTGCCAGCCCGTGACAAGCCAGCCGGGCCGTCTCCCTCGCGAAGTCCTCCGGTCCCTGGCTCGCCAGTTTTCTGCTGGACTCCATAACTGATTCGGCGGTCAGCCGTGTTGGCGGCTGGGGATACAATTCGGGAAGAGCTGAGCGTGGCCACCCGTGCGCCTGGCGGAACCAGGAAGGACCCCGGATGATCCACCCCGACTTTCGCTGTGCGTTCAGCCCAGTGCACCGTGCCTCGGGCATCCGCGGGACGCAGGTTCTGGTGAAGCCGGACGGGACAAAGGTTCTCGTCTGTGAGACTTGTGCTGAGACCTACTCACGGCTAGTCCGCCAGCCCGACAAGTAGGCCAGCCCTCGGCCGCCGCGTATGGACGACCAAGTCGTTCGATACGCAAAGGTCGCGACCGCCCCGCAGCGCTCGCAGAACTTCCCCAGCCGGTCACCGAGTGTCGGGCGGCCAACGAAGAGGCCTCCCTCGCCAGCAGCGTTGGCCTCGTACCCAGGCGCGGAGTTCGGAGTGATGGGCGTATCCGCCCCCAGCACGAGGCAGCGTCGGAGCGCGGAGACGGGGGGAGACGTGTCCGCGGTGCGGTCGCGCAGCAGGTCGATCGGATGTCGCGTTTCGATGTGGATGAGCACGGGTGGCGCCTCTACGGAGCGCGAACGTCACCGATCCCAGCACCGTGACTGGCCAGAGGGCGGGTCCAGGAGCCGGCATTCCCGGCCTGATCACGTCCCGCTGCCCCCCCCCAGCCAGATTAATACGCCCTCGTACAACGGCAGTTCGCCGTCACGGTCGAGCCAGACGGCCGGTGGTTCACCCGGCGGTGACCCGGTCCCGTGCCACGGGGTGACGGCCGTGCAGCAGTACGCCGGGCCATGATCGTGCGGGCGGTGACCGCACGCGCCTGCCGGGCCGCCGGCCCGGCAGGCGCGGAACGGGCCGACCGCCCTCGGCGGGCGCCGCACCGGCTCAGGGGGCGGACCATCCTTGGACCAGACGGGCCCGAGAACGCCATCGACTCCGACGGGCAGGACGTACGGGCGCTGCCGCGCCCCGCCGCACCCTGTCACCGGCAGACGCCAAGCGCGATGACCTGGGCGCGCAGCCCACCCCTCTCACATGCCCGGCACGAGGTGCGGGCAACCCGCAGGAGCGAGCCCGGATCGACCCGGGCGGACCACGGCCCGGCCGACAGCACCTGCAGCCCGGCACCCGACGATAACCATCCCCCACCCGGCCGCCACCGAGCAGGAGAGGCAGCCCGGCCGCCCGCCCGAGGACCGGATACTGCCGACCCCAAGCGCAGGCCCCGTCCCGACACCATGCCCCACCACCCGAACGCCACAGAGACCCTGCCCCTCCGGACGCCTTCCCCCACGGACTGGAGGCCACACGAAGCGCCGTCAGGGTGGGCCGACGAGAGGAGTGAATCAGCCGGGGTTCGGCTCGTCGACCACGTACCCCTGCCGCTTGTCGACGACGTTGCGCAGCGGGCGGCCCTCGATGTGGCGGGTGAGGTTTTCGAGGAACACTTCGATGAGCGCCTCCTTGTCACTGGTGGTGTCGCCTGCTGTGTGCGGGGAGACGATCACACCGGGCATGTCCCACAGGAGCGATTGGGTGGGCAGCGGTTCCTGGTTGAAGACGTCCAGGGCGGCGCCGGCAAGTCGGCCGTCGGCGAGGTTGTCGATGAGCGCCTTCTCGTTGACGAGGGCGCCTCGGCCGATGTTGATCAACCGTGCTCCGGGTTTCATCGCGGCGAGTTCGGACGCGTCGACCATGCCCCGGGTGTCCTTGGTGAGGGGGCGGCGAGTACGACGTAGTCTGCCTCTGCCAGTGCCCTGCGGAGCGAGGCGGGGCCGTGCACCACCCCGAAGTCGGGGTGGTGGGTACGGGCCGAGCGCCCGGCGCCGCGCACCCGCATGCCGGCGGCATGCAGCAGTCGGGCGACGGCGCGACCGATGGGTCCTGTGCCCCAGATCAGGGCGGTGCGCCCGGCGATGCTATCGCTGTGACGTGGACGCCATTCGCGGCGCCGCTGGTGTTCCCAGGTGCCGGGGAAGTCCTTGGCGAGGGCGAGGATCAGGCCGAGCACGTACTCGGCGATCGGCTGGTCGTAGACGCCGCGCGAGTTGGTCAGAGTGACGGCCGGGTCGTTGACGAGGGCTGGGAAGAGGAAGGAGCCCACGCCCGCGGCGGCAGCGTGGACCCAGCGGGGTGCCTTTTCCGGGTTGTCGGGCCATGACGCGCGGACGGCGGGGGTGATGGTGGCCCAGGCGAGGAGCGCGTCCGCGCCGGGGAGAAGCAGGGGCAGTTCCTCCTCGGTCGCGTACACCGTGTCCGCGAGTTCCTCGATCCGTCCTGTGCGGGGTGGCAGGCTGCCTCGGTGCAGGATGACGAGTCGGTCAGCCACGTTCACCTCCGGTTGGGATGGCGAGGTACCAGGGGAACGATGCCCGGCATTTCCTCCCCGCCGAAGAGTCCTGGTGAGTCGCCAAGGTGGGCGAGCCGGAACGAAAGTCGCGGCCGCAAGCTCCGTAGGATCGCCCGTATGGCCGTCTCGTCACAGATGGTGCCCCTGGGCACGCCCGCGCCGGACTTCGCGTTGCCCGATCTGGCAGGCCGGACCATCCGCAGCGACGACTTCGCCGCCGCCCCTGGGCTGTTGGTCGCATTCTTGTGCAACCACTGTCCTTACGTACGCCACATCGAGGCCGAGCTCGGAAGGCTGCTCGAGGGCCACCCGGACCTGGCAGTGGTGGGCGTGTGCGCCAACGACACCGACGCGTATCCCGACGACCGGCCCGAGCGCCTGGCCGAGCAGGCCCGGCGGGCGGGCTGGAGCTTCCCGTACCTGGTGAACGCCGAGCAGACCGTCGCCCGGACCTACCGGGCCGCGTGCACACCGGATTTCTTCCTCTACGACGCCCAGCACCGGTTGGCCTACCGCGGCGCGATGGACGACTCCACGCCGGGGAGCGGCAAGCCGGTCACCGGTGCACTGCTGGAGGCCGCGATCGCTCACGTCCTGGCCGGCGAGCCGGTACCCGAGCCCCACCGGCCGAGCCTGGGCTGCTCCATCAAATGGCGCCAGTGACAGCACTCCTCTTCCCAGGTCTGTAACACCGGGCCCGACCGCGGGCGAGAAGGGCACCCGGCCGAGGCGGCCCGGCGTACTGGAGACCGAGAAGGAGGGAGACGAAGACAGACACAGAGACCAAGACGGAGCAGGTATGGCGGAGGCGAGGAGCAGCCCGCACAACACGCCCTGGGACAGCGCCGCCCGCCGCCACATACCACCAAAGCTGGACCTGATCACCACTCAATACAGGTGACAACACCTGACCGGAGAACCCTCAACCTGATAAACCACCAGCTCACGATGTACAGCGGCCGGCCACGAGGGCTCCTCTCCCCCGCCCAGGCCCGTTCCTACACGGCCATCAGCCAACTGATCACCACAGCTCGCAGCCACAGTCATTGATCAGAAAGACCGCTCCCGGACACCGCACTACGGAAGCTCGGCGTGGAATGGGCGTAGGACCGTCTTGAGCGACTGACCGGCCGTTTCAACGGCCGGGTCGATTTCATGAGCTGTCGCGAGGCGGGAAGAACCCTTGTCTGGTTGATCCGTCGACGCTGAACGCGTACACCGCAGCCCGGTCTCTCACACTCTTGGGTGGAGTGCCGTTCTCAATGACGATGACCTGTCCCGTGGGGTTGCCGAGTAGGTCGCTGTAGAAGTTCTTGACCACGTCGTAGGCCAGCAGTTCGTCCTCTTCTTTGTTGTCTTCGGGGCGGCGGTAGGTCAGGACGGGGGAGTCGAGTACGACGAAGCCGGGGTGGATGAATCCGCGGGCTTGGTTGCGGCGTGCTAGCGACACTGCGAAGGCGGCGTGGATGACTGAGCGCATGCCGCGGCCTCGGCTCTTTCGTGGTCGTCCGTCTACCGCGAGTTCCGCAGTGGCTGGGTCGTATGTGACGCGGTTGTCACCCGGCACCTGCCAGGCTTCCAGCGTCTGGCTCATCACTTGCTGGAAGTCAGCGATGTCGGCGGCCGGGATACCGTCGGCCTTGGCTGCTGGCGGATCCGGCGGGGCGGCGGACAGCGATGCTTTCAGGTCCTCGAGCTGGTCGATCTGGGCGTGCAGGGCCAGCTCGCGTTCCAGGCGTGAACGCGTTTCCAACAGCTCGGCGGTGTCGGTGTTGAGCGGTTCCAGGCGCTGGTCGAGGGTACGCAGCTCTTGGTCATTGCCTTCGAGCTGTTCGGTGTGCCGTGTGTGGTCCTCGTGCAGGCCTGCGGCTTGACCTTCGAGGTCTTCGATCGTGCTGAGGAGATCGTTGTGCAGCTCGGTGGTCTTGCGTGTCTCAGCAGCGACGGCAGCGGCCAGTTGAGTGCTTTCTCCGAGGCGATGGCCAGGGTGTTGGTGTTGCGGCTCAGCGCCGCAGAAGACGCAGGTACCCGTCTGGAAGTAGCCCAGGATGGTTCCGGCTTCGCCAACCATCTGCAGTCGGGCCAGGTCGGACTCGTACTGCTGTCTGAGTAGATCGAAGCGTGACAGAAGTTGCTGCACTTCGCTGGCGCGCTGTTGGGTGTCGGTGTCGGCTGCTTCCAGTTCCCTTCGGCGGCGTACGACGGCGGAGCGCTCTGCAGCTGCCTGACCGGCGGCGGCCGTCGCGTCGTTCAGGGCTGCTTGCAGGCGGGCCAGCTGGTCACGTAGCTGTGACTGGTTGGCCTCTACCGCGAGCCTCTCGCGGGTCTCGTCAAGGAGCTGGTCGATGAGGTCGATCTTGCCTTTGCCCACCTGCTTCTGCAGGTTGCTGGGGGCGGTGGGGCGAACCGGCTCTTCCTGACCGCTCAGCAGCAGCTTGAAGACCGACTTCTCTTTGGTCTCGTTCTGCGGCATCCAGGAGCCAAGGACGGGTGAGCGTTTGTCGGCCATGCGTGTGTCATTGACGATGGCCAGACGGGCGAGGTCGCGGAAGTTGAGCGGTACAACGTCGCCGCGCGAGTTCTGGAGGATGCGGCGCCCGTCAATGCCCATCACGTTGAGCAGGTACCGGGAGATGTTGCTCTTGGATTTGGGGTGGTGCTTGTACTTGAGTGTCGCCTCAGCCGGCTGGGTCGGAAAGTCCCGGAGGTCGCCGGAGAAGACCTCGATGGTGTCGCTGCCCAGGGCGCGGGAGAGGGTGAGGACCCTTCCGTCGTCCACGCGCAGGCCCAGGAGGATTCTGCTGTAGCCCTCGTCTTCCGGGATGGGCTTGAGTTCACTGGCGCCCAGCATGTAGTCCACGGACTCTTCGATGTACGACTTGCCCGTGTCCGAGGCGCCGTAGATCACGGTCAGTCCCGGGCTGAACTCCACCGCGGCAGGGGACTTGCCCACGCTGAGGAAGGTCAGATGCACCAAGGTCAACCGGTTCACAGGACGTCACCTTCTCCCTGGTGCGGAGTGCCGGCCCCGAGGCTTCGGGACCAGCGCTGCGTGATCTGATTCATGCCGTCGCGGACGTCCGTTCCTTCGTGCATATACGTGCTGGTCAGCCAGTCAGCGCGTTCCTTGAGCTGGCCGACATAGGGAGACTGCAGGGCGTTTAGGAAGCTCGTGGCCTCCTCCGTGACCCCGTACAGGAATCCGTCGGCTGTAGCGGTCATGTCGGCGAGGCCGGCGCGCAGCAGGACGGTGAGGCCTTGTTCGATGAGGCGGCGACGCATGCTGAGTTCTCCCGGGCCTGCGGGGAGGTCGGGGTGGAGGCTGGCTGGTCCGTCCTCGAGGTCGCCGCTGTGGAGCATGGCGTGGTCGAGGTAGACCAACTGGGCGACGTCCAAGCGGCGAGGGAAGGTCTCCGTCAGGAGCACCAGGGCGCGGATGCCGACTTCGAGGGGGCTATTGAGAGGGCTCACGAAAGTTCCTCTTTGCACCAGGTCAGCCGGTCATCGTTTGCCAGGTGGTGGCACAGCCCCATGAGGTCCTTCTTCTTAACGACCGGGGCGAGGATGTTGTGAGGGTTCGGCGTGTGGGCCATTGCTGCGTCGATGACAGCGTCCAGTCTGTCGTGACCGAGGTCGTAGTCGCGGTCCCCGACTTCGATCACGACGTCATAGAGGTCGGTTTCGATCGCCTCGTAGGTGGCGTCCGGGACACTGTCGCGGGCGAAGAGCCGCAGGGCTTCGGCGTGGAAGAAGGCCTCGCGCTGTCGGGTGAAGTGGCGTTTGACCTTGCTGGTCTCCCGGGCCTGCTGTCCCGTTTCCAGGCTGAGGCCGTGTTTCTCGTTGTAGGCGTCCAGGAGCTTGCGGACGTAGACAGCCTCGTTGTCCTTCTGTTCCGCTGGTGCCGGCTCTGCGTCCGGACGCGGCTTGAGTGGCTGCGGGAACCGCCGCACGTGATGTGGGGTCGTGGCGTGCAGCCTGACGATCTCGTCCAGGTCCTGTGCGGAAAACATGGAGAAGTCCGTCTCTCGTGCCAGCTCCCCCACCTCATCTCGCACCGCAGGTGTGAGCTTCTTGCCGAGCTTGGAGTCTGCGTCGTCCCATGCGGTGAAGAACTCCCTCTTGAGCTGCGGAGGGTTGAGCAGCAGGCGATCGAGGGTCGTGCCGATCCTGGGCGCCACGAAGACGTATCGCTTCGGCAGTTCGTAGGTACCCAGGACCTTCGCCGCGAAGATCTTGACCATCTCCGGGAACGCATCTGCTTGGCCGAGCGGCTTCACGTAGTGCTTGCACTGATAGCAGTGCCACTCGCCGGCTGTGCCCTGAAGGGTGAGACAGGCTGCGACGTCTGCTCCGCGGTCGCCTGCTCCGCCCATGCGCTGCACTCGCAGGTAAGGCCGGCCGTTCCACAAGCCGAGCGCATGGACCCACTCAACAGTGAAGACTTCCCACTCGTCCTCGTCGTAGATGTACTGCAGGTACTGCTGAGGCGTGGGCAAAGGGGCGGTCTGGGTCGACGGAGCCAGCACCACAACCGCCGGCGATTTCACCTCGGGGAAGCCCTCAAAGACTGGCTGTGCGCCGTCCGCACCTGGCTCAAGCGCCCCCGTCACTATGCACCCCCGGCACTGAACCTTCACATAAGATCACGCACCGTAGTCATATCATCCCGGCCTGCTCACCGTGAAGGCCGGGGGCTCAAAAAGATCGCACCTGACAACCGCTGGATCGCAGCCACCCGGCGCAGTTGTCCGAGCGCGGTGGAAGGGATTCGGTGTGACGTGGACGCTGCCGGAGCCGATGCTGACATCGCCGCCGGGCTGACGGCGGCGAAGCGCGGCGGCCCGGCCGACGCGCAACCGAATGAGCGTGCCCCGGTCCCCGGCCGCGGCCGTGCCGCCCATCCCGCCCGTCCCTTCTCCTTCACTCCAGCCAGGGGACATGGGCGAAAGCGGCCGCAACGGGGATGTCAGCGGTCCGACCACGGCGAAACCGCATGGTGACCTGCGCGGACACGGGGACGGCCCTGCGGGTCGCGCAACAGCAGGCGCAACCTCGTGCTCCTGGGCGACCGAGGGCATCCGGTCACCCTCGGCCTCTACCGCTGTGGCTGCATCGAGTGCATGCTGTGCCCACCTCACCCGCCGGTGCTACGGACGAGTGGGGGCCGCGCCCCTCCCGGCTCCTCACGGGAGAACGGGGCAGCGGTGGTGCGCACCGCGCGCACCGGGTGCGCACCACTGATCTCTCGCAGCAGGTTGAGTGCTTTCACCGAAGGCTGGTCGGTGGACTTCTTCTCATCAAAGGTTGAGCGCTGGTCAGTGCGTGGCCAAGGAGGCGCGCACAGCGGGCGGCGCGCGCGGTGTTGAGGAAGTCTGTCTGCGGACTTCGGCGAGACGATCCACATCGTCGGCGACTTCGTGGCCGTCGTCGAACGCTGACACCACGGCCAGACGACGTGACCGAACTGCGCCAAGGTGTCACCGGAACCGGAACTTGGCGCAGTACGACCTGTCATCTCACTTGCTTCCTCGGGAGGATCTGCCTGATCTGACGGTGGGGGCGAGGTGTCAGCGTGGCATCGCCATGCTCCGCCGAAGGCTGTCGCGGAGCAGAGATCTGGCGAAAGACTCGTCGGCTCCGCCAGTAAAGGGGAGGTAGAAGCATGAAGCGTCCCGATGCCACCGCCCGGACAAGGACACCAGGAAGCATTGCCGCAACGCTGAGCCTGCTTGCTCTGCTGGCGAGCACGTTCATTGTGTCGTCCGCGCAGGCCGACGGCGACTAGTGCGGTCACAGAGTCCTGGACGCCATCGAACAGCGGTACCTCGCCATGGGTGGCCCCGGAGGAGCGCTGGGCTGTCCCCTCACAGAGGAGTTGGTCAACCCCGACGGGGTCGGCCGACGAACGCAGTTCCAGCATGGAACCATCTACTGGTCTCCAAGCAGCGGAGCCTGGCCTGTCTGGGGACAGATTGGCACCTACTGGTGCAACCAAGGGTGCGAGGCGGGATGGATCCGCTACCCGACGTCCTACGAGTACACCGTGGGTAACGAGATCCGGCAGAACTTCCAGTGCACGGTGATTCACTTCCAGGCCCTGTCCGGAGGTACGACAAGGACTTGGTCGGACGGAAACACGTGCGTCTGACGCCGTGCCGGACCAGGGCACCCAGCGGCCCGAACGTACGGCCACCACGCAGGTGACGACACCCGGACGTGGGGCGACAAAGTGGTGCGTACGGCCCTTCCTCCGGGTGCACCACCCGCCCCAGGTGCGATCACGGACCCGTGGCCAGCTTGATCCTGTCATGGTGGGTGTGGGCGCCTTGCCGACACGCCAACTCACTGGGTCTCGGTCCGTCCGGTCTCGCGGGGCCCGGTGCTCAAACTTCGCCCCCTTGACCGCGACCTGATCGGCGGCCGGACGGTGCTGTGTCAAGGGGAAACGTGCCGGGTGGCAAACCTGGTCAAGGGGAAACACGAGCCCGGCCGAACCCGGTGCGGTGCGGGTGCAGTCATCTCACCGGGCCCGGGCGCCCGGCACGTACCGTTGCCGAAGCCCCTTGGCCGTCCTGACCCGTCATCGCGGTGTCGGCGGCGGCGAGCCGTTGTCGCGGCCGGCCCTCCGTCTGAAGTAGGAGGGACGTCAGGCGCCACGCCCCGGTAAACCGGGCATGCCTGCGGCTGAGAGGCAGCTACTTGAGGAAGCGGAAGACCTGCCGGGGGGAATCAGAAGAGCATTCCAACTGCGAGACGAAGGCCCACTCCTTGTGGTCGGCCTCTGGAGCTCCGAGGCAGAGGTCCCTCTGGTTTTTCGGCACGAAACGGAGGTGGTCCGGTCTGAGGCGAAAACCGCCTCCATGGAGGTCGACTCTCTCGAGACGGAACTGCTCGGCCTCGTGCAGCTCTTGCGTACCGCAGTACTCGATGGTCACCGCCATCCCGTCCTGTATCGATGCGCCATACACACCCAGGCAGCGCCGGGCTTCGTGCTGTCTGCCGGGGAAGATGACCCTGTACGTGCCGTTGTCCAATTCTTTGAGGGTCACCCTGTCGCTCTCGCTCGTGGCACATGGCGTCAGGAAGAGGCCAATCGCTTTCACGTCCTGCGATTCCTCGCGTCGCTCCACGACGCAACGGCCGTCGGCCGTGCGCATGCGATAACTACCCGGCTCGAGAAGAGGCTTGAGAGACAGAGCCTGGGTGGAGGGTGGCGAGAACGCGGACTGCGAGGGTGGCAGCGTCGTCCGAGCCCCTGCCGCAGAGCGAGCGTGCTTGCCGTTGTTGTCATCGGGTCCGTTGGCCCACACCGCGAGCGTGCCGATGCTGAGAGCGGCGATGGCGGTGGCCGCGCCTGCGATCGCCAGGGCCCGCCTGCGCCGTACCGGGACTGGTGCCGTCGTAGGAGGCTGCGTCCGGTCCGGGGTGGGGGGAGTCCCCGGTTCGACGCCGGCTGTCTCTGCGGGGCAGGTCCGTACGGTTGAGAACCCCGGAGACGGTTGCGCGGGGCAGAGCTCCGCCGACGCCGGCAGCACGCCGCTCCAGATCCCGAAGGCTCAGGCCCGCCCAGCGCCGCAGCTGACGCAGCGTCGCGATGAACTCGGCTGACGTCGTGACCGACTGCGGCTGGGGTGCCGGTTCCATGACCACTCCTGCTCATTTCATGAGGCGAACGAGCTCAGTCTGGCGATCTTTGGACGCCCGGCACACCGGATTCACCAGCTCCGCATGACGCCGGACGCCGCCCCTTGGGTCACGGCGGCACTCCTGGCGCAGCACGCACAGGCAGGTCTCCGGCGGGATACGCGGTGACTGTTCCGCCCCCCGCCGCTTCGGCCGGCTCCCGAGGGCGTCCGAGCGACGTCCCGCCGTCGTGAACGGCCCGCACATGGCCGCTGACCAGGCCGGACAGGCTCGGACCGTCCCGGACGCCGAATCCATTGCCCGGCGACTCGACGACCCGCAACGCTTCTCCCACACCCCTGGCAACCCCCGACCGTTCCCGTGTCAGCGCCGCTACTGCCGCCTGCCACCGCCCCGGCGGACACCCACAGATCGATCAAGGAGTTCCTCAATGAGCGTTCCGTACCGCACGCACCGGCACCGGACAGCCCTCCCATGGCTGACCCGGGCACAGCGGTGCTGGCCCACCATGTGGCGCCTGGCCTTCGTGGCTCTCGTGGCCGCGCTGAGCTTCGTCCTGGCCGGCCCTGTCTCCGCGGCCTCGGCCGCTCCCCCACCCACGCCGCCGGCGTCAGGCGACTCCTCCGGCAAGCCCAGCTGGCGAGACCGGGCGTACTCCGCAGCGCACGACTTCCTCAACGAGGGCCACAAGCTGCACCCCTACGACCGCTGGCACACGTTGAAGGCGGGCTCGCGGATCATTATCAAGCGGGTCTACACCTCTGGCATTCCCTCCTCCTGGAACAAAGTCCTGGAGGCCGTCGTGGAGGACTATCCCGAGTTCAGGAAGGCCCAGAAGCACAACGTTGCCCGTGTGCAAAAGAAGCTCGCCCGGGCGGAGAAGCGTCTGCACAAGGCGCAGGTCAAGCTCTCCCAGGCCAAAACGCCGAAGGCGAAGCTCAAAGCCAAGCAGGCTGTTGAGCGGGGAGAGCAGGACGTGAAGAGCTTGAAGGCCAGGATCCGGACTGTCGAGGCCGGCCTGCCCGTGGATATCCCGACCAAGGTCGCGCAGGCCGACAAGCGCCTGCGCGCAGCGAAGGACAAGGTCCGCGAACTCGAATGGCGCTCCAAGCTCCCCGGAGCCACCGCCCAGGTGCGTGAAGACCTCGCCGCCGCACACGAGGAAAAGACCGAGGCCGAGGAAGCCCGCAAGAAGTGGCCCAACCCGCCCGACGACGACAACGACGACGACGACACGGGCGGGAGCCGTCCGGCCAAGCGCAGCCCGAAGACTCCCCAGGGACCGGGTACCACGACCGCCAAGACACCCAAGCAGCCGGCCATCACCACCAGCACGACCACGCCTGCGAAAACCACGGCCGTCAACCCCACCACGCCGGCGAAGGCGCCGACCAGCATCGGTACAAAGACTCCGCCGAAAGCTGCGGCGATCACCGGCATGAAGGTGCCGCAGACACTCCCCGTGCCCGGAAAGGTGCCGGGCATCGGCTCGGTCCGTGGTGCGGTGGTCTCGCAGACCGTCGGCGACCTGCTCGGCCAGGCCTACATGGAGCACATGAGCCGCGAGCACCAGAAGCTCCTGGACAAGGCGCTGAGCGATCCAGCGCTGCGCAAGCGCATGATCGCCGAGTACAAGGAGTTCGAGGAGAACAACCCGGTCGAGAACCTTGGGCGCCCCTTCAAGAACCGTGAGTTCACCCCCGGTGAGCTGTACGACAACGGCGCCAAGGTGGTCGAGGTGCAAAAGACGCTCGACAAGGTGAAGGCTGCGGCCGACCGGTCGAACGCCGACCCCCTCTACCGGCGGGCGCGTACCGAGTGCGGCGGCTACGACACCTGCGTCACCGAACGCACCCGCAAGCTCCGCGAGAAGAACACCAAGGACATCGCCGAATCCACCAAGAAAGCCCGCAAGTCCAACGCAGACCCCGCCTACCAGCAGGCACGCACCGAATGCGGCGGCTACGACACCTGCGTCACCGAACGCACCCGCAAGCTCCGCGAGAAGAACACCAAGGACATCGCCGAATCCACCAAGAAAGCCCGCAAG
>NZ_JBIBVE010000035.1:14395-25842 GCF_043080095.1 Streptomyces sp. NPDC015127
AGTCCAACGCAGACCCCGCCTACCAGCAGGCACGCACCGAATGCGGCGGCTACGACACCTGCGTCACCGAACGCACCCGCAAGCTGAGGGCCGAGCAGGCGAAGGACAGCACCAAGGACCACGCCGGCAAGGACAAGCGGGACCGCAGCGACACTCGAGCGCAGCACTCCGAGAAGACGTCGAACAGCAAGAAGACGGATACCTCCGACAGCCGCAGCGACCGAAGCGACCGCGGAGAGCAGAAGGACACCAAGAAGTCCGGCCCGGTGAAGAGTAAGTACGAGAACAGGGCGGTCTGAACGGTGCGACGGGCCGCTCAGCCGGACTGCGATCAGCCCGTCGATCGCCGGAGCCCCTGGTCTGCAAGGACCCAGTGCAGTTCGCAAAGCTCTGCCTGGCTCAGGAGGGGAGAAGCATGGACACGCGCGGGACGGAGGCTTCCATGAGCAGGCAGACGTCGATGCGGCCGAGACCGCCCGGCAACCATGTCCACCGGCCGGCGGGCGGCAGTGAACTCCAGTTGTCCATCGGTAACGGCACGGTCGTCCGCGCACCCCACCGCGGCAGCACGCTCACCCTCATGCCGCTGACGCTGTCCTCGCAGTTCCTCACCCTCGGCCCCGTCGCGGCACCAGACCGGTTCGTGACTGCCCGGTCAGGCGCAGTCGTTGGCGTCCCAGCAGGTCTCCTCGGGGAAGGGGTCACCGCCACCGCCGTCGGTCGGGGGCGGTGTGGAGGACGGCGGCGGATCGTAGACAGGAGGCGGTGGTTCGTACGGAGTCGAATCCGGTGCCCTCGAAGTCCGCTGGGGCTCCGGCTCCCCAGGACGCGACGTGCTCTTGGAGGACGGCGCGGGCCGCGACAGCTGCCGTGTGGCGCCCGGTACGGGAGTGTTCTTGACGCCGGGCTCGGTCGCCGGGCGGGAGGCGACGGCTGCGTCCGGTGTCCGGCCGGACGACGAGGGGATGAGCGTCACGGTGGCAGGCGGGCGCATCCGGGGCACGAGCGGCTCGCCGGAAGGGTCGTCCGGCGCCAGGACGATCCCGGTCACACCGGCCGACACCAGCACGGCCACGACACCCGCCACCAGGACACGGCCGGGCCGCAGAACGAAGCCGGAACGCCGCGACGCAGCAGCCCCCGGTCCCGCCAGAGGGGGGGCGCGCCTGCGGTCGTACCGTGGACGATTCCTCCGGCACCGCCGGGTCCGCACCAGCCGCGCCGGTGGCCACCTCCGCCCCGGCGACCTCAGACGTCTGCCCAGCGGCCGGCGGATCCACGCCCGGCACCTCGGGAGCGTGCCGCGTTCCGCTGCGCGGATCGGTGTCGTCCGGCGGGAGCGGGTCTGCCAAAGGTCCGCCCGCCGCAGGACCGGTGCCGGCACCGGGCGCTGCTCGGCCTCGACAGCCAGACGCTTACGGACAGCCACCCACGCCTCGACCTCGGACCGGTCCCCTCCACAGGCCCGGACGAAGGCAGCCAGCAACTCCTCCCGAGGAAGCTCCGGCCTGTCCAGTACGCCGGCCAGCGTGGCGCGCGGAAGCACATCTCCCGCAGCGTCCGCCCGGCGTTCCAACTCACGGAAACTCACATGCGCCCACTGCCGTAACTGCCGCATCAGCCCCACGAACTGCGCCGCATCCGCCGCCCCTTGCGGCCGCGGCCCTCCCCCGTCCACCCAGCCTTCCCAGGATCCCTTTGTCATGACTCAGGCACCCAAGGCAGCTTAATGGTCACCGAAGCTGGGTCGGGGCGCCGTCGGCCGAGGCGTCGCTCTCCCGCGCGTGGCGAGGCATGGACGTCCGAGCTCCTTGGCTGTCGGTCGGGGGCCATCCCGGTGACGTGACCCCACGTCAGGGTGGCCGCACCAGACGGGTCGTGCTCGGCAGCCACGGCCGGGATCGCCTCGACCGGCTGCGCTGTCCGGGACATGTCCCGGACAGCCGTTGGGGCTGCGCGGACGAGCCGCACTGCGGATCGTGGTGATCGTGCCCTTACCGGCGGACAGGCAAGCCCTGCCCGCTGGTCCGACCCGAGAACAGGAGACAGCGCATGAACCAGTGGAAAGCCCTCGCCTGCGCGGCCGCAGCAACCCTGGGCATCAGCATGCTTGCCCACAGCCCGGCATCGGCAGCAACCGGATTCACCTTCGAGCGCCCGGGAGCGCGCGTGGTCGGCAACGTGTCGGTCTCCGGCAACACCGTGTACCTCAGCGGCACCGTCAAGGACACTCCCCCCGGCGATGGCTACTGTGCCTGGGTCCGCGTCACCTTTCACTACACCGACAGCCCCTTCAACCGAGTAGAGAGCCGCAAGGCGTGCGGTGCCGGCAACCCAGCCGCAAGCTGGGCATGGAACAGCCCCAGTCCCACCGTCTCGAGCGTGGACGTGTTCGCCTGCAGCGGCAGTTCCAGCTCCTACTACAGCTCCACCTGCGACGACGGCGACCAGGTCTTCTTCCGCTGGAATTAGCCTGGCCACCTTCCACGCCAACAGGCCGCAACACGCTCGCTCGGGTCACCGCACGCTTCCTGGCCTCTGCCATTCGGCAGGACCAGCGCGAAGACCGGCGAGGATACCCGTGCAGAAAGCCTTGAGGTCCCGATCCCCCGCAAGACGCTGCTGGAGCTGCCCGATCCGCAGCCGCCCGCGCCGCCGGCCCCGAAGCGGCCGGACCATCCGGCCACCAGCAGATCACGGCGGTGTCCGCTACGGCGCGACAGGTGTGCGAGACGATGGACATAGAGCCCAACAACATCAACAACACCCGCCTGAAGCTCAAACGGCTGACCGAGCGCGGCATCCTGGTCGAGACCGGGCAGGGCTTGTTCACCCAGCCGCGGCCGTAGCCGCCCGGCGACGCGGCCAGCGCTGCTTGCACCTCCCGGAACGGCGAAACGGTCATCAATCACCGGTCCTGGCCTGGATCCGCTGTTGTTCTGTGTCGTCCGGGTGGGTTGCGTCCTGGTGGAGGTCGGCGAAGTGCCGCACCATGGCGAGTAGTTCGTCGCGTGCTGCGATTCCCTCCGCGCCGGGTCGTGCCAGTGCTTCGTGCAGGGCCTGTCCGAGGGTTTCACGCACGGCCGGCCATGCGCCGCTGAGGGGGCGGCCATCCTCGATCAGCCGGGCCAGCAGGTCCAGTCGGGTGTTGCTTTCTTCGCGGATGCCGCGAAGAGGTGATGTCCGCAGCTCCTGCGCCAGCTGGTAGTCGAGTTCGGCTGGGAGGACTACGGGTGTCGGTGCGGCCTCGTCGATGCGTTGGGCGAGCCCCTTGAGGAGTTCGGCGCCGGCTGGTTCGAAGCAGTACGGCACCGCGTCGCGGATGTCCTGCAGGAGATCGCCGAGGTCGGCCGTGGGCAGCGACAGGGTCATGTCCCCCCGTCCGGCCCCCTTGTCGGCGAAGGCCGCGGCGATGCGTTGCGGCTCTTCCCGCAGGCGTTGCTCGGTCTGCGACGGCCACTCGCGCCGAAGCGGCAGCTCGAAGCCCTCACTGATCGCCCACGGCAGTCGGCTGTATCCGTTCACGAAGTAGCCCAGGCATCTGATCGCGGTGCTGACGTGGTGGGCCGAGGGCGGGGTGGCGGGGTCGCGGTAGGCGCGCACCACGCCGTCGGTCTCGCCCCTGTCGTAGACAACAGCGGTTTCGATGTGCCCGTTGGGGTGGGCGACCTCGATACGCCACGGGTCGCCGGGCACAACCCGGACCCTGGCCACCACCTCTTCGGCGTCTTCATCCATCAAGGGGCGGGCTTCCGTTCAGGCGAGCTGTGTGCGCACGCGGTGCAAGTAGCTGAAGTCGTGGCGCTGCGCGGCGTTGGTGACCGGGCGGGTCTCGCGGGTTGCCACGTTGAGAGCATAGGCGCCGACGGTGCCCAGGACCCAGCCCAGGTCGGGCACGAGAAGGGAACCTGCGGCCGCCGCGCCCAGCGCGACGGCCGCGGTCACCGAGCGGTTGATCCACACCATGCGGGAGCCCTTGGCTGCGGCCTGGAAATCCTCCACCGCCTCCGTCAATTCACGGCGGAGCTGAGCGAGGACGTCGGCCGGATGCTCGTAGTCCCGGCGCAGGTCACCGAGCAGCCGGTGGACCGCCCGCATCAGCCGTACCCGCTCGTCCGTGTACCGCTCGCGGAAGGCGAGCACCTCGCCCGTTGGTGTGCCGGGTACGGGCAGCGGGAGCAGCCGCCCGATCTCCACCTCCCACGAGAGGCTGCGCGCCTGGCCCAGTGGCTGATGGGCGAGGCGATGGGCGTCCTCCCGGTCCGTACAGGGGAAATAGGCCCGTTGTTCCGCAGCGCCGCCGTCCGGGGGTGACAGGGCCAGGCTGCGCACGATGGTGCCGATGACCGTCTGCTGGACCTCCTGCGCCACCGCAACCCCGGGGAACGGCTGGAGCTGCGGCTCCGCGAGTCCGAGCTGGATAAGCCGCCGGATCAGCCTGTCGTTCACTTTGCTCCAGTAGATGAAGCTGTCGGGCGGGGAAGCCGGTCGCGGCGGCTGCGGCCTGGAAGCCATGCGCTCCAGCTCACGTACCAGCACCGACGACGCGCCCCATTCGCGCATCACAGGTGCGTAGCCGGAGTCGTCCGAATACCCAGGCCGGTCGTCGTAGACGAGGGGCGCATAGAGCTCCCGCTGCTGGAGTTCGAGCAACTCCGCAGAGACCGCCGCCTGGAACACCTCAGGATCACGCGGAACTACCGACGAGAGCCCGTCCCAGTACAGCAGCGCCTGGTGCACGATCTCCACTGGCGGAACCACCAGCGGATAGTAGAGCAGGACAGCCATTGCGTCTCTCCCCAAGTACGTCCTGATCGACGAGCCAACGGTACTGTCCGCCGTCACCAGGCAAGAGCCAGTCTGGCGCACAGCTGGCGGCCCGTTTACGCGTCGCCCGGGCCTGCGGTCTCGTCACGACCTGGGCCGACTCCTGGAGGCGCCGCCCCCGAAGCGAAGGACTACTTCCCGGGTGCACTCGCCGCCGGCAGACTTCGACGGAGACGGCATCGACACAGCGAAACGGACAGCAACTCACGTACCGCCCTCTGACAGCGATGTACATGCGCCCCAGTCCTGGCCGGGACCACCGTTCGAACGAATCGAACGATCTGGAAACAATGGTTTCCACGCACAGCGGACGAACGGGCCGACCAGATCCGGTGCCAGGATGCCGCGCAGGGCGAACATGATGTGCCAAGCCTTGCCAAGGACCTGCACAACGAGTAGCCCCGGAGACGCACACCGAGCCAAACTCGGTCACTTCAGCGCCGCCCACCTATTCCTGACCGAACAGCGGAGGAGTCTGAAAGCCTCTGCAAGCGCCTGACTCTCTAGGACCTGTCCGGCCGATCACGCGGCTGATCCGAGCACCGGTCCAATCCGGGAGGACGGGAAACGGGAAGGCGCTGACCGGGGGAATTTTGGCGCGCCGGGCCTGGTAGAACACTGACCTGTGGGTATCCAGGAGCGCGAACGCAAGATGTACCGGCCGCTGCGGCGGGCCGGCCTCGAGGTGATCCCGGACGCCGTGCCGGACGGCACGATGCCGTTCGTCTCCGGATACGGTCCCGAGGACACCGTCGACGGCTTCTCCCACCCGTACGAGACCCCACGGCTCGTCGAGCGTCTCAACGAGGACTGGTACGACCTCGCGGTCTCCTCGGGTCTTCTCGACCACCGGCGCGAGTTCCTCGTCATGCTTCCCCAGGGCACCCTCACGCACGGGGCCTGGCTGCAGAACATGCACTGGGGCCACCGTCTCGCACCGACGACCTGGACCCGCGTCCGACTCCTGGACCGCTGGGACATCATGGGCCGGGGCGCGGCGTCGTTCCTCGGCATCCGCGCGGGCCACCCGGGCTTCGGCATGATGGCTCTCGACAGCAGCGTGTACATCAGCTGCTCGACGGGCGAGATCGGCGTCGACGTGATCGCGGTGGCCCACCCGGACCGCTCGGAGAACATCCTGCAGCACCTGGAATGGTACGCACGTTGGGACTATCGCCGCGCCGACAAGGAGTTGCAGAAGCGGATCGCCGTCTGGCTCGCGGGCCGCGCACCGGGGGCTGTCAGCCGTTCCGACCGATGACCACGCGGCCCCCGGTGGCGAGGCCGGCAAGGTTGTCGCTGTCCGGCTGATCATGTGACTACTCCATTGCCGAATCGTTCACGTGGTCATGGGGCGGGGTGACCCGACGGATGCCGAATGGGAGCGGCTTCGGCCGTTCCTGCCGGTCAGTAACGGTCGTTGCGGCCGGTGGCGGGATCACCGGCAGGTGATCAACGGGATTCTGCACCGGGTACGGACCGGCGTGCAGTGGCGTGACCCGCCCGAACGGTTCGGCCCGTGGAAGACCGTCTATGAACGACACAGGCTGTGGTCGGCTGACGGAACCTGGGAACGGCTGCTCCAGCAGGTCCAGGCCGAGGCCGATGCGGCGGGTGAGATCGACTGGGACATCGCAGTCGACTCCACCATCGTGCGCGCCCACCAGCATGCCGCCGGTGCCCACACCGCACCGCTGCCAGCTCCCTCTTTTAAAAGGGACGCTCCGGCAGAACTCCAGGACGATACGCCGTGGCAGAGACTCGTCGCCCGCCTGGTGGAGGTGGTGCTGGAGGTGAAGGCCTGGGCCGCTCGCGCGGTGGCTTCACGACCAAGCTCCACCTGAGTGCCGATGGCCGCTGCCGTCCGCTGACCCTGGTCATCACGCCAGGACAGCGAGCGGACTGCACGCAATTCAAGCCCGTGCTGGAAAAGATTCGCGTCCCGCGGGTCGGGCAGGGCAGGCCCCGCAAGAAGCCAGACAGTGTCGCGGCGGACAAGGCCTACAGCAACGGGCCCTGCCGCGACTACCTGCGACACCGCGGCATCAGGCACACGATCCCGGAGAAGACCGATAGCCAGGCTGCCCGCTTACGCAAAGGCCCTCGCGGCGGACGGCCACCCGGCTTCGACGAAGAGCGGTACAAGAAGCGCAACACCGTCGAACGGACGATCAACCGTTTGAAGCAGTACCGGGCGGTCGCCACTCGCGACGACAAGCGCGGCTACATCTTCCTAGGTACCGCCACAGCAGCAGCTCTCTCCATCTGGCTGCGAACGTGATCGCCCGGACAAGACCTAGCGGTCCTGGGCCTCCTCCAGCACTCATCGCCACCTGGACCGGAACCTGCCCATCTGCCAACAAACGGTCCCATGGCAGCCCTACGACACCACCTAGCAAGGCACTACCAGGGCGTGTTTCAGATAGGGGCTCGGTGCGGGTTGGTACTGGCCACGATCCGATCGCTGCGGTGTCTCGGATCGCTCGTCAGCTGATCCGCCAGGAACGGAGCTTCTCAGGGTTTCTCACCGCCCAGATATGCCTGATCCGGTCGCCCGCGATCTCGAACGCGAACACGGTCGAAAGGTTCCCGTCCTGCCGCGCCACCAAGCCGGGCAGGCCGTTGACCGTGCACTCCAGGAACGTGGTGTGGTCGCCCGACACACGGGCGATCTCGGCGTAGGCGCGTGCGATCTGCTCACGGCCCACGATCGGGTGCAGGTGGGTGACGGCCAGCCCGCCGCCGTCGGCGGTCGCGACGGCGTCGGGGTCGAGCAGGCTGATCAGGGCGTCGATGTCCTTGGCCTCCCATGCCGTTCTGAACTGCCTGACGATGCCGGCCTGCCCGGCACTCGGGCCCGCCGGGCTATGCGCGGTGCGGATGCGCCGACGGGCGGACGAGGCCAGTTGGCGGCACGCCGCCGGAGTACGGCCGACGATCTCGGCGATCTCCCCGAAGGGGTAGCGGAAGACGTCGTGCAGGACGAACGCGACGCGCTCGGCCGGGGTCATGGTGTCGAGGACGACCAGGAAGGCCATCGCCACCGACTCGTCGAGGGTGACCCGGTCGGCCGGGTCGGCCGGGGCGGCCCCGCCGGCGCCGGAGCGCCCGTTGATCCACTCCGTTGGTTCGGGCAGCGGTTCCGGAATCCAGTCGCCCACGTACGTCTCCCGCCTGGCCCGGGCCGAGCCGAGCAGGTTCAGGCAGATGCGGCTGGCGACCGTCATCAGCCAGGCACCGGGCGACTCGATGGCCTGCTGCTCCCGTGCGGACATGGAGTACCAGCGGGCGTAGGTCTCCTGCACGACGTCCTCGGCGTCGGCAAGGGACCCGAGGAGTCGATAGCCGAGGTTGATCAGCCGGCGCCGCTCGCTCGTGATCTCGCTGAGGCCCGGATCGCTCTGATCGTCTCCGGGCTCGGCTCTGGTGGTCATGGTCTGGCCGTCTCCCCTGCTCGCTTCTGTGCCGCTACCCCGTTACGACAGGACAGCGCACCGGAATGTGAGGCCGACGTGCCGCCTCACATTTCGAAGCGCTGCGTTGTCGTAAGGGTGTCGCACCGGTGAGGGCGACAACAGGACGGAGAGGGAACTTCGATGAACGATTTCCAGGCTGTTGCGGACCGCGTCGAGATCGAGGCACTGCGCGGCGAGTTCACCGACGCGGTGATGATGCGCGACCGACCCCGCTTGGCGTCGCTGTTCACACCGGACGGTGCCCTGCGCATGCCCAACATCCCCGTCGAGCAGATCGGCCGCGAGGAGATCCTTGCCGGGGGCGAGCGGCTGCAGAGCCAGTGGGACTTCTTCGTACAGAACACGCACCCCGGCACGATCCTGCTCGACGGCGACACCGCGACCGGCCGCGCCTACATGCAAGAACTCGCACGCACCCTCGACGGGCGCGAAGGCTTCAACTACGCCGTCTACCACGACCGTTACCAGCGCACCGCAGAGGGCTGGAAGTTCGCCGAGCGGGTGTACGAGGTCAGGTACCTCGACACCTCGCCGCTGGCCGGCACGGTGCCCCACGGGGCGCAGGGCTCCGGGACCGGCCCAGCACACGCCACGGCCGACCCGGCTCCGGCCACGTCCTTCGCCGAACCTGCATCGGCCGAACAACTGGAGCGGGTGGCCGCCGCGCTGCGTGCCAACGGCTTCGCCGCCGAGATCCTCGACGACGCCGCAGAGGCGCGCGCCCGCATCAAGGACCTGGTACCCGCTGGCGCCGGCGTGCTCACCGGAGCCAGCGAGACCCTCCGACTGTCCGGCATCGACGAGGACATCAACGCAAGCGGCCAGTACGAAGCCATCAGGCCGCGCATCCTGGCCATCGACCGTGCCACCGGCGCCGACGAGATCCGAAGGCTGGTCGCCAGCCCCGAATTCGTCATCAACAGCGTCGCCGCGGTCACCGAGACCGGCTCGCTCGTCCTCGCCTCGGGCAGCGGCAGCCAACTCCCCGCCAACGCGGGCGGCGCCGCCCACGCGGTTTGGATCGTCGGCGCGCAGAAGGTGGTGCCCGACCTGAGCACAGCGCTGCGCCGCGTCGAGGAGCACGCCCTCCCGCTGGAGAACGCCCGCGCCCAGGCTGTGTACGGGATGCCCAGCGCCGTCAACCGCCTGCTCGTTCTCAAAGCGGAACCCCGCCCCGGGCGCGGCACCGTGCTACTCCTCCGAGCGGCCATCGGATACTGACCCGGCCAGGGCCCGTTTGACTCACGGGCTCAGAGCCAGTCATTGATGGCGGCGATCTGGACGGTGGCTTCGTAGCGGACTGCGAGCTTGTCGTACCGGGTCGCCACGGCCCTGTGCCGCTTGAATCGGTTGATCCCACATTCCACCGCATGCCGAGCCTTGTAGTCCTCGCGGTCGAAAGCCGGTGGTCGCCCGCCGGCCGCTCCCCGGCGCCTTCGATGACCCGCTTGACCTGCCGGTTCCGGGATGGTGCACCGAATGCCTCGGCGCCGCAGATAGGCGCGGTTGACACGAGACGAGTAGGCCCGGTCGCCCCGCACCCGTAGCGCGCGAACGCGAGGACGGCCGGGCCAAGTCTTGGGACTCGGATGGCTTCCAGCACGGCGGTGAACTGTGGGCTGTCGCCGCGTTGGCCGGCCGTGACCAGCAGAGACAACGGCCGCTGTCCTTGTTCGCAGGCGAGATGGATCTTCGTTGTCCAGCCCCCGCGCGAGCGTCCCAGGCCATGGTCGTCGAGCTCGGTGCGGCTTCCGCCGGGCGGTTCCTTCTGGTTCTTCCCGTCGCGCCGAGCACCGGCGGCATGCTGGTGGGCACGGCAGATCGTGGAGTCGACGTTCACCTCCCAGGTAATCAACCCGACTGCGTCAGCCCGTGCCTGAAGGCTGGTTAGTACTCCAGCCGTAGTTGTGGATCTTGGCGGGTCAAGCATCCGAGTACGGGAAAAGTGAGCGGAGTGAGGACTCACTCATTGACGGAGTGAGTGCTCACTCCGTACCCTGGCGGTCATGACAGCACCTAAGGAGAACCAGACCACCCGCCGCCGCGCCCCCGGCATGTCGCCGGAGCAGCGCCGCGAAATGATCATCCAGACCGCGATCCCGCTGATCGCCGAGTACGGCGCCGCGGTGACGACCGCGAAGATCGCCCGCGCGGCGGGCATCGGCGAGGGCACGATCTTCCGGGTCTTCGCCGACAAGGACGAGCTGCTGCAGGCCTGCGTAGCCGAGGCGCTCTCCCCCGAGCACGCAGTCCGCGAGCTCGGCGCGATCGACGTATCCCAGCCGCTGCCCGACCGACTCGCGGAGGCGGCCGAGGCGCTGCAGGCGCACATGTCCAGGATGGGCGCGATCGTCGGCTCGCTGGGGCATCGCGGCGGCAAGCACCCCGGCACAGTGCGCGGCGCGGGCCGCGACGAGTCGACGACCCGTATCCGCGCGGCCCTCGCGGAGCTGCTGGAGCCCGAAAAGGCCGCCCTGCGCCGGCCGCCGGAGCAGATCGCTGCCCTCTTCTTCGGGCTGCTCTTCACCCAGCCGCGTACGGAGGACGAGCCCGACCTGACCCCGCAGGAGCTGGTGGAGGTCTTCCTGCACGGGGCGCTCTCCGGGGGCGCCAAGTGAGCGCGCGGAGAAGGCGCCTGGGGGTTACGGCCCTGGCGGTCCTGGCCCCCGTCCTGGTGTGGCTGGTCGCGGACCCACTGTTGGGGCACCGGGTGCGGATCGCCGACGGCGAGCAGACGCTCGACATCGGCGCCGTGCCCGTGGCGGTCGTCGCACTGCTCGCGTCGCTCTCCGGCTGGGGACTGCTGGCCGCCCTGGAGCGGTTCGGGGCGCGGCGTGCCCGCGCCATCTGGACCGTACTGGCCGGCGCCGTACTGGCCGTGTCCTTCCTGCCGTTCATCGGCGACGGCATGGACGGCGGCACCCGGGTCTCCCTCGCTCTGATGCACCTGGCGGTGGCGACGGTGCTGATCCCGGGGCTGGGCGGCAGGTCCCCCGGGGCGGGAGCCGGTGCCGCTAGTCTTCTGAGTCAGGAATTCTGTTCAGATGTGTAGGCTGGCTCCATGGCACGGACCGGGCGGCCGAAGGCCGAGTTAAGACTGTCGGACGAGGAACGGGCTGCACTCGAGGGGTGGGTGCGGCGTCG
>NZ_JBIBVE010000036.1:0-23061 GCF_043080095.1 Streptomyces sp. NPDC015127
CCCGGCCGCTGACGGCGCCGACCCCGGAGGAGTGAGGCGACTGCTGCGGCCCTCCAGCCGGGGGCGGGAACCGGAGGGCCGCCGACAGGCACGGGAATCACTGTGCGCGACCGCCGTCTCCGCCGCGTGCCTCACACGCCGCACGATCGCCCGGACGCCCCTCCAGGGCGGTCGTGAAGTCTTCCCGCAGATACCGCCCGAGGCAGCCCAAGACCTGCGGCCGGGCACACGATAGCCCCGGCAGGATTCAACCGTCCTGCCGGGGCTGCGGATGTCACACCGCCGTCACCGTCACGTGGTGCCGAACTTCCACGCGCTGCACGCCTCCTTGACGATCGAGGGACTGTCTCCGCCCTTCCAGTTGCCGACGCAGGCCCTGATCGAAATGTCGTACCCCTCGGGGAGGTCCTTGTTCTTGTAGCGGTGCGTGTCGTAGCCGGACGCGTTCCACACCGAGCCCTGTCGCACGACCGCGCCCCTGGGGTCCGTGACCTGCCACAGGGCGACAGCCGAGTAGCCGTCGGCCTTCTGGTCGACGACGTGGAACCAGTCGCCCGTCTTCATGAAGCAGGCTATGGTCCGGTGGCTGTCGTCTCCGGTGTACCAGCCGCCTTCGGCGCAGATCTCGCTGTTGCCCTCTGGGACGGGAGAGGCGGTCGCAAGGTCCACCTCAAAGGTGACCGCGGACGCGGTGGTCGCGGTGAGCATGAGCGCCGCGGCGCTGGCGCCCGCGACGGTAAGGATGCGCTGCATTCGCACAGATCCCCCTCTGTCATATGCCGGCCAGAATGGCCTTCCAGCGCGATGCTACTCCGTCAAGATCATCGCTCCACCGCCGGCCGCACTGCTCCTCTGGGCCAGCTACCAGGTGGGAGGCAGGGTCAGTCCGGGCGGCAACGGCTGGGCAGGAGGCCAGTTGGAGCTGCGCCAGCGGAGGCTGAAAGGTCGACTGTGCCGCCGGAGAACGTCGCGTCGCCGAAGTTGACCATGGCGTCGGAGAACTCCGCCTGGGCGAAGAAGACGTTGCCGGCGGAGAACCGGTTTGCGGTACAGAAAGTGCCGCCGAGATTGATCACGGTCGGCTAGCAAACTGATCGGCGGCTCTGCCGGGGTTCGCAGAAAGATCGCCGGGCGCCGTTAGCTCGTCTTACGTGGCGGTGGCACTGCCGTGTCGTCGCCCGGGATGGCGAACATGGTCCCGGCCTGCGTGGCGAGTGCGGTGATCGTGGCGACGACGAACACCGGCGAGCATGTCCATCCCGTGGCGACGGCCCGGTGGCGCTAGTCTTCCGAGTCGGGAATTCTGTTCAGATGTATAGGCTTGTCTCATGGCACGGACGGGGCGGCCGAAGGCGGCCGAAGGCCGAGTTGAGACTGTCGGATGCGGAGCGGGCTGCGCTGGAGGGGTGGGTGCGGCGTCGTTCCACGCCGCAGGCGGGGGCGTTGCGGTGCAGGATCATTCTTGCCTGCGCCGAGGGCGCGTCGAACAAGGACGTGGCGGCCTGGGTCGGTTCCACACCTCATGCGGTGGGCCGTTGGCGGTCCCGGTTCGTGCAGTACCGGATTGCCGGTCTGGGCGACATGCCGCGTTCCGGTGGGCCCAGGACGGTGACGGACGAGCAGGTCGCCGCGGTGGTCACGAAGACGCTGGAGTCCACGCCGAAGAGCGCAACACACTGGTCGACACGGTCGATGGCGAAGGAGATGGGTCTGTCGCAGTCGTCGGTGTCACGGATCTGGCAGGCATTCGGCCTGCAGCCACACCGGTCAGGGACCTTCAAGCTGTCGACCGATCCGTACTTCGTCGACAAGGTCCACGACGTCGTTGGGTTGTATCTGGACCCGCCCGAACGGGCGTTGGTGTTCTGCGTGGATGAGAGGTCGCAGATCCAGGCCCTGGAGAGGTCCCAGCCCGTGCTGCCGATGATGCCCGGAGTCCCCGAGCGGGCCACCCACGACTACGTTCGCGCCGGCACCACAACACTGTTCGCCGCACTGGAGGTCGCCACCGGCAAAGTGATCGGCTCCCTGCACCGCCGACACCGCGCCGAGGAGTTCAAGAAGTTCCTGATCAAGCTCGACAAGGAAGTACCCGCCGGCCTGGACCTCCACCTGATCTGCGACAACTACGCCACCCACAAGACCCCCGCCATCAAGAAATGGCTGCTGGCACAGCAAGCAGGGCGGCTGGGTCGAGAACTCCGCAGCCATGGAAGGGTACTTCGAGGACGGGGACGACTGGGAGGAGAACGCCCTGGTGAGGGTGCTGTAGGACGAGCGGATGCGGTTCTGAGCCGCGGACTTGCACTTCGCCGGGCACCGCTGCCCGGTCCCGCGACCACTTCGAGGACACCAGCCCGGTCGCGCCAGCGGTGAAGAAGATCGACCGGACGGTGGAGTTCCTGGACCTGGTCACCGCCTGCCACTCCTTCGGCGCCGCGGCCGGCCGAACCGTCCCGGGCCTGCGCGACCGCACCCTGAGCGAGGACGAGGCCGGGATCGTGCACCAGAACGTTGTGGGGCGAGTAGTCGTGCCCTGCGCCTCACGGCGCCGGGGCGAGGCTGCCCAACGGCATGCGGACACCCTGCGGTTCGTGCTGTTCGAGGCCAGGCCCACGGGGCTGCTGTTCCCCCCAGTTGACCCGCTCCATCGGCGACGTCATCATCCGCGCCGGGATCGACATCCACTCGGGCAACGAGAACGAGAGCCGCCGTGCTCTATTCGTGATGGCGATGGACAACGGCTGAAGTCGATGATCGACAGTGGGAATGGGAGCCACCACTTTAGCGTGCGCATGCTTTCGCAGGTTGTTTCGGAGCCATTCGGGTCACATCTGACGTCTGCCTGTGGTGGGGTAGGAGCGTCCGCGCCCTGGCCGCTTGCCGACCGCTTGATGGTCCCGGGCCCCCTTGGTCTGCGTCCCTGAAAGGGGCGGTTCATGAGGGCCCGGCTCCGTTTGTGGCAGGGGCGGTCTGTTGACCTATAGCTGTCCGTGTGGGGCGATGGCGAGGATGGCAACGTCGTCGTGGAAGGCGTGGGAATGGCGCGGCAGGTCGGTGTTGAGGAAGTCGACGACCTCGGCGGGGCCTGTGGCGAGCTGGCCGGCGAACTGGTGACGGAGCCGGTCGAGGAGGGGGTAGAAGGTCCCGGTGTCGTCGCGGGCTTCGACCAGGCCGTCGGTGACCAGGAGGAGGACATCGCCGCGGGTGAAGCGGTGGGTGTACGCGGCGGGACGATCGGAGGTCAGGATGCCCAGGCCGAGGGGAAGGGCGGGCGGCCCGGTCAGAGCGCGGACGTCACCGCGGGAGATCAGAACTGGCTCGATGTGGCCGTGATTGATGATCGTCACCCGGTGGGCGAGCGGGTCGTATTCGACCAGAGCCGCGGTGACGAACAGTTCATCGTCGGCGATTTCTTCGGCCTCGCGGGCCATGCGGCGCTCCATGCGTGCGGCAACGTCCAGCAAGTTCCCGACGTCGTAGGCGGCCTCCCGGAAGCTGCCGAGGATCGCGGCGACGGTGCGCACCGCCTGCAGCCCCTTGCCGCGCACGTCGCCGATCAGCGCGCGTTCGCCTTGCTTGGTGGCGTGGATGTCGAACAGGTCGCCGCCGACCATGGTGCCGGCCTCGGCGGGCCGGTAGAGAGCGGCGGCGAGCACGTGCCCGACCTGGTGCGGCACCGGCCGCAGGAGGGTACGCATCAGCGCCTCGGCCACGGAGTTGGCGTGTACCAGGTGCCGTTCCTGACGCCTGCGATGGGCGGCCAAGGCCGTGGCGAGGGTGCCGACCAGGGCGGTGGCGATGTAGGCGGCGACGTGGTGGTCTTCCCACATGTGTTCGTGGGTGGCGGCCAGGACAGCTTCCAACACGATGGCGAACACCGTGATCGCTGCGACCAGCGCGGGGCCGATGGTGTAGGCGGCGATGGCGGGCAGAGCGATGAGCAGGAAGCTGACGGCCCACTGGGTGGGCAGTGCGAATTCGAGTACCACGACCAACGCGACCCAGCCGGCGGGCAGCCAGCGCATCCAGGCAGGCGGGACGGGCACCTCGAAGCCGTTGTGCAGGCGCATCCGCCCCGAGACCGTCGGATCGAACCGGCGATCACGACGGTTCCGCTCAAAGATCCACTCAAGCGACCTGTACACACGGGCTCCTGACACAACCGTGATCAAGGCCCACAGACTGACGCCGCCAAACGGCCCAACCCACCCATTACGCCAACAGCGGCATGTCACACACCACCAGACAGGGTGGCGCTCAATCTCGCCAGCGAAACAGTGGCTCCCAATCTCGCCGCCCCATTGGCTCCCTTTCAACCCGTCAGAAACACGGCCCTGCTCTCGTAGACTACGGCGAGGTGGCATTTAGACGTCGTTTCTTATGGCGTGATCGTTCGTTGAACCGTGCACCGTTGGCTTCGCCGATCAGCGGGCCGGTTGACCAGGGCGAGGTGTCCTCCTCGTCCTCGGTGAGGTCGCACCACCGCTCAAGCAGCGCTGCTACGTACGCCGCGATGCGTTCGGACGGAGGCTCTTCCACCTCGCTGTCGATGTAACGGTCGTACAGGTCGCTGAAGACCTGGCCGGCGGTCTTGTCATCCGCCGGCCTCTCGCCTTCCCAGACAGCAAGGTCGTAGCTCATGACCCGAGACTCTCATGCCGCTCTGACAGCCATAAGAAACGACGTCTTAGCACTGAGTGAGAGAGCGCCCTCGACTACGTGGAGCCGGGGCGTGACCGTACACGGCATGGACGTCGGCCGCTGGCTGGAGCGGCAGCGTGGAACAGGCAGTGTCCACCGCCGCTGTTCGCGAACGCGGCGACGTCCTTGGCGAGCTCCTCCGCGGCGCGCGGGTCGCGCAGTTCATACGCGGTGCTCTTGGCGTCCAGCCACTGCCCCTCGGCCAGCCCTAGGCAGTGTCTTGGCGATCACGGGTTGAACCAGATGAGTTGGATCAGCTTGTGGTACCGGTCAAGGTCAACCGACGAGCGGTCTACCGAGAGGACCCGGTCGAGGATCTCCTCGCCGTTCACCACGCGTATGGCGATCCCGAGAACAAGGCGGCACGGCGCGGCTTCTTTGTAGTTTCAGGTCAGGAACCATACGGTTTCGACATTGGGCGTTGTGGAGGTCTGCCGTGGCGGAGGGCAACGGTGCCGAGCGCTTGGTAGCGGGGCGGTACCGCCTGCTGCACAGGCTTGGGGCCGGGGGGATGGGCCGGGTGTGGCACAGAGCCGTTCAGCAACACTGAGCGTCACCGCTCCGCTGAGTAGGCCCGGAGCGCGGTGCCGGGATTGCTCCCGGTCCGTTTCTCCGGACCTCTCGCCGAACCCGCCGTGCGTCTCTCAACGCAACGGGCTCTCCACGGTCCCTGCCGTCAGACGGGGTTCGCAGGCTTCCAAGGGTTGGGGATCGTGCTGGCTCGGTATCGGTAACGGCTGACCGTGACCGATGCGATCCGGAACAGCTCGATCCCGTCCGCCGCGATGGGTCGCCACCGCCCGGTGGGGGTGGTGAACCGGCGGCGGACGTCGCCCCAACTCCATCGGTGACGTTCCCGCAGCATGCGGATAAGACGCCACCACACGAAAGCGTCGAGCCTGTTGAAGACATGCTTGGCGACAGCGTGCTTGAAGTAGTTGGCCCAACCGCGCATGATCTGAGTGAGTCTGATCAGCACGGTGGCAAGATCCTGCTGCGATGTCCTGCCTGTCAGAGCACGGACCTTCGCCTTCAGCGACCGGATGGGCCGGTCGGCGATGAAGGTGTAGACGTGCCACTTGGTCGTGCCTCCCTTGCGTTTCCACTGGATGCGGAAGCCCAGGAAGTCGAACCCATCGCTCATGTGCGTGATCTGGGTCTTTGCCTGCGACAGGCGCAATCCCAGAGGTTCAAGCACGTCAGCGACTTCTTCGCGTAGTGCCGCGGTGTCGGCCTCGGTGCCGTGCACCAGGACGACGAAGTCGTCCGCGTAGCGGACGACCCGCCACGTGGGTTGACCTTTGCGGCGCCGGTAGGCGCGTTTGCCTTCGGTGGCCATTGCCCCGCCTGGTTCCCAGGGCCCGTGCAGGTGCTCGTCGAGCGCCGACAAGGCGATGTTCGCCAGTAGCGGGGAGAGGATGCCGCCTTGCGGGGTGCCGGTCATTGTCTCCTTGTTCTCGCCGAGTTCCGTGAGGACTCCGGCTTTGAGGAAGGCTTTGACCAGCGCCAGGACACGTTTGTCCTTCACCCGGTGACGCACTCGGTCCATGAGGGCCGTGTGGTCGATCGAGTCGAAGCACGCCTCGATGTCCGCATCCAGCACCCAGCGGTATCCCCGGGTGCCGAAGTAGTGGATCTCGGCAATCGCGTCCTGGGCCCGCCGTCGGGGTCGGAACCCGTAAGAGACCGGCTTGAAGTCGGCCTCGAAGATCGGTTCCAGCACCAGCTTCAGTGCCGCCTGAACGACCCGGTCCGCGATCGTCGGAATCCCGAGTTTGCGGACCTTCCCCGAGCCTCCCGGCTTGGGGATGCTGAGTTCCCGCACCGGCAAAGGACGGAACGAGCCGTCCTTGAGGGCGGTCCGCAGGTTGTTCAGGAACCCGGGAACACCGATCGACTCCTCGACATCAATGGCAGTCAGGCCGTCGACGCCGGGAGTCCGGGCTCCCTGATTGCCCGCGACCCGGTCGAACGCCGCCAACAGCGTCGCCGGGTCGTGCACGAAGTTGAACAGGTCATCGAACCGGCGGCCGGGATCGGCCACCGTCCAACGGTGAAGCTTGGTCTGCATCTCCAGTACCCGGGCCCGAGGGCCCGGAGCTCCGCCATTCGGCGGGGCGTCTTCCGGCATTGCAGCGTCCTTCCCTTCTCGATACCGCTGCCGCCCTTCCCCATGCGGCCGGCTTTCCCGGCCTCGGAGTACTACGGCGGCTCCGCCCCGTCCCCAACCGATCAGCGGTCGATGCGCTCAGCCCAGTCGGCCTGCTGGAGGCAGGTGACAGGGCGAGGTTCGGGACGGTTCCCGTGTTCACTGTGGTTCGCTCGATGGAGTAGGAGCCCGACTGTGTCCCTGCGGCATCGCCACGAGTACGCCGCAGGCTTTCCTCGTGGCCTCCCGGCCAGCTTTCGTAGACCGACACAGGAGTTGTCAGACCACCCGAAAGGATGACCTGCATACGCACCGCTACCGGCCCTGATCCACCAGGTTTGAGCCGGAGGCACTTTAAGAGACGTAAAACGCCGGTTCCTCGCGTACTCCTCTCCATCACGCTTGCCGGACCCGCCCCATCTGGCGGTTCTGGGTACGTCCCGGCTTTGTCAGGGCCGCTCTCGCCCTCCCCGGCATCACCCGGATCAGGCTGCCCTCAGCTTCAACCCGGCTGCTGTGACAGCGGGTTGGTGCAGGTCTTCCACCTCCACTCGAACCAACAGCGCCTCACGGCGCAAACAGAAGTTGGACCAGAACCCGTGAAGTAGCAGCGATTGTTCAGGCCTTTGGGCAGCAGTTGGCGATCTTGAGTGCTCCAGATGTTCACCAGAGATGACGTCACCCAGCGGTGATGGGGAGTGGTGTTGGCCGGGCCGCTCAAGGTTTCCACCCTCGGAGGGCGAGATCGTCTCCGTGGGACGTGGTGCTGGTTTGCGGCCCGGCCGTGATCAGTGCTGGTTCGCGATCCGTCGGCCGAGCTGTTCGAGGAACTCCTGCAAGCTGGCCGCGGCAACCTCGAAGTCGTCAAACCAGGAAGACGTGGTGGACTTCCAGACTAGGGTCGGTGCGCCCGCGAGTTCCTGAAGGTCGTCCGCACGGTCGAGCAGATCACGATGTTCTGGTTCCTGTGCCCGGCATTCGCAAATTCTCAGTCAGGGGAACGGGAGAACGGGATATCTGGAGGGGGAACCGGGTTGGGATTCGGGTTGAGACTGAGTTCAGCTTCGCAAAATATCTCGTGCTCGGCCTCACACTGGTCGGTTCCTCCTTTTCCGTCAGAGGAGTCTATGCCGGCTCCGCCTTTCAGCCAGTCGGGGCCTTCCCCACCGTAGAGGCCGTCGTTCCCTTCTCCGCCGCTGAGCAGGTCCCCGGCCGAACCCCTCGCGTACAGTTTGTCCCCACCCGAACCTCCGACCAGCGTGTCCTTTCCGGTGCCGCCGTACAGCACATCGTCGCCCGATCCCCCGTACATCCGGGTCGGCATGCTACTTCCGTAGCTGCTCAAGATGTCGTCCCCGTCCCCGGCGGATACATCGATGCCGCGAACTCCGTAAGTAGTGGATTTAAAGACAACGTTATTGAGGACGGTCCACCATCCCGTCAAGGGGGGTTTCACTTCGATCGGCCACCTCCCCCTATCGAAAATCACAATGAAGTTTGCGCCGTCGTTTGCAATCACGATGTGCTTCGCTGTGCCCCGTTTGGCGTCGACCTTCAGTAGCCCGTCTTGCAGTGTGATGTATATGGGTCTTTTGGCTGCTGCTGCTTGGGGCTGCGGCGAGGCTCCGAGGTGCAGTGCAGTGACGACGGCCACTCCGGCCAATGCAAGGGCTCTGGTTCGATGTGCCATCGACGGTCCTCCTTGAGTGCGCGCAGCCATCAGCAGTACGCGCCGATGGCCCTGCCGTCTGGGTAGACGACACACAGGTTTCCCCCGGCCCCCCGGTGCTGCGCTGTGGCGGGTGGCCTGCGCAGATCCCCCAATCCAGTGTCCCCGTTCTCCGCATGGACGACCATTCGGCATTCGGCGCGCCGGCAGGGGCCGCACAGTGCCTGTACCTGGGTTGGGCGACCTACCCCAGCCCGAGCCAGACGGAGTCCATGTGACACGGGGAGAACATCGGACAGTGGTTGATCACCAGGCGCCGCGACTTCGCCAGCTGAGCGTCGAGCAGCAGTACCCCCTTGCCAACCTCGGAGTGAAGCCGGCGCGGGTTGTACAGCCTGCCGTTGTCCGCCGGGCAGCTGTCCGCCTCCGGACCCGGGAGAATGTCCGGGTGAGCACAACAACACCGTCCCAGCGCAACCTCGGGCGCGGAGTCAGCACCCTCATCCCGCAGAATGCCACCGACCGGGCCATGGCCGCGCTCTCCGGGCTGGAGACCGTCCCCGTGCACGTCGGACTCCTACAGACGGCGACCCTCCTGCTGGAGGAGTCCGCGCGCAGCGCCACAATCGGCGAAGGCCGCCCTGACCAACACAGCCGCGATGCTGCGCACCGCCATGTCCTGCCCTGTTCGCACCCGTCGCGACGTGCTCCTTCCGGGTGACAGGCTGTCAGACCTGCTCTCTAGCATCCCGCTCGTGACACTCACCGCGCCCCCGCGGCGCTCGTTCCGAGTCGGTGACCTCGCGTGAGCCTGACCTCGGTCGGAAGGCTCAGCATGGGGTGGGTGGGAGCCGGGCCACTCCGATCCAGCCTCCGCCCTCCGGGCGGAGGCTGGATCGGGGGAGCCTGCAGCGGTCAGCCGGCCTTGACCGCCTCCTCAGCGCGAGCTCGGGAAAGGGTTCTCGTTCGAGGTGCCATTGACGGTCCTCCCTGAGTGCGCGCAGGCATCGGCAGCACGCGCCGATGGCCCTGCGGTCTGGGTAGACGACACACAGAGGTTCACTCGGGGACACCCCCTGCTGCGATGTAGCACGTGGCCTGCGCAGGTCCCCCCAATCCAGTGTCCCAACCCCCCCGCGTGGATGACCATTCGGCTATCGGCGCGCCGTCCGCGGTCCGCACAGTGCCAGTGTCTGGGTTGATGGCGGTGGCGACCTACCCCCAGCCCGAGCGAGGGGGGAGTCGATGTAGAGCAGCCGTCCGTGGTCGTCGACGTTGTTGCTCAACTGCTCCCCCCGCCAGGATCTCCGCCTGGCTCACGGCCCGGTCGTCGATGTGAAACCGCTGGCTCGGCTGCTGCCGGTCACGCCGCTGCTTCCTGGACTACTCACTAAAGCCAGCTGATCTCCACCATCCCGCCTTTGTGAAGTATCCCTGGTCGGAGCAGTTGGCGCCAGGTTCATCACCAGCGGGCACGATCAGACAGGCCCTTCCAACTTGCCATCATGTGAATACCACCGAAGATTGAGATAGACAGCTCACAAGATTCTCATCTGTCAGCGGCTGAGTGAGCGGCTTAGCGATTCTGCGGGCTGCCGCCATACGATGCGGCGTCCATGAACCGGGGCCCCTTCACGCAGGATCGAGGCAACTCAACCAAGCTCGTCGGCCCGGCACAAGGGATACGCCCATGGCGCGTGGCTTCGCTCGAGTAGACAACGGAGGCAATCTTGTTTCCTCCAAAGGTGTGGTGGGCATGGCAAGGTGCACTCGCAATGGGGATCCGATCGCATACGGAGCGTACTGCTTTAAACTCGAATTCACGCCCCTGGCGATCGTCGCGAATTCAATACCCCATCCCGACGACAACCTGTTCACTCCGCCCCCGCCGGTTTTGTTCACGGCCGGCCCGAATCTCAACGGAATCCTGACCACAGACGGGATCGGGCCGGTCAAGTGCCCGTCAGGATTCCAGGATGCTGCCGTAATTTGCTATCTCCAAAACCACAAAATAGGAATATCATACGGCGGCTTCTTCGCGCTCTTCGAGTAGAGGGTCGACGCCCTCGCCTCGGTGCTGGAAGGGAGGCGCCAGTGAGGGAGGTCGGCGGCGGACGTGCATTGTGGCGACGGCTTCCCGCTCTGGCCGCATTCCCTCTTGCCCACCTCGGCCAGTAGGGTCAGCCCCACTTCGCTTCACATTCGGCCTCATTTGACCCACTGATGCATCAGCCGTAACCAGGGTATCCCCTAAGGGAAATGTTGCCATCCCTGCCGTTGAGGTGATCGTGGCTCTATTCCCCGAATATGGTTTCGTTATCGCGGCCGCCTCACAGGTAATCGTCACCGCCCCCGCCTTCAGGTCCAGGCGTTGCCATCCTCACCGAAAGCTGCATCCCCATAGGAGCCCTTTCCGTAAGTAGTCGGGAACCCCGTTCCCTCCATATAGAAATGTCTGCATGTACGGCGGCGAGGAGAGGAGGAGTGCGGCTGGTGCCGGACGAGTGTGGGTGCTGTTCCGGCGGGTGGTACCGCCGACAGAGGTCATACGCCCGCAGGTGACGGCCAGCCTCGAGCGGGTGACCGCGAAGCCCTGGCCGCGATCATCTTCGTGGCGACTTCGGGCTGCACCTGGCGGCAGTAGCCGCCGGCGTTCGGCCCGGGCTGGCAGACGGTCCACCGGGTCGTCCTCGACGAACTCAGCGCCCGCCGAGCTGGATTGGTCGCGGTGCGCGATTGACTCGGTCAGCATGCGGGCTGCAAAAAGGGGGCCTTTGACGGGACCGAACCCGACCGACCGCGGCAAGCCTGGATCGAAGATCCACCTGATCACCGATCGGAACGGACTGCCGCTTTCGCTGGGTACCTCCGGCGCAAACATGCACGACAGCCCCTAAGACGTCGTTTCTTATGGCGTGATCGTTCGTTGAACCGTGCATGACGGATCTCATTCAGCGCTTGGTGCCGGACGAGTTGTGGGTGCTGTTCCGGCGAGTGGTGCCGCCCACGGTGGTGATACGTCCGCAGGGCGGCGGCCGACGTCGAGCAGGTGACCGCGAGGCCCTGGCAGCGATCATCTTTGTGGCGACGTCGGGCTGCACCTGGCGGCAGCTTCCGCCGGTGTTCGGCCCGGCCTGGCCCACGGTCTACCGGCGGTTCGCTCAGTGGAGCCGGGACAGAGTCTGGGCCCGGCTCTACCGCGTGATCCTCGACGAACTCGGAGCGCGGGGCGAGCTGGACTGGTCGCGGTGTGCGATCGACTCGGTCAGTCTGCGGGCGGCAAAGGGGGCCTTTGACGGGACCGAATCCGACCGACCGCGGCAAACCGGGATCGAAGATCCACCTGATCTGCGACCGGAACGGACTGCCGCTGTCCCTGGGCATCTCCGGCGCGAACCTGCACGACAGCCAGGGCCTGGAACCGCTTGTCCGGGGTATCCCGCCCATCCGCTCCCGCTGCGGCCCCCGGCGCCGGAAGCCGGCGAAACTGCACGCCGACAAGGGCTACGACTACGGCCACCTGCGCCGATGGCTCCGCGAGCGCGGCATCCGCCACCGCATCGCCCGGAAGGGCATTGAGTCCTCACAACGGCTGGGCCGGCACCGGTGGGTGGTGGAGAGAACCGTGTCCTGGCTGGCCGGCTGCCGCCGGCTCCACCGACGCTATGAACGCAAGGCCGAACACTTCCTCGCCTTCGTCGGCATAGCCGCGACCCTGATCGGCTACCGCCGCCTGAACATCCTGCTCACGGCCTGAGCCGGTCCTGCTGCACGTCGAAGCAGACCAGCCCCATGGACTCCGCCACGGCGGCCGCATAGGCCGATGCCTCCTCAGCCATGCTGAATCGCATGGGGAAGTAGATCAGTGGACCGTTGGCTTCGCCGATCAGCGGGCCGGTTGACCAGGGCGAGGTGTCCTCCTCGTCCTCGGTGAGGTCGCACCACCGCTCAAGCAGCGCTGCTACGTACGCCGCGATGCGTTCGGACGGAGGCTCTTCCACCTCGCTGTCGATGTAACGGTCGTACAGGTCGCTGAAGACCTGGCCGGCGGTCTTGTCATCCGCCGGCCTCTCGCCTTCCCAGACAGCAAGGTCGTAGCTCATGACCCGAGACTCTCATGCCGCTCTGACAGCCATAAGAAACGACGTCTAAGCGGCCTGGGGCAGCAGCTTGGTCATCCCACGAAAGTCAAGATCACCAGCCCGACACGACCGCTGCCACGACAACCCCGAGCTACATCAGGACCGCAACGCGCCAAGGCCCCCAGCCACCCGCTCACAACCAACCGCTGCCATCACCCCACCCCCTCATCGGACTGTGGCGCGCCCTCGTTGGCCGCAATGCGTGATTGATCCGCACCGAATCCATATGGTCGTGCTCAGTTGTGCACTTTCAGCGAAGGAGAACGTGACAGCCGTGTCCGCATCGCAGACCGCCCGAATCCTCGAACTAATTGCTCATCTCGATCCTCGGCTGTGGGAGATCCTGCACCCACACCAATCGGTGCTCGCAGCGCAAGTGGTTCGTTCCGCAGACTCTGTCCCAGAGATGAGGCTCAATCCCCAGCCTCTCCCACCGCGCGATCTGCTGCGGCTGGCAATCCACAGCACCGCCAACGCCGTGGCCGTCACGGCGATCGCGGTCCAGGCGGCAGGCCAGAACGTACAAGAAGTGCTGCAGGAGGTCGGGGACGACTGGTGCACCCCTGTCGACGGCCAGCTCCCATGGCCACGCCGCTGGCCCTCACCGCCTCTCGACCAACTCCATCCCATCGATCACGACACCTTGGTGGCAGCTGTCCAAGCCCAGGCGGCCCTGGCATTCCAGTCATATGCGAATGGAGTCGCGGACAAGCAGCTCAGTACCGGCTTCGCCGCGCTGGCCGACCGAATGTTCAAGTCGGCAACAGAAGAGGACACCTCCGATCGATGACCTGCCCTGCCGTCAGCGCTGCCACAGGTCTCTCACATCCTTGACAGACCAGGCATCTGGCCAGCAGCGGTACCCCTCTGCGTGGCCCCCCGTTCCAGCAGGCCATCCCGCCGTCGCGTACCCGCAGCTACTCTCCTCCTCGATCAGCACTTGGCCGTCGAGCTCTCAGGCCTCGCGGGTCCGCACGCGGCCGATAACACGGTCCTTATGCTGGTGGAACTGCCGGAACGCAAGCGCGTGGGAATCGGCCGCCGGATAGACCTGGGTCCATCTCTGAACCACCGTTCAGTACCGACCCACCTGCTGGCACCGCCGATCCAGCACACCCAACATAATTTCGGGGCGACCTTCTGGTGCAGCTGTCCCCACACGCCGGCTCGGGACCAGATGAGGAAGCGGCGATGCACGGTCGACTTCGACGCCCCGAAGCACGGTGGCAGTGCCCGCCATGCGCAGCCACTGACCAGCACGTAGATGATCGCGGCGAAGACCGCCTCGTCATCGATGCCGGCAACCCCACCGCCCTGCGACGCACCCGCGCCGGCGGCAGCAGCGGCCTTGCGATCTCCCATAAACCGTCCGGAACGATCCATCCCCACCGACCACTCCCCATGTCCAGCCCAACGGCTAACAGACCATGTAGGACACGCTCTAACGACCTCGTGCGTGATTAGCGTGAGGTCGTGCTGGGGTAGCGGCTGGTGTTGTGATCACGTCTGTGCGGCGGGCAGTGCGAGTGTTTTGTTGTGTTGGGTTGCTCGCTGGTCGGATTGAAGTCCGGCGATGGCCCGGATGGTGTCGGGGAGGTTGTCCCGGCGGGTGTGGTGTCGGGCGAGGGCTCGCCAGTTCTTGAGGTGGGCGATGCCGTGCTCGACGGGGATTCTGGCTGAGGAGTGGGCGAAGCGGGCGGCTTCGTGGTGGGTCATGAGCCATTGCAGGTGTTCGAGGTGTTTGCCGCGGCGTTTGCGGGGTGGTGTGACGATCTGGCCACAGGTCTGTGCTGCCAGGCCCTGGTAGCCGGCGTCGGCGAGGATCTGCAGGTCGATGGTGTCGGCGAGGAGGTCGACCAGGCCGGCGTCGCGGGCTTGGGTGATGTCGGCAACCGACCCGGCTCGTACCTCGCCACAGAACAGCAGTCGTCCGCGTTCGTCGGTGAGGACGAGGGCTTTCATTGCGTTGATGCGGCTCTTGCCGGAGATGAAGCGACTGCGTCCGCCGCGGTGTGCTGATGGCCGGCGGACCCGGATTTCGGTGGCGTCCATCAACGCGGTCTGACCGGTGGCGCCGAGATGAGCGATGACGTCAGCGAGCGTGCGCAGCCGCAGTCCGCCCTCGATGCGGCAGCCGCGGTCGGCGAGCAGGGGCCTGATCTCCCCGATCGCACGCGTGATCGTGGAGCGATCGACACGGAACCAGCAGGCAAGGATGTCGTGGGTGACGCCGTGCCGCAGGAGAACGAGAGTGGCCAGGAGCCGGTCGACGAACACCAGCTTGTACTTCGCCCCCGCACCCACGGCTCGACGGCGCGGACGGTCAGCCAGCTCGGCATCTCTTCTGGCCTGCCACACCGGCCCCAACTCGGCTACCAGATCGGCGATCACGGTCGCCGAAAGTCCCGTGATCCGACGCTCCGACATGATCAGTCTGCGTGCCTCGACCCCACCACACACAGCCCAACGACCCAGCCCAGCTGTCGTCACCGCTAACCATGCACCAGGTCGTAAGTCTCATGTGGACTACTCCTCGACCGGAGTCGAGCCCTCTGGGGCGGTAGGTCATTTTCGCCGAGCAGGCGGCTGGACCGGTGCGTACTCCAGAGCACGCAAACTCACGCCAGACCCCGCGTGATCGGGTGCAGTTTGCCACCGGTTCCCGGCGTAAGCCCTCCAGGATTCGGCGAACTCGTCGGTTTCAAGTCGTCGGTGACAGCATGATCGAGGCCGCCATCTGCGACGGCGACATCGTTACCGTCCGCCGCCAGGATTCCGCAGACCACGGGGACGTTGTCGCCGCGCTCCTGGACGGCGAGGCCACCGTCAAGCGCCTGCGCCGCGAGAGCGGCCGGGTGTGGCTGATGCCCCACAACGCGGCGTACGAGCCGATCCCAGGCGACGACGCGGCCATTCTCGGCAAGGTGGTCGCCGTCCTGCGCACTCTGTGAGGACCATGCAAGGGCGGTCCGCCCGGTCGACGTGCGAAGGACTCCCGGGCGGACTCCGCTCCCCACGCTGCCCTGTCGCCGGCTGGGACGCCGTGAGCACGGCCGCAGTCTGGGCCGAACGAGGCAGCACGTGATTCCTGCAGTGCGATGTGCCGTTCCGACCGGAGCACCCCGCCCGATGCCAGGCTCTGGACCATCCTGCAGAGGCGAAGAAGGGCCTGCTCGTGACTGAAGACGACAAGCGCGTTGAGCAGTACGCGCTGGACGCCTCCCAGGCACACACCGAGCTGGCCCGGCGGCTGGTCGACCAGCCGCTGGAGTACCCGCTGGAGGCGTACCGGATCCTCAGCGGCCTGACACGCAGCGCGCACGAGCTGCCCCAGCTGCTCGAGCTCCTGGAGGGCGGCATGGAGCGGCTGCGCGCCGGCGACCGCCTGGATACAGACGTCGCTGGTGGAGAAGCTGCAGGATTTCCGCGCCAGGCCTCGCCGAGGCAAGCGAGGCAGCCCAGGCCGTCGAGCGGGGCCTGGACAAGGCCTACCGCGCGATCGGCCACGTCTCGTACAAGGAAGCGGCCGAGCCCCAGTCCTAGACCTCTGTTGCGCCGCCTCATTCGCGGTCGTATTTCTAGAACTGCCGCAGATCAGACGGCGGCGCAGCCCGCCCCGTCAGCCCGGGTCGTCCTCGCGGGCCGCTGCACGGTCTGCCGCAGCTCCCGCGCAACGCGTTCCTTGACCAGGTGCGGGGCGCGGTGAGGCGTGCTGCGGCCGCTGGGTCGGGCTGCTGCCGTGTCTCGTATAGGCAAGCGCTGGCGGCCGTACGGTAGATGTCGACGTTCAAGTAATTCCCCGTGATCGAAGGCTTCAGCGTCACGTAATTCCCCAGACAGAGGCGTGGTTGTCGGCTCGCCTTTTGCCTCCGTCGGGCCCTCTGCAGCGCGCGCGGGTGAATCACTGACCGGGCGCGGGTTCGTCGGCTCCAGCTGCCCGGATGAACCTGGTGAGGACGGTCGTGTACTCCTGCGAGTGAGTGATATGGGGGATGTGACCAGCACCCTCGAAGGTCTGGCGCCGTGCTTGCGGCAGGGCCGCGGCCAGCCGTTCCAAGACCGTCGAGAACCAGGTGGGACTTGCGCTGCCGCGGCTCAGGAGTACCGGCATGGTGCAGGCGGAGAGCCCGTCGAGGTCCAGTGCGGCCCAGGACGGGTCGGTCTGTTCGTCCAGCCATGTCTGGGCGTGGGTTACGAACGTCTTGCGTAGGGGAGCAGGCAGCTGGTCCCACATGCCGGGCCCCAGGGCTACCTCCTCCACGAACAGGCGTGCGCCCTGCTCGTTCTCCGCCTCACGGAGGAGGTTCATCACGGCATCGGAGGAGGCCATCATCGGCTGCAGCTGTGCCATGGACTCCGGGTCGTCGGCCACGACCCCCACCAGCGGGGGCTCATGGACCATGATGCTGCGGAACAGCTCAGGCCGGCATGCGGCCAGGCCGAGGACGATCGACGCGCCGAAGGAAATGCCGGCGACGTGCGCGGGGGCATGGCCGAGCCCTTCGATCAGCGCCGCAAGGTCGTCCTCGTCCTGCCTCCGGGTGCCCTGGCCCGGCACCTTTTCGCTCTGGCCATGGCCGCGGCGGTCGTACGACACCACGGTCAAGGACGCGCGGAGGTCGGCCTCGATCGCGGAATGCCAACTCTTGTGGTCGCTCCACGAACCATGGACGAGTACGAGCGGTTCGCCTTCACCTACGACCTCGTAGTAGAGATTCACGCTGTCGGCGCGTACCTGCGGCATGCCGTGCCTCCTCGGAGGGATAAGGGCGACGGGATCCCGAGCGCCGCCACGCAGGTCTCTATCAGCACGTCCAGCGTCACGCTCGCCGCCGCGCCGCAGGGGCCCGTCCGCAGGGGCGTGCGCCGGGTACAGGAGGCACTGACTAGGCGCGGCTCGCCCGGCCCGCCATCTGTGAATCCCCGAACCCAAAGGCTTGCCGGGGCCGCTCCGCTCCGGTAGGGACCTGATGCTGACTGAGCCACGTCCGGGATCCCCATGGGGAAGCTCATGAACTTCTCCCCGGGGAATATCGTGACCGTTCACAGTAACCAAGCGGCGCGTCACGACAGGGCGAACGTTGCCTGATGCGGCACTAGCTTGCGGATCGACCCCGGGGTTGCAGGCTTTGCTTCGAGGTGTGCATGGTCGCTGGTGCGCGGCCTCGGATGTGGGGCGGATATCAGCAGGAAGGGATGCCAACCATGATCCTCCCGAAGGTCAGGGACCCTCGCTTCGTGACGATCCGCCGCGGTGGAACCCTCACTGATTCGGATCACCATCTCCTCGCCCTCTGGGCGGCAGCTTGCGCGGAGCACGTCCTTGACCTCTTCGAGTCGGCTCAGCCTGAGGACCCACGGCCGCGCCAGGCGATCGAGCATGCCCGCGCCTGGGCGCAGGGCGAGGTCAAGATGATGCAGGCCCGCGCGGCGGGCGGCCATGCAATGGGCGCGGCTCGAGACCTGCGCGGCGCAGCACGGCATGCCGCGTATGCCGCCGGCCAGGCCGGAGTCGTCGCACACGTCGCCGCGCACGAGCTCGGTGCGGCTGCCTATGCAATCAAGGCCGCACGCGCTGCCGCGCCAAAAGGCGAGAGCGAGGCCGCAGGGCGACTCGAGTGCCAGTGGCAGCGCGACCAGCTCCCGGAGACGATTCGCAAGCTCGTACTTGACGACCAGCGACTGCGCAACGACATCTGCTGGTCGGTGTTTGACTGCTGAGCGCGCGTCGGACGCCAGCACCGTCCACACGAAGCTGATCGCCGCCAGCACCTCTCGGTCTCCGAGCCATCGTAGGCGCGGAAGGCTGCTGATCCACCGGCACCTTGCCGCAGAAGACGACACCTCGCCGACGACGACCCCGCCGGAACACCAGCCGGCGGGGCGTCGCCGTCAGAGTTCGTCGGCATCGTGGCTTTGTTCACGAGAACCGGTTCTGGCACAACTTCCGGATGCTGTTGGTGATCTTCGCTCGGTGGGGTGAAAAAAACACACCGACAAGCTGTTCGCGCTGGCGGCGGTGTGCTGCTGTTGTTGTTGAGCGGGGCATTTTCTGCCGGTCGGAGGGGGCCGGGATGGCGATGGGGTGTGGTTCTGGTCGGGTAGTTCCGCCGCTGACGGTGAGATGGCCCGGGCGAGTAATCCGCGGGGCACGGCGGCGATGTGGATGCGTGACCGGCTGGACGAGCTGTTTGTGGATGAGGACTTTGCCGATTGGTATCCGTCTACTGAGCTTGTAGACGTGGTGTCGTGGGGGCTGACAGGTGGTGATCGTCGCGGTACGCCCGAAGCATGAGGTATCCGCAGGGTGGCGGTCTGACTGCCGAGAGACAGGTGTTCCGCGAGCGTGTCCGCCTGGCGGCGGCCGGAATGTTCGCCGCAGGGCAGGACAATGTTGTGATCGCGAAAGAGTTACGGGTCAGCGTCCGGTCGGTTCAGCGATGGCGTCGGTCGTGGCGGGAGCGTGGACCAGACGGCCTGCACTCGCGTGGCCCGGCCTCCCGCCCGAAGCTGAGTGATGCGCTGTTCGCCGTGCTGGAAGAGGAGTTGGACAAGGGGCCGGTCGCGTGATGGCGCTTCTTGAATCTGGCTGTGGCGGGTATTTCGTGACGGTCAGCGCCAGACATCCGTCTTGCCTAGGAGTACTGTTGCTCGGATCTCGATATCTGCCTCGGCCTTACGGTCCCGGGGCATCTTCAGGACCAGGAGCAGCAGTCAGTGACGAGGCCCTCTCTGGTGGCTTCGAGGTGCTGGGCACGATGCCGTGGCGTTCGACCTGCGAGCAGGTGTCGGGGGTGGAGGCTGGCCGGAATGACCGAGCCGGGCGTGGGCATGGAGGCGGGGCTGTGGAACTCCAGCCCGCCGGCGGGGAGCCGGCGGCAGGGCGGCTGCTGCGGGACCCTAGCGGAGTGATGGAGGTAGGCCGCGGGCTCCATCAAGGTGGGCTCCCCCCAACTTCGCACCCTCAAGGTGTGCACGGGTTAGATTCGCTTTCCTCAGGTCGGCGTTCCGCAGGTCGGTGTTCGTGAGGTTAGCGTCCGTGAGGTCCGCACCGGACAGATTCGCACCTGCCAGATCAACTCCGTTGAGGGCAGTGCCCGTGAGGTTCGCACCGCTCAAGGCGGCACACTCCAGGACGGGCTTCTGAGCTCCCTCGCGACGCACCTTGGCACAGAAGATCGCCTTCGATAGATCTGCACCTGACAGGCGGGTGTGGGTCAAGTCCGCGCCGATCAAGGCTGTTCCGGTGAGGTCGGCACACTCGCCGGACTGGTTGTCGCAGAACGAAGCACCAGAGAGGTGCGCGTCTCCTAGGTCTGTGTTGCGTAGCTGGGCCATGCCCAGATCCGCGTGAGAGAGGTCCGCACCAAACATGGCTGCTTCACTGAGGTTCGCTTGGATCAGCTCCGCACCTCGAAAGCGGCCATTGACGAGGTCCGCAGCGCGAAGGTCTGTCCGTGTCAGGATCGCGCCGTCGAGGTGGACGAAGGTCGCAGAGGCCCCCGGCATGGAGTCCCAGTGTCGCAGGTCGGTACGACGCAAGTCGATCTTCAGCCCTCCGTCGAGCTCCGGGCGACGACTCGTCAGGACGCTCAAGGCAGCACTGACGTCGGCGGGAACCGAAATTCTGACCGCTTCCGCATCTGGCTGCTTCGTGGAACCTGTCGGCAGAGGAGCGTGCTCACGCACATATGCAGACAACACTGACATGACGGTTCGCTGGTCCCGATCGGAGTCGTTCATGATGCGTCCTAGCGCGTAAATGCCACCCAGACGCACATCCATCGAGCCCGATCCCAGATGGCCGATCGCCGCCGTGAACCGGTTGGTGATCTGACCCTGTTCGATGATCCGCAGTTCTTGCGTGGTCTGACCCACCTGCATCCAGGTGAAGAGCAGCGCTGCCAGTGCCGCCAGGCCCGGCAAGCTGAGGATCACCAGAGACAGCGGCGACGAAGAGGCACCGACAGCCTCCGTGGCCCCCAACAGCCGACGCCGATACCGCCGGCGTCTCGCACCTCGCCGATGTGCGATCCGACGGAGCCGTCCAATGCGAGGTGTCGTCCCGGTCACCTGATCAATGGCACATGGCAAGCCGGTTCAGGTCCTGACGCCACACCGCAGGGCCACCCGCGTGGCGGGGGCGCACACCGCCGAGGCAGGGACTGGTCACCCCGGTCGAGGTCGGCTCCGACGGGCCGTACGCAGAGCGCCTGACGACCCAAGTACGGCGCGGTCGTGATGGTCATGGCGGCTGGGCGAGAACGAGGGTCCGCAAGAGAGCGAAGGATGCTCGGCCGTATGACCGGCGTTTGATCAGCTTGATCCGCGTGATCTGGCCTTCGACGGCGCCGGAGCTCCAGGGCAGGGTGAGGCCGTTGACGACGGCGTCCCAGTCGTTCTGAAGGAAGGCGGCGAAGCCCTGGATCGGTGCGGGCCCGTGGTCGAGGGCTCGGGTCATCCAGTGGGTGAGGTCGTGGCCTCGGCGTTCGCGGGTGATGGCGCTGAACTCGTGGGCGAGGTCGCGGGTGGTGGCCAGGTCGGGGCAGGCGTCCAGGATGCGGTTGAGCTGGTCGCGCTGGCCGTCGGTCAGGGTGTCGGGGTGGCGCATGATCCAGGTGGTGATGCGGCGGGGGCTTGGGATCGGCTGCGGTGGTTCGGGGGTGGCGGTGCCGGCGCGGAGGGTCGCGATGTACTTGGTGACCACGACGCGGCTGCCGCGGTAGCCGCGTTCGCGGATCTCACGGAAGAGGGCCGCGGCGTTGGTGGCGCCGCCGCGGAAGCGGTGTTGCAGGTAGGGCTTGAAGCGGTTGATGTGGCCGTTGGGGCGGCGTTCGCGGGCGGAGGCGAGGATCTGGTCGAGGTCGGTGGTGAGGTAGTGGCGGACGGTCTTGCGGTCCCGACCCAGACGGTCGGCGATCGCACTGATCGTCCAGCCGCGTTCGCGCAGTTGATGGATGTCGGCGTGCCACTGGCGGACGCGGGCCAGGAGCTGCCCGTCCGGTGGGTCGCTCGGCTCCGGCGGCCCGATCAACGCCGCCAGGGACGCAGGGTCCGAGGGCTCCTGGGGCTGGTCCGCCTCGCCGGTCTCGGCGTCCTTGCGCAGGCAGACGCGGTGCTGATGGGCGGTTCGTTCGACGGCACGGGCGAGCGAGTGCAGCAAGTGCCACCTGTCTGCGACCTGGATCGCGTCGGGTGCCGCGCGGGCGGCGGCCTGGCTGAAGGTGCTGCACCGATCCCGGCAGATGACCTCGATCTCGGGGTGGTCGGCGAGCCAGGAGACCACGGTGTCCGCGGTGCGGTCGGGCAGCAGGTCGATGGGCCGTAGCGTTTCGACGTCGATGAGGACAGTGCCGTAGGTCGCGCCCCTGCGAAACGCAAACTCGTCGATCCCAAGCACCCTGACCTGGGCGGACGCTGGGTCCGGGAGCCGCTGGAGTTCCCGAAGGATCACGTCCCGGCTCGCCCGTACCGGCAGGTAGCCGGAGAGCCGGGCACCGGCCCGGCCGCCGACGGCCAGCCCGATCGCCTGCACCATCCGGGCGAGGGCCGTGGTTCGGCGCCGGTACCGCGTGGTCAAGCTCGGTACCTGCTCCACCATCGTCAGGCGGGAGCACAGGCCGTTGTCGCAGAAGAACCGGCGGACCCGCAGCCGCAGCAGCACCCGCCGCCCGCCCAGCGGGCGGTCCGTCAAGCGCCGCATGTACGTGCTGTGCACGCGTGAAGCGGTCACGCCGCACGAGGGACACGCCACCGTCTGCTGCCGAGCATGCAGGTCGATCCACACCGCGTTCCCAACGACGTCCACCGCGTCGATGACCAGCCCCTCGACGTCAGGCCACACCAGCTCCCAGAACTGTTCGTCCCCCACGAACACCATGCTGATGAACGGACATTGCCGGTCATGACAGATGTTTAGAACTGGCTGTCACGAAATATCCGCCACAGCCGTTTTCAAAGATTCCCATCACGCGCACGGCTGGCCGGACCAGACCTGGACCCTGGCTCGGATCAAGACACTCATCGGACGCAGGTTCCACAAGAGTCTGACGCTGTCTGGCATCGTTCAGATGCTGAGGCGGCACGGATGGAGCCACCAAGTGCCCGCCCGCCGCGCGCTGGAGCGCGACGAGGAAGCGGTGGTCGGCTGGGTGAGGGAGACCTGGCCGCAGGTGGAAGCACGGCGGCGGCACTCGGGGCCTGGGTCGTCTTCGAAGACGAGGCAGGGTTCTCGATGACGCCGCCCACTCACCGCACCTGGGCAAAACGTGGACACACTCCGGTCATCCGGGTCCGCGGACGTTCCCAGCGCCGCTACTCGATCGCTGCCCTGACCTGCTACAAACCCGGCGAACGTTCCCGACTGATCTACCGGCCCAGACGACACATCGATCACA
>NZ_JBIBVE010000037.1:0-21620 GCF_043080095.1 Streptomyces sp. NPDC015127
TGGGCGCAGCCTGGTCTGTTCGCCATCGAGGTGGCGTTGTTCCGCCTGCTGGAGTCCCTCGGTGTGCGACCGCATTTCGTGCTGGGGCACTCGGTGGGTGAGGTGGCGGCTGCGCATGTGGCGGGCGTGCTGAGTCTGGACGACGCGTGTCGTCTGGTGGCGGCGCGGGGCCGCCTGATGGAGGCGTTGCCTGCGGGTGGGGTGATGGTGGCGGTGCGGGCCGGCGAGGCGCAGGTCCTGCCGCTGCTGAACGAACACGTGGGTCTCGCGGCCGTCAACGGCCCCGATTCCGTGGTGATCTCGGGCGTCGAGGACGCCGTAAGCCAGGTCGCGCAGCAGTTGGAGGCGCAGGGCCACCGCACCCGCCGGCTCGCCGTGAGCCATGCGTTCCATTCGCCGTTGATGGAGCCGATGCTGGCCGAGTTCGCGGCCGTCGCCGAGGATCTCTCGTATGCACGGCCGCAGATCCCGTTCGTATCGACATTGACCGGCGGCCTGGTGAGTGAGGAGATCGCCGACCCGGGCTACTGGGTACGGCACGTGCGTGAGCCGGTCCGTTTCGCCGACGGCATCACCGAACTGGCCGCCCAGGGCGTTGGCATGTTCCTGGAGGTGGGCCCCGACGCGGTGCTCTCGACCATGGCCGAGGACTGCCTGTCCGATGACACCGACGCAGTCCTGGTCCCCGCCCAGCGCCGGGACCGTAACGAACCCCACACCCTCCTCACCGCCCTCGGCAGGCTCCACACCCACGGCCTCGACATCGACTGGCCCGGCACCCTCACGGGCCGCCGCACCCGTCACATCGACCTGCCCACCTACCCCTTCCAACGGCAGCGCTACTGGCTCGACACCAAGGACTACCTCGCCGAGTCGTGGCTCGCGCAGGACCTGGGGACCAATCCGGCGGCACTGGGCGTCACCGCTCTCGACCACCCGCTGCTCAGCGCGGCGATCACCGTGCCCGACACCGGTGCCATGGTGCTCACGGGACGGCTTTCGGTCCAGGACCAGCCGTGGCTGGCCGACCACGACGTGCTCGGCAGCGTCCTGTTGCCCGGTACCGGTTTCGTGGAGCTCGCCCTGCGTGCCGCGGAAGAGGTGGGCTGCGAGCGGATCGAGGAACTGACCCTCACCGGCCCCCTCGTCCTGCCCGACGACGACGGTGTGTTCGTGCGAGTGCTGGTCGGCGCGCCGGACGAGTCGGGCCGCCGTACGGTGTCCGTCCACTCGCGCGCCGAACAGGAGCCCGAGGACCGGTGGGTGCTGCACGCGGAGGGTGTGCTGGCGCCCGGGGCGCCCGGGGCGTCCGACGCGTCCTGCGACCTCACGGCCTGGCCGCCGCCGGGCGCCACCGTACGGCCCACCGAAGGCGCCTACGCGCTGCTGCTCGGTCGTGGCTACGGCTACGGTCCGGCCTTCCAGGGCCTGCGGGCGGCATGGGAGCGCGGCGACGAACTGTTCGCGGAGGTCGTCCTCCCCGAGGAGGCGCACGCCGACGCACGGCGCTGCGGCCTGCACCCCGCCCTGCTGGACGCAGCCATGCACGCCTCCCTGCTGGAGGACCTCGACGGCTCCGGGGCCACGGTGCTCCCGTTCTCGTGGAACGGTGTCTCCCGGTACGCCACCGGGGCCACCGCGCTGCGCGTGCGCATGGCGCCCGACGGTCCGGACAGCGTGACCGTCGATGTCGCCGACCATGCGGGTCGGCCCGTGCTGTCGGTGACGTCCCTGGTCTCCCGTACGGTCTCCGCGCAGCAGCTCGACAGTGTGCGAGGTGCCCGCGACGCGACCCTGTACCGGGTCCAGTGGCAGCCTGCCGAGCCGCCCGCCCAGCCGGACCGGTCGCGCTGGGCCGTGGCAGGGTCGCTGGATCTCGGTGTCCCCGTGTTCGCCGGGCTCGCCGAGCTGGGCGACGCCCTCGACTCCGGCTCCGTCGACGTGCCGGACGTGGTCCTGCTGCCGGTCGGCGCGAGCAGCGGCGACGTGCCTGCCGACGCCAGGGCGGCGACCTCGGCCGCCCTGCGGGCGGTCCGATCGTGGCTGGCCGACGAACGCTTCGCCGATTCCCGCCTGGTGATAGTGACCCGGAAGGCGGTGACCGCTCGCGGCCACGATCACACCGACCCGGCCGGTGCGCCGATCTGGGGACTGGTGCGAGCGGCGCAGGCGGAGAACCCGGGCCGGTTCGTGCTGGTCGATCTCGACGATGCGGCGGAATCGCGTGCGGCGCTGCCCACGGCCCTGGTCTCCGACGAACCGGAATGCGCGCTGCGCGACGGCACTCTGCTGGTGCCCCGACTGGTCACCGCCGCCCCCGCACCGGCGGAACACCTTGTCCACGGCACCGCCCTGATCACCGGCGGCACCGGCGGCCTCGGCGCGCTCGTCGCCCGCCACCTGGTGACCGTGCATGGCATACGCAGCCTTGTACTGACCAGCCGTCGCGGCGCCGACGCCCCCGGAGCCGCCGGGCTGGTGGCCGAACTGACCGCGCTCGGCGCCGAGGTGACCACGGCGACCTGCGACGTCGCCGACCGCGCGGCGCTCGCCGCAGTGCTCGCCGCGATCCCGGCCGAGCATCCGCTCACCGTCGTGGTGCACGCCGCCGGCACCGTGGACAACGGCGTCGTCACCCGTCTCGACCAGAACCGGCTGGAAGCCACCCTGCGCCCGAAGGTCGACGGGGCCTGGCATCTGCACGAGCTCACCGCGGACCTGCCGCTGTCCGCCTTCGTGCTCTTCTCCTCCGCCGGCGGGCTGGTCCTCTCGGCCGGCCAGGGCGCCTACGCCGCGGCCAATGTGTTCCTCGACGGGCTGGCCGAGCACCGTGCCGCCCAGGGCCTGCCCGCCACCTCCCTGGCCTACGGTCTGTGGGGTGTCGACACCGGGTTCGGCGCCGCACTCACGGAGGACGACCTGGCCCGGATGGCCCAGCAGGGCTTCCCGGCCCTCACCGCGGCCGAGGGTCTCGCCGCCTTCGACGCCGCACTGTCCGGCCCCGCCACACTGGTGCCGATCAAGATCGACCCGGCCGGGATCCGGGCGGGCGGCGACGTTCCCCCGCTGCTGCGCGGAGTGGTCCGCATGCCACGCCGGCCCGGCGCCGCCGCGGCCGATTCCGCGCTGTCGGCCCGGCTCTCCGGACTCACCGGCGACGAGCGCGTACGCCTGCTGCTGGACCTGGTCCGCACCGAGGTCGCCGCCGTGCTCGGCCACGCATCCGCGCAGGCCGTCGAGCCGGACCGGGCGTTCTCCGAGATCGGCTTCGACTCGCTGACCGCGGTCGAACTGCGCAACCGCCTGAAGACGGCCACCGGTCTGCGGCTGCCCGCCACCCTGGTCTTCGACCACCCGACCGCGCGCGCCACCGCCGAGCACCTCGACCACGCCCTCCGCGGCACCACGACGAACACCCCGGCCAGGGTGGCGACCGGAGTGGACGACGAACCGATCGCCATCGTCGGTATGGCCTGCCGCTATCCGGGCGGGGTGTCCTCGCCGGAGGACCTGTGGGGACTGGTCGCGGACGGCGTCGACGCCGTCGTCCCACTGCCCGAGGACCGTGGCTGGGACGAGGACCTCTACGACGCCGAGCCGGGCGCGCCCGGCAAGTGCTACGCACAGGGCGGCGGCTTCCTGCACAACGCCGGGGACTTCGACGCCGGGTTCTTCGGCATCGGCCCGAACGAGGCGTCGGCGATGGATCCGCAGCAGCGGCTGCTGCTGGAGACGTCGTGGGAGGCGTTCGAACGGGCGGGCATCGACCCGTCGTCGCTGAAGGGCAGCGCGACGGGCGTGTTCGTCGGCCTGATGTACCACGACTACGGCTACGGAAGTTCCAGCGGCGGCAGCGCCGTCGCGGGCCGCGTCTCGTACGTACTCGGGCTGGAAGGCCCGTCCGTCGCCGTGGACACGGCATGCTCCTCGTCGCTCGTCGCGCTGCACTCGGCCGTTCAGGCGCTGCGGTCGGGGGAGTGCTCGCTCGCGCTGGCCGGGGGTGTGGCGGTGATGGCCACACCCGAGATCCTCGTCGAGTTCAGCCGCCAGCGCGGCCTCTCGCCAGGCGGCCGGTGCAAGTCGTTCGCCTCCGCCGCCGACGGCACCGGGTGGGCCGAGGGCGCGGGGGTGCTGGTCGTGGAGCGGCTGTCGGACGCGCGGCGGAACGGGCATCCGGTGCTGGCGATCGTGCGCGGCTCCGCCGTCAACCAGGACGGAGCCTCCAACGGATTCTTCGCCCCCAACGGTCCGTCGCAGCAGCGGGTGATTGCCGGCGCGCTCGCGTCGGCGGGACTGACGTCTGCCGATGTGGATGTGGTGGAGGGGCACGGGACGGGTACGACGTTGGGTGATCCGATCGAGGCGCAGGCGTTGTTGGCGACCTATGGTCAGGGTCGGTCGTCTGATCGCCCGTTGTGGTTGGGGTCGATCAAGTCGAACATCGGGCATGCGCAGGCGGCGGCGGGTGTGGCGGGGATCATCAAGATGGTGCAGGCGATGCGGCATGGTGTGTTGCCGAGGACGTTGCATGTGGATGAGCCGTCGTCGCAGGTGGACTGGTCTTCGGGTGCGGTGGAGCTGCTGACGGAGGCGCGGGAGTGGCTGCCTGTCGATGGGCGTCCCCGACGGGCCGGCGTCTCCTCCTTCGGCCTCACCGGGACCAACGCTCACGTGATCGTCGAAGAGGGTGATGCGGCCGTCGGTGATGCCGATGAGGGTGCGGGGCCGGTGGCGTGGGTGTTGTCGGCGAGGTCGCCGGAGGCGTTGGCGGAGCAGGCGGAGCGGTTGCGGGTGTTCGCGGAGACCGTGCCTGACGGTGAACTTGCTTCGGTAGCACGGGCGTTGGTGGTGGGTCGTGCGCGGTTCGAGCATCGTGCCGTGGTGGTGGGTGCGGATCGTGCGGCGTTGATGCGTGAGCTGGCCGGGGTGGCGGAAGCCGTTCCTGTGGCCAAGGGCGCGGGTTCGTTGGCGTGTGTGTTTACGGGGCAGGGGTCGCAGCGGTTGGGGATGGGCCGGGAGCTGTATGGCGCGTTCCCGGTGTTCGCGGAGGCCTTCGACGCTGTTGTGGAGTGCCTGGACGGGCACCTGGGTGGGGTGTCGTTGCGGGATGTGGTGTGGGGTGCGGATGCGGGGCTGGTGGAGCGGACGGGGTGGGCGCAGCCTGGTCTGTTCGCCATCGAGGTGGCGTTGTTCCGCCTGCTGGAGTCACTCGGTGTGCGACCGCATTTCGTGCTGGGCCACTCGGTCGGCGAGGTGGCGGCCGCGCATGTCGCGGGCGTGCTGAGTCTGGACGACGCGTGTCGTCTGGTGGCGGCGCGGGGCCGCTTGATGGAGGCGTTGCCTGCGGGTGGGGTGATGGTGGCGGTGCGGGCCGGCGAGGCGCAGGTCCTGCCGCTGGTGAACGAGCATGTGGGTCTTGCGGCGGTGAACGGCCCGGATTCTGTGGTGATTTCGGGTGCCGAGGACGCAGTAAGCCAGGTGGTGGAGCGGTTGGAGGCGCAGGGCCACCGCACCCGTCGGCTCGCGGTCAGTCATGCGTTCCATTCGCCTCTGATGGAGCCGATGCTGGCGGAGTTCGCGGCCGTCGCCGAGGATCTCTCGTATGCACGGCCGCAGATTCCGTTCGTGTCGACGCTGACCGGCGGTCTGGTGGGTGAGGAGATCGCCGATCCGGGTTACTGGGTGCGCCATGTGCGTGAGCCGGTTCGTTTCGCCGACGGCATCACCGAACTGGCCGCCCAGGGTGTGGGCGTGTTCCTGGAGGTGGGCCCGGACGCGGTGCTCTCGACCATGGCCGAGGACTGCCTGTCCGATGACACCGACGCAGTCCTGGTCCCCGCCCAGCGCCGGGACCGTAACGAACCCCACACCCTCCTCACCGCCCTCGGCAGGCTCCACACCCACGGCCTCGACATCGACTGGCCCGGCACCCTCACGGGCCGCCGCACCCGTCACATCGACCTGCCCACCTACCCCTTCCAACGGCAGCGCTACTGGCAGCCCGAGCGCCCGGCCAGTGCCGGTCCGGGGGCGCTGGGTCTGGTGTCGGCCGAGCACCCACTGCTTGGCGCCGCGGTCCCGCTCGCCGGCTCCGACGCCGTCGTGTTCACCGGCAGGCTGTCCGTACAGACGCACCCGTGGCTGGCCGACCACGAAGTCGGCGGCTCCACACTGTTCCCCGGCACCGGATTCGTGGAACTGGCCCTCGCCGCTGGCGAACAGGCAGGGTGCCACGTCCTTGAAGAGCTGGTCCTGGCCGCCCCGCTGATCATGCCCGAGCAGGGCGCGGCGACGATTCAGGTGTCCCTCGGCGCCCCCGACGACTCCGGCGCCCGCACCGTGTCCGTCCACTCCCGCACCGACGACACCCTGCCGTGGACCCGGCACGCCGACGGAGCACTCGGCGCGGGCACGCGGCCGGACACCGCTCGGCTGAGCGAGTGGCCGCCGCCCGGGGCCGTGACCGTCCCGGTCGGCGACGCCTACGCGACGATGCTGAGCCGCGGCTACGGCTACGGACCGGTCTTCCGGGGCCTGACCGCCGCGTGGCAGCGTGGTGACGAGCTGTTCGCGGAGGTCGTGCTGCCGGAGCAGGCCCATGTCGACGCCGGTCGGTTCGCCCTGCACCCGGCGCTGCTCGACGCCTCCCTGCACGTGATGGGCGTGGCCCGAGACGGGTTGGGTGACGGCGACGGTGACGGCGGCGGGGCCACCGTGCTGCCGTTCTCCTGGAGCGGTGTCGCCGTGCACGCCCACGGCGCCCACGGTCTGCGGGTCAGGATCACACCGGCCGGTGACCGGGCCGTCGCGCTGGATCTCGCCGACCTGTCCGGTGTTCCAGTCGCCTCGATCGGCTCGCTGGCGCTGCGTGAGATCACCGCTGAACAGTTGGCAGCCTCCCGGCGGGGCCACGATGCCCTGTTCCGTATCGACTGGACGCCCGTCACGCCGGTCGCCTCTGGCCGGCCCGTGCCGGAGACGTCCGGATGGGCGACGGTCGGCCGCGGCGACGACTGCGCGTACGCCGATGTCGCCGCCCTCGCGGCCGCCGCCGAGGCGGGCGCCCCCGCGCCCGACGTGGTGGTGTGGCGCGCGGCGCCGGCGGCGTCCGGTGTGCCGGACGACGTCCGCGCCACCGTCGCCGAAGCGCTCGCCGCGGTCCAACTCTGGCTCGCCGACCCGCGGTTCACCGCCTCGACGCTGGTGATCACGACCGAGGGCGCGATGAACAGCGACGACACCGAGGTCACGCTGCACCAGGCCCCGGTCTGGGGCCTGGTGCGGGCGGCGCAGGCGGAGAACCCCGGCCGGTTCGTGCTCGCCGACATCGACGGCACCGGCGCATCCGCTCTCGGCGCGGCCGTGGCGTCGGGCGAGCCGGAACTGATGATCCGCGCCGGCAGGGTCCTCGTACCGCGCCTGGTCCGGGAGCCGCAGCCCGCCGACGCCCCGCCCGCGGCACCCGTTCCGCTCGACCCCGACGCCCCGCCCGCGGCACCCGTACCGCTCGACCCCCACGGCACCGTGCTGATCACCGGCGGTACCGGCGGCCTCGGTGCGATCGTCGCCAAGCACCTGGTGACCGCCCACGGCATACGCCACCTGGTGCTGACGAGCCGTCGCGGCCCCGACGCCCCCGGAGCCGCCCGGCTCCGCGCCGAGCTCGCCGAACTCGGTGCCGACGCCCGTGTCGTCGCGTGCGACGTCGGCGATCGCGACGCGCTCGCCGCCGTCCTCGCCGGCATCGGCCCCGCCGCCCCGCTGACCGCTGTCGTGCACGCGGCCGGTGCGGTCGACGACGGCGTGGTCGGGTCACTGACCCCGCAGCGGATCGAGACCGCTCTGTGCTCGAAGGTCGACGGCGCGTGGCACCTGCACGAACTCACCGCGGACCTGCCGCTCGCCGCGTTCGTCATGCTCTCCTCGGCGGGCGGACTGGTGCTGGCAGCCGGTCAGGGCGGTTACGCGGCCGCCAACGTCTTCCTCGACGCCCTCGCCGGGCATCGGGTGGCGCGCGGCCTTCCGGCCACGTCGCTGGCGTACGGGCTGTGGGACACCGATGCGGGCCTCGGCCAATGGCTGACCGAGGCCGACCTGGGCCGTCTCGCCCGCCAGGGTTTCCCGGTCCTGACCGTCGAGGACGGCCTGGCGGCGTTCGACGCCGCGCTCACCGCGAGCCGCGCCACACTGGTCCCGGTCAAGGTCGACGTCGCGGCGCTGCGGTCCCGTTCCGGCGAACTCCCGGCCCTGCTGCGGGGCCTGGTCCCGGCCGCTCGCCGCCGCGACACCGCGGGCACGGCGGACCCCGGCGGCCTGGCACGACGCCTCGCGGCCCTGCCCGAGGCGGAACAGGAGCGGGAACTCACCCAGCTCGTGCGCGCCCACGCCGCCGCCGTACTGGGCCACGCGAGCGGGGACGACATCGACCCCGAACGGGACTTCCTGGAGATCGGCTTCGACTCCCTTGCCGCGGTCGAACTGCGCAACCGTCTGACCACCGCGACCGGCCTGCGCCTGTCCCCGCTCGCGGTGTTCGACAACAAGAACGCGGCCGCCCTCGCCAGGAGCCTGCGCGCCGATCTGACTCTGCCCGCCGCCGCGCAGGCGCCCGCCGAGGCCCCTGACACGCTGGCCCACCTGTTCCGTGCCGCCGTACTGTCGGACAACGTGGCGGGAGGCTTCGGCCTGCTGCGCGCCGTCGCCGACCTGCGCCCGAGGTTCACCTGCGCCGCGGACTTCGGACCCGGCCCGGAAGGCGTCAGGCTCGCCGACGGCCCGCAGGAGCCGATCGTGATCGGCATCAGCACCCCGATGGCCACCGGCGGGCCCCACCAGCACGCACGGCTCGCCGCCGCCTTCCGCGGCAAGCGGCCGATGATCACGCTGCCGAACCCCGGGTTCGGCGCGGGTGACCCCCTGCCCGACTCCACCGACGCCGTGGTCGACCATCTCTCGGAAGCCGTCCTGCGCACGGCCGCCGGCCGGCCCTTCGTGCTGGTCGGCTACTCCTCGGGCGGCACGCTCGCCTATGCCACGGCGGGCAGTCTCGAACGGGTCCGGGGCGTCCGGCCGGCCGGAGTCGTGCTGATGGACACCTTCCGGGTGGATCTCGAGGACCGCGACCAGGGCAGGCTGATGGAACAACTCACCATCGGGCTGGTCGAGAAGGACACCGCGTACGGCATGTTCCACAGCAGCGCGCTGTCGGCGATGAACCGCTACTTCGACCTCGTCCCGCGGTTCCGCCTCGATCCGGTCGGCGCGCCGGTGCTGTTCGTCGGCGCCACCGAGTCGTTCATGCCGCCCGAGGCGGGCGCCGGCGACGACGACAGCTGGCGGGCCAGGCCCTGGGACCCCGCCCACCACTTCGTCGGCGTACGGGCCACCCACTTCTCCATGATCGAGGAGCAGGCCGCGGAGGCGGGGACGGTCGTCGAGGAATGGATCTCGGCGCACGCCCCTAGGGGTGCGTAGGGGTACTTGCCGGGGCGCTGTCCTCCATATCGTCGCGGCGTAAAAGCGAGGAGTCACCAGGAATGGGAGCAGACATATGAGCGCCGACGGCAGTTGGGAATTCACGATCGAGAGCCCCATCGGCAAGCAGAGCCTGTGGGTGGACATGAAGGCCGAGGGTGACAAACTGACGGGCAAGTGCCGGGCGAACGGCCAGGTGATCAGCCCGGACATCATCGACGGCTCGCTGGAGGGCGACGTCGTCTCGTTCAAGGTCAAGTCCCACAAGCCGGTTCCGCTGACGATGAAGCTGACGCTGACCGTCAACGGCGACACGATGACCGGCAAGGCGAAGCCGGGCATGTTCGGCACGTTCCCGGTGACCGGCAAGCGGGTCTAGTGTTCCGGCCCACTGCCAAAGGCGCAGCGCCGTTCGGTGAGTTCAGGACCTGGTACCGGGTCACCGGCGACCTGGCGCCGCACCGGACGGCGCTGGTCGTGGCCCATGGCGGTCCCGGCAGCACGCACGACTATCTGCTCGGCCTGGCCGCCTTCGCAGAGCAGGGCATCCCGGTGGTCCACTACGACCAGATCGGCAACGGCGGTTCCAGCCATCTGCCGGACGCGCCGGCGGACTTCTGGACCGTCGACCTGTTCCTCGCCGAGCTGGACAACCTGCTGCGCCACCTCGGCATCGCCGACAACTACGTGCTGTTCGGGCACTCGTGGGGCGGCCTGCTCGTGGCCAAGCACGCGTCGGCCGCGCCCGCGGGACTGCGCGGCCTGGTCATCGCCGACGCCCCCGCGTCGTACCCGCTGTGGCTGGAGCAGATGGCCGTCCTGCGCGCCGGGCTCCCCGAGGGCGTCAACGAGACCCTCCTGCGCCACGAGGCCGCCGGCACCACGGGGAGCGACGAGTACCACGCGGCCACGCGCGTCTTCTACGACCGCCACCTGTGCCGCCTCGACCCGTGGCCGCGGGAATACCAGGCGTCGTTCTTCGAGATGTACAACGACCCGACCGTGTATTTCACGATGAACGGGCCCAGTGAGTTCCATGTCATCGGGACCTTGCGCGACTGGGGAGTGACGGACTGCGTCTCCGGCATCACGGTGCCCACGCTGCTGATATCCGGCCGTCACGACGAGGCCACACCGGCCGCTGTGCAACCCTACGCGGATCTCATTCCCGATGTGCGCTGGGAAATCCTGGAGCATTCCAGCCATGTGCCGCACTTGGAGGAACCGGACCGGTTCCGGGCCGTCATGGCGGATTACCTGAAGACCGTGGTCACCGGCCAGGAAGGGGAGTAGGAAATGAGCGTGGCCGAGGGGCTGTTCGTGCCCCGGTTCCCCGCCGACACCCTCGACGAGTTCGTGCTCGCCCCGGCGGCCCACGTCCCGGACCGGCCGGCCGTGGTGGAGCTCGGGGCGTCCGGAGGCATCGGGACGGTGACCTACGGGGAACTCGCCCAGCGGGTCGAGACCTGTGCCAAGCAGCTCACGGCGGCGGGCCTGCGGATCGGTGACCGGGTGGTCGTCGAGTCCCACACGTCGGCGTCGGCGATCGCGCTCCTGCTCGCCTGTGCGCGGCTCGGTGCCCCCTTCGTCCCGGTCGACCCGGAAACACCCGCCCTGCGGCTGGAGTCGATCGTCGACGCCACCGACCCGGCCCTGTTCCTGCGCCCCGCGGGGCACCCAGGCCGGGCCCTGGACCGTGATGTGCCCACCGCGGCGTTCGACGCGGACGGCATCACCTTCGACCGCACGCCGCCGGCCCGCCGCGCCGTCAGGCACACGACGGTGGCCACCGACACCGCGTACGTCATCTTCACGTCCGGCACCACAGGCCGCCCCAAGGGCGTGGTGATGAGCCACCGCTCCGCGCTGGCCTTCTACCGCGGCACCCAGCGCTTCGGCGCCGTGGCGGCCGACGACCGGGTGGCGAGCACGTCCCCGCTCGCCTTCGACGTGGCGCTCTTCGACATCTGCGTGACCCTGGGCACCGGCGCCACGCTGGTGGCCGTGCCCCGGGGCTTCATGAGCTTCCCCCGTCGTCTGCTGGGCTTCCTGAGGGACACCGGGGCGACCGTGGTGCACGGCGTACCGTCCCTGTGGCGCCCGCTGCTGCGCCACGAACCGGAGGGCGTGGCCGCACTGGCCGGGCACCTGCGCGGCATCCTCTTCGCGGGCGAGAACTTCCCGCTGCCCGAGCTGCGCCACCTGCGCTCCCTGCTGCCGCACCTGCGAATCGTCAACGCCTTCGGCGCGACAGAGACGGTGGCGTGCTCCTTCGCCGACGTCCCGAACCCCCTGCCCGAGGACGCCGACGCCCTCTCCATCGGCGACGGCTACCCCGGGGCCGAGATCCTGCTCGTCGACCAGGACGGCGAACCGGTCCACGAACCCGGCAGGGCCGGTGAGATGTACATCCGCTGCCCCTCCCTGTTCACCGGCTACTGGGGCGACGCGGCCGCGACGCGGGACGTCCTCGTCCCCGACCCCCTGGACCCCCGCTCGGGTCAACTGGTCTACCGCTCCGGCGACCTCGCCTTCCGCGGCGCCTCGGGGGAGCTGTACTTCTGCGGCCGTGCCGACTCCATGGTCAAGATCCGCGGCAACCGCATCGAGCTCGGCGAGATCGAACGCCGCCTCGCGGAACACCCCGCCGTCACGGCCGCCGTGGTGCTGGCGATCGACGGGCTCGACGGCCTCGAAGGCGAACCGGCGCTCGCGGCATTCGTCGTCGCCCCCGCCGCCGAGGTCACCACGGCGGAGCTGGCCGCACTGTGCCGGCAGACCCTGCCCGCCTACATGGTCCCCAAGAAGATGGTCTTCCTCGGTGAACTGCCCCTGACCGCCAACGGCAAGGCCGACCGCACCGTCCTCACCGCATGGGCGAGGGCGGGCGGCGGCGACCGGTCAGGCGGAGCCGGGGATCAGCTCTGACATGCTCTTCCAGATCCGGCCGGGCGTGCCGAAATTCTCCAGGCTGAGCAGATCGTCGACGAATCGGATGCCGTATTCCGACTCCAGGTGGGCGATCAATTCCACGGTGGCCATGGAATCCAGGCCGTAATCGCGCAGCGGAGTGTCCTCGGTGATCGTGTCGTCCGGGGTGATAAACGGAAGGTACGTGCGCAGAATTGCGTCGAACTTCGCGTCCAGCATGGCGACTCCGTATTCGTTGCGTGGCTCCTGTCCGGGATGGAAGACCAGGCCGGAGCCACCGACAACCCCTATACGCCCTTACTCCTGGAGCTCGGAAATGGCCCACCTGGTCGACTCCCCGCTGACGGCTCGATTTCTGCGGGGGCTGGCCACCGCCCCCGCGAACACCGCGGTCCGGGTCGGTGCCCGGTCCCTGTCCTACACGGAGCTGCACGAGCTGGCTCTGCGGTGGGCCGGTGCACTGCACGGCCGGCCGGACGGCCCACCGCGGGCGGTCGGCGTGCTGACCGGCAAGAGCGTCGAGGGCTACGCCGGCATCCTGGCGGCCCTGTACACCGGGTCCACCGTCGTGCCGCTGCACTCCGGGTTCCCGCCGGTGCGGACCCGGCGCATGCTCGATGCCGCCGGGGTGGACGCGGTGATCGCCGACGACTCGGGCCTCGCCGTCCTCGCCGAACTGGCCGCGTCGGGGCCCGCGTTGCCGGTCCTCGCGCCCGAGGCCACCGGCCACGGCACGCCGACGAGCATTCCCGTGCACGGGCCCGGGCTCGACGCGCCGGTCCGGGTGCGGGACACGGACACGGCGTACGTGCTGTTCACGTCAGGGTCGACGGGGCGGCCCAAGGGGGTGCCGATCACCCACGGCATGACCCGCCACTACTTCACGCTCGCCGACCGGCGGTACGACTTCACGGCGGACGACGTGTTCTCCCAGACCTTCGACCTGAACTTCGACTGCGCCATGTTCGACATGTTCTGCGCGTGGGGCGCGGGCGCGGGCGTCCACCCGGTCCCGGTCCAGGCCTATCGCGACCTGCCGGGATTCCTCGCCGAGCGGCACATGACGGTCTGGTTCTCCGCGCCGAGCGCGATCACGCTCGCCCGGCGCACGGGCGGCCTCACCCCCGGCGGGATGCCAACCCTGCGCTGGAGCCTGTTCGCCGGCGAGGCGCTGCGGGCCGCCGATGTCGTCGACTGGCACGCCGCGGCCCGCTCCTCGACCGTGGAGAACATCTACGGCCCGACCGAGCTCACCCTGACCGTCACCGGTCACCGCTGGTCACCGGAGGTCTCGCCGGGGCTGTGCGTCAACGGGCTGGTGCCGATCGGCACCCTGCACGAGGGCCACGACCACCTGCTGCGCACCCCCGACGGCGCGTTGTCGGACCATGAGGGCGAACTGTGCGTGACAGGCCCGCAGATGACGCCCGGCTACATCGACCCGGCGGACGACGCGGGACGCTTCCTGGAGCACGACGGGCGCACCTGGTACCGCACCGGCGACCGGGTACGCCGCCTGGACAACGGCGAGCTGGTCTATCTCGGCCGATGGGACTCCCAGATACAGGTGAACGGCTGGCGGGTGGAGCTCGCCGAGATCGAGTTCGCACTGGCCGGATGCCCCGGCGTACGCGACGCGGTGGCGGTGCCCCGGACCGTGAACGGCACCGTGGAGATCGCGGTCTTCTACACCGGGGAACCCGTTCCCCCCGCCGTGCTGGCGAAGCAGCTCGCCGAGATCCTCCCCAAGGGGATGATGCCGCGGCAGTACACCCACCTGAACGAGTTCCCCCTGAACTCCAACCGCAAGATCGACCGGATCCGTCTCGCCGGCGAGACGGCCGGCGGGCCCGACGGTACGCGGTCGCACTGAGGGCACCTAGGGGTCGCTAGGGGCTCATGCGCTCCGCCTCACGAGCGAGTGTGGCCGGAAACGGCAGGCGGAAGCAGACCGTGGAGGGGAACTCGTGACGTCGGCACACACACTCGGAGCACTGCCCGGACCCGAGCAGATGCGCGTCTTGGTGGAGCTGGTGCGCGAGCAGGTGCTGTCCGCGCTGCGCGAAGCCGGAGAGGAACTTCCCGGGACGGTCGATCCCCACCGGCCGTTCCGGGAACTGGGCGTCGACTCGCTGGGCCTGGTCAGGCTCCAGCGGCTGCTGAACGCCGCGACCGGCCTGAGGCTGCCGCCCACGGTCGGCTTCGACCACCCGACCGCGACCGAGCTCGCCGCCCACCTGCGCGGCGAACTGCTCGGGGCGGCCGCCGCGGCGGAGGAGCCGCCCGCCGCGCCGCCGGCCGCCGACGACGAGCCGATCGCGCTGGTGGGCATCGGCTGCCGCTTCCCCGGCGGCGTCGTCTCGCCCGACCAGCTGTGGCAACTGGTCGCCGACGGCCGGCACGTGGTCGAGGACTTCCCGGCCGACCGGGGCTGGCAGCTCGACACGCTCTACGACCCGGACCCCGACAAGCCCGGCTCCACCTACGTGCGACGCGGCGGGTTCCTGGAGGGCGCCGGGGACTTCGACGCCGACTTCTTCGGGATCAGCCCGCGCGAGGCGCTGGCCATGGACCCGCAGCAGCGCCTGCTGCTGGAGGTCACCTGGGAAGCGCTCGAACGCGCCGGGATCGACCCCGACACGTTGCGGGGGAGCCGGGCCGGCGTGTTCATCGGGGCGGACCCCCAGGAATACGGCATGCCCCTGCACGAGGCACCCGACGGGCTCGACGGATACCTGATGACCGGCACAGCGCCCAGCGTGCTGTCCGGCCGGGTCGCCTACGTGCTGGGCACCGAGGGACCGACGCTGAGCGTGGACACCGCGTGCTCGAGCGCGCTGGTGGCACTGCACCTCGCGGTGCGGTCGCTGCGCTCCGGCGAGTGCGCGCTGGCGCTCACCGGCGCCGCCTCCGTGATGATCAACCCGGGCGCGTTCACCTCGTTCAGCCGCCAGCGGGGGCTGGCCGCCGACGGCGTCTGCCGTCCCTTCGCCGCGTCGGCCGACGGCACCGGATGGTCCGAGGGCGCGGCGGTGTTCGTACTGGCCCGGCTCTCCGAGGCGCAGCGCCTCGGCCACCCGGTGCTGGCCGTCATCCGCGGCACGTCGATCAACTCCGACGGCGCCAGCAACGGTCTGACCGCACCCAACGGTCTCGCGCAGCAACGCGTCATCCGGCAGGCACTGGCCGACGCCGGACTCACCGCCGGCGACGTGGACGCGGTCGAGGCCCACGGCACCGCGACCACCCTGGGCGACCCGATCGAGGCGAACGCGCTCATCGCCGCCTACGGCAGGGAGCACTCCGCCGACGCACCGCTGTGGCTGGGGTCGGTCAAGTCGAACATCGGGCACAGCCAGGCCGCGGCGGGCGGTGCGGGCCTGATCAAGATGGTCATGGCGATGCGCCACGGCGTACTGCCGAGGACGCTGCACATCGACGAGCCGACGCCGCACGTCGACTGGTCGGCCGGAACCGTACGGCTGCTGACCGAACCCGTGGCCTGGGACACCGGCGGACGGCCCCGGCGCGCCGGGGTCTCCGCCTTCGGCGTCAGCGGCTCCAACGCCCATGTGATCGTGGAGGAGGCCCCGCGGGCGGACACCGCACCCCCGCCGGAGCCGCGGCCGGCACTGCCGCTCCCGCTCGTGGTCTCCGCACGCAGCGGGCAGGCCCTGCGGGCGCAGGCGCAGAGCCTGCTGGAGTTCGTCCGCACCGGGCCGCGGCCGCACCCGGCCGACCTCGGGCACTCGCTGGCCACCGGCCGGGCCTCCATGGCACACCGCGCGGTCCTGCTGGCCGCGGACGACGAGGACGTCGAGGCGGGCCTGCGGGCGCTGGCGGCGGGCGAACCGCGTACCGGACTGGTCACGGGACAGGCGACCGGCGGCGGACTGGCCTTCCTGTTCACCGGGCAGGGCAGCCAGCGGCACGCCATGGGCAGACAGCTGTACGGCGCCCACCCGGTGTTCGCGGAGGCGCTGGACGAGGCGATCGGCTACCTCGACCTCCAGCTCGAACACTCCCTGGGGGAGGTGCTGTTCGCCGAGGAGGGCTCCGCGGCGGCGGCGCTGCTCGACCGGACGGCGTACGCCCAGCCGGCGTTGTTCGCCGTGGAGACCGCGCTGTTCCGGCTGGTCGAGTCCTGGGGCCTGCGCCCGGACTTCGTCGCCGGGCACTCGATCGGTGAACTGACCGCGGCGCACGCCGCCGGGGTGCTGAGCCTGCCCGACGCGGCGATGCTGGTGGCCGCCCGCGGCCGGCTGATGCAGGAGCTGCCGCGCGCCGGCGTCATGGTGGCCGTGGAGGCCGCCGAGGACGAGGTCGCCGCCCTCCTCGCCGGCGCACCCGGTGTGGACATCGCCGCGGTCAACGGCCCCGGCGCCGTGGTGATCTCCGGCGAGGAGAGCGCCACCCTGCGGGTCGCGGCCGAGCTGGCCGGACGGGGGCGCCGCACCAAGAGGCTGCGCGTCAGCCACGCGTTCCATTCGGCGCTGATGGACCCGATGCTGCCCGAGTTCCGCCGCATCGCGCAGGTCATGTCGTACGCGGCGCCGGACATCCCGGTCGTGTCGAACGTGACCGGCGCCCTGCTGGGCACCGAGCGGCTGTGTTCGCCGGAGTACTGGGTGGACCACGTGCGGCAGCCGGTGCGGTTCGCCGACGGGATCGCCTTCCTGCGGGGCGCGGGCGTGACCACCTATCTCGAACTCGGCCCGGATGCCGTCCTCTCCGCGATGGGCCGGGACTGTGCCGGCGACGAGAGCGACTGCACGTTCGTCCCGGCACTGCGCCGCGGCCACGACGAGAGCACCTCGCTGCTGTCGGCCGTCGCGACGGCCCACGTACGCGGCGCCCGCGTGGAGTGGGAGGCCTGCCACCCGGGCGGGCGGCGCATCGAACTGCCCACGTACGCCTTCCAGCGTCAGCGGTACTGGCTGACCGCGCCGAGGACGACGGGCGACGCCTCCGGCGTCGGTCAACTGGCCGTCGACCACCCACTGATCGGTGCCGAGCTGCCGCTTGCGACCGGCGACGGCATGGTGCTGACCGGACGCCTATCACCCCGCTCGCACCCGTGGCTGGCCGACCACGTCATCGCCGGCGCCACCGTGCTGCCGGGCACGGCGTTCGTGGAACTCGCCGTGCTCGCCGCCGACCAGGTCGGCTGCGGCGCGGTCGAGGTCCTGGACCTCGAAGCGCCGCTGGTCCTGGCGGACGACTGCTGGACGGTACTGCAACTCGTGATCGGCGAGGCCGATCCGGACGGGCGGCGGACCGTCGAGTTCTACGCCCGCAGAGAGGACAGCCCCGCGGACGGCGCCTGGACCCGCCATGCCGGCGGCGTGCTCGCCCCGGCCCGGACGGCGCCCGCGACCGGCACGGCCCCGTGGCCGCCCGCCGACGCGGAGCCGGTCGACGTCACCGGCTTCTACGAGCGTCTGACGGCGCAGGGATACGGCTACGGCCCCGCCTTCCACGGCCTGAGGGCGCTGTGGCGCGGCGACGGCGAGGCGTTCGCCGAAGTGGCGCTCCCCGCGTCCGAGGACGCCGGCGGATACGGGCTGCACCCGGCACTCCTGGACGCGTCGCTGCACGCGCTGAACCATGCCCTGCCACAGCAGGACGGCCAGGTCACCCTGCCGTTCAGCTGGGGCGGCGTGTCGCTGCGCGCCACCGGTGCGGCCGCGGTCCGGGTGCACATCGCGACGACCGGGCCGGACTCCGTGCGCGTCGAACTGACCGACACCACGGGCGCGCCCGTGGCGTCGGTGGACTCGCTGGTGGTCCGGTCGGTCGGCGCGGACCACTTCGGCGGGGCGGGCGCCAGAGGCGCGCTGCTGAGGGTCGACTGGACAGAGCAGGCGGTCACAACACCCGCGGAGACCGGTACGTGGGCGGTCCTCGGGGCCGATCCGTACGGCCTCGGCGAGGAGATCGGCGCACGGGCGGTGGCGGTCCCGGCCGAAGCCGCCGGAGCGGACCTGGTCCTGGCGTCCGTGCACGCCCCTGAGGGCGAGCCGCTCGACGCGGTCCGCGCCGCCACGGGCCGGGCGCTGCGGCTGGTGCAGGACTTCCTGGGCGAGGACGGACTTGCCGACGCGCGGCTCGTCGTCGTGACCAGGAACGCCGTGCCCGCTCTGTGGGCCGGGGCACCGGACGACACGTCACTGGCGGTGGCTCCGCTGTGGGGGCTGCTGCGCGCGGCGCAGGCCGAGAACCCGGGGCGTCTGGTCCTGGTGGACGTCGATGCGGACGCGGAGGTGGACGCGGCGGGTGCGGAAGCGGCGTCCCTGCTGCGCGCGGCCGTCACCTGCGGAGAGCCGGAACTGGCCCTGCGCGGCGGACGATTGCTCGCCCCCCGGCTCGTCCGTGCCCGCGACGGCGAAGAGGACGTCTCCTGGCCGGACACCGGCACAGTGCTCGTCACCGGCGGCACGGGCGGCCTGGGGGCACTGGTGGCGCGCCACCTGGTCGCCGAGCACGGCGTCCGGCGGCTGCTCCTGGTCAGCCGGCGCGGAACCGAGGCACCCGGAGCGGCGCGGCTGCGCGAGGAGCTGACCGAGGCCGGGGCCGCGGTCACCGTGGCGGCCTGCGACGTCGCCGATCGCACCGCAGTCGCGGCCCTACTGGCCGACATCCCGCCGGAGCATCCGCTCACCGGCGTCGTCCACGCGGCCGGCATCGTCGACGACGGCACGTTCGGCGACCTGACACCCGAGCGGATCGACACCGTCCTGGCGGCGAAGGCCGACGGCGCCTGGCACCTGCACGAACTGACCCGAGAGCTGCCGCTGCGCGCGTTCGTGCTGTTCTCGTCCGCGGCGGGCTTCCTGGACGGGGCGGGCCAGGCCAACTACGCCGCGGCCAACACCTTCCTCGACGCCCTGGCGGCGCGGCGACGGCTGGCCGGCCTGGCCGCCACGTCGATCGGCTGGGGCCTGTGGCCGCGCGAACACGGCATGGGCGCGGGCCTGTCCGACGTGGCCGTGCACCGAGTGGCCCGCCTGGGCCTGCGGGAACTCTCCGTCGCCGAGAACCTGGAGATGCTGGACGCCGCGCTCCGCAGCGGCGAGCCGTTCACGGCGCCGCTGTGGTTCGACACGCAGGCCCTGCGCGGCAGGGCGGGCGGCGTGCCGCCGCTCCTGCGCTCGCTCGTCAGGGTGCCCGCCCGGCGGGCGGCGAACGCGGGCGGGGCCACGGCGGACGGCTCGTCGCCGGCCCACCGGCTCGGCGAGCTGCCTCACGAGCAGCAGACGGACTTCCTGCTCGACCTGGTCCGCGGCCAGGTCGCGGCGGTGCTGGGCCACGCAGGCGCGGACGCCGTTGACGCGCGACGGGCGTTCAACGAGATCGGATTCGACTCCCTGGCGGCCGTGGAACTGCGCAACGCGCTGAACACCGCCACCGGTCTGCGCCTGTCCGCCACCCTGGTCTTCGACTACCCCACACCGCTGGCACTGGCCGAACACCTCGCCGGAAAACTCCTCGGCACACGTCAGCAGCGCGCCGACGCCACGCCCCCGGTCGCCGCCGTGCCCGACGAACCGATCGCCGTCATCGGCATGGCCTGCCGCTACCCGGGCGGTGTGACCTCGCCCGAGGACCTGTGGCGACTGGTGGCCCATGCCCAGGACGCCGTAGGCGAGTTCCCCGGCGACCGCGGCTGGGACATCGCCGAGCTGTACGACCCGGAGCCCGGCAAGCCGGGCAGGACCTCCACCAAGGAGGGCGGATTCCTCTACGACGCCGCCCTGTTCGACCCGGACTTCTTCGGCATCAGCCCGCGCGAGGCCGTGGCCATGGACCCGCAGCAGCGACTGATGCTCGAAGCCTCCTGGGAGGCGTTCGAGCGCGCCGGCCTCGACCCACGGTCGGTGCACGGTTCGCGGACGGGCGTCTTCACCGGCGTGATGTACCACGACTGGGCGACCCGGCCGGGCGAGGTGCCGGAGGAGTTCGCGGGATACCTGGGCAACGGCGGGCACACGGCCGTGGTCTCCGGCCGGGTGGCCTACACCCTCGGCCTTGAGGGCCCGGCGGTCACCGTCGACACGGCGTGCTCGTCCTCGCTGGTCGCCCTGCACCTGGCCGTGCAGGCGCTGCGCAACGGAGAGTGCTCGCTCGCGCTGGCCGGCGGCGTCACGGTGATGTCCACCCCGGACACCTTCGTCGACATGAACCGGCAGGGCGGCCTGTCCGCGGACGGCCGGTGCAAGTCGTTCGCCTCGGCGGCCGACGGCACCGGCTGGGGCGAGGGCGCGGGTGTGTTGTTGGTGGAGCGGTTGTCGGATGCGCGGCGGCTGGGGCATCCGGTGTTGGCGGTGGTGCGGGGTTCGGCGGTGAATCAGGACGGTGCGTCGAACGGGTTGACGGCGCCGAACGGGCCGTCGCAGCAGCGGGTGATCGAGCAGGCGTTGGCGTCGGCGGGTGTGTCGGCGGCTGATGTGGATGTGGTGGAGGGGCACGGGACGGGTACGACGTTGGGTGATCCGATCGAGGCGCAGGCGTTGTTGGCGACCTATGGTCAGGGTCGGTCGTCTGATCGCCCGTTGTGGTTGGGGTCGATCAAGTCGAACATCGGGCATGCGCAGGCGGCGGCGGGTGTGGCGGGGATCATCAAGATGGTGCAGGCGATGCGGCATGGTGTGTTGCCGAGGACGCTGCATGTGGATGAGCCGTCGTCGCAGGTGGACTGGTCTTCGGGTGCGGTGGAGCTGCTGACGGAGGCCAGGGAGTGGCTGCCTGTTGAGGGGCGTCCGCGGCGGGCGGCGGTGTCGTCGTTCGGGATCAGCGGGACGAACGCGCACGTCATCGTGGAGGAGCCTGCCGCCGATCTGCGCAGCGCCGCTGATGCCGACGAGAGCGCGGGACCGGTGGCATGGTTGCTGTCCGGGAAGACGCCCGAGGGACTGACGGCACAGGCGGAGCGCCTGCGCTCCTTCGTGGACACGGTCGACGAGGACGAACTCTCCTCGGTCGCACGCCAGTTGTTGTCGGGCCGTGCCAGGTTCGATCACCGCGCCGTGGTGGTGGGTGCGGATCGGGCGGAGCTTGCCATGGGGCTGGAGGCGGTGGCGCGGGGCGAGGGCTCCGGACTTGCGCGTGGTGGCCGTCGGGTGGCGTGTGTGTTTACGGGGCAGGGGTCGCAGCGGTTGGGGATGGGCCGGGAGCTGTATGCCGTGTTCCCGGTGTTCGCGGAGGCGTTCGACGCT
>NZ_JBIBVE010000038.1:0-18153 GCF_043080095.1 Streptomyces sp. NPDC015127
ACGCTGGGACGAAAGGCCCTGCGTGGCCGTCGTCCTGAAGAACGGCGCCCCGATGGACGCCGCGACGCTGCGGGAACACCTGGCCGAGAACTGGGCCAAGTGGCAACTCCCGGAACGCTGGACCTTCGTCGCCGAGATCCCCAAGACCAGCGTGGGGAAGTTCGACAAGAAGGCCCTCCGTCGTCAATACGCTGCGGGCCGACTCGACTGCGTTCACCTGAGGTAGGGCTGCAACCCAACGTCAGCTGCGCTCGTGACGCCGGCGTTTCCGGACTTCGCTCCAGTGTCCGGAAACGCCGCCCCCTTCAGGCGGCGCTTCGCGCAGCCTCACCCAGGAAGGCCCTCAGCATCGCGCAGGCGGTCGCCGTGTCACGCAGGGTGCGCCCCTTGTCGCCGCCCGTGAGCATCTGCAGCGAAAGCCCGTCGACCAGGGAGACCACAATCCTCACCGTGGAGTGCAGCTCCTCGTCCGGGAGCGTCATGTCAGCCTGGCGGAAACAGTCTTCCGCCCTGTTGTAAAAGGCCTTGTAGAAGCCGGCGGAAAGCTCAGGGTCGTAGCGCTCGGCCCACAGCAGGATCTCGAGCAGGGCTCGCGTCCGGACGGGGTTCTCCACACACCACCGCATAGCGCGCGTCAAGAGCTGCTCGGCGACCTGCCCCAGGCTCGCCTTCCTGTCCTCCGGCAGATCGACACCGACCGGCAGCTCGTCGGAGAGCTGCGCGAAGACGGCGAGCAGGAGATTCTCCTTGTTCTGGAAGCAGTAATGGAGGGAGGCGAGAGGCGCCTTCGCCTCGTCAGCGATCTTCCTGGTCGTGGCTCCGTCGGCGCCCTCGCGAGCGATCACCCGCACAGCCGCCTCGATCAACTGCTCTCGCCTCGTGTCCGCCGGTACGTGTGGCATCAGACCCTCTCAAAAAGTGACTCAGTCGTTTGAACCACTCGAACGGTACCATGTCTCTCCTTCCGTCTTCGACGAAGCCGCGTGGTCAGCGCTGCTCCGGGCGCCAAAGCGCCGAGGGATTGATAAAGGCCCGATGGTCGCTTCCAGCGGGCCTTGTTGACGACGCCGCGCTTCAGGCTCTGCGGCAGGGCTCGGGGTCTTGCGTCGCACCGGATGCGATGCGACAGGCGGCCAGCTGATTCGTGACCGTCGATCGAGCCCCTCTCCGGCGGGAGCGAGCCCGAGGGCTGGGCCGACCGGGGCGGCCTCGTCATCGTCGAACTGCGCATACGCGCTGCGGGCCCGACCGCCTCGCCGGAGGAGAAAGATCGGGTCGGCCATCATTCCGTCCTGCTCGACGAAACTATTGCCGGCAGGACACGTCGACCAGCCCAGCAGTCGCTGGGGCCCGCGATCATCACCCCACAGATGGACTTCGCGGGACCACCACGTGCCCCCGTTCGCAGCGGTGAAGTCGGTGACCGCCACCATGATCTGGACGCGCGCCCAGGCGCGCTCTCATGCCTGTTCTGCCGTCCTTCGTGCGAAGCGTGGCGGAACAGCGTGTGCTGGTCACGTTTCCCAGGTCAGCGCACTCGCCCGCGCGGCTTCAGCGGGGTGGCGGGGAGCTCCGGGGCGGGCAGTCGGGCGCCGTCGTAGCCGTGGACCTCGCCGAACCGCGAGCTCTCCTCCCAGTCCTCGCGCGCTTGTGCGATCTCATCACCGGATCGGCCGATGAAGTTCCCCCACAGCACGCTCCTCGGTGGCACTTACACAGGTCAACGGTTCGTTGAACGGCTGAAGGTCGGCAAAGTGGCAGCATCGGCGCCTTGCCCTGCGGTCTTCCGCCACGGGCGCGGGCTAGCACCGTCGGAACGGCGGACAAAGGTGACACGGGCGGGCCATCGCCGTCGCCCCAGGCACCGGTCCCAGCGGCACAGGTGTGGGCGAACGCTCGCACCTCCTGACCACCCTCCGGACGGCGGCAGGCCGGGTCGGCCGGCGTACGGGCGGCGGTCAGACCGCGCCCACCATCATGCGCGTCATGGCGCGGTAGCGCTCCGCCAGTTGCTGCGGGGTGTATTCACCCTCGGGCCGATACCACTGGGAGACGCCGGTACACATGGTCACGATCGCCCTGCTGACCTCGCGCGGGTATTCGGTCGTGAATTCCTTCCGCGCGACGCCGTCCTGGAGCACCTGGTCCATCAGACGCTGTTGGCGGTCACGGGCGCCGATGTAGGTGTCGCGCACCTCTCCCGCGAGGCTGCGGATCTCGCTGTAGGCGATGAACGCGAGATCCCGCCGGTGGGCATGGAACAGCACGAGGCACTCCACGAGCAGGTCGAGCCGTCGCCGGACGTCGGAACCGGCTTCCTCCAGGGCTGCGATGCTGCGCTCCCACAGGTCGTCCATGGCGTGCGAGACGATCGCGACGAGCAGGTCCTGCTTCGCCGGGTAGTGGTGGTAAAGCCCCGGCACCGAGAGCTCCGCACGCGCGGCCACTTCCCGGACCGTGGTGCCGTGGTAGCCGTGCTCCATGAAGCACCTCAGCGCGCTCATGAGGATCGGCGGCAGTCCGCTGCCCTGGTACGACCTCCAGTCCGCTCTGGCGTCGGCCTCCATCACAGCCCTCCTTCCCCCCGGATCCTGATCGCGTCGGCACAGTATGCAGTGCCGCCCCGCCCTGCCCGGCAGCAGCCCTCTTGACATACCTCAGGCACTTCCCTTCACTTTACCGAACGGCCGCTCGGTAACCGAGCGACCGATCGGTACGCCCCGCCTGCGACGGTGTCGAAGACCTCGCGGCGGTGTTCGGCATCGTCGGCCTCTCGGCCCGGCTTTCCCCTCGAAGGACTGATTCATGAGCGAAAACCACACCAACCAGGGCCGTTTCTCGGGCCGCACCGCCATCGTGACCGGCGCGAGCCGGGGCATCGGCCTCGCGATCGCCGAGCGGCTCGTCGCCGAGGGAGCACGCGTGTGCCTGACCGCACGCAAGGCCGGCCCGCTCGAGGAAGCCGCAGCTGCCCTGCCGCAGGGCAGCGTCATCACCGTCGCCGGGAAGGCCGACGATCCCGACCACCGCCGCGAGGTCCTCGACACGGTCGCGGAGGAGTTCGGCGGGCTCGACGTCCTGGTGAACAACGCGGGCATCAACCCGGCGTACGGCCCCGTCGTCGGCCTGGACCTCGATGTCGCCCGCAAGGTGCTTGACGTCAACGTCCTCGCCACCCTCGCCTGGGTCCAGGACGCGGTGGCCCACCCGAAGCTCGGTTTCACCGAGCGCCACGGCACCGTCGTGAACCTCTCCTCGGTGACCGGCGACACCCCCGCACCCGGCATCGGTCTCTACGGCGTGAGCAAGGCGGCGGTGTCCCACCTGACCAGGACCCTGGCCGTCGAGCTCGGCCCTGAGATCCGTGTCAACGCCGTGGCTCCGGCCGTGGTGAAGACGCGGTTCGCCGAAGCCCTGTACGAGGGCAAGGAGGCCGAGGTCGCCGAGGGCTATCCGCTGCGGCGCCTGGGCGTCCCTTCGGACATCGCCTCCGCCGTTGCCTACCTGGCCTCGACGGACTCCTCCTGGGTCACCGGCCACGTTCTCACCGTCGACGGCGGCCTCACGGTCGCCGGCGGCACCGCGTAACGCCCCCGCCAACCCCCGAAAGGACTGTCATGACTTTCACCCACCTTCCCCCCGAAGTGGCGGAGTTGCGTGAGCGCACCCGCCGGTTCGTCCGCGAGACCGTCATCGACGCCGAACCCGCCCCCGGCGGACGTCTCGACCAGGCCACTCGCGACCGGCTGCAGGCGGCCGCGAAGAAGGCCGGCGTCTTCGCGCCGCTCGTACCGAAGGAGTACGGCGGGCAGGGCCTGCCCATCGAGCACTGGTCGCCGATCCTGCAGGAAGCCGGGTACTCGCCGATCGGCCCCAGCGCGCTCAACTGCATGGCCCCCGACGAGGGGAACATGCACATGCTCAACCTCATCGCCACCGAGGAGCAGAAGAAGCACTACCTCACGCCTCTGGCGGCCGGCGACGTCCGGTCGTGCTTCGGCATGACCGAGCCCCATCCCGGAGCGGGATCCGACCCGGCGGCACTGCGGACCACGGCCGTGCGCACTGCGGGCGGCTGGATCATCGACGGCCACAAGCGGTTCACCAGCGGCGCCGTCGGCGCCGGGTTCTGCATCGTGATGGCACGGACCCCGGCGCTGGACGGCTTCCCCGAAGGGGCCACCATGTTCCTCGTCGACATGACCAACCCCGGCATCCGGATCGGCGAGGCGATCCACACCGTCGACCGCTCCATCGACGGCGGCCACCCGCACCTCTACCTCGAGAACTGCTTCGTCCCCGACGACGCGGTCCTCGGCGAGGTCGGACTCGGCTTCCGCTACGCCCAGGTACGGCTCGGACCGGCCCGTCTCACCCACTGCATGCGATGGCTGGGGCTGGCGCGCCGGGCACACGACATCGCGCTCGACCGGGCCGCGAAGAGGGAGCTGTTCGGCGGTCCGATCGACTCGCTCGGCCTGGCACAGCACCTGATCGCCGAGTCCGTCATCGACATCGAGACCTCCGACGCGATCATCACCAAGACCGCGGCGCTGCTGCACAGCGATCCGAAGGCGGGCTCGGCGATGTCGTCGATCGCGAAGGTCCACTGCTCCGAGGCGATCTTCCGGGTGATCGACCGCGCCATCCAGATCTGCGGCGGCGACGGAGTCTCCGACGGACTCCCGCTGGCGCAGTACCTCAACGAGGTCCGCCCGTTCCGCATCTACGACGGCTCCAACGAGACCCACCGGTGGGCCATCGCCCGCCGGGCCTCGGCCGGCCGCGCCGCCGCAGTCCGCGCCGGTGAACGGTACAGGGGCGACGCCGTCGTCGGCCGGGACGGGGGCGCGTGATGCACACCATTCCCGACGGCGTGGAAGTCGTCGCGAGCTGGGAGAAGGCCCGTCACCTCGACAGCCCTCCCCTCCTGGTCCTCGACGCGGTCACCGGCTTCCTCGACGCACACGGCATCGGCACCGGCCCGATCGCGTGGCAGCGCATCGGCGACGGCCAGTCCAACGTCACCTATCTGATCGAGCGGGGTGGCGAGTGCGTCGTCCTGCGCCGCGGACCGCGGCCGCCGCTGCCGAAGTCGACGCACGACATGGTGCGCGAGGCCCGCATCCAAAAGGTCCTCGGCGGGCACGGGGTGCCGGTGCCGGAGATCCTCGCGGTGTGCGAGGACGAGTCGCTTCTGGGGGTGCCGTTCTACCTCATGTCCCGGATCGACGGGACGGTCATCACCGACACGATCCCGACCCATCTCTCCCCCGCCGAACAGCGCCGGGCCACCAGCGAGGCGGTCGTCGACACCCTCGTCGCCCTGCACGGCATCGACGTGACCCAGGGGGAGCTCGCCACCCTGGGCTCCCCCGATGGGTACCTCCGGCGCCAGGTCGAGAGGTTCCGCGGGCTGTGGGAGGTCAACACCACCCGCAGCCTGCCGGCGGTGGACCGCATCTCGGACTGGCTGGCACGCAACCTGCCGGCGAGCCAGGCGGCCTCGGTGGTGCACGGCGACTACCGCATGGGCAACCTCATGTTCGCCCCACAGGCGCCTGCGAAGGTCCTCGCGATCCTGGACTGGGAGATGGCGACCCTCGGTGACCCGCTGGCGGACCTGGGATACCTCACCGCCACCTACTCCGAGGCCGGCAGCCCTGTCACCCCGCTCGAACTCACCAAGGTGACCCGGTCCCCCGGCTACCTCACCCAGCGCCAGCTGGCAGAGCGCTATCAGCACCACACGGGCCTCGATCTGACGTCGCTGCCGTGGTACCAGACCCTCGCGCTGTGGAAGGCGGCGATCTTCTGCGAGGCCATCTACACCCGCTGGCAGCGTGGTGAGCGTCCCCACGACACGGCCTTCGGGCCCTCGCTCGAGACGGGCGTCCCCCGTCTGCTGGAGCGGGCCGGGCAATTCGCCTGCCTGACGGCGACCGGTCGCCGCTGACAGACGACGGTGCCGGCCCCTCCTTGTTGCCGATGGTGGCGAGGCCTCCCTCACGGAGGCCTCGCCACCATCGAGTTCGGGGTCGGCGCCCCGCGGACTCAGCCGGTGACACCACTCCGTTCGGTTCGCCGGATCCGGGCGGTCCGCCTCCACGGACGCGCGCTGCCGAGCCATCCCAGGAGGAAGGCCGTCGGGACGGAGACCAGCCCGGGGGTGCCGAGCGGGAAAAGGTCGAAGTCCTCCTGGGGCAGGAGCGCGTAGACCGTCCCGGAAACACCGGGCGAGAAAAGGGTCAGGAGTACGCAGAGGGACAGTCCTCCGTACACCTGCCACAGAAGCCCTCGCCGGTTGAAGCCGGTCCAGAGGAAGGAGTAGACGAGCGCGGGGAACACGCACGAGGCCGCGACGCTCATGGAGAACGCGAGGAGGAACTCGATCGGGTAGCGGTGTGCGGCGACGGTGAGGACCAGACTCACCGCGCAGAGCGCGACGACGCAGAGCCGCAGGACTCCCAGCTCGCCGATGACGCTCCTGGAACGGTCCTTCCGTCCGAACAGGTCGCGGGCCATGGAGACGGCCGCGGCGAAGGTCACGGCGGCCACGGCCGTGAGGACGGCGAGGAAGGCGACGCAGGCCACGAGGGTGATGAGTACGACCCGGCCCGTGGAGTGGTGGGGCAGGACGCTCGATGCCAGCAGGATCAGGGCTCCTTGTCCCTTCGCGTCGACCGCCCCGATCTGTCCGCTGCCCACCACCGCGGCCGCGGCGAAGCCCGTCGTGATCAGGAGCAGAAAGAAGAGACCGCTCAGTGCTACGGCGATGCTCATGGAGCGCCGGGCAGCGGGCACGTCCCGGCCGGCGCTGACGCGCAGGATCAGGTGGGGCATCATCGCGGTGCCGAGGATGACGACGATGTGGTCGCTGATCGCGCTGAGTGGCCCGAGACCCGTGGCGTGCGCCCACAACCCCGGACTGAGGTATGCGTGCGGGGACGTGCTCTTGTGCACGGCGGCCGAGAGCAGGTCTCCGGGACTCCAGGCGAAGACGCGGAGCGCCAGCAGGGTCACCACGGCGAGCGTCGCCAGGGCCACGGGCACCTTGACGACCTGCACGAAGCTGGTGCCGCGCAGATCGGCCACGCCGGCGAAGCATGCGATGAGGCATCCCATCATGACCGTGCACACCACCTGGGCCGTCTCGCTCGACATGCCGATCAAAAGAGCCGTGGTGACGCCGCCGGCCCGCAGTTGGACCATGAGCAGAGGGACGGCGATGCACAGGGTGACCACCGCGCCCGCCGTCCGCACACCGGGCCCCTCAACACGCAGGGAGAACAGCTGGCCGAGGGTGTAGCGGCCGGTGGCACGGATCCTCGGGGCGAGGAAAAGGAAGACGCCGAGGGCGATGGCGCTGTCGACGGCGATCGAGACCCCGTCGTAGCCGAAGAGGGAGATCGACCCCGGCAGCGTGACCAGGATGACGACCGTGATCTGTTCACCGGCCATGGCGACGCCGTTGAAGACGGGGGCGAGGGACCGGTCGGCGACGTAGAGGCCTTCCAGGTCGTCGCCCTGGGTGGCAAGGGTGAAGACCCACAGGAGGCAGACGCCGATGAAGACGAGGAACGCGCTGATCACGGCGCCCCTTGCCTCGGAACCGATCGGGTCGAGCGAGCCGGCGCCCAGGAGGTAGGCCGTCATCACGCGCCCCCGGCCGCAGGAGAGGCGATGGTCGTCGCCGACGCCGACGCACAGGAGGACGCGGCCCGGTGCTCGTACCAGCATGTCCCGCCGACGAGGACGGCGAGCTGCACGAATGCCCATCCCAGGCCGAGCGTGAGGCGTCCGTACACGGGGGTCGCTCCGAGGGTCGTGGAACAGGAGAGCAGGACGCCGACGGCGAGCGGCAGCGCGTTGATCGTGACCAGCATCCGCGTGTCATCGGAGGACGAGTGGGGCGCTGGCGTGGGAATCCCCCGTCGCGGGACGGGGGGCCGGGAGGAAACGGAGGGCACGGGACCTCTCTCCGGAAGAAGGAAGACGGCCACGGCGCACGGGGGTGGGGAGCGGTCGCAGCCGTCGGGGACGGGCGACAGGAGTCGGTCGGCTGCGGCCCACACCGATCGGGAGAGGGGCGGCCTGATGCCGAGGCGCCGGTCTGGCGTCACAACGGCAATTGATGAGGGTGGGTTGCCTTACGGCGTGGCCCAGGAGGCCGGGTACAGGCGTGTGAGACGCCGGGCGCGCGGGGTGTCGGTCAGAATGTCGACGACATCGGGCAGCGTGCGGCGGTCAGCCCGCTGCGGGCCCCCGCAGCTGACTCAGGACCTTGTCGAGGGCGTCGGCGGTGGCGTCGATGTCCGCCTGGCGGTGCGCTGTGCTGAGGAAGATCTTGGCCGAAGGCATGAACACCACGCCGTGGGCGAGCATCCCGCCCAGAATCTGCGGCCAGAGGCCGCCGGTACCGTGCAGGCCGGTGTCATCGAGGTCCGGGACGAACTGGAGCAGAGAACCGACGCGGTTGAGACGGGCGGGTTGGGGCGCGGAGGCCAGCAGGTCCCCGATCACGAGCTCGAACTGGGCGGAGACGCTTTCCAACGTTTCATAGACGGAAGGGTCCTCGAGTGCTCCCATAGTCGCCTGTACGGCGGCCAGCGCGACGGGGTTTCCGTTGAACGTCCCGGCGTGGACCACGCCGTCGGTCACCTGGTCGATCAGGTCCGCTCGGCCGACGACGGCGCTCTGGGTGAAGCCGCCGGCCATGGCCTTGCCGAAGACGGACAGATCGGGGTGCACCCCGAAGCGCTCGGCGGCGCCACCGCGGGCGATCCGGAATCCGGCGATCACCTCGTCGTAGATGAGCACCACCCCGTGCTGGTCGCACCGGGACCGCAAGGTCTGCAGGAACTGCTGCGTGGGTGCTTCGACTCCGGCGTTGCTCATGATCGGGTCGACGAGTACGGCGGCGATGTCCCGCTCGACGGCGTCGGCGAGAATGCGTTCGATCATCGCCACGTCGTTGAACCGGGCCACCACGAGGTCGTCGAGCACGCTGGGGCTCTGGCCTCTGCTCGCCGCCCTGGCGACCTGGCTGCCGTCGGCGTCGGTCAGGCCGGCGTACACGGTGTCGTGCCATCCGTGGTAGCTCTTGGCGAACTTCACCACCCGCCGACGGCCCGTGGCCGCCCGTGCCAGGCGCAGTGCGACCTGAACCGCCTCGGTCCCGGTGTTGCTCCAGAGCAGGCGCTCACCGTGCGGGACGGCTCGGAGAACCGACTCCGCCGCCGCGTACTCGAGGACGTGACCGGTGCCGACGACCTGCATCCGCGCGACCACGTCGCGTACGGCGCCCACGATGCGAGGGTCGCCGTGACCGAGGACGAGGGGACCCCACGCCATGACGTAATCGATGTAGCGGTCGCCGTCCAGGTCCCAGACATGGGCTCCCCGCGCCTCGCTCACGAAGAGCGGATGCGGCTGCATGGCCGCGCGGAGGCCGGAGCCCACCCCCGCTCCCACACTGCGCCGGGCCCGCTCGAAAGCGATGCGCGATGACTCCAAACCCATTCAATGTTCCTTCCTTGCTCGGTCATCGGGGCAGGCGGTCTCAGGGAGGGGGCCGGCGCCCCGGTGACTGTTCGGGCGCCCGGTACCGGGCGAGGTGTTGCAGGAGCCTCAGGGCGCGACGCGGGCGCCCTTGCTGGCCAGGGCGCCCACCGGCAGGTCCTCCACGGTGCGGAAACCCGGCTCCGCCTCGACGACCGCGGTCACGGCGTTCGATGCCATGGCCACGGTGGAAAGGAAGCTCTCGAACCCGCCGGGCACGACGACTTCGATCGTCTGCTCGCGACCGACAAGGAGGAGTCCGTCGCCGCGTTCGACGGCGTCCTCCGGGTCGAAGATGCCGAACCGGGTGGCCAGTTCGATGACGGCCTTCCCCTGCATCAGTCCACGAGCCCGGTGCAGGACGCTCGTCACGGTTCCCGCGGGGATGACGGTGTGCTGCCCCTTGCGTTCCGTTTCCGCGATCAGATCTCGCTCGACGGCATCGACCTCGATCGAGTCGAGATCCCACTCCAGTCCACGGGCCAGGGCGCTGATGCTCTGCGCGAAGCCGACGTGCCCCATGACGCGGCCGGCATCGCGCTCGGCGTCGAACTCGGCCGGCGTGAGACCCAGCCCGAACTTCTTCAGGATCGCGCCGTAGCGGCTCATGTCCGCCGTACGCCGCACGGACACGCGATCCACCCCGAGCGTGAGGCCGCTCAGCACCAGCGGAAGCGTGTCCATCAGCATCCCCGGGTTGCAACCGGTACCGAGTACGGAGACGCCGTGTTCGCGCGCGAGCCGATCCAGGCGGGCCACGGCCTGAGCGTGGCTCCGGGTCGGATCCCTCAGCTCCTCGCAGATCGACACGACGTTCGTCCCCCGTTCGATGAGGGCGGTGAGCGTCGGTTCTATCGCGTCCACCCAGGACGACGTGGCGACGACGGCCACGTCGGCAGGCGGCAGCTCCGCGACGGAGGCGACCACGGGGACACGCGGCGCGCCGGCGACGAAGTCGGCGAGGGGCACTCCGGCCTTGTCCACCCCGATGTCCAGCGCACCCAAAAGTGCGCAGTCGCGTCGGCTCACCAGCGACTCGGCGATGGCGATGCCCGTGGCTCCGAGTCCGACGAGAACGACGCCGGTCAGTTTGGTCATGTTCGAGTGCCTCCTTCAGCACAGGCGGGACGGCGGCACCGAATCCGGCGTCCGTGGATCGTTGAGCGGGAACGAGGTCCCGACCTGGACGACGTCCCGCAGAAGGCCCGTGGAGGGCTCTCTGCGGGACGTCTCGCTCATGGGGCGTCGACGACGAGGCCGCGTGAGCTGGTCATCAGGTCGGCCTCAGAGGCCGAGGTAGTCGCCCCGACGTGTCGTCGTCACCGACGTCAGCGTGCCTCCTGTCATGGCGGGTCCGAGGAGGTTCGCCTCCGACTGGTCGACGAGCCAGTCGAAGACGGGGTCAGGGGAGGCCATCCACTCGGGATGCCACTGCACCCCCACTACCGGGCTGTCGGCCAGCCTGATGGCTTCGACGACGCCGTCGGTGGTGGTGCCCATGACGGTGAGTCCTCGGCCGAGTCGGTCGACCGCCTGGTGGTGCCAGGAGTTGACGACGCGCTGGGGCCCGTAGAGCGTGTGGGCGAGGCTTCCCGGCGTGAAGTGGACGGTGTGCGCGTCGTCGCCGTCGTCAGGGGCGAAGTTCGGTGACGAGTGGACGATCGGGCCCTCTTCTATGTGCTCGACGAGGGTGCCGCCGAGGACGATGTTGAGCAGCTGGTGACCGCGGCACACGCCCAGGATCGGGATGTTGGCTCGGAGCGCGGCCACGATCAGGGCCGCCTCGTACTCGTCCCGTTCGGGGTCCGGCACGTCGTGGTTCCACCTCGGGTCGACCGGGGGGTCGGCCTGGGCGGTTCCGCCCCAGCGGGAAGGATGGACGTCCTGCCCGCCGGTGACGATGAGTCCGTCCAGTCGCTCGACCACCTGTTCCGCGTCGCAGTTGAACGGCACGTTGACCGGTATTCCGCCGGAGGCCGCCACCTTGTCGCCGAACGCGCTGAAGTAGGAGTTGATGAACTGGAATTGGAAGCGGCGGGACGTCCCCTTCACCATGCCCAGGCTCAGGCGGCGGCCCGTGATGCCGATCAGCGGTGGCATGTTCACACCTCCCCGACCCGGGCGACGACGCGAATCTCCCGTCCGGACGCCAGGGCCTTGAATCCGTCGTTGATGGTGGCCAGGTCGCACCGGGCGGTCACGAGGTCGTCGAGCTGGAGCAGGCCCATGCGGTTGAAGCGCACGTACAGCGGGACGTCGACCTTGAAGTGGTTGGAGCCCATGAAGGAGCCCTGGATGCGCTTCTCCTCCAGGAACAGCTCCGCCCCTCGTACCGGAATCGGCTGCGAGTCCGGGATCATGCCCATCACGGTGGCGGTCCCGCCCGGCCGGAGCATGGCGAACGCCTGTCCGGCCGTGGCGGCCGAGCCGACCGCCTCGAAGGCGTGGTGCACGCCGGTGCCGGTGATCGCCCGCACCGCCTCGACCGGGTCGGTCTCCCTCGCGTCGACGACGTGCGTCGCGCCGAATCGGACGGCCCGTTCCAGCTTGCCCGGCACGACGTCGATCCCGATGATCTGGGCCGCGCCCGCCAGTTGTGCGGCTTGGACGGCGGCGAAGCCGATTCCGCCGAGGCCGACGACGGCGACGCTCTGCCCGGTCTGCACCGAGGCGCTGTGCAGGACCGCGCCCATGCCCGTCGTGACGGCGCAGCCGAGCACGCTCGCCGTCTCCGGACGGATGTCGTCCGGGATGGTGACGAGGCTGTTCTTGTGGACGAGGATCATCTCCGCGAAGGCACCGATGCCGGCGGTCGGCCGCACCGGCCGGCCGTCGAGCTTGGTCAGCCTCGGCCGGGACCGCTCCTGCTGCAGCCGTGCCCGGTTCACGCACAGGGTCTGCCTGCCGGCCACGCAGTACTCGCAGGTGCCGCAGTACGCGGACAGACACGTCACGACCGTGGCTCCCGGCGCGAACTCCGACACGCCCGTGCCGACGGCCACGACCCGACCGACCGCCTCGTGACCGAGGACGATCGGCGGCTGGGTCTCGAAGGTGCCGTCGATCTCGTGCAGGTCCGAGTGGCACAGACCGGCGTACGCCACCTTCACCAGGACCTCGTCCGGTCCGGGATCGTCGATCAGGAGCTCCTCGAGTTCGAGGGGGCCCGGTGCCGCGTTCAGGACGGCGGCTGTTATCCGGGTGCTCATGCCAGCTCGAAGTATCGGTTGCGCTCCCACGGGGTGATCCCGGAGTCGGGATCGCCCCCACCGGTGTGGAACGACAGCCACTCCGACAGGCGCGTGCCGATCCAGTAGCCGACGAACTCACCGCCGAGCGCCTCGGGCAGGATCTTGTCCGCCTTCAGTGCCGCGGCCGCCTGGCTGATGCTCGCCGGAATCGGCTCCCCGTCGGGGCGGAACCAGGCCATGCCGGTCAGGGCGGTGGGCGGCTCGAGTTCGTTGCGGATTCCGAAGAGGCCTGCGCCGAGAACGGCCGCGGTGACCAGGTACATGTTCGCGTCCGAACCGGGCACGCGGTACTCGACGCGGGACTGCTTCGGGTGGTCCACGACGGCGCGCACCGCCGTCGTCTTGTTGCCGACTCCCCAACTGATGGTCGTGGGCGGGCCCTCGGCGGGGACGAGTCGGCGATAGGAGGTGACGAAGGGAAGGGAGATCGAGGTCGTACCCGCCATCGCCGGCATCACGCCGCCGATGAACCGGCTCATCACGTCGGACAGGCCGTCGGGGCTGTAGAAGGCGTTCCCGTCCGGCGTTGCCAGCGAGAGGTTCAGGTGTGACGCCTGGCCCCAGGCATCCGACCACTTCGCCATGAACGTCACGGTCCGGCCGAGCTCGTGGCCCACCTCGCGCATCACCTGGCGACACCGGGCCCAGCGGTCGGCGACCTCGACGGCACTGCCCATCGCGACATTGACTTCGATCTGGCCTGCGGCGGCCTCGTCGTTCCAGGCCTCCCAGTCGATTCCGATGGCCCGCAGCCGCTCCTCCACCCGCTCCAGGTACGCGCGCCAGTCCGCGTCCTTGGCGAGTACGTAGGCACCTCCGTTGGTGCCGCCGAGCGGGGTGAGGTTCTCGTAGCCCTTGGTGCGGGCTTCGCGAACCGACTCCTCGAAGATGGTCGCTTCGATCTCGATGGCGGTGTTGACCGTGTAGCCGAGCTGCTGGGCGTCGGCCTGGACGCGGCGCAGCAGGTTGCGCGGACAGACGGAGACCGGGGTGCCGTCCTGGGTCCAGAAGTCGCCGATGACGGCCGCCTTGCCCGGCTTCCACACGACCAGCGTCCTGAGGTCGGGGCGAAGGAAGATGTCCGCGAGTTCGCCGCGCCAGGAAGGGAAGGGGATGCCGAGGATCGGGGTGCTGCTCAGGTCGTTGCCGAACACGACGTCCGCGAAGGCGAATCCCTGCTCGACGCCGCCCAGGAACTTGCCTCGCGACAGGGTCTTCCCGATGAACGTGCCGTCGAGGTTGGTCGCCTGGATCTCGACGGACGTGATGCCGTGCTCGTCCAGCCAGCGGTCGAGCTCATCCATGGTCATCTCAGACACCGAATCTCACCTTCCAGTGCGCGCCGCACATTGCCGACAGGTGCGCCACGCTGCCGACGACGGTGACGCCGGTCGCGAGGGCGAACAGAAAAGTCTCACCGCGGCCGCTGAACACCGCCGCCAGCGCGTCCGCGGGGCCGTGCACCTCGTACGCCGGTGCGTCCTCACCGAAGCGGATTTCCTCCTCCTCGGTCTGGCAGACCACGCGGAGCCCCTCGGGGAATCCGGCCGAGCCCTGATTCGCCGCCCAGAAGGACGATGCGGCATCACGCCAGGCCGGCACCGGCGGGTTCAGTAGTGTCTGGACCGCCGAGGCGAGTTCGTCGGGCGTCGAGGCGAGCGCGTAATCGGAATAGGGCACGAGGGGGATCGCCTCGACGCCTTCGTCCACGCCGTGGTGGATGTCCACGCCGCCCTCGGCGAAGAGCAGGGTCGCGGTCTGGGCGTCCAGCTGCGATCGCAGCGCCACGGTGCCGGTCAGCCCCGTGAGGAGATCACGGAGTTCGGGAACCGCCGCGCTCTCGCGCAAGACCCTCGCCAGCGAGAGCACGAGCGGAGTCGGATCCGCTTCGACCTCGATTCTCACAGCGCCACTCATGGGCACTCACCTCAATCATTCGCGGCCGAACACGGGGTGCCGGCGCCATTCACGGGATCTCGATCAAATGACTGAATCATTTGATCGAATCCTTTGAATTGAAAGTAGTGCCGGTTAAGGGCGGGTGTCAATCACATGGCGGCAAAGAAATCGGCTGTGCCCCGGCGCTACGCGAAACGCAGGGCGCCGTCCTCGAAAGGCGCGCTCAGGAGGTCCTTCGTCTGCTCATGGACCTGGGGGTTGATCCATGGCGCGCGGTCGCCCTGGGCCGGCATGTCGTCCATGTGGCGCACGAGGTAGCCCGAGGAGACGTCCTTGACCCAGGGCCCTCGCGGCATGTCCTGGTCCTCGTCGCGCAGCACGGGCGTCACGACCGTCGCGCCCAGTTCGTCCATCCGGGTGAGCAGCGAGCTCCAGAACCGGTTGACCAGTTCGAGGCGGAGGGTCCAGGAGGAGTTGAGGTAGCCGAAGGCCACCAGGAGGTTCGGGACGCCGCTGAAGGCGACTCCCTTGTAGGTGAAGGTCTTCGAGAAGTCGACCGGCTCACCGCCCATGCTGAACCGGATCTTCCCCAGGGTGACGAGTCGCAGGCCGGTCGCGGTCACGATGACGTCGGCCGGAACCTCCTCGCCGGAGGTCATCCGCAGGCCACCCTCCGTGAAGGTCTCGATGTGCCCCGTCACCACGTCGGCCCTGCCCTGCCGGATGGCATGGAAGAGGTCCCCGTTGGGCACCAGGCACACGCGCTGGTCCCAGGGTTCGTAGGCCGGGGTGAAGTGCTTCTCCCGGCAGTCGCGGCCGACGATCTTCTCGATCTCGTCGAAGAGGTGCTTCTTGAAGGCCTGGGGATCGGTGCGGGCGAAGTGGTACTTCACCTGCTGGTCGCGGAGGTTCCGCAGCCGGACCCGCGTGAACGCCTCCTGGTCCCCCACTTCCACGCGCAGCCGGTTGGCCTCCTCGTCGACATCGGAGTCGATGGCCACATAGGAGGGCGACCGCTGCACCATCGTGACCTTCGACGCGGTCTGGGCGAGGGCCGGGACCAGGGTGATCGCGGTGGCGCCGGATCCGATGACCACGACCCGCTTTCCGGTGCAGTCGAGGTCGGCCGGCCACCGCTGGGGATGGACGACCGCTCCCCGGAACGCCGCCTGGCCGGGAAACTCCGGCTCGTGGCCGCTGTCGTGGTCGTAGTAGCCCGCGGCCATGTAGAGGAAGGAGCAGGTGAGGAGTTCGCGACCGGCAGGGCCCGCGACCTCAAGGACCCAGGAACGGTCGTCCTGCGACCAGTCGGCGCCGAGGACCCGGCGCTCGAGGCGGATGTGGCGCTTGAGGCCGTACTCGTCGACGGTCTCCTTCAGATAGTCGAGGATGGCCTCGCCGGAGGCGATCGACTTCTCGGCGGTCCACGGCTTGAAGCCGTAACCCAGCGTGAACATGTCACTGTCGGACCGGATCCCGGGGTAACGGAACAAGTCCCATGTGCCGCCGACGCCGTCGCGCGCCTCGAGCATGACGAACGACCGCCCTGGGTGTGTCGCCGTCAGTTCGACCGCCGCCGCGATGCCCGAGAGGCCGGCACCGACGATCACCACGTCGACGCGCTCAATGGTCTGATCCATAAGGGTCACTTCCCGCCTTGTTTACACGATGCGTCTCAACACGTCGGGCCAGCCGACACCACGGTGCGAACTTCCCGGTGGCCCTTGGGCAGGGCATTGCGACGGCCTCGCGGAGTTGAGTAGAGTCATCTGACTACATCTAGCGTCTAGATCATTCGTCCCACTCGATGGTAGCCAGGTCCTCCGGCCCGGCGTCAACCCCCGGCGAAGTCGATCGCGTCCTCCGCGGCCAGGCGTCACCGCTGCCGCGCACCCGCACGCCGACACCGCGACCTCTCACCCAAGGAGCAATGAATTGCTGAGCACGATGCAGGATGGGCCACTGTCGCTCGCCAATCTGCTGCGCTACGCGACCTCCGTACACGCCGACGCCACCGTCACCACCTGGACGGACTCAACGGCGCGCCGCCGTACGTTCGGCGAACTCGGAGCGCGGGCCGCGCGGCTGGCGAACGCTCTGCGCGGTCTGGGCGTCGGGCCTTCCGATCGCGTGGCGACGTTCATGTGGAACAACGCCGAACACATGGAGATCTACAGCACGGTCCCCGCCATGGGTGCGGTCCTCCACGCCCTGAACATCCGTCTCTTCCCCGAGCAGCTCGTCTTCATTGCCAACCACGCCGAGGACCGGGTGGTGTTCGTGGACGGGTCCCTGGTGTCCACCTTCGAGGACGTGCTCCCCCAGCTCCATACCGTGCGTCACGTGGTCGTCGTGAACGGTGACGCGACCGGCTTCCGGGCGCCCCGGGGGGTCGAGGTCCACGACTACGAGTCCCTCCTCCAGGCACAGCCCGCCGTGTACGACTTCCCGGTGCTGGACGAACGCTCGGCCGCGGCGATGTGCTACACCTCGGGCACCACGGGCGACCCCAAGGGCGTGGTGTACTCCCACCGCTCGCTGTACTTGCACGCGATGCACGTGACCACTCCGGCCGCGATGGGGCTGGCGGCGAGCGACAGGTGTCTGGCGATCGTGCCGCTGTTCCACGTCAATGCCTGGAGTCTGCCGTTCGCGTCCATGCTCTCCGGCGCGTCGCTGCTCATGCCCGACCGCTTCCTGCAGCCCGAGCCACTGCTGGCCATGATGGCAGCGGAGCGACCGACCACCGCCGCCGCCGTACCGACCATCTGGACGGGGCTCGCCGCCAGGCTCGCCACCCACCCCCAGGACATCAGCCACCTGCGCGAGGTCGTCGTGGGAGGCTCGGCCATGCCGCCCACGCTGATGAAGACCTTCGAAGAACAGCACGGGGTCCGGGTCGTGCACGGCTGGGGGATGACCGAGACCTCGTCCGTGGGCACGGTCGCCCACCCGCCGGCCCGCGCGACCGGTGAAGACCGGTGGCGCTACCAGGTGAGCCAGGGACGGTTCGCACCGCTGGTCGAGTTCCGACTCAAGGACGACAACGACACCCCCGTACCCCACGACGGCGCCTCGCTCGGCGAACTGCAGGTCAGGGGCCCCTGGGTCACGGGCTCCTACTACAGTCCGGACGACGAGCCGGTCGAAGCCGGCGCCTTCGACGACGGATGGCTGCGAACCGGCGACGTCGGCCGGATCAGCCCCGACGGATTCCTCACACTCGTCGACCGGGCGAAGGACGTCATCAAGTCCGGCGGCGAGTGGATCTCCTCCATCGACATGGAGAACGACATCATGGCGCATCCCGCCGTCGCCGAGGCCGCCGTCTTCGGCGTCCCCGACGAACGCTGGGACGAAAGGCCCTGCGTGGCCGTCGTCCTGAAGAACGGCGCCCCGATGGACGCCGCGACGCTGCGGGAACACCTGGCCGAGAACTGGG
>NZ_JBIBVE010000039.1:0-17435 GCF_043080095.1 Streptomyces sp. NPDC015127
AACTTCCGCCAGCGCGATCGCAGTTCACGCCTTCGGGCGTAGATGAGCCAGGAGACATGCTCGACGAGCTCGTACGGGACGTCGAGCATGGAAGGATACGGAACCAACAGGGCCCCTCGGTCGCCGGTGTGATGAGTGAGATCACCACGCCAACGACGAGGGGTCCTGTCCTGTCACGCCCCTGCCCACCAGGTCATTTCCCACCGCGGGGCAGGATGAAAGAGGTTCAGTACCGTGTCGAATCTGACCAGGGCATCGACGCGGTCAAGAAGGTGAAAGCTTGCAGGCGGCGTCTGGTCGCCGACGCCGTCGGTTTCGTCCCGGCGGTGATCGCGACAGTCTCGTCGGGCCACGACTGCGCCGACAGCAAGCATCTCCTCGACCGTGTCGACAGCGCGCATTGAATGTGGTCAAGGGTATGGGCGGACGTTGGCTTCAAGAACACTGTCGTCGACCACGGAGCCGGCATGGGCATCGACGTCGACGTAGTCAAGCCTGCCCTCGTCCCTGGATCGCCCACGGCCGGACGATGGCGATCGAGCGGACCCCCGGGCTGACTGATGCCATCGCCAGCTTGCACGCGACTACCAAACGTTTCCCTACCGGCCAGGAAAAATAGCCCCTGGGCCCATTGCTAAATGAGTCGCGAGCTCACCGGGGAATCCATGCCATCCTGGCGAACTGAATCGATGGAAATAACCAAGTCTGCCTGAATGCTTATCGGATCTCTCAGTCGCTGAGTCGGAACTCGGCGCAGAGTTCCGGCGGTATTGGTGCGCGCCGCACGCTGGCGGCTGCTCCCGGAAGGTGTGCCCCTATTGGTGTCCCGCTCAGGAGCCGGGCGGTAAGGAACGGGTCGAAGCCACTGAAGAACCCTAAGAGCCAGTGAGTGTAAAGACCGTAGCAAGCATAATAAGGAACCACCCCCTCGAAGCTTTGCACCATCCTTACCAGTGGTGGGGCGCCTGTAGCGATGCGCTTTGCGTCTGTACCGCAGACCGGAACGGCGCGGGGGAGGCTGTTTGGCGGCGCCCACTCCACGTGCGTGGTCGAGGGGCCGTGAGTCGGGTCGAACAGACAGGGAGGAGTCTTGGCTGGGAGTGACCTTCCAGCTGTTTCTGCCCGAGCCGCAGCGAGTTCCGCTGCAGCGTTGGCAATGGATTCTGTGCAGGACACGATGAGTTGCCAGACAGAACCGCCTTCAGCGGTCCGAACCTGCCCGGCGAAGCGAACTGCTGCTGAATGGTACGTCCAGGCCTGGTTCAGGTGGAGGCTGCCGCGGGAGCCATTTATGGCACTCAACTGTGCATCCAGGATGCAAAGATCCTGCTCGAGGCACGACGCCATCATCACCTTTGTCGCCTCGAAATCGCTGGTTGCCTGGGCGCGGAAGGCTGGAGCGCCCTTGAACTTGCAGATCAGGGCCGCAGATGCTACTCCCACAGCGATCGCAAATAGTGTCAGATACAACAGCACCGAACACCCTCCCGTTCCGTATTGGTTGAGCCAGGGGTACTGAGCGTGCTTCAGCTCGATGCTGAACCCATGTTTGTACCGGTCCAGCAGGCTGATGGCCGCCATCTCCAACCGTCTGTCCGGAAAGATCAGGAGCTCACGCGTTCCAGCATCAGGATGCTGGTCACTGTGCGATCCGTTGTCGCGCGTGACGGAAGTCCGCGCTCGGTCCCGGCGGTCAAAGCGATCGTCAGCACCGGGGATCAGACCGCGTGATGTGCGACTCTTCTCTGCGCCGGACCATGCTTGATTGATTCGATGCATTCCCTGGTGGCGAAAAGGAGCTGGTCTATGAGTTCTGGGGTGGCTCCGGCGCTACCCTGATGGTAAAAGCGAGAATCTCTTTCGTATGCTGTGCGCACGAGTCGACGATGCCTTCCCCGGAACTCGATCAGGGTCCGGATGAGAGACATTAGGGAGGTTGCCGAGTTATGGACAACCGAACTACTGGACGACGGTCCCCGGAGCGCTGCTGCCATTCTGTGTACCAGCGAAGGGGCTTGTGAGAGTTTCCGGAAGGAGGATCGCCAGACAGGTAGGCCGTAGAGGGCGAGGTCCTCCCAGAGGAGCTGGATATGGGGATCAGTCTGGTCAGAGCCCCACACCGCCTGGTCCACCAGGTAGAGCGGTATCTGGGCTGCAGCCGCCGAGTGATAGGTTCCGTGGCCCACCTCTGCCGGCAGGAAGTAGTGGCGAAGTTCATCGGCGAAATGGCGAGCATCGAGACCACTGCTGGGCAGGTGTACAGAATTTGATAGGCGAGCAAGTTGATCCACTGCTTCCGAACAAAGTATGCTGTATCCGGGTTCCGAGGGGGCAACGTCTATTAGAGTGGCCGTAATCCGGGCTGCAGATTCGACGGCCGGCAGAGACGAGGCAGTGGATGAGATGAGACTGCGTTCTGCGGTGGCACCAGTGAACATTCGCTGTCTATCACCTTCGGGGTTCCACCAGCAGTAGTGCAGCACCGTCTCTCTGGGGATCATCCCGGTTCTTTCGGCTATACCGAGCATTGCATCGCTCAGGCCTGATATATTGCCTGGCGCGCTAACCCCATGGCGGTTTAGGGAGCAAACCATCATTCCGAGGTCACGCATCGCTGCGATACTGTCTGCCAGATTCGCCTGCCGTGCAGTATAGACCGACAGATCAAGATTTCTGGCTTCATGGAGGATAGCTCCAGAGTCCCCCTTAGAGTTGAGCTCCGGTAGGCGCGTGAAGAATGCGTCCAGCCTAAGAGGATCTCGCTCCGATATGCTCGTGCGCGATATTTCCTGGAGCCATGCATTCCTAAATTCCATAATCCCTCGATATTTCACACACTGCGATCGCGGCGCGAATTGACCGAAAGGTGCCCGCGCCTGCAACTGGGAGAGCTGGACCTGAAGGGGTGTTCCCGAGTTCTGGTAATTGATTCTCCTTTCGCGTGGAGTGTTGCCTCTTGAGGCGTCTTATATGTACAGGATTAGTTTCTTCGAGGCTGTCAGCGGTCTCAGCCTCTCTAATGGAGGCTGTGCGCCGCAGAGGCGTCTCCATTCTCGTGAGTCATCGGAAGTCCTGCCTGAGTAGTAGCTACTCAGGCAGGACTAGTAGCCCTCATGCTCACGGGAACATTCGGGAGGACGAAATTGACGGGTGCTCGGGTCGGGTAAGTGGGTGGTCAGTGGCTTGTTGCTGGGCTCGTGATATCTCGACCTCCGTATCGCAGTGGCGTGTCCGATGCCCGGTGGGTGTTGTTTGAGCCTGTGTTCGTCTTGTGGTGGACGAAGCGGTCCGGTCCCGGAACGGGCGCCTGGCGACGCTGCCTATGAGGGGTCGTCAGCGTGATCTTGTATGTCAGCCGCATGACCTCCCGTCGTTCAAGAACCTCTGCGACTACTGCAGCGAGTGGGCGGCGGACGGGCCATCCAAATAGGTCCACGGCCCACTGCGGGGCAGGACCCGCCGAGTGTGCGGCGCTATCGGCCGCCTGCGATCGACACCAGAGCGCGAACACTTCGAGATGTCGCCGAGGCCGGTCAGGGCACCGACGCTGGCAAGAAGATCAAAGGTCGCAGGCGCCGCCTGGTCACAGACACCTCGGCCTGGTACTCGCGGTGATCGTCACGGTCCGGCGGAGAATGCGTGCAAGCCACATGGGTGCGGGCGTCCCGCCGGTGGCTTCCGCGAGGCTGCGATGGATGGTTTCGACCAGTGTTTCCTCGAAGTATTGCCCCAGACTGTCGGTCGAGGGTGGATTATTCTGAATCTGCAAGAGAGAGGCTTTAGTAATTGCAGCGACCAAAGGGGAACAACTGCCGGTCGGCCCTATTTGCAGCCTCGCTGGCTCGTCGATTAACCGATGCGAGAATGGACTGAGCATTGATGCTACTTATATGTGCGCTCGTCGCGGGGCGCCTCCTGCCGTGCCGTCTGTTCGAGTCAGGTTGAAGCTGTGTCTTTTCTTCTCAGGTGCGAGGCTCGCGTCTCGGACTCACGAGTAGCGGATACTCACTGAGCCTTTTACGAGAGGATCGATGGGAGTGATGGCCGGGTGGTCGGAGATCGGAGCAGAATGGGCAGGGTGACATCTCAACTCTTCCGTCTCGAGCCTCTTTGGTTACATTCCTGCCGCAGTGGACCGCCGCACAAGTTGGTTGAGTGGGGCCCCAAGCCCATCGTCGCCACGGCAGGGTTGCCCGCAGGCGCAAGCCCCCCGAACGCTGATGCCGCGGATGTATCTAGGCAAGTGCGACGCGCTCGCCCTCGTCGCCGCCGCTCCCGGATCCCCGCCTGGCTGCACTCGCGGCCTGACCGCGGCCCGCACCGGTGATCGAGAAGCTGCTGTTGGCTACCTCGCCGTTCCGTTCCGTTTCGTCGAGAAACTCAGTGCCGACAAAGAAAGACGACGCTGGTAATGAGTATTGATTACTCATGCCGCGCGTTGAGGCGTATATTTTGGTGGGTTATGTAGCTTGCATGCGCCCACCCGGTGCCCTGAAGTTGGTCGCTCAGTATTCATTACTCGCGGTGGCGAGCGACTTCTGATGTCATGTTAACGTCATCCTTTGCCGACTGCGGCCGGTAAGGATTCACGGCCGGATGGCACTTTTCGTCGAATTTCGAGGCTGCTATACATGTTGCGTAATTCGCATTCCGTCGAATCTCTCTTCTCCGTCATGGAGGAAGGAGAGACTCAAGACTTCACGGCCGCTGTGACCGTACATGACCTAGTGGAGCAGTGGGCCAAGCAGACCCCCGATGCCGTAGCGGTGACGAATGGACGCGAGTCGCTGACCTATGCCGAACTCTCGGTACGTGCAAACCGACTGGCGCATTTCCTGACGGACCGGGGAGCTAGTCCGAGTTCCCGGGTAGGGGTGTGGTTGCCGCGCGGCATTGATGCAGTGGTGTCCTTCCTGGCGGTGTTGAAGGCCGGGTGTGCATATGTGCCGCTTGACCCCAACTACCCGCCGGACCGCCTGACCTTTATTTCCGAGGACGCCGAGCTGGTGCTCACCATAACGCCCGACCTTCTACGGGAAAACGCCGAGACGGCCTCGCTCCCTTGCGATTCGCCTACTGAGGTCGCCCTATGCGATGGCATCGCCTATGTGATCTATACGTCCGGCTCGACTGGCAAGCCCAAAGGAATCGAAGTCCACCACAGCAGCATTGTCGACCTGGTGATGTGCGCCGATTACATGGAAGTGGACCATACGAGCCGCTTCTTGCATGCGTCATCGATCTCCTTTGACGCCGCCGTACTAGAGATCTGGTCTGCCCTGCTGCGGGGCGGCCAGCTGGTCATCGCGAAGGACGGCCCGCTGAGCAGTGAAGAACTGGCCGACCTGCTCCAAGGGGGCATCACCCATGCGATGCTCCCCACCGCCTTGTTCCATCGGCAAGCCGAAGACGCTCCCGAGTCCTTCGCTGGCCTGCAAACGGTAACCGTGGGCGGGGAAACACTCAGTGCCGACCACGCGACGGCGGTATGCCAGGCCAATCCCGGCCTGCGGCTGATCAACCTCTACGGACCCACCGAAGTCACCGTCTACTGCACTTACCACGTGCTGGAAAGCGCCGACGGGATAACCGATCCGGTGCCGATTGGGCGGCCGGCGGCCAATGCACGGTTGCGGGTGCTGGACACTGACTTGCGGCCGGTTGCTGTGGGGCAGGTGGGTGAGCTGTTCGTGGGAGGCCCTTGTTTGGCGCGGGGATATCTGCACCGGCCGGAGCTGACCGCCGAGCGGTTCGTTTCGGATCCGCAGGATGCCAGGCTGCGCCTGTACCGGACGGGGGATCTGGTGCGCTGGCAGCCGGATGGCACGCTGGTCTTCTGCGGCCGGGTCGATGACCAGATCAAGCTGCACGGTCACCGTATCGAGCCCGGTGAGATCGAGACAGTGCTGCGGGGCCACGGCGCGGTGGCGCGCGTAAGGGTGGTCAGGCGGGAGGACCGGCCCGGACGGCCCTATCTGGCCGCCTACATCACTCTCAGCAAGGGCCAGCAGGTGACCACAGAGGAACTGCGCGCCCATCTGGCCCGCAGACTTCCGGCGTATATGGTGCCGGCGGCCTTCCAGGTGCTGCCGGCGCTGCCGCTGACCGCCAACGGCAAGGTCGACGCTGCGGCGCTGCCGACCCCGTCCCGGGTGCGGGACGCAGGATTGGGTCCGGTGGTGGCGCCGCGGTCGGCGGTGGAAGAGGAGTTGGTCGCCCTATGGAGGGAGATCCTTGATCTGGAAGAGGTCTCGGTCCACGACGGGTTTGTCGCGGCGGGCGGGAATTCGCTGGCGGCGATGCGGATCGCGACCGCGGTGGGGAAGCGGTTCGAGATTCAGGTGCCGCTGTCGGCACTGCTGCCCACAGGGAATATCGCCAGTCTGGCCGAGCTCATCGAACACACCACGCAAGACGGCTCGGCAAAGCCGATACCGATTCCCCGGGTGGCGCGGGACGGAAGGTTGCCGGCCACCGCCGGGCAGCAGGGGCTGTGGTTCCACGACCAGGCCTGCCCAGGCAGCGCCGTCTACAGCGAGATCCTGCCGCTACGGCTGCGCGGACCACTGCAGGTGGGCGTGCTGCGGCAGTGCATCGAGCGGCTGGTGGCCCGGCATGAGCCACTGCGCACCGCGCTGGTCCTCGACGGTGAGCGGCTGGTCCAGCGCATTCGGCCGGTAGACGAGGTGGTACTGGCTGAGGTCGACCTGACTGGCCTGGACGACGACGGTGAACGGGAGGCGGCACTGGCCCAGGCGGTGCGCTGGGGCGGGCGCCCCTTCGACCTGCCCCAGGGCCCGCCTGCGCGCGCTCAGCTGATCCACCTGGCTGAGCAGGATCATCTGCTGGTGATGTCGATGCATCATGCGGCGATGGACGGCTGGTCGGCGAACATCCTGTTCACCGAGCTTGCCGCACTCTACCGAGCCCTGGCCGCTGGCGAGCAGCCGGCGCTGGAGCCGTTGCCGGTGCAGTTCGCCGACTTCGCCGTCTGGCAGCACCAGCAGCTTGAGCAGGGCGGCTTCGAGGAAGAGGTGGCCTACTGGCGTAAGCAGCTGGCCGAGGTTCCCGAGCAGCTGCTGCTACCCACTGACCTGCCCCGCCCCGAGCGCCCCAGCGGGCAAGGGGCTTTGGCCCGCACCCACCTGTCCGACGAGCTGACCGCCCGCATCGACGACCTGGCCCAGGCAACCGGAACGACCCGCTACATGGTGCTATTGGCCGCCTTCCGGCTGTTGCTGGCCCGCTACACGGCAACCGACGACATCGTGGTCGGCACCCCTGCCTCCGGCCGCACCCATCCCGACCTCGAGCGAGCGGTCGGCTACTTCATCAACACCCTGCCGCTGCGCACCCGCATCCACGCCAAGGAATCGTTCACCGATCTGCTGGCCCGGGTGCGAACCACCGTGCTGGAGGCCTACGCTCACCAGCAGCTGCCCTTCCCTGCCCTGGTGCAGGCATGTGGCCTGGAAACCGACTCGCTGACTCCGCTGGTGCAGGTCGCGCTGGTTCCCGAGGACGTCTACACCCACGCCTTCCCCCTCGACAACCACCTTGACGCCACGTTCGAGTACCACGATCTGGGGATTGCCAAGTACGACCTGACCCTGGCCCTCATCCCCGATAACGGCGGGGACGGGCTGCGCATCAACGCCGAGTACCGCACAGACCTGTTCCAGCCCGCCACCATTGACCGCATCCTTGAGCACCTTCACACCGTGCTGCAGTCCGCCACGACCACGCCCGATACACCCGTCGGGCAGCTGGAGACCCTGCCGGCGGCCGAGCGCGCCCAGGTCTGCGGCGGCTTCGACGGCCCCGACCGCGACTTTCCTTACCAAGTAGGCGTGCACCAGCTGGTGGACCACTGGGCCGAAAGGACTCCGGACGCGATTGCAATCACAGGTCAGGGCACGTCGCTGACCTACGCCCAGCTGGTCGCCCGCGCCAATCAGCTTGCCCACTACCTTGCCGACCGCGGTGCTGACCCCGGCACCCACATAGGGGTGCAACTGCCCCGCAGTACTGACGCCGTGGTGGCCTTCCTGGCCATCATCAAGACCGGAGCCGCCTACGTCCCCCTCGACCCGGCCTACCCCCAAGACCGCCTGGCCTACATGACCGACGACGCCGGACTCGTCCTCACTCTCACGCCCGAACTCCTCGACCGTAGCCGTCCTGCGATCGCCGCCTGCCCCACCCAGCCCCTCACCGTGACCACCAGCGGGAACGACATCGCCTACGTCCTTTACACCTCCGGCTCGACCGGCCGCCCCAAGGGTGTGCCGATCCGTCATTGCAGCATCATCGACCTGGTCACAGGTGCCGACTATTTGCGACTGGACACCTCGACGCGGCAGCTCCACGCCGCCTCCGTTTCTTTCGATATGACGACCATCGAGGTCTGGGGAGCACTGATCCACGGGGGCAGGCTGGTGGTCGCTCCCCCGCAGGCGATGACAGCGCAGGAACTGGCGGACTTCATCACCCGCCATCGGGTCACCCATGTGCAGATGCCAACCGCGCTGTTCCACCGCCGCATGGAGGAGTCCCCCACCTGCCTGGCAGGGCTGGAAAGCGTGATGGTCGGCGGCGAGACGCTCAACCCCGCCCATGCGATGACAGCACTGCAGCACAACCCGGGCCTGCGGCTGATCAACGGCTACGGCCCGACCGAGGCCACCACCTACGCCACCTGGCACGTCCTCACCAGTGCCGATCAGATCACCGGGGCCATCCCGATCGGCCGGCCCACTCCCAACACACGGGCGCGGGTCCTGGACGGCCAGGGGCGGCCGGTGCCGTTTGGGGTGCCTGGGGAGCTTTATCTGGGGGGGCCGGGGCTGTCACCGGGGTACCTGAACCGGCCAGAACTGACCTCCGAGCAGTTCAGGTCCGACCCAGAGCACCCAAGCGAGCTGCTGTATCGGACGGGGGATCTAGTTCGGTGGCTGCCGGATGGCACGCTTGCGTTTCACGGCCGCATCGACCAGCAGATCAAGCTGCACGGCTACCGCATTGAACCCGGCGAAATCGAAGCCGTCCTGCACACCCATCCTGGCATCAGCGGGGTGCACGTCATCCGGCGCCAGGACCAGCCCGGCCAGCCCTACCTGGCTGCCTACTACACCACCGTCCCAGGCGAGGAGCTCTCCTGTGGGGAGCTGGCCGAGCTGGCCGCTGCTCATCTGCCCGCCTACATGGTGCCTCGGATATGTGTCGCGCTGGATCGGTTCCCGCTGACCGGAAACGGAAAGGTTGACTACTCCGCCCTGCCTGCCCCCAAGGCTCCCGCAGCATCCCAGACCGGCGAAGGTACCGGCAGCGGTCTGGAGGAAAAGGTCGCAGTGATCTGGCGGAACGTAGTCATGGCCGATGCCATCGATCTGGATGAGCGGCTCTTCGACATCGGCGGCGCCTCCCTGCACGCCGCCCGCATCCACCAGCAGATCACCGAACGCTTCCCCGGTCTGCCCCTTCGGATGATCGACCTGTTCACCTACCCGACCGTTCGTACCTACAGCGCCCACCTGCGCACCCTTCAGGCCCGGGCGAACGAGCAGAAGGGAGACAACGCATGACCGGCGCGACGCCTGCTCCTGGTGCAGTGGCCATCGTCGGCATGGCCGGCCGCTTCCCTGGCGCCGACAACGTCGACAGTTTGTGGCGCCTGCTACTGGAAGGCACCGAGGCGGTGCGGCGGTTCACCCGTGCGGAACTTGAGGCCGCTGGCGTGCCCACTCACCACATCGAGGACCCGAACTACCGGCCATTCGCCGCCGACCTGACAGGTATCGAGGATTTCGACACAGCATTCTTCGGAACCCCGCCCGCCGAGGCCCGGCTGATGGACCCCCAGCACCGCATCTTCCTGGAGTGTGTCTGGAAGGCGTTGGAGGATGCCAGCACACCGCCGTCCTCCTGCCAGGGCAGCATCGGTGTCTTCGGCAGCAGCAGTCTGAGCTCCTATCTGCTGCACCACGTCCTGTCCTCGGCGGAGTATCGCGGCCAGGCCTACAGCTATCCGGTGATGCTGGGCAACAACAAGGATTTTTTGGCCACCCGGGTGTCCTACCGGCTCGGCCTGCGCGGCCCCAGCATGACCGTGCAATCGGGGTGCTCCAGCTCCCTGGTCGCGGTGGACCTGGCCAGGGCCGCCGTGTTGTCAGGGCAATGCGAGGTGGCGGTGGCCGGAGGGGTGAGCATTTTCACTCCTCAGACCGCGGGCTACCTCTACCAACAGGGCGGGCCCTTCTCCGCCGACGGGCACTGCCGGCCGTTTGACGCTGCCGCCTCCGGCATGCTGCGGGGCAGCGGTTGCGGTGTGGTCGTCCTTAAACGCCTGGAGCAGGCACTGGCCGACCGTGACCATATCTACGCCGTCATCGCCGGCACCGCCGTGAACAACGACGGCTCGTTCAAGGCCGGATACACAGCCCCCAGCGTGTCCGGGCAGGTGGACGTGATCCAGCAGGCCCTGGCTGTCTCAGATGTTCCGGCGTCAGCCATCGGCTATGTCGAGGCGCACGGCACAGGCACCTTCCTCGGTGACCCCATTGAGGTCGCTGCCCTGACCCAGGCCTACACCACCACCTCCGACCCGGTACGGGAATGCGCGCTGGGCAGCGTAAAAGCGAACGTCGGCCACCTGGACGCCGCCGCTGGCATCACCGGCCTGATCAAGGCCGCGCTCGTCCTGCACCACCAGACCATTCCCCCGCAGATCAACTTCACCCAGCCCAATCCCGAACTCGGCTTGGCGGAGACACCGTTCACCATCCACACCCGCACCCACCGCCCTGGCCAGCCGCTTGGTGCTGCCGCGGTGACGTCCCTGGGGATCGGCGGCACCAACGCCCACTGCATCCTCACCGCACCCCCTCCTGTCCCAAACAGGGCCGAGCAGCCGGCCGGCGGGGAGTACGTTCTACTGCTGTCCGCCCCAGAAGACAGGCGCCTCGCGAGTACCGCCAGTGACCTGGCCACCCACCTGGAGCGCAACCCCACCACCCGGCTCGATGACCTTGCCTACTCCTTGGCTGTCGGGCGTGAGCCGCTGCCGCACCGCGCTGCCGTCACCGCCACAACACTGCCGGAGGCAGTCACCGGCCTGCGGGCGCTCACCGCCGGAGAAAGCCAGGAAGATCCCCGTGTCCACGCCTGGCGTAATGGGACACCGGTTCACGCCGTGTTCGTGGGGGAAGTGAGCAACGCCAGGAAAATCCGAATCCCAGGAATACGATTCCACCGGGAACGCCACTGGATCGAGGCACCCACCACATCACCAGAATCCAACCAAGACAAACCACAGCAGCAGAGCACTACCGCCGACCTTGTCTCATTCGTTGCCGAGATGTTCAGCGCCCGTCTCGGCATCGACTCCGTCGGCCCGGACGACGACTACTTCGCCCTCGGTGGCGAGTCGCTCGTCGCGGTCTCGCTGGTCGACAGCCTGTGCAGGCAACTGGCCCTGCCGCTGACCCTTCCCCAGTTCACCCGACTGAGGACTCCGCGGCTACTGGCCGAATGGGCTGCTGCCGAACGGACAGCCGCGCCACCAGCGAAGGCCGACACGCCAAGCAGTCTGCATCTGGTCAAGGACGGAATCCCCGGCCATGAGGTCTTCCTCGTGCACCCCTCGGGCGGCACCACGCTCTTCGCACACGCCTTGGCCTCGCACAGCACCGATCCCGGCTCGCTGTATGCCATCGCCTACCCGGCCGATCTCACTCCACCACTGACATCCATCTCGGCGATGGCGCGGCACTATGTCGCGTTGATCCGCACCGTGGCCCCTCACGGCCCCTACCGCATCGGAGGCTACTCACTCGGCGGCATGGTCGCACTCGAGATGGCGCACCTGCTCACCCAAGCCGGCGAACAGGTCGAGAAGATCATTCTCCTCGACACCCTACCCCCGCAGGTCCACGCCCGGGACTTCAGCGACGAGGAGTTTCTTCGCACCTTCCCAGCCCTCCTCGCAACAACCCTGGGACTTCCGCAGCCTGCTCCCGCGCTCGCCCAGATCAGCACGCCGGAGAAGGCCATTGAAGCGGTGCGCCAGCCGAACTGGAGCCCCGCCACAGTTCGGGAGCTCCGCAGCCTCTACGACGTCTGGCGCATCAGCGCCCGGGCCCTGAGCACCCATCGCCCCCACCCCTACAGCGGCCAGATCCATCTCCTGGCCGCTGCCCAGCCGCTTCCGCCCGGCCAAACAGGACTACCGTCCACGACCGTCAGCGTCGACGACTGGCGGCCCTACCTCACCGGTGACCTGTACCTCACCACCGTGCCGGGCGACCACTTCAGCATGTTCCACGCAGACCACCTCCCCGCTCTGACGGCCGCCTACGACCGCGCCCTCCAGCAAACGTCCACCCGTAGTCCGCACATCACCCCGTCGGCATCCAGCAGGCCGACACCCCCCAAGGACAGGTGCCGCCCGGTGGCCTGGCTCTTCGCCGGACAGGGCACCCAACATCCCGGCATGGGACACAACCTGCTAACCCGCCACCCGGAACTGGTGCGCGAAGCCGACGACATCCTCGGCTACTCCACGGAGCAGTTGTGCGCGGGCGATCCTGACCGGCCACTCACCGACACCGCCTATGCGCAGCCAGCCATCTACGTCGTCAACGCCCTCGCCGCCCGTCAGCACCACGAGGAAACCGGACAGCAACCCGACCTCGCCCTGGGCCACAGTCTGGGCGAGTACAACGCCCTCGAGGCAGCCGGAGTCTTCAGCTTCGGCGACGGCCTGCGGCTGGTCGCCGCCCGCGCCGCCGCGATGGCCCGCATACACGGCGGCGGCATGCTAGCCCTCACCGGCATCCCCGAACAATGCCTCCAGGCACTCCTAGCCACAGACGACTTCCAGCGGATCGACCTCGCAGCTGTCAACACCGCCGTCGGCCACACCCTGGCCGGCCCCGAGACCGAACTCGACCGCCTCACCCCGCTCCTGCTGGCCAACGGCGCCCGCGCAGCACGCAAACTCAACGTCAGCGGCCCCTTCCACTCACGCTACATGCACCCCGCCACCGACGCCCTCCGCGCCGCGCTGCAAACCATCACCTTCAACGAGCCAGCCATCCCGGTCCTGGCCAACACCACCGCCCACCCCCACCAACACCACAACATCCCCGCCGCGCTCATCACGCAGCTCACCCACACAGTCCGCTGGCGCCACTCCGTCGAACACGCCATCACCGAACACGCCCCCCACTTCCACGAAATCGGCGATCAGCACATCCTCACCCCCATGACCACCCACATCCAGGCGGCACTCGCCAGCAAGCCCACCGCACCCAAGGCGTCCGACGAGGCCGGGATGGACAAGCCATGCACCGAACTCGTTCTGAAACGATCAGTTAGCGAACCGTGACGTTGTGACCTCGGCACGAGATCGTTCTCAGAGCCGGCGATCATCTGCAGCTCGGCGACCGTTTTGTCGTCCCGGAGCCAGCTCGCGAGAGTGGGTCATTCTAAAAGAGCGTTTTGTCCTGGCGAAAGTGTTTGGTCCGAGGTTCATGTGTCGCGCCAGTTCGGGGTGGATTCGCGGGTGAGCCGTCGGCTCATGAGGTTGATCATCGCGATGTGGATTATGGCTTCGGAGCGTGGGAGTGGGTTTCGTAGTCGCGGGCGAGGCGCCGGTGGTGCATGAGCTACCCGAAGGTCCGCTCGACCACCCAGCGCCGGGGGATCACCTTGAATCCCTTAACGCCGGGGGCGCGTTGGACGACCTCGACGTCGATGCCGAGGCGTGCGCCATGGTCAATGACCTTCGTTCGGTAGCCGGTGTCGGCTCAGGCCTTGGTCACCCGTGGGTTCTCGGCGGCGATGCGGGACAGCACGTGGATGCCGCCGGTGTTGTCGGAAACGCTGGCCGCTGTCACCCAGACGGCCAGGAGGAGACCGAGGGCATCGACACCGAGGTGGCGCTTGCGACCTGCGATTTTCTTGCCGGCGTCGATGCCTTGGTCGGTCGCGGGGACGTTGGCGGAGGTCTTGACGCTCTGTGCGTCGAGTACACATGCGCTTGGCTCTGCACTCCGGCCTTCCGCCTCACGCACGAGGCGACGCAGAGGCCCATTGAGCCGAGCGAAGATGCCCTCCTTCTGCCATGCGGCGAAGTATCCGTAGACCGTTTCCCACGGCGCGAAGTCGTGCGGGAGGTAACGCCACGGGATCCCGGTGCGGTCGACGTACAGGATGGCGTCCATGATGCGTCGCAAGTCGTGCTCGGGTGGGCGCCCGATGTCCAGACCCTTGCCTCTCCGCTCGGCTCGCCAGGCCGACAGAGTCGGTTCCAGGAGTTCCCACCGTGCATCGGACAGATCGCTGGGATACGGGCGGTGTCGGGTCATGTTTTGGTAGTACCGTCGGGCGCGGCACATCCCCAGGGCGCAAACGGCGCCAAGCAGGGGCGCCTTGGGATCAGACAGGAGCGAACCCACAGAAACGGGCTGATACACAACGCTCCCTGTCACGTAAGACCGCCTCAGCCACATTCGCCCCAGCAATCCCAAGTCAATTCACCCCACAAAGCCTCTCCAAGCACTTCTGTCGGGACAAAACGCTCTTTAAGAGGGCGTTTAGATAGGCCTGTTCCGGTAAGCGGCTTTCCCGCAGGCCCCTCTTTGCCCGCATTCACCAGCCATGAGAGCTTTCTGCCTTCCCTCGGTGCGAGGTCCGCTGTCCGTTTCGCTCGTTAACGAGCATGGAAGCCCGTCTGGTTTGAAAAAGCTGCAGAACCGCCCGATCAACACCGGAACGCCATCGTCCGCCATGTGCGTGATCACGCTGGGCCGTGAGCCAGCGGAAGCCGTACCCCAGCGACCTGTCCGACGCCCGATGGGCCTTGATCGAGCCGACCTTGACGGCCTGGCGGAACGCCGGGCTCGAACGCAGACCTACCGGGCAGCCGGCCAAGGTTGATTTACGTGACGTGTTCAACGCGATTCTGTACGTCAACCGCACGGGAATCCCCTGGAAATACCTTCCGCACGACTTCCCGAACCACGGCACCGTATATGCCTACTACGCGGCCTGGCACGACGAAGGGATCTTCGCCCAGCTCAATTACGACCTGACGGGACTGGCTCGCGTGAAGGAGGGGCGCAAGCCCGAGCCGACCGCCTCCGTGATCGACACGCAGAGCGTGAAGACCTCCAACAATGTGCCCCTGACCAGCCAGGGAACCGATGCGGCCAAGAAGATCGTCGGCCGGAAGCGCGGCATCCTCACCGACACGATCGGCCTCATCCTCGCCGTGACCGTCACCGCCGCCGGCCTGTCGGAGAACGCCCTAGGAAACGCCTCCTCGACCAGGTGAAGGAGAAGTACCCGACCATCTCCAAGAGCTGGGTCGACACCGGCTTCAAGAACGCCGTCGTCGAGCACGGCGCCCGCCTCGGAATCGACGTCGAGGTCGTCAACAGAAACCCGGACGCTCGTGGGTTTCACGTCGTGAAAAGGCGCTGGGTGGTCGAGCGGAGTATCGGTTGGATCATGATGCACCGTCGTCTCGCCCGCGACTACGAGACCCTCACCGCCAGCTCCGAAGCCATGATCCACATCGCCTCGGTCGACAACCTCGCCAGGCGCATAACGGACGAGACCACCCCCACCTGGCGAGGAACTTACTAGGGCATCAAGGGCAATCTGCCTACTTCAAACGCCCTCTAAGGGCGGTGGCCACGACATTGCGGCGTCGCGGGTATCAGGCTTCGCCTCGCCGGTATAGATCGGCGTAGGCCGGCCGGTGAGGGGGCATGAGGTGTTCGTGCCAGAGGGGGCTGCCTTCTGCACCTGGTCGGATGATCTGCTCACCTGCACCATATTGCTGCAGCCAAAGGTGTGTCGGGTGTGCGTTCACATATTCAGGCGGCGGTAGCAGATGAGGGTGGAGGCGATGCTGGTGAAGGCGAGGAAGTGTTCGGCTTTGCGTTCGTAGCGTCGGTCGATTCGGCAGCCGGCGAGCCAGGCCATGGTGCGTTCGATGGTCCAGCGGTGGCGGCTCAGCCGCTGCGATGTCTCGATCCCCTTGCGGACGATGCGGTGGCTGATGCCGGAGAGCCTGGCTGTCGTGCAGGTTCGCTCCGGAGATTCCGACGGACAGGGGCAGACCGGTCGGCTCGGTGATCAAGTGGATCTTCGACCCGTACTTGCCCCGGTCGATAGGATTCGGACCTGTCAGGTCCCCTTTTTCAGAGCCCGCATGTTCACCGAGTCGATCGCGCAGCGGGACAGTCCAACTCGCCGCGGGAGCCGAGCTCATCAAGGACCAGGCAGTGGGGCTTGGCCTACACCCGCGCCTTCGTCCACTCGGCAATTCGCCGATGGGCCGTCGCTCCCGACGGTCCGAACGACGCTGCCGGCAACTGCTGCCACAGCCCGACGTGGCCACGAACACGATCGCAGCCAGCACCTCCCGGTCGCCATGCCGACGTCGGCCACCGCCCTGAGGCTGCGAAGGCGCCTCCGGCACCACCCGCTGGAACAATTCCCACAACCCGTCCGGCACCAGCCGCTCAACGATCCCCACCACGACCGACAGCGTAGTCAACCGCCCAAATGATGAGATGACCTCTTACGACCTGGTGCGTGGTTGGCGGTGACGGCGGCTGGGCTGGGTCGTTGGGCTGTGTGTGGTGGGGGTCGAGGCACGCAGTCTGATCATGTCGGAGCGTCGGACCACGGGACTTTCGGCGACCGTGATCGCAGATCTGGTAGCCGAGTTGGGGCCGGTGTGGCAGGCCAGAAGAGATGCCGAGCTGGCTGACCGTCCGCGCCGTCGAGCCGTGGGTGCGGGGGCGAAGTGCAAGCTGGTGTTCGTCGACCGGCTGCTGGCCACCCTTGTTCATCTTCGGCGCGGTGTCACCCACGACGTCCTTGCCTGCTGGTTCGGTGTCGATCGGTCCACGATCACGCGTGCGATCGGGGAGATCACGCCAATCACGCACCAGGACGTAAGACCGTGTCCTATGTGGTGAGGCGGTCGTTGGGCTTGTCATGAGGCGGGGTACGTGGAGTTGGATCGTTCCGGACGGGCTGTGGGAGATCGCGGAGCCGTTGATCCCACCGTCGAAGGTGCGGCCGCAGGGCGGCGGAACGCAGGACACGCCTGATGAGACAGTGTTCGCGGCGATCATCTATGTGCTAGTCAGCGGCTGTGCCTGGCGCGCGTTGCCGCCGCGCTTCGGGATATCGAAGTCGACCGTCTCAAGCAGATGATGCTGCAGGCGAGTTGGAGTAGGGCGAGGTTGAGGTCGGCACGTATCTAGGGTCCGTCTTCAAACGGATCTTGCCCAGAGCAGGAGCGCCGCGAGTGTGACTGCTGCCTCGTACGAGGTGGCGGTCTTCTCGTATCTGGTTGCGATGCCGCGGAAGGCCTTGAGTCGGTTGAAGCAGCGTTCGACGGTGTTGCGTCG
>NZ_JBIBVE010000040.1:0-17102 GCF_043080095.1 Streptomyces sp. NPDC015127
GGCCGTCGCTCCCGACGGTCCGAACGACGCTGCCGGCAACTGCTGCCACAGCCCGACGTGGCCACGAACACGATCGCAGCCAGCACCTCCCGGTCACCATGCCGGCGCCGGCCACCGCCCTGAGGCCGCGACGGCGCCTCCGGCACCACCCGCTGGAACAACTCCCACAACTCATCCGGCACCAGCCGCTCAACGATCCCCACCACGACCGACAGCCTACCGACCCAAATGAGATGACGTCTTAACGCAAGAGGCAGCCCGCGACGATGAGGTATACCGGGGTACCAACCACACCTCATCGCTTCACCCTTGATTTGATCACTGCAAACAGGAGGGAACTATGAGTAGATTGCGCTCAATCGACAGCCCCTCTACTTGACGTGAGATCTGGGCATGCGCCTCGTCGGCGTCAGCTTCCTACCCCACATGCTGCCGCCTGTAGCCTCTAATCACGCTGGTGAGACGGGACTTGGCGCGACCATCCCCGGTCGTCGACACCCCGCCTTCCCAAGCCTGCACTCAGCAACGGCTGCCAGTGCGGCCACTGGCAACCAGTACTGCCGACACTTGCCTCACTCTTGTCAGCTGCCTGGCCACCGCGCCATGACACACCGCCGCCGCTGGAACGATTGAATCCCCCTGCACCCGAACCGCCCGAACCGCTAACACACAGCCTCCAGCCCTCAGTAGGGATTTTGAACGCTGGGTCGTGAGGTCTCTACGGCTGGGTATGCATGTCCATGTCTGGCGATGTGGGTCGGCGGTACTGCCAGGAGTGCGGTGTTCCGCCTCCACCGACGATGGCGGTGAAGCGGTGTTCTGCTTGGGTCAGTCCGGCAGGGGCTCGATGCGGGCGGGCACATGCTTATGCCAGGGGGTACCAGCGATGGGGTCGCGCCAGTGCAGGTCTGTGAGCATATTAAGGGCTACGCCAGTGCGCTCGAGGGAGCCATTTTCGGTGGGAAGGTCGAGGCCAAAGCCGTTGGGCAGGGCCGCGTGGCCGATTTGCAGTCGGTCGTCGATCTCCACCGTGGCCTGCGCGGTTCCACGCCGGGTCGTGACCTGGGCCCGGCTGCCGTCGCTCAGGCCGAGGCGCTGAGCGTCGTCGGGGCTGATGCGCAGGGCGCCGCCTGGGTCGCGTAGGCGCCAGGTGGTGTCGCGGAAGATGGTGTTTGCCGTGAAGGCCCGGCGCTGTCCTGCGGCCAGGATGAAGGGGAACTCGCCGGTGGTGTGCACGGCGGGTGTTGTGTCCAGGGCGTTGAGCAGGTCGAGGAGTTCGGGGATGTGTAGCGGGATGCGGTGGCCGGGGTGCGGTATGTAGCTCCAGGCGTCTTCGGGCTGGTCCTGGGTGAAGGTGATGCCGGAGCGGCTATTCAGCATTGCGTCGAAGAGGGCGTCGGCACTGGTGTGGCCGGCCCGGCGCATGGCTTTGGGGTACTCCTTGGCAATGCGCTGTGTGAGCGCCCACAGCACGGCGGCTGCGCGGGCTTTGTCGGGGAGGGTGGGGCCCAGGGTTTCGTAGAGTAGGTAGGGGGCCATGGGGAGGGTGTTCTTGTCGGCCGCCGCAAGGGCAGCGAAGGCGATTTTGTAGGGTGTGCGGCCCATGCGGGCGGCGGTGCGGAGTACCGCCAGCCGACTGAATGGAACGGCGTGGAGTTCTCTGATGAGGCGTGCGTAGATCTCAGGTTCAGGCAGGGTGCCAGGCAACGGCGTGAGAACGGGGTTACGCAGGTGGAAGGTGTTGCGGGGGAATTCGAAAGTGAAGAAGGTTGCTTCCCACTTTTCGAACTGGGAGGAGGCGGGGAGCACGTAGTCAGCGTGCCGGCCGGTCTCCGTCAGGGCAATGTCGATGACAACGACCAGGTCCAGGGCGGCAAGTGCCTGGGTGAAGGCAACTGAGTCGGCCAGGGAGTGGGCGGGGTTGGACGACTCGATGATCATCGCGCGGAACCGGTCGGGATGGTCGGTAAGGATCTCCTCGGCAATGACGTTGCATGGCACGAGTCCGCCGGGCATGCGGGCCCCGGTGACCGGGGTGTGGCGAGTGGAGGTTTCGTAGCGGGCCAGGGGTGCCATCCAAGAGTGCGGCTGCATGGCGCCGGGTTTGCCGAAGTTCCCGGTGAGAAGCCAGATGAGCTTGTTGAGGTAGGAGATGAGCGTGCTGTTGGGGCCCTGCTGCACCCCGAGGTCCTCATAAGTGGACACACTCTGCGCGGTGCCGATGCGCCGTGCTGCGGTGCGTAGCAGGTCTTCCTCCAGGCCGCACACCGTCGCGCAGTGGGTGACGTTCACCTCTGTGAGATGGGGCAGGACTTCCTCTGCTTGTGTGGTGCGGGCTTTCAGGAAGGTGTAGTCGATGAGGTCTTCCTGGACCAGGACACCGAGGATTCCGGTCAGGCACCAGGCGTCGGTGCCGGGGCGCAGCTGCAGGTGGATGTCGGCAAGGTCGGCGGTCTCGGTACGGACCGGATCGATGACGATCATGGTGCGGGCTGGATCTTTGGCAATTTCTTTGAGCACGGTGCGGGCGCGCGGCACGCCGTGGGACTGCCAGGGGTTCTTGCCGAGGAACACCGCGACCTCAGCGTGCTCGAAGTCGCCCGTGGTGTGGCCGCCGGTCAGGTGGGCGTCGACGAAGCTTTCGCCGGTCTTTTCTTGGGCGAGCGGGTTGGAGCGGTAGCGGGCGCCCAGGGCGCGCATCAGGGCGCCGCTGTAGGCGCCGCCTAGGTGGTTGCCCTGTCCGCCGCCTCCGTAGAAGAAGATCGTCTTGCCGCCGTGGGTGTCGCGCACCGCCTTCAGGCGGGCGGCGATCTCGTTGAACGCGGTGTCCCAGCCGATCGGGGTGAACCTGCCGTCTGCCTCGCGGCGCAGGGGGGTGGTCAGCCTGGCCCCGCTGTTTTGATAGTGGTCCAGGCGCAGGGCCTTGTTGCAGGTATAGCCGCCAGTGGCAACGTGGTCCTTGTCGCCGCGGATCTTCGCAAAGCGACGCTCTTCAAGCTGGAGCTGAATACCGCAGTTGTTCTCGCATAAGATGCATGCGCTCTTGTGCCAGGTGGTCTTCTCTGGTTCCTTCATCTGCGCTTCTCCTGATCGAGGCCCTCAGCCGAGGGACTGGCACGCCCAGCTGGCATCCCCGGCGCGGCCGCTGTTGCGGCCGGCGTGATAGCGAACCGGGACTTGCCGGGGACTGGACGCTTCATTCACGGCGGCCCAGCACATCACACCCGGCGTCAGCACAGCCAGTCATCACAGCAGCCACGGCGCCAAGCCAACCGCGCGGTCCCTGGGAAGCCACGCCGCTTCTGGGTCCCTCGCCTGGGCCTGCGGCAAGTATGCAGCCAGCAGCATCTGCTGGCCTGTTCCCGCGCCTTCCAGTACCTGCCAGCCGCGATGCCGTCACCGACATCGACGTCGACCTGGTCAATCGCGCCTCGGCTGCTTGGTTTCGCCCATTGCCGAAATGATGGGTGATCGAGGGACATTCTGCTGGCGGTCACCTACGACGCAGCGTCAAGAGAACTGTGGGAGCGGGCAAGCAGTCGCGGGCGCACTGCGTCGGGCATGACGGGGAGCAGGGTGCAGACGTGCGGAGGCGGACTGTTCGCAAGATGCTTGCACTGTCAGTTTTCGCGTCAGTCTGACTGGCTTCACTGTCACGTGCACCGGCCACGACTCCGGTCGCGGGAGGGACCCTCGCTATGCGGTTCTACCTGGCGACCGCGCGAGGGCTGCTGGCGCAACCAGGAATGGCGCAGCCGGTGCCTGGTCTGAGGATGCTCATTGCACCTGTGCGCTCGTCAATTTCCGCCGGAATGGCCATGAGTTCATCGCTGTCAGGCGCTTAGCGGAGACCGGGGGCTTGAGGACGCTGATGCGATCGAGGAGGGTTTTCAGCCGTGTTCGGTCGAGTCCAGGTGAGGTGAAAGCTTCCCTCTCGTATGAGTTCCTCTCGGATCATGCTGTGATCGTGGTCTCCGCAGCCGGAATCAGACGATGTCTGATTCAGGCTCAAAGGGCAGTTAAAACCCTGGGCGCGCTCTTTGCGAGCCGTCAGAATCTCGCGTATTGCCGCTCTATATTTGCTCCGAGGCCGGTCTCGCCGCGCCAGGCGATATTACAGCTCCGTCAGATCCCAGTCCCTGGTCCTCGTAAACCAGGTAACTTGCCTGTTGTTGAGGGCATCTGATCATTGTTTACGATGATGTAGGCGTGATGTTCGTTTCGGTTGCCAGGTCGGCGTCGATTCTCGGGGGTGAGTTCGCGGCTCATATTCTCCGGCCAAGCGTCTGACAGTGATGAACTCATGGCCTTTCCGGCGCCAACTGGGCGCACAGGCGCAGTCCTCGCCGGGCAGCTGGCTAGTGGGAAGGGAGGCGTTGGAACGTGATGGCTACTGATCGTAACGGAGCCTTGCCAGCGTGCTCTCGCGAACGGAAGACTTCTGGAGATAAGGGCGTCAGGGCTCGCGTAGATGACGGTAGAGCCGGATACTGAAACCGTTGTTGTCAAGCCTGGACGAGCTGCACTAGTGGAGCAAACCATCAGGTTGCAGCGGTATGGAGCATGCGATGTCCGGATGGCCCATGGTTGGCCGTAAGCAGGAAACTGAGGAATTTTCTCGTTTCCTTCAAGACCAACAGAGCCGGGGATTCCTTATCTACGGTGCACTCGGCGTAGGTAAATCGCTCCTAGCTGAAGAATGCTCATCCCTGGCAGAGGTTAAAGGAATCCGTGTAGGCCGGGCTAGGGCAACTCAGTCCGTAAGCAGAATACCACTGGGCTCCATTGCGCACCTCCTGCCCGCTGGAGTCAGCCAAATGGAGCCCGCCAGAGCCTTCACCACGGCCAGCCAGACACTTAGTCGAGAAGGAGGGGACAGCGAGCAACTAATTTTCATTGATGATCTCCATCATATTGATGGCACATCTGCCGCCCTACTACGCCATCTAATGGAATCACAAACGGTGAAGATCCTCGGAACGATCCGGACCGGGGAAGCGCCGAATAGCAGTCTCCTTACGCTTTCGCAGGCAAATGACGTACATCGTATCGAACTGAGAGAATGCACACTCTCCGAAGCTGAAGCGGTACTGAAAGTTGCACTCGGCGGCCTTGTGGGCCAGCGGACAATACGTGAATTCTATGAAACCTCGGGCGGGAATCTCCTTTACCTACGAGAGCTGGTAATCGGCGCGCTGACCTCCCAAGCACTCACCTGCCATGACCAGGTCTGGCAGCTAACGGAAGGCACGCTGCCGAAGACAGCGAAGCTGACAGAACTCGTAAATGCTAGGCTTTCCGATGCGCCAGCAGAGAGCCAGTATGTTCTCGATACCTTGGCTCTCTGTGACACCCTTGCGCTATCAGATGCCGAGTCCCTGACGTCGCTCAAAGTGCTGACTGACCTTGAGCGGACTGGACTCATTCGCACCATACGTACAGGTCGCCGAATATCTCTGACACTCGGGCACCCACTTTATGCTGAGCTGATAGGGGACGGGATAGCGCCGGCAAGAAGAAAGGAGATCCTGCTCAATGCGACACGTAGGTTGGCCACTCGGGGGGCTCGGCGGCGAAATGACACACTTAAAATTGCAACATGGGAGCTTGCGGCAACAGGCACCACGGATCCTGGTCTATTGATTCAGGCTGCGGTTCTCTCACGCCACGCCCACGACTATAGCCAGGTGGTCTCCCTATTGCGGTCTCTGCCAGCGGGCCAACAAAATTCACAAACGCTGCTCATGCTGGGTGAATCCTTGTTCAGGACTGGCGAGCCAGACCAAGCCGAGAAAACCTTGAGAGAGGCACACTCCGCGGCGAACACAGATGCCGAACGGCTCAAAATCGCTTTTGCGCGCACCATGGTCCTGCTGTGGCACGGCGCGCGCACTAGTGAAGCTCTTGCCGTGAATGAGGAGGCGCTCCGCACTCTGACCGGCAAAGACAAACAACACATGCTCCGAATAAATGGCGGGTTCTTGCAGGTCCTGGACGGAAAACCGAGGGAGGGTTTGAAATCGCTCGAAAAGTTGGATTCGGACCCCCAGAACGCCCCTGACATCAGCATCTGGCTCCGAGGAGCCATGATGAAGACTGCAGCGCTGGCCCTCACCGGTCGCACCGCTGATGCCATCAGCTGGTCGAAGCACGCATACGAGTTGCATCGCCAGTACAACAACCAAGCGCTGCTCATGCACCCCACCGGCCAGCTGGTGCCGTTGGTCCTCAGCCTTGCAGAGGCAGGCATGCTGGACGAGGCGCGAGCCGTCGGCAATCAGGCATGGGACCTGCTGGGCAAGGTCCGAGATCCAGTCAGTGGCCTCTGGCTCGCCTACTACCAAGGCCACACAGAGTGGCTAGCTGGACGAGTTTCCGCCGCACGAGCATGGTTCGCTGAGTCCGTTTCCCAGGCCCGAACCCACCACAACTACCTCGGATACCGGCTGGCGATGGCAGGACTAGCCGCAGCAACGGCTGTCATGGGCCAAAATGTGGAGGCAGAACGAATCGAGGACGAGGCCCAGCGGTACCCGTCCATAGGCTACTGCCGGGGTCAGGAGCGCATAGGGAAGGCGTGGATACTCGCAGGAAGGGGGCAGCTCGCAGACGCCCAGGCTGTTCTGACTACGGCAGCCGAAGAAGCCAGAGCAAGCGGATTTGTCGCCTCGGAGATCTTGCTGTTGACCGACGTGGCACGCCTCGGGGACCCTTCATCAGTCACCTCCCGTCTCCTTGAACTGGCCGATCTCACAGACAGCCGCTTTGCCGAGGCTCGTGCTGCCATGGCGGCAGCGCTGGCTGGCAACAACCCGGCGGCCCTGCTGCAATCGGGAGAGAATCTAGCGGCACTTGGCGCCTGCCTGCTGGCTGCAGAAACAGCTACTACCGCCGCTGCAGTGTTGCGCAGCAACGGTGAAATCCGGCGGGCCACGGCCGCCTCCCGCAAGGCACACGAGTGGATCAGTACGTGTGAGGGTGCGCGAACACCGCTTATCTTTCATTCCACCGATGCGGCAGACCTCACCGCGAGAGAAACAGAGATCGCACGCCTGACCGCAGGCGGTGCAACAAGCAAGGACATCGCAGCTGCTCTCGTCCTGTCGGTCAGAACTGTTGACAACCATCTTCAGCGGATTTACCAGAAGCTGGGTATTACAACACGGCGCGAACTGCAAGAGATGCTGCGTACTCGTACGCCTGGTGACCTCTGAGGTGCCGGCTGCTCTTCGAGGCGGCCTTCAGGTGCACCCTTGGGTATCGCGGCCTTGGGCTGCTGGACGCCCGAATAGTATGTGCCGCATGGGGAAACTCTACTTGGCTGCCCCTTCAGGCCGGCCCCAGAAATTCGTGGCCGTCAGGCCCAAGGCTATCTACTGGAGAGAGCGGGGGATTCAAGGTGCTGGGGTTTGCTGGCGTGTGGTCGGCGAGCACAGTCCTGCTGCGGTGAGTGGCTCTTCTTGCAGGAGCACTGTGTCAGCAGGGTCATCCAGTGGCATTCCTGCGCGCGCCCCCGCTCGCCCGGAAGACGACATGCCGTTCTGACAGAAGCCGTGCACGTTGCCGTAGGAGCGATCAGTTCCCTGGCGTGCGTGCGGATCGAGGCACCGCTTTCGTACCGAGCCTTTGGCTCGGCCCTGGTCCGCCCGCTTGCCCCAGGTCCGGAGCGCGATCGTCTGGCCTAGACCGCATCCAGGCATGCGGTCTAGAGCATGAGGAGGACGCGCCAGGCCGTGCTTCGATCTGACGCTGCTCGCCAGCACCGCAGCTGCTGGCCTGCCAGGCGCAGGTCGTCGTTGGCCTGGTCATTTCCTGCACCACGCTCCGCAGCCGCAGCCGCCCTGGGATGCCTCAAGCTCACGCATTACGTGCCACTCCCAGGCAGCACAGCACAGATGCCGCGCCACGTTCCGCTGGAACGGTCATCCCGGTCACATACATCGCGGGAACGCCAGATAGTTGCGGGGGATGCCTTTCGTCGCGGTGGTGGAGTCGGCGGTAGCCGGTCAGCCACGAGATGGTGCGTTTGATGACCCGCCTGCGGCGGCCGAGGCGTTCGGCGGAGTCGATGCCTTTGCGTGCGATACGGGCGCTGATGCATTTGCCGCTTAACCATCTTCGCAAGTGAGGGACGTCGTATGCCTTTTGTGCGTGCAGACGTTGGGGCGTGAGTGGCGACCGCGGTGAGGGTCGTGTCTCGTTTAAGAGGTCGTCTCAGTTACTGAGGATGAACTCGTGGAGTCGTAGGGGCTGACGGCTCGTCGTCCGCTGCGGTATCACATGGGCATGCGGTATCCACAAGGGGGCGGGCTGACCGCCGAACGGCAGCAGTTCCGCGAGGAGTTACGGCTCAAGGCGGCCGAGAGGTTCGCCCAGGGCGAGGCGAGCTCAGTGATCGCCAAGGACCTGCGGGTCAGCGTCCGCTCGGTGCAGCGATGGCGGCAGATGTGGGACGAGGGCGGCCCGCGGGCTCTGCGGTCACAGGGGCCGGCATCACTGCCGAGGCTGAGCGAGAAGCAGTTCGCCCAACTGGAGGCGGAGCTGGCCAAGGGGCCGGCCGCGCACGGCTGGGAAGACCAGCGCTGGACCCGGGGCCGGATCAAGACCGTGATCGGCCGGCGCTTCCACCTGACCTACACCATCCAGGGCGTGCGCAAGCTGCTGGTCCGCAACGGCTGGTCCTGCCAGGTCCCGGCCCGACGCGCCATCGAGCGGAACGACGAAGCCGTGGCCGGCTGGGTGAAGGAGACCTGGCCCTGCGCGGAAGACTCGCGGCGGCCCGTGGAGCCTGGCTCGTCTTCGAGGACGAAGCCGGATCCTCCATGACGCCGCCGCACGCGAAGACCTGGGCACCACGCGGCCGCACCCCAGTGGTGCGGGTCCGCGGCCGCTCCCACAGACGCATCTCCATCGCCGCCCTGACCTGCTACAAACCCGGCCACCGCTCAAGGCTGATCTACCGGCCACGCTGGGACGACGGCCGACGCGACGGCCGCAAAAGCTTCTCCTGGCGCGACTACCGGGACCTGCTGATCGCCGCCCACCAGCAGCTCGGCGGCCCGATCGTGCTCATCTGGGACAACCTGAACGTCCACAAGGCCGCCGGCCTGCGGGACTTCGCCGCATCCCGCCACTGGCTGACCATCTACTACCTGCCGCCCTACGCACCCGACCTCAACCCCGTCGAAGGGATCTGGTCACTACTACGGCGCGGCTGGCTCTCCAACGTCGCCTTCAGCACCCCCGAACACCTCGTCCAGCGCATCCGACGCGGCTTACGGCACATCCAGTACCGCAGCGACCTCATAGACGGCTGCCTCGCCGAGACCGGCCTGACCATCCAACCCACCTGAGCAACCACGCGACATCACGAGTTCACCCTCAGTAGCGGTACGGCGGTAGCACATCAAGGCGCTGGCGGTGCAGGTGGCGGCAGCCGCACTCCAGGCCATCGTGCGCTCAACCACCCAGCGGTGCCGGCTGAATCTGCTGGTGGGTTCGATGCCGCGGCGGGCGATGTGCGGCACGATGTGCCGGCGGCGTAACCAGTGACGCAGTTGGTCGAAGCCGTAACCCTTGTCGGCGTGCAGCTTGGTCTGGGCGGCGGGGCCTGGGGCACGGCGTGAACAGCGGCTCAAGAGCCTGGCTGTCGTGGAGGTTCGCGCCGGAGATGCCCACCTGCAGAGGCAGCCCGTTGCGGTCGCAGAGCACGTGGACCTTCGATCCGCTCTTGCCTCGATCGGTCGGATTCGCCTCCGCCAACAGCCTCTTGTTGACCGCGCGGACGCTGATCGAGTTCCATCGCGCACCGCGACCAGTCAAGCTTCCCTCTTGCCCCGAGCCGGTACAGTTGACGGTACAGATTGGCCCATGGACCTCGACCAGTAGGTGAAGCGCCGATGTACGCGGTGAGCGGCGAGCACCCGGAGATGACCGTGGCCGTCAGCATCTCGTCGCCGCGGCGCCCCGCACAGCTGCCACCATAGCCAACAGCGCCTCACATGAGCGAGACGAGGAGTCCCGGTGCGACTGCAGCCCAGCAAGCAGCCGGAGCCGGGACTTCTCCATTGTATTAGGGCAGGGGTCTCCGTCAGTGAGGCCCGGAAGTCAGCCTGCGGCTGGGGTGGTCCTGCCTTCGTAGCGGCGGGCCGACAGTAGGCCAGCGCCAGGGGCCACTGTTGGGGCCACCATCCCCATTAAAACTTCCCGTGGCCTTCGAAGGGAGCTCATCCAGTGCGAAGTAACTTCATGAGCATGCCCGATGAAGATAGAACCATCTTGGCTACCTGCCTACGTTGCGGCGATACGGATGGCCCCATCTCTATGTGTCGCGCATTGAGTGATCAAGCCCAAACAATGTTGAGTATCGGGTAACTAGTCAATCGCAGGGGAAGGCGTCGCAACGAACGTGAGGAACGCGTACATGGAAGCCTGACCCTTCTCAGTGTTATTGTTCCACCACTCGTCTATAGCCCAATCACCATCAAACCGGGTTCCGTTGGAAGTCGGACCCGACTTCGGAACACTCGGGAACGTCTGATAAAACCAGCGACTCGGATTATTCTGGCCTACATTATTACTGAAGAGCCGGGCCTCAACCTGGTCAACCGTCACAGGCAGGAAGTGGTGATTTCTCACGTAAGTGATAGCCCGATTATAGGGGGTTAAGTTCAATAACCCCTTTTGAACGCAACTTCGAATCTGGAAGTTTGGATCGCCGTTGATATTATTCCATTCTCCGCAGACAGGGAAGCCGACAGGAGTGGGCTCAAAGGGAGAGGCGCTCGCGCTAGCAGGATTAACAAACAGTGCCATAGCAGCCACAGAGGCTGCAAGGAAGATACGGGGCATACGGGTCAACTTCACGTCACCGACTCCAGTCTCCTACTTAATATGACCGCTCGTCATGCAGTCATAGGGGTGAGGCAAGAGTAGATCTTAGCCTCGTCAGTTGTCTCAGATTGTGCATTTTCTACTCAACTTCCGGAAGGTGCGAGGGTGCCGTAGGCAGGCGGTAGAGCGCATTTTCCCGGCTGACGTTAGCAACACGTTACCGGTGGCACCACAGTCAGGCGACACCCTCCAGCAGGGTTTTCTGGGATTGGGTTGAGCCGGTAACCGCTGAGGATAAAGGCATTCCCAGTGCGCCGCTGCCGCCGGCTCAACAGCGAAATAGCTGATTATGAAGCCATCCGCCGTGAACCGTCAATCTGGAATCTAGCGGAGCCGGGCCAGTACGAACCGAGGGCGCTCAGGCTGGCCCCTTCTGAACTCCGTGGCCCCTTACATACCCAGTAGGCTCGGCACAGCCGAATACACATCCCGCTCTGGATTCAAGACCAGTAGTCGGCCACCGGGACGGCCGGAACTGAGCACTTACGGATGGAAAGAATCCTTGTGTGCACAGGTAATGGTCGCCTTAATCCGGAAAGCCAGGTACTGCTGAGGATGCCGGACATCCTTGCGGTAGATCCTGAATCCTTCGCCGTAGTACGTGGTCGGGGCGAGCCGGTCGACACGGTACTCATAAGATGTGTCATAGCTCGTCCCTGGATCCTGGTCGTTAACCATCAACCGTGCACTGCTGTGATGATTGATCGCTTTATAGTCTTTATCGCAGCGTATTTCTACCGACCCATATCCGAGGTTCAGCTTGGGACTGGTTGCCGAGGTGGAGTAAATCGGCTCTCTGACGGGCTCCGAGCCACCCGAGGCGGATGCAGCCCCGGCAAAGGAGAGGCCTGCTAGAGCCGCCGCTGCCGCAGATACGATGATGCGCTTCCTCGTGACACTCGTGTTCATCTCATCTGACCTTTCAGAAGGACTGGAAATCCCTGCCTCACGGATTCCACGACGCCAGGGAGTCCGATGACCATAAGGGGCACGCACGTGGCCGACTTGAGTAAGCGATGCCTAATAGATGGACAGCAACAGCCCCGATGACGGCAGTTGCTCTCCAGCGTGATCGAAGGGACTGCCTACCCGCTGCACTGGAAGTCCTTCCCAACTAGACGGGCAAGCCCGCAAGTAGCAGCGCTGGGCTGCAAGGCGATGGCGCTGGCGTCCGAAGACTGCGCTGAAGTAGGCACTCCTTGCTCATCTCATCGCTTGCGTCGCGCCCGAGCATGTGAAGCCGAGCAGCGCGCTGCCCTCGCTGGAAGGGCTCTGCCAGATCCGCTACGCCGTAAAGGAAGAGAGCCAGAGATGAAAGTCCCTGTCGGGGCACGAAAGAACGTTGCAGCACTCGTCCTGTCCCTTGGGGTCACGCTGGCGGCAGGCGGGTTAGCTCAAGGCTCGGATGTATCGGATGCCGCGAGCGAGCGGATTCCTGGGGGGTTCGCTTCTTGGGGTGATTTCTTTGAAGTCCAGGATGATCTTGACTTACTGGCCGACAAAGTACATGCCGAAGACCTCAGAGCGGGCGGACATGGTTACGGATCGGCTGTTGTGTCTGCAGAGAATCGTCAAATCGAACTCTACTGGAAGGGCTCTCCTCCTAAGAATATCTCGAGCATTTTGGAGAAGGCCCCGCGGAACCTGTCAGTAAAGATACTCCCCGCGAGTTATTCTATGACCGAAATGCAGCGGGCTGCACATCAGATGGCATCTCAACCGTCAGTAGGAAAGTCTCGCATCGTACGGGCGTACCCGAAGGCCGACGCCTCCGGCCTTCAGGTGGCTGTGGCCGGAGATAGGCACGAAATTCAGAAGCTTCAAGCAGTGCGGAACACTAGAATACCAATCTCGTATTCCGCAGAGACCGCCTTTACACCAGCCTCCGACAGGCAGAATGACTCCGCACCGTACAAGGGAGGTGCAGCATGGTACTCCGGCGGACTGTGTTCCACTGGATTTGGCGTGACCGTGAGCGGAAAACCCATGATGCTGAGTGCGGCTCACTGCTCCGTGATGGGCGGCAACGTTCGCTTTGGCAGCCTGAGTAATCCAGTCGTCGGCACGGTTGTCCAACAGGCCCCCAGCCTGGACCTTGCCCTGCTCGACGTTGCGAGCACCCCAAGGATCTACCGTCACATGCCGGTATCACCCTGGTCCAGCCCAGTCCGGGCCACGACAGGAACCCATGTCGGCGACGTGATCTGCACTGGAGGATCAAAAAGCGGAGAGAACTGCAACATCAAGGTCTTGGCTGTCGAGATAAGCGAGGACGGGCTCGACCACATGGCAGCCGCCCACCATATCCAGGACAAGACAGCAGTCGCTCGCGGCGACAGCGGGGGGCCGGTATTCACCCCGTGCGCTGTAGGCGAATGCACCGGAGTAACCGCTAAAGGGATCATCAGCCAAAGCGGTGGGGGGGTTCCTTGCAAGCCGGGCCTGCCGCCCGGAACGCAATGCAGTTCCGTTGTCGGATTCCAGCCGCTCAAATTCGTATTTGCGGCCTTTAATGCCACCGTTACACTAGATAACTCATAAATCGCGCGGAAGGTCTCCTCGGAGTCCTCCCCTTCTTACTACGCTGCTGTAGATTTTCACATGATGCCGTGCCACGTTGCACGATGGGCTGGACATTTCGTCAGCCCAATCCCGCCCGGTGGCTGCTTGCCGGGCTCGGACTGATAGCTACTACCTTCGCCCCAAGCACTCACGCCTCTGCACGTCACCGCCCGTCTCGGGCCAGCGTCTCTCTCCCGTCGTCTGCGTGGCCCCTGTGAACGCCACAGTCTGCTGGCAGGGGCTGAAGCGGGCATGTGTCTGCATTCTTGGGCTCCGTGACGCAGGCACGTGGGTCCCGTAGCCCTGTGCCCGGCGGCGTCAGCCCGGGGGTGTCATCGCAGCGGGGCGTCGAGGGCGGATGCGTGCATACGGCCGGCCCTGATGGCGCCAAGGGGCCTGCGTTGCCTGCCTGGGACCGGGGCGGCGCGACGTCATGGCCGCCGTAGCTGCGGGCAGTGGTCATGGCCTCGCTAGACGCGGGCCAGATCGCATGCGCGGGCGATGTCCGGACAGGCCAGGCGGACCTGTTCAAGTTGTTCGGTCTCGCTCGCGGTCAGGGTGTCGCGCGGCCGCATGATCCACCCTGTGATCTTGCGCGGGCTGGGCACGGAGACTCGGACCGGGTCGGCGGTGCTGGCTCGCAGGGCGGCGAGGTTCTTGCGGACGACCTGCACGCTGCCCCGGTAGCCGCGCTCGCGGATCTCCTGGAAGAGCCGAGTACCGCTGGTGGCCCCCGCTGAAAAGCGTGCGATGAGATACGGCTTGAAGGGTTCCAGGACACCGTTCGGGCGCCGGTCGCGGGCTGAGGAGAGCATGACGTCGAGGCCGGTGTTCTTGAAGCGTCGGACGGTCTTGCGGTCCAGTCCCAGGTGGCGGCCGATGGCGCTGATCGTCCAGCCGCGTTCCAGCAGGCGGTGGACGTCCGCGTGGCAGTGCCGGGTCCATTCGACCATGGAAGTGCGGGGAAGTACGGGCGGAGGCAGGAGGATCGGCGGCGGCTCCGGCACGTTCGTATCTGGCTCGTCCTCAAGTCGTTTGCGCAGGCAGGCACGGTGTTGGTGACAGGTCTTCTCGACCGCGGAGGACAAGTTCTGGAGCAGGTGCCAGCGATCGGCTACTTCCAAGGCGTGCGGTGCGGCCTCTTTGATCGCACGGCTGTAGGCGGAAGCGCGGTCGCGGCAGATGATCTCCACGCCGGGGTGGTCAGAAAGCCGGGCGGCGAACGTCTCGGAGGTCCGGTCGGGCAGCACGTCGATGGGGCGGCCCGTCTCGATGTCGACGAGGAGAGTGCCGTATCGACGGCCTCGGCGGAAGGCGAACTCGTCGACTCCGAGCACTCGCGGAGCCCGTTCGGGGACCGGCGGCGCTTCCAGCAGCTCCAGCAGTCGGCTGCGGCCCGCGGCCATCTGCAGCTTGCGACACAGCCGTTCGCCGGCCCGGCCCCCGAGCTCGATGGCGACAGCCCGCAGCCACTGTTTCAGCTCCAGACTGGACCGGCGGTACCGTTCGCTCAGCCCGTTGACCTGCTCGACAAACGTCCGTCGCTTGCAGGACTGCCGGTCGCAGAAGAAGCGACGCACCCGCAGGCGGACAATCAACTTCTGCCCTCCAAGTGGGCGTTCCGCCAACCCTCGCTCATACGAGGAGTGCACCCGCCTGCCTCGGGCCCGGCACTCCGGGCAGCGGGGTGGCGGGCCGCAGGCCGCCGCCTCCAGGATGAGCATCTCCCCGGCGAAGCTCACCTGTTCCAACCGAACATCGATCTCGGGAAACAGCACATCTTCGAGCGATCCAACCCCCATGATCGAGAAATCCCCAGAGGGAACGTTCCCGCATTCCGCCGCTGACCTGGGGATTCACGAAACTCCGGTCAGATCCTTGAATCTCCCCAGGTGTCGCTCTTCAGGTGGCCAAACCTGCTCAGGTGATCTCCCCACCCATTGCGTGATCTTCCCGGCGTGTCGAACTGGTGTCGGCGTGTCGTGGAGAGCCTGCGTGAGCACGGAGTTCGGGCTGTTGAAGGGCCCTGGATGCTCACCTGGGAGGAAGACGTGGATGCTCACGCACTGCGTCGCCAGGGCTGGTCGATCTCGGCGATCGCCCGGCACCTGGGGCACGACCGCAAGACGATCCGCGCGTATCTGAATGGCGAGCGAGTCTCCGGATATCGACGTCAGTGGCCGGACGCGTTCATGCCCTTCTTGGAGTGCTGCCGGCAACGACTCAGCGACCACCCCCACCTGTGGGCCTCGACGCTCTTCGACGAAGTGGTGGAACTCGGCTATTCGGGCGGCTACTCAACCTTCACCCGGGCCCTGCGGCGATACAAAGCGGGACCCCACTGCGAACCATGCCGGGCTTCGAGCGGCCGCGACGTGGCGATCATCGCGCATCCTCCTGGCGAGGAGATCCAGTTCGACTGGGTCGAGCTCCCGGACCGCCCGCAGAGTGGGGCGTCGGCGCCAACGCGCATCTCCTCGTCGGTGCCCTGGCCCACTCGGGACGATGGCGGGCCGTGCTCGCGGAAGCAGAGACCTTCCCGCACTTGGTCCAGGCCATCGACGCCGTTTTGCGGCGCCTGGGCGGAACCGCCCGAAGGTGGCGGTTCGACCGGATGGCCACCGTCTGCCACCCGCCGACCGGACGGATCCTTCCGACTTTCGCAGCGTCGCGAAGTACTACGGAGCCGGCGTCGACATCTGCCCGCCCCGGCGGGGCAACCGCAAGGGCGTCGTTGAGAAGGCCAACCACTCAGCGGCCCAACGCTGGTGGCGAACCGTCCCGGACGGCATCAGCATATCGAGGCAGGCCAGAACGGCGTGGACAAGCTGGCCGTCCAGATGGACAGCCGCAAACGCAAGCTCGACGGAGCCTCGACCACGGTCGCCGCGCTCGCCGAAGCCGAGCCGCTGCTGGACCTGCCGACCCGCCCGTTCCCCGCCGAGCTTGAGCAGACCCGCATCGTCAGCCCGCAAGGACTCCTCTCCTTCGCCGGCAACCACTACTGTTCGCCGAACCGGTTGATGTGCTCAGTCAGTCAGGGCGAGATGGCCAAGTTCCCCTGGGTCGATCTCTCGGTGATCGGCTTCACCTCGGACGCCTTCTTGAGCGGGCCCTCGATTGATGTAGACGGTGCAGCGGCGGACGCGAGGGCCTTGAGCACGACGCGGTACCCGATCAGGGCCTCGGTGGTCCATGCGCTTGGTTAGGTTCTTGAAGTGCGACCAGCTCGGCTCTTGCGGCCGAGAAGAACAGAGCGCCCCGGGCCCGGACGACAACTCAACATCACCCCCAACGGCACCGAGCCGAACAAGTGACGGGCGGGACCGCCCAAGACGCCCAAGATCAACTTATTGCCCCTTTGACGCGCATCTGGGTCACGCCCTCTGAGGCAAGGAAGAAGTGCGACGTAGGTGCGCCAGGCGCTCGCAGGAGAAGCGGCTGGAGAAAGTGCGGGCGCACCGTGGCTCCGTCCCAAACACGGCATCGCGAGCGCTTGCCCCCGCGGAACTACCCCCACCCGACAGCTGCCCCATATTGAGAATGTGCGTCTTATGTGGTGGTGAGGCGTGCCCAGTGGGTGGTGTGGCCGGTGGTGTGGGTGTGGGTGCCGTGGGTGGGGGCGAGGGCGGTGACGATGCCGAGGC
>NZ_JBIBVE010000041.1:0-17007 GCF_043080095.1 Streptomyces sp. NPDC015127
TGGACGACGGTGTGGTGGACACGCTCACGCCGGAGCGGCTGGATGCGGTGCTCGCGCCGAAGGCGGACGCCGCCTGGCACCTGCACGAGCTGACCGCCGACCACGACCTGGCCCTCTTCTGCCTCTTCTCCTCGGCCGCGGGCACGGTCGCCCCCGGCGGCCAGGGCAGCTACGCCGCCGCCAACGTGTTCCTCGACGCGCTGGCCGCCCACCGCAAGGCCGCCGGGCTGCCCGCCCAGTCCTGCGCCTGGGGCCTGTGGGCCCAGGGCACCGGCATGACCGGTCACCTCGACGGAACGGCGCTGCGCCGCCTGCACCGCCAGGGCTTCGGTGCCCTGTCGGAGGCCGAGGGACTGGCCCTGTTCGACGCCGCGATCGCCTCCGACGTCGCCCATCCGGTGCTCCTGAAACTGGAGCCCGCGGGGCTGCGGGCACAGGCGGCGTCCGACACCGTCCCGCATGTGCTCCGCGCGCTGGTGCGGATGCCACGACGGCAGGCGAACCGGGCCGCGTCCGGAGCAACGCTCGCCGACCGACTGCTCCGGCTGCCCGAGGACCGCCGCAGGGCGATGCTGCTGGAGCTGGTGCGCCGCGAGACGGCCGACGTGCTCGGTCATGCGTCCCCGTCCGGTGTGGCGCCCCACCGCGCGTTCAAGGAGCTGGGGTTCGACTCCCTGACCGCGGTGGAGCTGCGGAACCGGTTGAACGTTGTGAGCGGTTTGCGGTTGCCGGCGACGTTGGTCTTCGATCATCCGACGGCGGCCGCGGTGGCGGAGTATCTCGATGGTGTCCTGTCGGGTGAGGGTGTGCGTGTGGCGCCGGTTGCGGTGGTGTCGCGTGTGGAGGACGAGCCGATCGCGATCGTCGGGATGGCGTGCCGTTTCGCGGGCGGGGTGTCCTCGCCGGAGGAGCTGTGGCGGCTGGTCGAGTCCGGCGGGGACGCGGTCTCCGACTTCCCCCGCGACCGCGGCTGGGACGTCGACGGGCTCTACCACCCCGAGCCCGGGCTGCCGGACCGGGTGTCCACACGCTCGGGCGGATTCCTCTACGACGCGGGGGAGTTCGACGCCGGGTTCTTCGGCATCAGTCCCAACGAGGCGCTGGCCATGGATCCGCAGCAGCGGTTGCTGCTGGAGACGTCGTGGGAGGCGTTCGAACGGGCCGGCATCGACCCGGCGCACCTGCGCGGAAGCGCGACCGGCGTATTCGTCGGCCTGATGTACCACGACTACGCAAACAGCTCGGCGACCGGCTCGATCGCCTCGGGCCGGATCTCCTACAGCTACGGGTTCGAGGGCCCGGCGGTGACTGTGGACACCGCGTGCTCGTCGTCGCTGGTGGCGTTGCACCTGGCTGCGCAGGCGCTGCGCTCGGGGGAGTGCACGCTGGCGCTGGCCGGCGGGGCCAGCGTGATGGCCACACCCGAGGTGCTGCTGGAGTTCAGCAGGCAGCAGGGACTTTCCGGAGACGGCCGGTGCAGGTCGTTCGCCTCCGCGGCCGACGGCACCGGATTCTCGGAGGGCGCGGGTGTGTTGTTGGTGGAGCGGTTGTCGGATGCGCGGCGGCTGGGGCATCCGGTGCTGGCGGTGGTGCGGGGTTCGGCGGTGAATCAGGACGGTGCGTCGAACGGGTTGACGGCGCCGAATGGTCCGTCGCAGCAGCGGGTGATCGAGCAGGCGTTGGCGTCGGCGGGTGTGTCGGCGGCTGATGTGGATGTGGTGGAGGGGCACGGGACGGGTACGACGTTGGGTGATCCGATCGAGGCGCAGGCGTTGTTGGCGACCTATGGTCAGGGTCGTTCCGAGGGTCGTCCGTTGTGGTTGGGGTCGATCAAGTCGAACATCGGTCACACGCAGGCTGCGGCGGGTGTGGCGGGGATCATCAAGATGGTGCAGGCGATGCGGCATGGTGTGTTGCCGAGGACGCTGCATGTGGATGAGCCGTCGTCGCAGGTGGACTGGTCTTCGGGTGCGGTGGAGCTGCTGACGGAGGCGCGGGAGTGGCTGCCTGTTGAGGGGCGTCCGCGGCGGGCGGCGGTGTCGTCGTTCGGGATCAGCGGGACGAATGCGCATGTGGTGCTTGAGGAGGCCGCGCCGGCCGAGGCTGCGGTGGAGTCGGTGAACGACGAGGGCGCGGGGCCGGTGGCGTGGGTGCTGTCGGCGAAGTCGCCGGAGGCGCTGGCAGCCCAAGCGGCACGGCTCCGGCCCTTTGTGGAGGAACATCCGGAGCTGCGGCCACTCGACGTCGGTTGGTCCCTGGCCACCCAACGGCCCGCGCTGGAGCAGCGGTGCGCTGTGATCGGTCGGAGCCGGGCAGAACTCCTGGACGCGTTGGACACCGCGGCGGCGGGCGACACCGCACCGACGGTGGTGCGTGGTGTGGCGGCGCCTGATGCGCAGCTGGCGTGTGTGTTTACGGGGCAGGGGTCGCAGCGGTTGGGGATGGGCCGGGAGCTGTATGCCGTGTTCCCGGTGTTCGCGGAGGCGTTCGACGCTGTTGTGGAGCGTCTCGATGGGCACCTGGGTGGGGTGTCGTTGCGGGATGTGGTGTGGGGTGCGGATGCGGGGCTGGTGGAGCGGACGGGGTGGGCGCAGCCGGGTCTGTTCGCCATCGAGGTGGCGTTGTTCCGCCTGCTGGAGTCACTCGGTGTGCGGCCTGGGTTTGTGCTGGGGCACTCGGTCGGTGAGGTGGCGGCTGCGCATGTCGCGGGCGTACTGAGCCTGGAGGACGCGTGCCGTCTGGTGGCGGCGCGGGGCCGCTTGATGGAGGCGTTGCCTGCGGGTGGGGTGATGGTGGCGGTGCGGGCGGGCGAGGCGCAGGTCCTGCCGCTGCTGAACGAGCATGTGGGTCTCGCGGCGGTCAACGGCCCCGATTCCGTGGTGATCTCGGGCGTCGAGGACGCAGTAAGCCAGGTGGTGGAGCGGTTGGAGGCGCAGGGTCACCGGACCCGTCGGCTGGCGGTCAGTCATGCGTTCCATTCGCCGTTGATGGAGCCGATGCTGGCGGAGTTCGCGGCCGTCGCCGAGGATCTCTCGTATGCACGGCCGCAGATTCCGTTCGTGTCCACGTTGACCGGCGGCCTGGTGGGTGAGGAGATCGCCGATCCGGGTTACTGGGTGCGGCATGTCCGTGAGCCGGTCCGTTTCGCCGACGGCATCACCGAACTGGCCGCCCAGGGTGTGGGCGTGTTCCTGGAGGTGGGCCCGGACGCGGTGCTCTCGACCATGGCCCAGGACTGCCTGCCGGATGACACCGATGCGGTAGTGGCGGCGGTCCAGCGCCGCGACCGGAACGAGGAATTGGCAGCGCTGACCGCCCTCGCCCAGGTCCACGCACTCGGCACGCCGGTGGACTGGACGGCCGTGTTCGCCCGGCGCCGTACCCGCCGCGTCGACCTGCCCACGTACGCCTTCCAGCGAGACCGCTACTGGCTGTCGGTGCCGAAGAGCACCGACGTCAGCGGATTCGGGCAGGCCGCCACCGGTCATCCGGTGCTCGCAGCGAAAATCGCCGTGCCCGGCAGCGACCTCGTCGTGCTGACGGGCAGGCTGGCGGAATCCGAACAGAGCTGGGTCGGCGCCCACGATCTCCACGGCCGGGTCGTCTACCCGGCCGCCGGCCTCGCCGAACTCGCGCTCACGGCTGGTCAGCACGCGGACTGCGGTCTGCTCGCCGACCTCACCGTCGAGGCACCGCTCTTCCTCGACGAGGAACCGGTGACCGTGCACGTGGTCGTCGGAGCCGAGGACGCCGGATCCGGCGCCAGACCGGTCACGATCCACAGCCGTGTCGGCGAGGACCGGCCCTGGACGCGGCACGCGCACGGGACGCTGGAGCCCGACGGTCTCGAGCCCGCCCAGGATTCCCGGCATTGGCCGCCCGCCGGTGCCACGCCGGTCGACGTCCACGAGACGTACGAGCGGCTGCTGGCCGCGGGCTACGGCTACGACGCGCTCTTCCAAGGCGTGCGTGCCGCGTGGCGGCACGGTGAGCAGTCCTGCGTGGAAGTCGCGCTGCCCGCGGAGGCCGACGCCGAGGGGTTCGCCCTCCACCCGGCCCTGCTCGACGCGGCGCTGCACCTGGACCGGCCGGCGGACGAGCCGGTGCAGCCGGTGGTGTGGCAGGGCGTGTCCGTCGGGGCCGTCGGGGCCGTCGGTGCGACGGGACCACGGGAACTGCGGGTGCGGATCACACCGACCGGCACGGGGGTCACGCTGACGGCCACCGACGGCGCCGGGCGCCCGGCGCTGTCCGTGGCACACGTGGAGAGCCGCGCGGTCGACCGGGCCGAGTTCGTTTCCGAAGAGGCCGCGTCCCGCCCCCGGCCGTCGGTCAGGCGGGCCGCTCCCGCGGCCGGTCTGCGCGAGCAGCTGGCCGGGATGCCGGACAGCAGCCGCGAGCAGGTGCTGCTGGAGCTGGTCCGCACGCACGTGGCCGCCGTGCTCGGCCACGGGTCGTGGCAGGACGTGGAGCCGGACCGGCCGTTCCAGGACCTCGGGTTCGACTCGCTGGCCGCGGTGGAGCTGCGCAAGGCGCTGAGCGTGGCGTGCGGGCGCCGGCTGTCGCCCACGCTGGTCTTCGACCATCCGACCGCCCAGGACGTGGCGGCGTACCTGGACGAGCAGGTGAGCGGTGCCGCGGGCGCCGCCGATCCGGTGCTGGCCGAGGTCGACCGCCTGGCGGTGGTGCTCACGGGGGCCGGGCCGGAACCCGCCGTGGCGGCGCGGATCACCGCGCGGCTGGAGGCGCTGCTGCGCGACTGGCGCGACGCCACCGACGACCGGGCGGACGGGACCGCCGACGACGACCTGGCCTCGGCCTCCGACGACGAACTGTTCGCGATGCTGGACAACCTCCAGAGCTGAAGGACCATGAGCGACGACGACAAGCTCCGCGAGTACCTCAGACGGGCCACGGCCGAACTGCGGCAGACCACCCGCAGGCTCCGCGACGCCGAACAGCGCCTGCACGAACCCCTCGCGATCGTGGCGATGAGCTGCCGCTTCCCCGGAGGCGTCCGCTCCCCGGGCGACCTGTGGCAACTGGTCGAATCCGGCGCCGATGCGATCTCGGGCTTCCCGCGCAACCGCGGCTGGGACGTGGACGGGCTGTACGATCCGCAGCCGGCCACGCCCGGCAGGACCTACTGCGCGCAGGGCGGTTTCCTGCACGACGCGGGCGAGTTCGACGCCGACTTCTTCAGGATCAGCCCGCGTGAGGCCAGGGAGACCGATCCCCAGCAGCGGCTGCTGCTCGAACTGTCGTGGGAGCTGCTGGAGCGGGCCGGGATCGACCCCGCGTCGCTGAAGGGCAGTCAGACCGGTGTGTTCGCGGGCGTGGTCTACCACGACTACGCGGCGAAAGGCATCGGCAGCCTGGCAGGCGTCGCCTCCGGCCGGGTCGCGTACGCGCTCGGCCTGGAGGGGCCCGCGGTGACCGTCGACACCGCGTGCTCGTCCTCGCTGGTCGCACTCCACCTGGCGGCGCAGGCGCTGCGCGCCGAGGAGTGCACCATGGCCATCGCGGGCGGCGTCACGGTGATGTCCACACCGGACTCCTTCGTGGGCTTCAGCCAGGACCGCGGGCTGGCCCCGGACGGGCGGTGCAAGTCGTTCTCCGCCGACGCCGACGGCACGTCCTGGGCCGAGGGCATCGGGCTGCTGCTGGTGGAGCGCCTGTCGGTGGCGCGCAGGCTCGGCCACCCGGTGCTGGCGGTGCTGCGCGGCAGCGCGGTCAACCAGGACGGCGCGAGCAACGGACTGTCCGCGCCCAACGGGCCGTCGCAGCAACGAGTGATCGCGCAGGCGCTGGCCAGTGCGCAGCTCTCCGCCGACCAGGTCGACGCCGTCGAGGCGCACGGCACCGGTACCGCGCTCGGCGACCCCATCGAGGCGCAGGCGCTGCTCGCCACCTACGGTCAGGGCCGACCGGCCGAGCGGCCGTTGTGGCTCGGGTCGGTCAAGTCCAACATCGGGCATGCCCAGGCCGCGGCCGGGGTCAGCGGCGTGATCAAGATGGTCGAGGCGCTGCGCCACGAGACCCTGCCCCGGACCCTGCACCTCACCGAACCCACGCCCGACGTGGACTGGTCGACCGGCCACGTACAGCTCCTTGCCGAGGCCACGCCGTGGCCGCGTACCGACCGGCCCCGGCGGGCGGGTGTGTCGGCGTTCGGCCTCAGCGGCACCAACGCCCACGTGATCCTCGAAGAGGCACCCGTCGACGAAGCGTCCGTCGTGGAGCCGGCCGCGGCCGCGCCCACGGCACCCGCCGCGCCCGCCAGCCCCGACACCCCCGGCGCGCCCTCCGCGAACCGGCCGGTGCCGTTGCTCGTGTCCGGCCGTGGGGAGCCGGCGCTGCGCGCCCAGGCGGGCGCCCTGCTCGCCCACCTGAGGGCCGGCCCCGAGCAGACGCTGCTCGACGTCGGCCACTCACTCGCGGTGTCCAGGGCCGGTCTGGAGAACCGCGCCGCGGTGATCGCCGCCGATCCGGCGACGGCGTGCGGCGCGCTCGCCGCGCTGGCCGACGGCGAGGTGGCGCCCGGCCTGGTGCGGGGCATCGCGCGCCCGGACGCCAGGACGGCGTTCCTGTTCACCGGGCAGGGCGCCCAGCGCATCGGAATGGGACGCGAGCTGTACGGGAGGTTCCCGGCGTTCGCCGAGGCGTTCGACGCCGCGCTGGCCGAACTGGACCCGCGGCTGGACCGGCCGCTGCGCGAGGTCGTGTGGGGCGACGACGCCGCCCTGCTGGACCGGACCGGGTATGCCCAGCCGGCGCTGTTCGCGGTCGAGGTCGCACTCTTCCGGCTGCTGCGGTCCTGGGGGATGCGGCCCGACCATCTGCTCGGTCACTCGATCGGCGAACTGGCCGCGGCACACGCCGCCGGAGTGCTGAGCCTGCCCGACGCCGCGAAGCTGGTCGCCGCACGCGGGCGGCTGATGCAGGCCCTGCCGTCCGGCGGGGCGATGGTCGCGGTGCAGGCGGGCGAGGACGAGGTGCGGCCCCTGCTGGACGGCCGGGTGGACGTGGCCGCCGTGAACGGGCCGTCGTCACTGGTGCTCTCCGGGCCCGAGGACGCCGTGCTGGCCGTGGCCGGGCGGCTGAAGGGCGCCGGACGGAGGACCAAGCGGCTTGCCGTGTCGCACGCCTTCCACTCCGCGCTCATGGAACCGATGCTCGACGCGTTCGCGGAGACGGCCGCAGGGCTCACGTACTCCGCTCCGGAACTGGCCGTCGTCTCGGCGCTGACCGGTGAGCCGGTGACCGGTGAACTGACCGACCCCGCCTACTGGGTGCGACAGGTACGGGCCACCGTCCGGTTCGGCGCCGGGGTGCGCCGGCTCGCCGACCAGGGTGTGACCACCTTCGTGGAACTCGGCCCGGACGCCGCCCTCTCGGCCACCGGACCGGAATGCCTCGCACCGGAGCACGACGCGGTGTTCGTCCCGGCGCTCAGGCGCGGCCGCTCCGAGGAGAGCGAAGTGGTCACCGCCGTGGCGCAGGCGTACACCAGGGGCGCGACCGTGGACTGGGCGGCGTTCTACGCGGGCACAGGCGCCCGTCGGACCGACCTTCCGACGTACCGGTTCCAGCGTTCCTGGTACTGGTGGGAGGACACCCCAACGACGGCGGATCCCGCGGACGACGCCTTCTGGGACGGCCTCGAACACGTCGACACGACCACGCTGGCCACGCAGCTCGGCGTCGACGCCGACGCACTGGCCCAGGTGCTGCCCGCCCTCTCCGCGGCCCGCGGCGCCCGCCGCGCCGAGACCACGGTGGACGGATGGCGGTACCGAGTCGACTGGCAGCCGCTCCCCGAGCCCGAGCCGGGCCCGTTCGACGGCCGCTGGCTGCTCGCGGTGCCCGCGGACCGGGCCGACGACCCGCTCGTGACAGCGGTCGGCGCGGCGCTCGCCGAACGGGGCACCGAGGTGATCCCGTTCCCCGTCTCCCCCTCCGAGGACCGCGCCGCGCTGGCCGGACGGCTGCGCGAACACACCGGCGCACACCGGGTGTTGTCACTGCTCGGAACCGACGACCGGCCCCATGCGCGCCACCCCGTTCTGGGCGCCGGACTCGCCGCCACGCTCACCCTGGCGCAGGCACTCGCCGACGCCGCGGTGCCCGCGCCGCTGTGGTGCGCCACGGTCGGTGCGGTCGCCATCGACGACGCCGACGAGCCCGATCCCCGCCAGACGATGGTGCAGGGACTGGGAGTCGGTCTCGCGCTGGACCTGCCCGACACCTGGGGCGGGCTCGTCGACCTGCCCGCCCGGCCCGGCCCCGAGGCCCTCGGACGACTGTGCGCCGTCCTGTCCGCGGCGGGCGGCGAGGACCACGTGGCGATCCGGGCGGGCGGTGTGTTCGGCCGGCGCATGGTCCGTGCACCGCTCGGCGGCGCGCGGCCGGCACACTGGCGGACCTCCGGCACGGCCCTGATCACCGGCGGCACCGGAGGACTGGGCGCCCACGTGGCCCGACTCATGGCCGAGGCGGGCGCCGAACACCTGCTTTTGGCCGGCCGGCGCGGCCGCGACGCCCCCGGAATCGCCGCACTGGAAGCCGAGTTGACCGCGCTGGGCGCCGACGTCACCGTGGCCGCCTGCGACGTCACCGACCGGGACGCAGTCCGCGCGCTGCTGGACGGCGTCCCCGCCCATCGGCCGCTGACCGCCGTGGTGCACGCGGCCGGTGCGATGCAACGCATCGCGCCGCCGACCGACCTCGGCATCGACGAACTGGCCGATGTGGCCGCCGCCAAGGTCGCGGGCGCCCGGCACCTCGACGAACTGCTCGCCGGCACACCCCTGGACGCGTTCGTGCTGTTCTCCTCCGGTGCGGCGGTGTGGGGCAGCGCGGGCCAGGCCGGATACGCCGCCGCCAACGCCTACCTGGACGGCCTCGCCGCCCGGCGCCGGGCCCGCGGCCTGACCGCCACGTCGATCGCCTGGGGCTCCTGGGAAGGCGGCATGGTCGACGCCGGGCTGAGCGCGGGCATGAGACGGCTCGGCGCCCCGCCCATGCGGCCCGATCTGGCCGTCACCGCTCTGCGCCAGGCCCTCGACCGCCACGAGGACCACCTGGTGGTCGCCGACCTGGAGTGGCCCCGGTTCGCCCCCGTCTACACCATGGCCCGCCGACGCCCCCTGCTCGACGCCCTCCCGGAGGTGGCCGCCCTGCTCGCCGCCCCGCCCGCCGGCGAACAGGCGCCGTCCGCCCTCGCCGGGCGACTGGCCGGGCTGTCCCCGGCCCGGCAGAGCCGCCTGCTGCTCGACCTGGTCCGCACCCATGTGGCCGCGCTGCTCGGATACGACAGCGCCGAGGCGCTGGAGCCGGGGAAGGGCTTCTCCGACCTGGGCTTCGACTCCGTGGCCGCCACGGACCTCAAGGTCCGGCTGTCCGCCGCCACCGGCCTGGACCTCCCGGCCACGCTGGTCTTCGACCACGCCACCCCGGCCGCGGTCGCCGACCACCTGCGGACCCGACTCGTACCCGAGACCGGCGCCGCGAAGCTGCTCACAGACCTCGACCGGTTGGAGGCCGCCGTCGTCGCGCTGCCCGCCGACGAGGTCGAGCAGCACCGGATCGGCGCCCGGCTGCGGGCCCTGCTCGCCACCGTCGAGGCCGCCACCGCGCCGGACGACGGCCGGATCGGCGAGAGCGCCACGGCCGACGAGCTCTTCGACTTCATCGACAACGAGCTCGGGCTGAGCGGCTGACCCGTGCACCCGACCCTGCGGACGAGGACAGTGTGATGGCCGAGGACCAGAAGCTGCTCGACTACCTGCGCCGAGTGACCGCCGATCTCGCGCAGACCAAACAGCGGCTGCACGAGGCGGAGAGCGCCGACCGCGACCCGATCGCGATCGTCTCGATGGCCTGCCGCTACCCCGGCGACGTACGCACGCCCGAAGCGCTCTGGGACCTCGTCGCCACCGGCACGGACGCGGTCGGGCCACTGCCCGCCGACCGGGGCTGGCCACTCGACCGGCTGCTCGCCGGCGGGGCCGACCAGCAGGGCACCAGCTACGTCGCCGAAGGCGGGTTCCTGTACGACGCCACCCGGTTCGACGCGGGCCTGTTCGGCATCTCCCCGCGTGAGGCCGCGGTCATGGACCCGCAGCAGCGGCTGATGCTCGAAGTGTCCTGGGAGGTGTTCGAACGGGCCGGGATCGCGCCGGACGCCGTGCGCGGCACGCCGGTCGGCGTGTTCACCGGCTCCGGCTACCAGGACTACGGCGACCTGCTCAACGCCGCGCCCGACGCCGCCGAGGCCTACCTCGGCACCGCGGCGGCTTCCGCGGTGATCTCCGGCCGCGTCGCCTACACCCTCGGCCTGGAGGGGCCCACGCTCACCGTCGACACGGCGTGCTCGTCCTCGCTGGTGGCACTGCATCTGGCCGTACAGGCCCTGCGCCGCCGCGAGTGCACCATGGCGCTGGCCGGCGGTGTGATGGTGATGTGCACCCCGGCGCCGTTCGTGGCGTTCAGCCGCCAGCGCGGCCTGGCGCCCGACGGCCGCTGCAAGGCCTACTCCGACAGCGCGGACGGCACCGCGTGGGCGGAGGGAGCCGGTGTGCTCCTGCTGGAGCGGCTGTCCGACGCCCGGCGCAACGGCCACCCCGTACTGGCCGTGGTCCGGGGCAGCGCGGTCAACCAGGACGGCGCGAGCAACGGACTCACCGCGCCCAGCGGCCCCTCCCAGCAGCGGGTGATCCGGCTGGCGCTGGAGAACGCACAGGTGCCCGCCGGGCAGGTCGACACCGTCGAAGGCCACGGAACGGGCACCACCCTGGGCGACCCGATCGAGGCGCAGGCGCTGCTCGCCACCTACGGGCAGGGCCGCTCGCCCGAGGACCCGCTGTGGCTGGGCTCGTTGAAGTCGAACTTCGGGCACGCCCAGGCCGCCGCCGGGGTCGGCGGTGTCATCAAGACGGTCATGGCCATCCGGCACGGTGTGCTGCCGCGGACCCTGCACGTCACCGAACCGTCGTCCAAGGTGGACTGGTCGTCGGGCGCCGTGCGGCTGCTGACCGAGGCGCGGCCGTGGCAGGACCGTGGCCGCCCCCGGCGGGCCGGGATCTCCTCGTTCGGCGTCAGCGGCACCAACGCCCACGTGATCCTCGAAGAGGCACCGGAGGCGCAAGAGGCGGCCGTGCCCCAGGAGTCGCCCGCTGGAGTGGCCCCCAGAACCCATGAGGCGCCGGTGGCCAACGAGTCGCCCGACGCAGTGGCCGCCAGGACGCATGAGGCGCCCGATGCAGACGCCGCCAGGGCCGATGAGGCGCCGGGCGCGGAGGCTTCCGAGGCCCACGCACGGGCCGACGGAGCGCTCCCCGCACCGCACGTCCGCGACCGCGGCGCCTGCGACGTACCCGCGGCCCACGCCTGGGTGATATCGGCGAACGACCGCGACGCGCTGGCCGCCGCGGCCGCACAACTGGCCGACCACGTGACGGGCCGCGACCTCGACCCCGCCGACGTCGGCTTCTCCCTGGCCACCTCACGCGCCGCGCTGGGCCGGCGGGCCGTCGTCATCGGCGCGGACACCGCCGAACTGGTCGCCGGACTGACCGCGCTGGCCGGCCACGGCGACGCGGCCAACGTGGTCCGGGGCAGCGCACGCGGCGGCACCCAGGTGGCGTTCGTCTTCCCGGGCCAGGGTTCCCAGTGGGCGGGGATGGCGGTGGAACTGCTGGAGTCGTCCGATGCGTTCGCCCGCCGCATCGACGAATGCGCCGAAGCCCTGCGGCCCTTCGCGGACTGGGACCTGCGCGCCGTGCTGCGCGGCGAGCCGGGTGCGCCGACGCTGGACGCCGTCGACGTCGTGCAGCCCGCGCTGTGGGCGGTCATGGTGTCACTCGCGCACCTGTGGCGGGCGCACGGCGTCGAACCCGCGGCCGTGGTCGGCCACTCCCAGGGCGAGATCGCCGCGGCCTGCGTGGCGGGCGGGCTGTCCCTGGAGGACGGCGCGCGCGTGGTCGCCCTGCGCAGCCGGCTGATCGCCGGGCAACTGGCCGGCCTCGGCGGCATGATGTCCGTCGCCCTGTCCGCGGAGGCGGCCGAGGCCCGGCTGCGCGACCTCGAAGGGCTGTCACTGGCCGCGGTCAACGGCCCCGGCTCCGTCGTGGTCTGCGGCGAACCCGACGCCCTGGAGAGACTCCGGGCGGAGCTGGACACCTCCGGCATCCGCGCACGGATGATCCCGGTGGACTACGCCTCGCACTCCCACTACGTCGAAGGCATCCGCGACCGGCTGCTGGAGCTGCTCGCCCCCGTACGGCCGCGCAGCAGCGACGTGCCCTTCTACTCCACGGTGACCGGCAACCTGCTCGACACGGCAGGACTCGACGCCGAGTACTGGTACAGCAACCTGCGCCGGACCGTCCGCTTCGCCGACACCTGCCGCGCCATGTCCGACGCCGGGATCGACGTGTTCGTCGAGGCCAGCGCCCACCCCGTCCTCAAGCTCGGCCTGGAGGACACCTTCGCCGACGCGGACGCGTCCGCCGTCGTGACCGGCACGCTGCGCCGCGACGACGGCGGACTCGACCGCTTCCTCACCTCGCTCGCCGAGGTCCATGTCCACGGCGTCACCGTGGACTGGCCGCGCACCTTCCCCGGCGCACGGCTCGTCGACCTGCCCACGTACCCCTTCCAGCGCACGCGCCACTGGATCGACGCGACCCCCGCGACCGGCGGCGACGTGGTGGGCGCCGGCCTGCGCACGGCAGGCCACCCGCTGCTCAGCGCTGTCGTGGCCACCCCGGCGTCGGACGGGGTGGTGCTGACCGGCAGGCTCTCCACGGTCACCCAGCCGTGGCTGGCCGACCACGGCGTGCTCGGCACGGCCGTCCTCCCCGGCACGGGCTTCGTGGAACTCGCCGTCCGCGGGGGCGACGAGGTCGGCTGCCCCGTCCTGAACGAACTGACCGTCGAGGCGCCCCTGCTGCTCGCCGACGGAGGCACCCAGGCGCAGGTCGTGGTGGGCGCCGCGGACGACGACGGCCGTCGCACGGTGCAGGTGTACGCGCGCGCCGAGGACGCGCCGGAACACCTGCCGTGGACCCGCCACGCGACCGGCCTGCTCGGCCCGCAGACCGGCGCTGCCCCTTCGGGCCTCCCCGCACCGTGGCCGCCGGCCGCCGCGACCGCCGTGGACCTCGACGGGTTCTACGCCGCACTGGCCGCGACCGGACTGCACCACGGCCCGGTGTTCCAGGGCCTGCACGCGGTCTGGCGGGATGGCGACGACGTGTGCGCCGAGGTGGAACTGCCCGAGGCCGCCGAGGCCGACGGGCAGCGGTTCGGCCTGCACCCGGCCCTGCTGGACGCGGCGCTGCAGGCCTGCGCGCTCACCGGCGCGGTCGGTGACCGGGCCCTGCTGCCGTTCGCGTTCACCGGCGTCACCCTCCACGCCTCGGGGGCGTCGCGCCTGCGGGTCCGGCTGACCGCGCTCCGCGACGGCGAGGTAGCGCTGGAGGCAGCCGACCCCACGGGCGCCCCCGTGCTCTCGGTGGCCTCGGTGGTGCTGAGGCCGATGTCCGCCGAGTGGTCCGCCGACACCGCGCAGCCCGCGCGCGACGCGCTGTACCGGCCGGCGTGGGTCCCGGTCGCCACCGCCAACCCCACATCCACCGCCACCGCTGAGCCGGTGTCTGTGGCCGCATGGGACGAACAAACCTGGGGCCAAGCAGCGTCGGCCGGGGAGGCCGCGCCCGGGGCGGCCGACATCGTGCCGGACGACATCGTGCCGGACGACACCGTGCCGGACGTGATCACCCTCGCCGTCGAACCCGGCACCGACCGCGCTGCCGTGCACGCCGCCACACACCGCGTCCTGCACGTCCTGCAGACCTGGACGGCCCAGAGCCGGTTCGCCGACTCCACCCTGCTGGTGCACACGCGCGGTGCGGCCGCGCTGGACGGCGAAGACCTCACCGACCTGGCCGGCGCCGCGGTGTGGGGACTGGTCCGCTCGGCCCAGTCGGAGCACCCCGGCCGGATCGTGCTGGCCGACACCGACGGCCCCCTGCCCGAGCTGGTGCCCTCCATCATGGCCTCCCAGGAGCCGCAACTGATCATCCGGGACGGGCAGTTGCACGCCGCCCGGCTCGCCCGCGTACCGCTCGGCACCCACACCGCCGACGAGGGCCCCGGCGCGTTCGACCCGGACGGAACCGTGCTGATCACCGGCGGCGGCGGCACCCTCGGCGGGCTCCTCGCCCGGCACCTGGTCGCCGCACACGGGGTCCGCCACCTGCTGCTCCTCGGCCGCCGCGGCCCGGAAACACCCGGTGCGGCCGCCCTGCGCGACGAACTCGCCGAACTCGGCGCCCACACGGTCTCCTTCGCCGCCTGCGACGCCGCCGACCGCGACGCGCTGGCGGCCGTGCTCGCCGCCGTACCCGACGACCGGCCGCTGCGCGGCGTTGTCCACGCGGCCGGCGTACTGGCCGACGGCACCATCGCCACCCTCACCCCACAAGCGGTCGACACCGTGTTCCGGCCCAAGGTCGACGCGGCCCTCAACCTGCACGAACTGGCCGGCGACGTCGATGTGTTCGTGCTGTTCTCCGGCGCGGCCGGGGTCCTGGGCTCGCCAGGACAGGGCAACTACGCGGCCGCCAACGCCTTCCTCGACGGCCTGGCCGCACACCGCCGCGCCCGCGGCCTGCCCGCGCAGTCGCTGGCCTGGGGCTTCTGGGCGCAGGGCACCGGCATGACCGGTGCCCTCGACCACGACGACCGGGCCCGTATCGCCCGCAGCGGCATGATCGGCCTGGCCGACGACGAGGGCCTCGCGCTGTTCGACACGGCGGTGCGCCGCACCGAGCCCGCGCTGGTGCCCGCCCGGTTCGACCTGGCCGCCATGCGCGGCCGGGCCGAAGTGCCCGCCCTCTTCCGTGCCCTGCTCCCCGGAGTCCGGCGCAGCGCCTCCGGCGCGCGTGCCCAGGACGGCTCCGCCGCGCTCCTCTCCGGGCTGCCCGAGGCCGACCGCGAACAGGCGGTGCTGGACCTCGTCCTGGAGCGGGTCGCGCTCGTACTCGGCTTCGCCTCGGCGTCGGAGGTCGATCCCGACCGGGCCTTCCGCGAGATGGGCTTCGACTCGCTGACCGCCGTGGAGTTCCGCAACCGGCTCGGCCAGGCGCTCGACCTGAGACTGCCGGTGACGCTGGCATTCGACCACCCGTCCCCGTCCGCACTCGCCCGCTTCCTGCTCGGCGAGCTCTCCGGCACGGCCACCGCACCGACAGCGGTGGCGACGACGACGGCCGCCGCGGCCGACGAACCCCTCGCCATCGTGGCGATGAGCTGCCGCTACCCGGGCGGTGTGACCTCGCCGGAGGACCTGTGGCGGCTGGTCGCCGACGGAGTGGACGCCGTCTCGGAGTTCCCCCGCGACCGCGGCTGGAACGTCGAGGAACTGTACGACCCGACCGCCGAGCGCCCGGGCACCAGCTACACCCGTGACGGCGGCTTCCTCTACGACGCGGCCGGATTCGACCCGGCCTTCTTCGGCATCAGCCCGAACGAGGCGCTGGCCATGGACCCCCAGCAGCGGCTGCTCCTCGAATGCGCCTGGGAGGCGTTCGAGCGCGCGGGCATCGACCCGTCGTCGCTGAGGGGCAGCGCGACGGGTGTGTTCGCCGGCCTGATGTACCACGACTACGCGGGCAACAGCGGCACCGGCGCGAACGCGTCCGGCCGCGTGTCCTACGTCTTCGGCCTCGAGGGTCCGGCGGTGACCGTCGACACGGCGTGCTCGTCGTCGCTGGTGGCGTTGCACCTGGCTGCGCAGGCGCTGCGCTCCGGGGAGTGCACACTGGCGCTGGCCGGAGGCGCGAGCCTGATGGCCACACCGGAGATCTTCGTCGAGTTCAGCCGCCAGCGCGCACTGTCCCGCGACGGCCGGTGCAAGTCCTACGCCGAGACGACCGACGGCACCGGCATCGCCGAGGGCGCCGGTGTGCTGCTGGTCGAGCGGTTGTCGGACGCGCGGCGCAACGGGCATCCGGTGCTGGCGATCATGCGCGGCTCCGCCGTCAACCAGGACGGTGCGTCGAACGGCTTCACGGCCCCCAACGGTCCGTCGCAGCAGCGGGTGATTGCCGGCGCGCTCGCGTCGGCGGGGCTGACGTCCGCTGATGTGGATGTGGTGGAGGGGCACGGTACGGGTACGACGTTGGGTGATCCGATCGAGGCGCAGGCGTTGTTGGCGACCTATGGTCAGGGTCGGTCGTCTGATCGCCCGTTGTGGTTGGGGTCGATCAAGTCGAACATCGGACACACGCAGGCGGCGGCGGGTGTGGCCGGAATTATCAAGATGGTGCAGGCGATGCGGCACGGGGTGATGCCGAGGACGCTGCATGTGGATGAGCCGTCGTCGCAGGTGGACTGGTCCGCGGGTGCGGTGGAGCTGCTGACGGAGGCCAGGGAGTGGCTGCCTGTTGAGGGGCGTCCGCGGCGGGCGGCGGTGTCGTCGTTCGGGCTGAGCGGCACGAACGCGCACGTCATCGTGGAGGAGGTCACGTCGGCCGACGTCGCGGTGGAGTCCGTGGATGACGAGGGCGCGGGGCCGGTGGCGTGGGTCCTGTCGGCGAAGTCGCAGGAGGCGTTGGCAGCGCAGGCCGAAAGCCTGCGGTCGTTGGTGCAGGCAGAACCTTCCGTACGAGCTGCGGACGTGGCGTCATCGCTGGGCCGCCGTGCCAGGTTCGGTCACCGGGCCGTGGTGGTGGGTGCGGATCGGGCGGAGCTTGCCATGGGGCTGGAGGCGGTGGCGCGGGGCGAGGGCTCCGGACTTGCGCGTGGTGGCCGTCGGGTGGCGTGTGTGTTTACGGGGCAGGGGTCGCAGCGGTTGGGGATGGGCCGGGAGCTGTATGGCGCGTTCCCGGTGTTCGCGGAGGCGTTCGACGCTGTTGTGGAGTGCCTGGACGGGCACCTGGGTGGGGTGTCGTTGCGGGATGTGGTGTGGGGTGCGGATGCGGGGCTGGTGGAGCGGAC
>NZ_JBIBVE010000042.1:0-16686 GCF_043080095.1 Streptomyces sp. NPDC015127
CGACGCAACACCGTCGAACGCTGCTTCAACCGACTCAAGGCCTTCCGCGGCATCGCAACCAGATACGAGAAGACCGCCACCTCGTACGAGGCAGCGGTCACACTCGCGTCGCTCCTGCTCTGGGCAAGATCCGTTTGAAGACGGACCCTGGGCGAGGACGGCAGCGAAGATCCATTGCCAGGTGCCGTCGGCAGCCCACCTGATCAGGCGCTTGTGAGCGGTCTGGAACGCACCCCCCATGTCATCAGGGCGGTCGAAAGGAACGGTGGCGACACCGAGTGCCGCCCGAACGACCATGTGGCTGACTGCCCGATGACCGCCGTCCGCCGGCGTCACGAGATTCGGTGAAGCCGATGCTCGTGCAGGGCCACGGTGTACACGTCCGCCGTTGCCTCCGCGGCCGTGGCCCAGCCGAAGGACTGGGCATGCCGCACCGCGGCCTTGCTCATCCGGGCGAAGCGGGCCGGGTCTTCGACGAAGTCGCACAGTGCCCGCGCGTAGTCCGCTGGGTCGTGACCGGGTACGAGAACGCCGCTCACCCCGTCTCGTACAGCCACGGGCAGGCCACCGACCTCTGCGGCGATCACCGGAGTGCCGCAGGCCTGTGCCTCGACGGCCACCAGACCGAAGGACTCGCTGTGGGACGGCATGACCAGGACGGACGCCGCCCGGTACCAGTCGGCGAGCCGGTCCTGGCCGACCGGCGGCCGGAACAGCACGACGTCCGAGATGCCGAGGCAGGCCGCCAGCTTCTGCAGCCCTTCCGGCCTGGCCAGGCCGCTGCCGCTGGGCCCGCCCACGACCGGCACCACGATCCGCTCGCGCAGCTGCGGCCGCTCCTGAAGCAGCCTCGCCACCGCACGCAGCAGGACGTCAGGGGCCTTCAACGGCTGTATGCGGCCCACGAACAGGGGGATCAGCGCGTCCTGCGGGAGGCCGAGGCGGGACCGAGCCGCGGCCCGTCCGGCCCCGATGCCGGAGGCGTCGGGACGGAAGCGCTCCAGATCGACACCGGGGTGGACGACGGCGACCCGGCCGGCGTCGGCGTCGTAGTGGCGGAGGAGCTCGTCCGCTTCCTTCTCGGTGTTCGCGATCAACCGGTCAGCGGCCCGTACGACCTGTGTCTCGCCGAGCACGCGAGCCGCGGGCTCGGGGGCATCACCCTCGGCGAGGGAGGCGTTCTTGACCTTGGCCATGGTGTGCATTGCATGGACGAGTGGGACACCCCAGCGCTGGGCGGCGAGCCGGCCGACATGGCCGGAGAGCCAGTAGTGGGAGTGGACGAGGTCGTAGTGGCCGGGGCGATGGCCGGCCCAGGCCTGCATCACGCCGTGCGTGAAGGCGCACAGCTGGGCGGGCAGGTCTTCCTTCGCCAGTCCCTCGTAGGGTCCGGCGGCCACGTGCCGTACCAGGATCCCGGGCGCGAGTTCGACGCTCGGCGGGAGCTCGGCGGAGGTGGCTCGGGTGAAGATCTCCACCTCGATGTCGATGGCGGCGAGGCGCTTGGCCAGCTCCACGATGTAGACATTCATCCCGCCCGCGTCGCCCGTACCGGGCTGGTGCAGCGGTGAGGTGTGCACACTGAGCATGGCGACGCGGCGAGGGCGGCTGTGCGCACCGGGTGGCCGCGATCGGGGCGGGCCGACGAGCGTGTTGCCGTGGCTACGGCCGCGCTGGAACTCTTCGAGCCGGGTCACGTGCCGACTCCGGCCGTTGGCTCGGCTCGCAGGTCGAGGCGCTGCTCACCCGCGTACACGTTCATGGAACCGCCGCGCAGGAAGCCGACGAGCGTGAGCCCGGTCTCGGCTGCCAGGTCCACCGCGAGGGAGGACGGTGCCGAGACCGCTGACAGCATCGGGATGCCCGCCATGACCGCCTTCTGCACCAGCTCGAAGGAGGCCCGCCCGGACACCAGCAGAATGTTCCGGGACAGCGGCAGTTCGCCGGACTGCAGTGCGCGGCCGATCAGCTTGTCGACGGCGTTGTGCCGGCCGACGTCCTCCCTCAGGTCCAGCAGTTCGCCCTCGGGCGAGAAAAGCCCGGCGGCATGCAGTCCACCGGTGCGGTCGAACACCCGCTGCGCGGCGCGCAGTTGTACGGGCAGGTCAGCCAGCAGCTCGGGGGTGACCCGGACCGGGGGCATGTCGGCGATCGGCCACCGCGCCGTGGTCCGTACGGCGTCCAGGCTGGCCTTCCCGCACAGGCCGCATGACGACGTGGTGTACACGTTCCGCTCGAGCGTGATGTCGGGCAGCGGCACGCCGGGGGCGAGCTGCACGTCGACGACGTTGTACGTGTTCGAGCCGTCCTGTGTGGTGCCCGCGCAGTACACGATGTTCGACACGTCCTCGGCCCGGCTCACAACGCCCTCGCTCACCAGAAAGCCGGCGGCGAGCGCGAAGTCGTCTCCGGGCGTGCGCATGGTGATCGCCAGCGGCTTGCCGCTGAGCCGGATCTCCAGTGGCTCCTCCGCCACGAGCGTGTCCGGGCGCGTGATCCGCGCACCGTCCCGGATGCGCAGCACGTGTCGTCGCTCGGTGACCCGTCCCATGGCCTCACTCCAGTTCTTTCTGTGGACGTCGTTCCGCTCTACGCCCGGGGCCTCAGCCCCCGATGGCGGACATCGGCCGTTGGGGCTGCCGGAAGGACGGCTCTTCGAGGCCGGAGCCGGCCTTCTTCCCCCACATCGCGCGCTTCCACAGCCTCGCGATCTCCTCGTCCGGCGCCCCGGAGCGCAGCGCTGCGCGCAGGTCGGACTCCTCTTGGGCGAACAGGCAAGTGCGCACCTGGCCGTCGGCGGTGAGCCGGGTGCGGTCGCAGGCGCGGCAGAAGGGGCGGGTGACGGAGGCGATGACGCCGACCCGGGCCGGCCCGCCGTCGACGATCCAGCGCTCGGCGGGCGCGGAGCCGCGAGCCCCGTCCGGCTCAGGGGTGAGCGTGAAGCGGGTGCGCAGGCTCTCCAGAATGTTCCCGGCAGTGATCATGCCGTCGCGCTTCCAGCCGTGCTGGGCGTCGAGCGGCATCTGCTCGATGAACCGGAGTTCGTATTCGTTCTCCCTGGCCCAGGCGAGCAGTTCGGGTGCCTCGTCGTCGTTGAGTCCGGGCATCAGGACGGCATTGACCTTCACCGGAGTGAGCCCGACGGCGCGGGCCGCCGCCAGGCCCTCCAGTACGTCGCGGTGGCGGTCGCGCCGGGTCAGGGCCTGGAAGGCGGCGGGGCGGAGCGTGTCCAGCGAGACGTTGACCCGGTCCAGACCCGCGGCCTTCAGGGCGGCCGCAGTGCGCGAGAGGCCGATGCCGTTGGTGGTCAGCGACAGCTTGGGGCGCGGTGCGAGGGCGGCACAGCGCTCGACGATGCCGACGAGCCCCGGGCGCAGCAGGGGCTCGCCGCCGGTGAAGCGGACCTCCTCCACGCCGAGTTCGGTGACCGCGATCCGGATGAGCCGTACGACCTCGTCGTCCGTGAGCAGGTCGGGCCTGGCCAGCCACCGCAGTCCCTCTTCGGGCATGCAGTACGTGCAGCGCAGGTTGCACCGGTCGGTGAGCGAGACCCGCAGGTCGGTGGCGACGCGACCGAAGGTGTCGATGAGCATGGCTGCGGCTTTCTCCCGCTCCGTCCGCCTCATCAGCACTCGATGACGTTGACGGCGAGGCCGCCACGGGCGGTCTCCTTGTACTTGACCTTCATGTCGGCGCCGGTCTCCTTCATGGTCTTGATGACCTTGTCGAGGGAGACGTGGTGGCGGCCGTCGCCGCGCAGTGCCATACGGGCGGCGGTGACGGCCTTGACCGCGGCCATGCCGTTGCGCTCGATGCACGGGATCTGGACGAGGCCGCCGACCGGGTCGCAGGTCAGGCCGAGGTTGTGCTCCATGCCGATCTCGGCGGCGTTCTCCACCTGCTCCGGGGAGCCGCCGAGGACCTCGGCGAGCGCGCCGGCGGCCATCGAGCAGGCGGAGCCGACCTCGCCCTGGCAGCCGACCTCCGCGCCGGAGATCGAGGCGTTCTCCTTGAACAGCATGCCGATCGCGCCCGCCGCGAGCAGGAAGCGGACCACCCCGTCCTCGTCGGCACCGGGGACGAAGTTCATGTAGTAGTGCAGGACCGCCGGGATGATGCCCGCCGCGCCGTTGGTGGGGGCGGTGACGACCCGGCCGCCGGCGGCGTTCTCCTCGTTCACAGCCATCGCGTACAGCGTGATCCACTCCATGGAGAGGGCCAGCGGGTCGCCCTCGGAGCGCAGCTTGCGCGCGGTGTTCGCGGCACGGCGGCGGACCTTCAGCCCGCCCGGCAGGATGCCCTCGCGGGACATACCCCGGTCCACGCACGCCTGCATGACCCGCCAGATGTCGAGCAGGCCCCCGCGGATCTCCTCCTCCGTGCGCCAGGCCTTCTCGTTCTCCAGCATCAGCGCGGAGATCGACAGGCCGGTCTCCTTGGTCAGGCGCAGCAGCTCGTCACCGGTGCGGAACGGGTGGGCCAGCACCGTGTCGTCGAGCTTGATGCGGTCCGCGCCGACCGCGTCCTCGTCGACCACGAAGCCGCCGCCCACGGAGTAGTACGTCTTCTCCAGCAGTGGCACGCCGGCGGCGTCGTATGCGAAGAGAGTCATGCCGTTGGCGTGATACGGCAGCGACCGCCTGCGGTGCAGGACCAACTGGGTCGAAGCATCGAAGTCGATCTCGTGGGCCGGGCCGATCTCGGCTCCGAGGAGGCGGATGCGCCCGGTGCCGTGGATCCGCTCGACGTCCAGGTCGGCCTGGGCGACGTCGACGGTGTGCGGTTCGTTGCCCTCCAGGCCCAGCAGCACCGCCTTGGGGGTGCCGTGGCCGTGGCCGGTCGCACCGAGAGAGCCGAACAGCTCCGCCCTCACCGCGGCGGTCTGGGCGAGCACGCCGTCCTGCTTCAGCCGGGCGACGAACATCCCGGCGGCACGCATCGGGCCGACGGTGTGCGAACTGGACGGGCCGATGCCTATGGAGAACAGGTCGAAGACGCTGATTGCCACGCCATACTCCGTGGGATTGGTGGGGCGTGCCGAGCGGTCACGGCACGCCCCTGCGGGAGGTTGTCGGTTACAGGCCGGGGTACAGCGGGTGCTTGTCGGCCAGGGCCTTCACCCGGGCCTTGAGCGCTTCGGCCTCGGCGTCCCCGAAGGGAGAAGGCGCCTTGAGCGCCTCGGCGATGACGTCGGCAACCTCGGCGAAGTCCTCGGCCTCAAAGCCGCGGGTGGCCAGGGCCGGGGTGCCGATACGCAGGCCCGACGTCACCATCGGCGGGCGCGGATCGTTGGGAACGGCGTTGCGGTTGACCGTGATGCCGACCTCGTGGAGACGGTCCTCGGCCTGCTGCCCGTCCAGCTCCGACTCCCGCAGGTCTACGAGGATCAGGTGCACGTCCGTGCCGCCGGACAGCACGTTCACCCCGGCCTCTCGGGCGTCGGCGGCCGTCAGGCGCTCCGCGAGGATGCGAGCGCCGTCGACCGTACGTCGCTGGCGCTCCTTGAACTCCTCGCTCGCCGCGACCTTGAAGGAGACCGCCTTGGCCGCGATCACGTGCTCCAGCGGTCCGCCCTGGAAGCCGGGAAAGACGGACGAGTTCAGCTTCTTCGCGAAGGCCTGCTTGGCGAGGATGATGCCGCCCCGCGGCCCGCCGAGCGTCTTGTGCGTGGTGGAGGTGACGACATCCGCGTACTCCACCGGGTTCGGGTGCAGCCCCGCCGCGACCAGACCGGCGAAGTGCGCCATGTCCACCCACAGGTACGCCTCGACCTCGTCGGCGATCCGCCGGAACTCCGCGAAGTCCAGCTGCCGCGGATACGCCGACCACCCTGCGATGATCACCTTCGGTCGGTGCTCCTTGGCGAGACGCTCCAGCTCCGCCATGTCGACCAGACCGGACTCGGGGTCCACGTGGTACGGGACCACGTGGAACTGCTTGCCCGAGAAATTGATCTTCATGCCGTGGGTGAGGTGGCCGCCGTGGGCCAGGTCCAGACCCAGGATGGTGTCGCCGGGCTGGGCCAGCGCGAACAGGGCCGCCTGGTTGGCCGAGGCGCCGGAGTGGGGCTGGACGTTGGCGTACTCGGCGCCGAACAGTTCCTTGATCCGGTCGATGGCGATCTGCTCGGCGACGTCGACGTGCTCGCAGCCGCCGTAGTAACGGCGGCCGGGGTAGCCCTCGGCGTACTTGTTGGTCAGGACCGAACCCTGCGCCTGCAACACCGCGACCGGCGCGAAGTTCTCCGAGGCGATCATCTCCAGGGTGGACTGCTGGCGCCCCAGCTCCGCGTCGACCGCGGCGGCGACCTCGGGGTCGAGCTCGTGCAGGGGCTGGTTGAACAGGGTCATCGACGGTCTCCTCGGGTGTGGGCACAGTGGGCGGCGTAGGCATCGGGGGTCAGCGCGCCGGCGATGTTCTCGACCCGCAGCCGGAACAGCCAGCCGCCGGTGTAGGGGGCGGCGTTGACGACGCCGGGGTCGTCGGCCAGTACGGGGTTGACTTCCAGGACCGGGCCCGAGGCGGGGGCGTACAGGACGCTGACGGCGGTCCGTGACTGGATCTGTCCGCAGCTCTCCCCTGCCTCGACCCAGGAGCCGACCGCGGGCAGACGGAGGCCGACCACGTCACCGAGGGCCTTCGCCGCGAACGCGGTGATGCCGACGGTGGCGTTGCCCTCGTCCACGACGAGCCACTCGTGGTCCCAGGTGTACCGCAGGTGCCGCGGAATGCTCGTGGCGGTCTCCCCTGCGGATTCCAGGGAGAGTTGAGGCCCGGAGGTCATGACACGACGGCCGCGGCGGCGGGGACGAGGGTGCGGCGGAGCCGGTTGAAGAACTTCGGCTGGTTGAGGGAGAGGACGGCGACGGGGGTGCCCTCGCGCCGGTAGACGGCCGTGAAGGTGCGGCTGTCGACGTCGCCTTCGACGACCTCGGGCTCGGCGCCGGGGGCGACGTATCCGGCGACCTGGATACGGACCTGGTACTGGTCGGACCAGAACTACGGCGGGGTGAGCGGGGCGGGGGCCGACACACCGGTCAGGAGTGTGCGGGCGGCGGTCTTCGCCTGCTCGGTGGCGTTGCTCCAGTGCTCGATGCGGGCGTGCCGTCCGGTGAACGGGTTGGGGCAGCGGGCGACGTCACCGACGGCGACCACGCCCGGGACACCGGTCGCGCAGCCGGCGTCGCACACCACGCCGTCGTCCACCTGAACGCCGGAACCGGCGAGCCAGTCGGTGTTGGGCCGCACGCCCACGCCGGCCACGACGATGTCGGCGGGCAGCACCCGCCCGTCAGCGAGCCGTACGCCGGTGACCCGACTCTCGCCGATCAGTTCCGCCACGCCGGTTCCGCACAGCAGCTGAGCACCGTGATCGCTGTGGAGCGAGGAGACCACCAGCCCCATCTCACGCCCGAGTTGGCGCTCCAGGGGTACGGGGAGCGCCTCGACGACGGTGACGTGGAGCCCGAGCCGGTGTGCGGTGGAGGCGACCTCGGCACCGATGAACCCGGCGCCGATGACGACGACCCGGGGCAGGCCGTCGAGCAGTTCGGCGCGCAGGGCCTGGGCGTCGTCCAGGGTGCGCAGGGTGTGGACGCCCGCCAGCCCGTCGGTGCCAGGGAGGGTGCGGGGGCCGGCGCCGGTCGCGATGACGACGCCGTCGGTGCGCACATGCCGTCCCCCGGTGAGGGTGACGGAGCGAGCGACGGGGTCGAGCCGCACCGCTCGCTCGCCGAGCAGCCACTGCACGTCCAGGGCCTCGTACTCGTCGGCGTCGCCGAGCGCGAGCCCGTCGGCGTCGATGTCACCCTGGAGGAAGTCCTTGGACAGCGGGGGGCGGTCGTAGGGAGTGTGGCGCTCCTCCCCCACGACGACGATCTCGCCGTCATAGCCCTCTGCGCGCAGCGCGCGGACCGTGCTCAGTCCTGCGAGCGACGCTCCGACGACGGTGATGCTCCTCATGCCGGCTCCAGACGGGAAGTTGTCTCATATAACACAACGAAATTCGCTATACGCAACATGCTTTCCGCGCGATGCGGCATTGTCAAGGGAGGCGTCGCATATCAATTTTCTGATGATGCTCTACGTTGCGCGATTCGCAACCTACGCGGGACGACGAACTTGGGCGTCCACGGTTACGGCGCCGGCTCGTCCCACTGGTCCAGGAGCATGTCGCCCATGGCTTCGTCGAGCTCGGTCTCGGCGGCGTCCAGGGACTGTTCGCTCCAGATGACCTTGCCGCGATCGGTGTACCGGGTGCCCCAGCGCTGGGCGAAGTGGGCGACGAGGAACAGTCCCCGCCCTCCCTCGTCGGTGGTGGCCGCCCGGCGCAGGTGCGGGGAGGTGCTGCTGCCGTCGGCGACTTCGCAGATCAGGCTGTCGCGGTCGTACAGCAGCCGGAGCCGGATGGGGTCGGCGCCGTAGCGGATGGCGTTGGTGACCAGTTCGCTGAGGATGAGCTCGGTGATGTAGGCGACCTGGTCCAGGCCCCAGGCCTCCAGCCGGCGGGCGCAGGCGGCGCGGATGCCGGCGACTGCAGCGGGATCGGAGGGCACGTCCCAGTCGGCGACCCGGTCCGGGTCCAGCAGCCGGGTGCGTGCCACCATCAGGGCGATGTCGTCACGGGGTCGATCGGGCAGCAGGGCGTCGAGCACCGCCTGACAGGCCTGCTCCGGGGTCTGGTCGGGGTGTGCCAGGGCGTTTTTGAGGAGTTCGAGGCCGACATCGATGTCGCGGTCGCGGTCCTCGACGAGCCCGTCGGTGTACAGGGCCAGCCGGGAGCCCTCGGGCAGGTGCAGTTCGGCGGTCTCGATCGGCAGGCCGGACCCCAGACCGAGCGGCGGTGAGACCGGGACCTCGGGGAACGTGACGGAGCCGTCGGGGTGGACCACGGCGGGCCCGGGGTGGCCGGCCCGGGCGACGGTGCAGTGGCCGGAGACCGGGTCGTAGATCGCGAACAGACAGGTGGCCCCGGTGACGGCTTCGCTCTCCCCCTCGGCCGTCCCCGCCTCGTCGATGCGGGCGACCAGCTCGTCCACATGGCTCAGGAGCTCGTCCGGGGCGAGGTCGAGGGCACAGAAGTTGTGCACCGCGGTGCGCAGACGGCCCATGGTCGCGGCCGCGTGCAGGCCGTGGCCGACGACGTCGCCGACGACGAGGGCCACGCGGGCGCCGGGCAGCGGAATCACATCGAACCAGTCCCCGCTGACCCCGGCCTGGGCGGGCAGATAGCGGTAGGCCACGTCCAGCGCCGACTGCTCGGGCAGGCCGCGCGGCAGCAGGCTGCGTTGCAGGGTGACCGCCATGGTGTGCTCGCGGGTGTAACGGCGGGCGTTGTCGACGGCGACAGCGGCACGCGCGGCCAGCTCCTCGGCGAAGGCGAGGTCGTCCGGCGTGAACCGCTTCCGCTCCGAGCGCCAGAAGTCCACCATGCCCAGGACCGTCTCGCGGGTCTGCAACGGCACGGTGATCAGGGAGTGGATGCCGAAGTCCAGGACGCGCCGCGCCCGCTCCGGATCCTGCGCCTGCCAGCCCGGCGCGTCGCCCAGGTCGGGCAGCAGCACGGCGTGACCGCCGTGCAGGCCCTGCGCCTGCGGCATGGTCGGGAGGAAGGTGATCCGTTCCCCGGCCGGGATCAGCGGGTGATCGTCGCGGATACCGCGTACGGCGATGCGGTCCATGGTCGGGCTCGGGTCGCCGTTCGGCTCCGCGCCCTGCCGGACCGCGGGCAGCAGCTCGACGGTGACGTAGTCGGCGAACCGGGGAACCGCGATCTCGGCCAGTTCCTCAGCGGTGCGCACCACGTCAAGCGTGGTGCCGATGCGCACCCCGGCGTCGTAGAGCAGTTGCAGGCGTTCGCGCGCCACCTCGGCCCGTCCCGCCAGGGAGCGCAGCTCGGTGGTGTCCCGCAGTGTGGCCACGCTCCCGGTCGGGGCGGTCGGCCGCAGGTTGACGGCCAGCAGCCGTTCCCCGGCCAGGACCACCTCGTCGGTGGCGACCCGGCCCGAGGTCACCAGCTCGGCGACGCGCGGGGCCAGCCCGAGGTCGGTGACCGGTCTGCCCTCCCCGTCCTCGGGCAGGTCCAGCAGCCGGCGCGCCTCGTCGTTGGCCAGCAGCAGCCGTCCCTCGCCGCTGACGACGACCACGCCCTCCCGGACCGAGTGCAGGACCGCGTCGTGGTGCTCGTACATCCGTGTCATCTCGGCCGGATCGAGACCGTGGGTCTGCCGCCGCAGTCGCCGACTCACGAGCGCCGATCCGCCGGTGACGAGCGCGAGCCCGCCGACGGCGGAGCCGAACAGCAGTGGCAGCTGCTCGGTCACCCGCTCGTTGATGCTCCGGAGCGTGATGCCGACGGAGACCAGTCCGACGACCTTGCCGTCGGTGTCGAAGACGGGAACCATCGTGTCCACGGCGCGGCCGACACCGGGCGTGTCGTAGGTCTCCTGGTGCACGCGGCCCGCGAGTGCCTCGGCGTAGGAGCCGACCACGTGCTTGCCGATCAGGTTCGGGTCCGGGTGGGTCCAGCGGATGCCCTTCGTGTCGAAGGCGATGATGTAGGCCACCCCGGAGTCCTTCCGGGCCGCTTCCGCCTGCGGCTGGAGCAGGGCGCTGGGGTCCGGGGACTTCATGGCGGCCAGCGTCCCCGGGGCGTGCGCGAAGGTCTCGGCGCCGACGAGCGAGCGCTGATTGGCCTCCTGCAGGCTCGCGTTCCGGGCCTGCAGCACGAGGGCCGTCACGGCGGCGATCACGAGCAGCAGGACGACGGCCGCCTGGAGGATGAAGACCTGGCCCGCGACGCTGTGCACGCTCAGCACGGAGGGCAGACGTACCGAGGGTCGCCGCGATCTGAACCTCTCCATGCTTCAAGTATTGGCCCTCATTGTCTGGTAGCACCCTCGTCCTGCCGGATCTCCACATGACAGCCCAATGGCCCGCCCACCTGCCGGAGGGGCCGCAACAGCAGGTGGGCGGGCAGTACTGGGGGGCGGGGTCAGTGCGTGGGGCGCACCTCGAGCTTGTTCTGCAGCCAGGTGTGGAACTCGCCGATGTGGTGCTCGCTGGGCACCAGCACGCCGCCCTTGGCGTACGCCTTCGAGCTCATCGCCGGCTGGGTGCGCTCACAGGCGTCGAAGTCCTGCTGGTTGACCCGGTGGAACAGCTCCACCGAACGGTCCACGTCCTTGCCGCTCTCCACGACGTGCGGCAGGTACAGCCAGTCGCATTCGACGACCGTGCGGTCGTGCGCCATCGGGTACATCCGGTGGAAGATCACGTGGTCGGGGACGAGGTTGATGAAGACCTGCGGCCGGACGGTGATCGCGTAGTACTTGCGGTCCTGGTCGTCGGCGACTCCCGGGATGCGGTCCAGTCCCTCGGAGCCGTCCACCGTGAAGCCCTGGACGTCCTCACCGAACTCGGCGCCGTGGCCGACGTAGTACTGGGCGGCGTAACCGTCGGCGAACTCGGGGAGTACTTCGGTGAGTTCGGGGTGGATGGTGGCGCAGTGGTAGCACTCCATGAAGTTCTCGATGATGAGCTTCCAGTTGGCCTTCACGTCGTAGGTGATACGGCGGCCCAGCTTCAGGTCGTCGATGCCGTAGCGCTCGATCGACTCCAGGTCGCCGAGCCGCTCGACGACCGCGCCCTGCACGTCCGCCTCGAAGGAGGGCGGGGTGTCGGCGAGGCACACCCACACATAGCCGAGCCACTCCCGCACATGGACGTTGATCAGGCCGTACTCGGTCCGGTCGATGTCCGGCATCGACGTCAGGTTGGGCGCGGCGACCAGCTTGCCGTCCAGGCCGTAGGTCCAGGCGTGGTACGGACACTGGAAGGCGCGCTTCACCTCGCCGGACTCCTCGGTGCACAGCTTGGCGCCGCGGTGTCGGCAGATGTTGAGGAAGCCCTTGATCGAACCGTCCCGCGAGCGGGAGATCAGCACGCTCTCGCGGCCCACCTGGTAGGTGCGGAACGCGCCGGGCTTGTCCAACTCGGCGGCGCGGGCCACACAGAACCACATGGCCTCGAGGACCCGCTCCTGCTCCTGGGCGAAGACCTCGGGGTCGGTGTAGTACTCACCGGACAGCGTGGGGATCAGGCTGGGCGGCAGATTCGTAATGGTCATCTCGTCACCTTCGGAAATGTCAGACGCGCACGCGGCGGGGATCGAACAGGGCAATGGGGTGGTCGGTGGTGCCTTCGGTTGCCAGGTCGGCGAGGATCTCGCCGATGACGGGCACGAACTTGAACCCGTGGCCGGAGAAGCCGCAGGCCACCGTCACCTGCGGATGCTCGGGATGCCGGGCGAGGACGAAGTTCTCGTCCGGCGTGTTGGCGTACATACAGGCCGCGGCCTTGAGGAAGCGGCCGGGCAGGGTGGGGATGCGCGGGCGCAGGTAGTCGGCCATGGCCGCGATCTCGTCCGGGTGGATCCGGCGGTCGAGGTGGTCGGGGTCACTGGGGACGCCTTTGCGGAAGAAGGCGACCTTGGCGCCGCCGTCGGGGCCGTCGAGCGAGGGGAAGCCGTAGATCTGGGTGCCGTCGGGGTCCTCCCAGATGTAGACCGGGTGCCGTTCGGAGCTGAACGGGCGGACCCCGCCCTCGGGTTGGAACCAGTACATGACCTGGCGCTCCACCGTCACGCGCACACCGAGGTCGGACAGCAGCTTCGGCGCCCAGGCCCCGGGGGCGATGACCAGCCGGTCGGCGGTGTAGGCGCCGCGGTCGGTGACCACCCAGGCCTTGCCGCCGGGGCCGTCGGCCTCCCAGCCGAGGACCATCTCCGCGAAGTGCAGGTCGGCGCCGTGCGCGCGGGCCAGGTCCAGGTGGGCCGTGACGGTCGCCTCGGGACGGGCGATGCCGGCCTTGCGCTCGTAGAAGGCGACGTCCTCGGCCGCCGGGTTGAAGGTGGGGAAGCGGCGCCGGATGTCGGCGGCGCCCAGGACCTCGTGCTCCAGGCCCCACTCGTGGGCGCTGCGCAGGGTGCCGGTGAAGGCCTCGCTCCCCTCGCGGCCGATCATGAGACCGCCCGTCTCGGTGAAGACCTCGCGGCCGGAGTCGGCGGCGAGCTTCTCCCACAGTTCACGGGCGCGCAGAAGCAGGGGTACGTAGGCCGGGTCCTCGAAGTATGCCTGCCGGTAGATACGGGAACCGCCGTGGCTGGAGCCGAGGTTGTGGGCGGGGCCGAAGCGCTCGATGCCGAGTACTCGCTGACCGCGGGCGGCGAGGTGACAGGCAGCCGCGCTGCCCATCCCGCCCAGGCCGACGACGATCACGTCGTACGAAGTGGGCATGTGTCCATCTCCTGGGAATCTTGCCGATAAGGGTGTGGTGCTGCTGCCGGAACTCGGGGCCCGTTCAGCGGCGGATGCGCGACATCTCGGGGTCGAAGAGGGGCTCGGCGGCGGTGACGGCCGCGACCCTGGCGCCGAAGTACTCGATCTCCACCGGGGTTCCGGGGGCGGCGTGTTCGGCGGGCAGCCAGGCGTACGCGATGGGCGCGCCGATCGTGTAGCCGTAGGCGGCGCTGGTCACGTAGCCGACCCGGCGGCCGTCCACGTAGACCGGTTCGTGGCCCATCACCACGGACTGCTCTTCCTGGACGACCAGCGGGGTGAGCCGGCGGGTGACCGTCTCGTCGCTGATGCCCTCCAGCGCGGACTTGCCGGTGAAGTGCTCTTTGTTGCGGCGGACGGCGAAGCCGAGACCGGCCTCGTAGGGGTTGTGCTCGGTGGTCATGTCATGGCCCCAGGAGCGGTACCCCTTCTCCAGGCGCAGGCTGTTGAAGGCGCTGCGGCCGGCGGCGATGATCCCCAGCTCCTGCCCGGCCTCCCACAGGGTGTCCCACAGCCGGGCGCCGAGGTCGGCGGTGGTGTAGATCTCCCAGCCCAGCTCGCCCACGTAGCTCAGCCGCATCGCGGTGACCGGGACGTCGCCGAGATAGGCCTGTTTGGCCTTGAAGTAGCCGAAGCCCTGGTGCGAGAAGTCGGTGTCGGTCAGCGGCTGGACGAGGTCGCGGGCGCGCGGGCCCCAGACGCCGAGGCAGCAGGTGCCGGCGGTGATGTCCCGTACCTGCACCGAGCCGTCGCCGGGCAGTCGCCGGCGCAACCAGTCCAGGTCGAGGTTGCCGTTGGCGCCGATCTGGAAGCGCTCGGTCTCCAGGCGGGCGATGGTCAGGTCGCTGCGGACACCGCCGGCGGCGTCGAGCAGCAGGGTGTAGGTGACCGACCCGACCGGCCTGTCGAGCTGGTTGGTGGTCAGCCTCTGGAGGAAGGCGAGCGCTTCGGGGCCGGTGACCTCCAGCCGCTTCAGCGGGGTCATGTCGTACAGGGCGACGCGCTCGCGGGTGACGAGGGCCTCGGCACCGGCGATCGGCGACCAGTAGCGGGACGCCCAGTCGCCCCGGCCGGGGACGCGGGCCACTTCGGGGAGGTCGGCGTTGGCCTCGTACCAGTGCGGGCGTTCCCAGCCGCCGCCCTCCAGGAAGACCGCGCCGAGGGCCTCCTGACGGGTGTGGAAGGGGCTGGTCCGCAGGGGGCGTGGGCGTTCCGCGGGCTGCAGCGGGTGCAGGATGTCGTAGACCTCGGCGAAGTTCTGGCAGCTGCGCTCGTTCACGTACGAGGGTGCCAGCTGGACTTCCTCGAAGCGGTTGACGTCGCACTCGTGGACGTCGGTGCCGGGCCGGCCGTCGACCAGCCACTCGGCCATGGCCTTGGCCACGCCGGCCGAGTGGGTGACCCAGACGGCCTCCGCGAGCCAGAAGCCCTGGACTTCTCGCGACTCGCCCATCAGCGGCATGCCGTCGGAGGTGAAGGAGAAGATGCCGTTGAAGCCCTCCTCGATCTTCGTGTCGGCCAGGGAGGGAAGCAGGGCGAGGGAGTCGGCCCAGGCGCCCTCGAAGTCGGCCTCGGTGAACTCCAGCGAGGACGGCATCGCGGATTCGCTGGGGTGCGCCACCCGGTCCAGGCTGACGGGCATGGGGCGGTGGGCGTAGGAGCCGATGCCGATGCGGTCGACGAGTTCGCGGTAGTACAGGCCGGCGTCCTGGTTGCGCAGGATCGGCAGGGACGCCTCGGTGTGCTCGTCGTTGCGGCCGGCGAGCAGCGGGAGTTCGGTGGTGCGGGCGTACTGGTGGGCCAGGGGCACCAGCGGCACCGGCTGCCCGACCATCTGCCCGATCCGCGGGCCCCAGAATCCGGCGCAGGAGACCACGATGTCCGCCGGGAAGGTTCCCTGGTCGGTGACGACCGCGCTGACCCGGTCGCCGGCCGTCTCGATCCCGGTCACCGTGTGGTGGGCGTGGAAGCGGGCTCCGCGGGCCGTCGCCAGGCGGGCCTGCGCCTCGCTCGCGCGCAGCGCTTTGGCCAGACCGTCGCTCGGGATGTGGAAGCCGCCGAGGATGCGTTCGGGGTCCAGCAGGGGGTGGAGGGCAACGGACTCCTCGGGGGTGAGCAGGCGGCTGTCGACTCCCCACGAGCTCAGCCAGCCGTGTCGGCGTTGGATCTCCGCGAGCCGCTCGGGGCTGGTGGCCACCTCCAGGCCGCCGACCTGCTTGAAGCACCACTGCCCGTCCAGGGTCAGCGCGCTGTACTTCTCCACCGTGTACCGGGCGAACTCGGTCATCGTCTTGGACCCGTTGGTCTGGAACACCAGACCGGGGGCGTGTGAGGTGGAGCCGCCCGTGGCGAAGAGCGGGCCCTGCTCCAGAACGGTGACGTCCGTCCAGCCGCGGGCGGTCAGTTCGTCGCTGAGTGCGCACCCGACGATGCCGGCGCCGATGATGACCACCTTCGGCTGTGCCGCCATGGTCTTCCTCCAGGTTCGTAGTGCTGTGACGGGCCATGGGTACTGCGGTGACGGGCGGGGTCAGTGGCCGCGGGCGATCCACTCGTCGAGGTGGGGCGCCTCGGCCCCGATCGAGGTGGTGGAACCGTGGCCGGTGTGGACGGTGGTGTCGGCGGGGAGCGTGAGCAGCCGGTCGCGGATGGAGGCGATGATGGTGTCGAAGTCGGAGAAGGAGCGACCGGTGGCTCCGGGGCCGCCCTGGAAGAGGGTGTCGCCGGAGAACAGGGCGCCCAGCTCGGGCACGTACAGGCAGACGGAGCCGGGCGAGTGTCCGGGGGTGTGCAGCACCTGGAGCGCGGTGCCGGCCACGGTCAGGTCCTCGCCGTCGATCAGCTCCCAGAAGTCGGGCACCCACGTGCCGTGCGCCGTCTTCCACAGCACCGCATCGGCCGGGTGCAGCAGGATCGGCGCGCCGTAGCGGGCGGCGAGGGCCGGGGCGGCGTTGACGTGGTCGTTGTGGGCGTGGGTGCACACGACGGCGACCAGGCGCCGGTCGCCGACGGCGGCGGCGATCGCGGCGGTGTCGTGCGCGGCGTCGATCACGAGGACCTCGTCGTCGTCGCCGATCAGCCAGACGTTGTTGTCCACCTCCCAGCTGCCGCCGTCCAGTTCGAAGGTGCCGGAGGTGACGAGGCGTTCGATCCGCGCGGTCACAGGACCACCACCGAGCGCAGGACGTCACCGCGGTGCATCCTGGCGAACGCGGCCTCCACGTCGTCCAGGCTGATCTTCTCGGTGACGAAGCCGCCCAGGTCGAAGCGGCCCTGGAGGTAGAGGTCGATGAGGGCGGGGAAGTCCCGGGAGGGCAGGCAGTCGCCGTACCAGGAGGACTTCAGTGCC
>NZ_JBIBVE010000043.1:0-16517 GCF_043080095.1 Streptomyces sp. NPDC015127
GATCCAGTGGCTGGCCCGGCCGGTCGTGTTGGCGGTCTGGTTGTTGATCAGCAGGTGGAGGTTCGCGGTGCTCGGCCACCGGCGTCGCCGGTGGTCCAGCCAGTCCGTCAGGAGCTTCAGGGTGAGGTCGTCGAGAGGCCGGGCGCGTCCGGCGATGGTCAGCTGGCGGTTGCCGAGATCGACGTCGTCGAGCACGAGGGCGGCGATCTGGGCGACCCGGGCGACGTGGACCGCCGCGAGGGCGAGGACGAGCCGCGCCGCCGGCGTCAACGCAGTCGGGACGGAGCGCTCGACCTGCTCAGGGAGGAGAGGTTGCAGCACGGCGTACTCGTTCTGCCCGACCTTGATCCGGCTGGTGGGGTTGCGGAAGATCAACCCCTGCCGTTTGGCCCAGGTGAACAGAGACTGCAGGGCGACGAGCTGGTCACGTCGCTGATGACCGTGCAGCGTCTTGACGTGGGCGAGGACGTCGTCGCGAGTCACCTCCCGCAGGTGGGCGTAGCGGTTCGACCAGTCCAGCAGGGCCGGACGGACCTGGTTGAGGGAGAGCCAGACCGTGCCCTCCCTGCGCGGGAGACTGCGGGGGCCGCCGTCGCGCAGGACTCGGGTCCAGCGCTCGGCTTCCGAACGGATGCCGGGTGCGAGCCTTTCCAGGCGTCCGACGAGCCAGTGCTCGAAGGACGGCTCGCTGTCGTCCTCGAAGATCCCCATCTCCTCCAGCACCGTGATGATGTGGCCGACGGGCAGGTCCAGGGGCCCGTAGCGGGGAGAAGATCTCCGTGTGCCGGATGACGTCGCCTTCGACGTGACCGGTGAGGGCGATGGCCAGGCCCCGGTTGACCGCGAAGCGGATATTGCGTCCCCATCCGCGGGACTCGGCGAGCCTGTGGGCGAGGTACTTCGCCCAGGCCAGCCACGGGCTGGCCAGGTCGGCGTCGGCCGGGTCGAGCCGACCGAAGTGCCGGGGGATCTGCTCGAACAGCGGCGGCTGCCGCCAGCCGAGGTTCGGACGCCAAGCCGGCGCGGGAGGCGGTTTGCGCCGGGGGCCACGCCGTCCTCCCTTCCGTCGGGCTGGAGGCGTCGGTCTTCTGCGGTAGTGCATCCCGACGAAGAACAGCTGTTGGTGCCGGACGGCGGCGAGCCTCTCCCGCACGTCTGCCCCTTCCGCCAGCTGGCCGTCGACTGTCTTCGCGCCGAGGCGGGCCTGGCACTAGCACAAACGGCAGTAGTCCCACTTCAACGGCTGGACGCGACGGCAGCCGGCGCATTCCGCCGCGTCGTGCCCCCGGCCGAACATGTAGCAGGTGTGGCAGAGCCGTCCGCGGAAGTCGCCCTAGGCCAGGCAGCCCGGGCAGGAACTGGTCGGCTTGACGTAGCCCTTCGGGAAGCGTGCCACCAGCTCACTCCGGCGGCAGCGACCGGCCGTCCCGGCGCTTGGGAATCACCTTCGGCGCGGCGGTCCCCGAGCCGACAGCGGCCCGGACCGTCTCCTCCTGGCCGGGGCGGTGCACCTTCTGCGGCTCGGGAATGAGGAGGTCGCCGATCTCGCAGCCGAGGACGACGCAGATGACGTCCAGGTCCTCCAGCTTGAGGGAGACCGGCTGGCCGGACCACAACCCGGATATCTTGCCGGCCGAGATGACCAGGCCGGCTCGGCCAGGCTCCGCTGGAGCTCGGAGGCTTTCCAGATCCCCTTGTTCGCGGCGGTCAGCCGCAGGTTCCACTTCATCGCAGAAGTCCTTCCAGCCGCTTCGCGGCCCGCTGCTGCCCGGCTGCCCAGGCGTCCTCGACCCGGGTCTGCTGGACATGGACGTATCGCATGGTCGTGGCGATCCAGGAATGTCCGAGGACTTCCTGGACCGCGATCAGGTTGAGTCCACCGAGGTAGAGCTCGGACGCGCAGAAGTGCCGCAGGACGTGCGGGGTGAGCTTGTCGCCCCAGCCCGGCAGATGTGCCGTGGCCGCGGCCTTGAGGCCGCCGCGCAGGGCATCGTCGCCGACCCGGCCCGAGGAGCCGTCGGAGCATCTGCGTTCGGAGGGGAACAGCGGGGCGCCGGGGCGGGTGTGGTCGTCGTCGAACTGGCCCTAGACGTCCTCGATGAACCATCGGAGCGTGCGGTCGGCGCCGTTGATCAGGGGGACCGTCCGCTCGCGCGGACCCGAGCCCCGGGCGCCCTTGCCGTGGCGGACGTGGAGCTTATCGAAGCGGCCCAGGTCCCACTTGATGTCCGCCAGATCGAGCTTGTACGCCTCGCTGACCCGCGGCCCGACCTGGGACATCAGCTTGGAGGCGGTGTAGTTCCGGGCGGTCGGGGCGAACTTCCGGCAGGTCGCCAGCTCGCCGCCCCAACCGGCGAACAGCGTTTTGACCTCCGGCCCGGACGGCGGAATCCGCAGTGCCGCGTCCTTCGAGCCGCGCGGCCGGTTCATCTCGTCGATCGGGCACTCGATCACCCGACCGGTCATCCGGTGGATCTCGACCTTGTGCCGCAGCTCCAGGAACAGGAAGTGCGTAGTCAGAGCCTGAGAGCGCCCCAGCCGGGTGCCGCTCGGCGAAGCCCGCAGCACCTTCCCGAAGTACGCGTCGGCGTCAGGCGGCTCCATCTCCCACAGCGGCCTGCCGAACCAGGACCGTATCTGCTCCAGGTGCCCGACGTCCCCGCGGATCGTGCCGTCCGCCAGCCCCGCCGAAGCCCGCGCCAGAGCTCCTCCGCCGTGGCCGACGGCCGGACATCGCGCAGGTCCCGTACGACAGCCAGCGTCAACCCGAGCCCCTCACCTTCACTCTGACCATCGACCGGTCAGACACAGTGAGAACGCTTCAGGAATCCCGAAGTTACGTCAGGGCGCGAAGAGTCACCATTGAGAGGGCGAACCCCCTGGCCACGAGGTTGGTGACTCTGCGGGGCTCAGGAGAACTCACGGGATGTCGCACAGAAGCTCCCCAAGTAGCCGGTTTCGGCTCTCGGTGGAGAACGGGAACTCAATGCTGATCGCATCCCTGCGCTCCGCCCCCTACTTCAGGAGGATTCCCAATGTTGTTGTCAAGCCAGAGTGGTGACGCTAGGTGACAGCATCATGCTGCGGTAGTGGCTGGTTGGGCGGTGGCTGCTTCGAAGATGCGGTGGTCGCGTATGAGGGCCCAGAGCACATTGAGGCGGCGCCGGGCGAGGGCCAGCACGGCTTGCCTATGGGGCTTCCCCTCAGCGCGTTTGCGCTGATAGAAGCACTTGGACTCGGGGCAGTGAAGGGCGGCGACCTGGGCGGAGAGGTAGAACAGCCGCAGCAGGCGGCGGCTGTAGCGGCGAGGTCTTCGGAGATTGCCGCTGATCTTGCCAGAGTCGCGCGGGACGGGTGCGAGGCGGCAACACCGGCGAGACGGTCGGGGCTGCCGAAGGCGGCCATGTCTCTGCCAATGGCGGCGATGAACTCGGCGCCGAGCATGTCGACGATGCCGGGCATGCTGATGATCACTGCGGAGTCGGGGTGCTCGCGAAACCGACTCTCGATCAGGGCTTCGAGCTCAGCGATCTCCTGGTCGAGCGTCATCACCTCCCTGGCCAGGATGTAGACCATCCTGGCAGCGGTCGTCTCCCTGGGGACAGCGGTGTACTGGGCCTCGGCGGCGGTGACCGCGGCAACGGCAGCGCTCTTGGCGCCGATGATCGGGCGGACGCCGTGGTTCTTCAGCCAGGTGGCCAGCCGGGACCGGCCGATGCGCCGCAGCGGGGCTGGCGTCTGGTAGCCGGTCAGCAGGATGAGTGCGGACTTGGAGACGCTGTAGTCGAAGGCCCGTTCCAGGGCCGGGAAGTACTCCAGCAGCTGTGCCCGGAGCCGGTTGATCGCTCGGGTGCGGTCGGCGGACAGATCCATGCGGCGGGCGGTCAGGAGCCGCAGGTCCACCGCGACCTCGCTGGTCTGATCCAGCGGTTGCAGGGACGGCGCATGCGGGCGGTGTCGGCGATGACGAAGGCGTCCTTCGCATCGGTCTTCCCGCTGCCCCGGTAGGCAGCGGAGACGTGGTGCACGGTCCGGCCTGGGATGTACAGCGGCTTCTGCCCGTTGTTGACCAGCAGCGCATCCACAGTGCGGCGCCACCGGAGTTCAGGTCCACCGCCCAGGTGACCGGGTCACCGTCGGCCAGCTTCAGGACATCGCCGAGCAGTTCCAGGAGTTCGGACTCACTGTTGGGCATCCGGCGCGAGAGGACCGTCTTCCCGTCCGCGTCGATCGCCGTGCAATGGTGCCCGGCCTTGCCCGCATCCGTCCCAGCCCACAGTTCGGGCACTCGGTCCTCCTCGCTCGCGTGCGGGTAGTCGCTCCCAGCAGACGACACCTCACCGACGCGTCCGTACAAGCAATTCAGTTCGCGCATCCCAATCAGCGGCCGAGTCGTCGCGGGGCGCCAGGCGGCCAATCCTCGTCAGCCACAGCAACGGCGAACACATGAAAGGCACTCCCAGCGCCCCTGGGCGTCCCGATCTTACGAATCACCCGGATCAAACCCACGAGGAAGAGTATGGAAACCCCATGAGCCTCACGCCGTCCCGGCCCACCCCAGCCGAGCGCAGGGAGATGGCCCGGCTACTGCCGGTCCCGACAGAACGGGACCTTCCAGGACGCCGCCACCAGCTCCTGAAGGAAAACCTGATGCGCGAGATCCAGCACAACACCGCAGCTGGCACCGCCACGCCCCGTCCGCCCTCGCCGCATGTGGGCTTTTGCTGCCATCCCGCTGACCGCGGGCGCCATGGCCGTTGCCCTGCCACCGGCGGGCTCCTCGACCAGCCCCCTCCTCTGGCCAGCCGTAGCCTCGGGGCCGTCCACGGGTGCAGTCAAGGCCGCACGCGTTGCGGTGCGGCTGGACCGCAACGCCACTGTCGCAGCGTTCAAGGCTTCGCCTGCTGTCCGCGACGGCCAGTACATCTACATCGCCAGCAAGGTTGTCTTCTCCAGTCAGAGCGACCAGGCCCCTGTCGTGCGCCTGGACAAGCCGCACATGCGGCAGATCTGGCTGTCGGTCGGACGGGAGTCGCCCGGGTCTGTTTGCGTGAGAACGGTCGGGCTACAGAAATCGGCACCCAGCCAGAAACCTTTGAGTGCAGCCGCCGGGCGGATGGATCCGCGAGCTGAAAACAATCACCTCGCACCCTCTGTGCGGCTCACCTGAGTAGCCATTGCTCCAGAGTTGTGCAAGCTCCTAGGTCAGAATCAGATTGCAAGGTGGCGGAACATAGGCAGGGAACCTGGCCTACGGCCGCGTGCCGTCGCGCATGGGCGAGTGGCGGAATGGGCAGACGCAGCGGACTTAAAATCCGCCGCCCTCGGGCTTGTGGGTTCGAATCCCACCTCGCCTACTTAACCGGGATCTCCAGGGGGGCTTGGTAATCACGCCTTCCGAGAAAGAAGGGGACTGTCCTGATTTTTGTGTATGCCCTGGTGTGACCTGTCTGGCATGAGGTGTGGCCTCTGCCGGGAAGGATCCACCATGGCGATCAAGGACGAGCGCCCGCGCGAGAGCGTAGCGAACAGCGTGAGAACGGGTGCGGAGTTGGCACGTGCGGTGCAGCTGGACCGGGATCTGGCCGAGCAGTTGATCGAGCGGGCGCGCAGCGAGGGGGTGAATCTGGTCGGGGAGGGTGGTCTGCTGTCCGGGCTGGTCAAGCTGGTGCTGGAGGGCGCTTTGGAGGCGGAGCTGACCGAGCACCTGGGCTACGAGAAGGGCGACAAAGCCGGTGCGGGGTCGGGCAATTCACGCAACGGCACCTCGAAGAAGACGGTGCTGACCGACGTCGGTCCCGTGGAGCTGGATGTGCCCAGGGACCGGGCCGGCTCTTTCAGCCCGCAGGTGGTACCGCGGCACTCGCGCCGGATCAAGGGCTTCGATGCGGCGATCCTGTCGCTGTACGCGAAGGGGCTGACGACCGGGGAGATCCAGGCCCATCTGGCAGAGATCTACGACGTGGAGGTCTCCCGCGATCTGATCTCACGGGCCACCGACAAGGTCAGCACTGAGCTGGATGCCTGGCGCAACCGGCCACTGGACCGCACGTATGCGGTCGTGATGATCGACGCCATCTACATCAAGATCCGGGACGGGGCGGTTGCCAACCGGCCGGTCTACGTCGCCGTCGGCATCAACCTGGAGGGCGAACGCGACGTCCTGGGCATGTGGGTCGGCTCCGGCGGCGAGGGCGCCAAGGCCTGGATGACTTGGCTGGCTGAGCTGAAGAACCGCGGCGTGCAGGACGTGCTGATCGCCTGCTGCGACGGGCTGAAGGGCCTGCCCGTCTCGATCCAGAACATCTGGCCGCTGGCCGACATCCAGCTGTGCGTGGTCCACATGGTCCGCCACAGCCTCAAGTACGCCTCCACCAAGCACTGGCAGACCATCGCCAAAGAACTCCGCCACGTCTACACCGCCCCCACCATGGACGCAGCCGAGGCCCGCTTCGCGGACTTCGAGGACACCTGGGGCGCGACCTATCCCGCCATGATCGCCACCTGGAGGCGCAGCTGGGAGCACTTCGTGATGTTCCTGCGGTTCCCACCCGAGATCCGCAAGATCGTCTACACGACGAACATGATCGAGCCCCTCAACTCCCGCTTCCGCCAGGCCACCCACCGCCGCGGCCACTTCCCCGACGAGAACGCGGCACTGAAGGTCCTCTACCTCGTCATCCGCGAGCGACAGCCCAACCGCCCCAACGCCACCGGCCGAACCCGCAACTGGAAAGAAGCAATCAACAGCCTCGCCGGCTTCTACGGCGACCGCGTCACCGACTACTGACACAAGCCGTCACACCGGGCTTACACAAAGAATCTGACACTCCCGAAAGAAGAACAGGGACTCCACCGATCGCTAGCGCGAAGCATTAAGACCGTGTCCTATGTGGTGAGGCGGATGAGTCGTTTGTAGCAGTAGATGGCGGCGGCCGAGGCATTCGCTGGAGTCGATGCCTTTGCGTGCGATGCGGACGCCGATGCGTTTGCCGCGTAACCATCTCCGCAGGTCGGGGACGTCGTAGGCCTTGTCGGTGTGCAAGCGTTGGGGCTTGAAGTGGCGGCCGAGGTGAGGGTCGTGTCTCGTTTGGTGACCGGCGACCATGGGCTTCAGTGCGAGGCTGTCGTGGACGTTGGCCGCGGAGACGCCAACGACGAGGGGCAGTCCGTTCGATCGCCGCGAACACTGTCCCATCAGGCGTGTCCTGCGTCCCACCGCCTGCGGCCGCACCTTCGACGGTGGGATCAACGGCCCCGCGATCTCCCACAGCCCGTCCGGAACGATCCAACTCCACGTACCCCGCACCATCACAAACCCAACGACCGCCTCACCACATAGGACACGGTCTAAAGGTCTCTCTCGGCTCTAATCCAGCAATACCAAGACCTCCCAGAACCAACCAGAAATATGCCCCAATCCAGCCCACCTTGCCTCTCGACGCTGGAAGCTTCCCTGCGACCGCAAGAGAGGAGGAGGGAGACATGCCGCCATCCACAGCCTCAGAACCCCTTCCAGAATTGCATGACTCTCGGCCGGCACTGTGGAATTTGACCGAATCAGTTCCTATTTCTATGCCTGAGCCTGGTCAGCCGAACCATTTGCGATCACAGGTTCTCCTCGAGGCATTTAGATATCAATACGCAAAGGAATTGAATCAGGACGCCCCGAGGATAGAATTTCCCGTAAGCCGCTTCTGGCCACCTCCATCTCGCTGTCAGGAACGTCGAGTGAAAAAACGCAGTGGGTCTCCACCTCTAGGGCCTCAGCGGCTTCACTGGTGAAGACCAGTCTGACTTCTCTGCCACTTGCGACGCATTCTACAATTCCGCCGTAGTAGCATCGCTGGCCAGGTTCAACAACGACACAGTAGGTGTCCATACCAAGCTCGATCTCCTGCTCATCATCCAGGTCATAGCATTCCTGAAAATTGAAGCACCACTCTTCTCCACCCTCTCCCCCATGGATAAAAAGGCCGCCGTCTGTTTCTTCAACCTGACGCACGGCACGAATCCATTGAGAGGAACTCCGATGGGCGTTTATCATTGAATAATCCCTTCAAACATGTCGAGAGATCGGCGAATTCTGCCATGTCGCGGCACTTGGAAAGTGCGCCTACCATAAAAGGTGCTGGCTCCTGGGTAGATGTTTAGTGCAGCCGGAGCAGTGTCACAGGCAGCCGAGCGTAACCCTCTCATACCGCTTCCTGGCGCTGCAGGGTGGAATGCACCGCGTTGCTGGGCGCTGAGCTCTTTCCAACGTCTCCTGCGGTGCTGCCGGTCCCCTGGCTGTGGCGGGCGGATGGGCTCGAATCGGGGTGGACCTCGTACCCAGCATGGCCGTTGAGATCCACGTGCCCTTGCCGCCGGCCCCGAGCCCGTCGGACGGTGCTTACCCCAGCCCGATTGACGGATGGTTCGCGTACCGGCTCAAGACCTCAGTCGGCCCGAGCCGGCAAGCCTGTGCTCCCAGCTGATCTCCGCTCGCAGAGACTTCCCCACAGGGGGCGGTGCATCGGGGCCTGACTCTTCATTGATAGCCGGGCGATAGCCAGGGTGCCCGATCTGTGACTGTCAGGACCGCGCTGACCGTGACGGCTAGGACATGCAGAACTGATGAGGTCGAGTACTGCCTACTCAGGGCAGTCAAGGGACGGCGCTCTTAGATGGAAGGGTCCGCTTCCGTTGACCCAGGGAGCATCTCAATGTCGGTTCGGTACCGTGTTCCATTCGCAGCCTGCGCCGCTGACGCTGTATGGGCTCTGCCACCTATGGGTGGTGTCCTGGGAGCAGCACTTGCGTGGCGGGTATTGCTTGGATCAACTGCGGCCGCAACAACCCGGAACATAGCGGAGCGTCAGCTGAGGATCTGGCGGGTGGAGCCTAGTGTTGCCGACGCTGTGCTCCTGATCGTGTCAGAAATGCTGGAGGGTGCCTTTCGACACCGGGCGCCTGCCGTCTTTATGGAACTGGCCCACCCCGGCGGCCAGGTAGCGCTCGCGTTCCGTGATGACAGCGTAGATCCTGCGGCTGCCGGAGCCGTCCGGCTGGCGGCGGAGGACCTCAAGGCTTCGCTGCGCTGCCGGACGCACCTGACGGTGCTCGATATTCCTGGTGAGCTCAGCACAATGTTTGCCAGAGTCGGGCGGGCACATGGGGTGGCGGCGTGAGCTCTTCTGTTCAGCCGCTGCGAGGGAGCCAGGGCGACAGCGGGCCGCCGGACTTGTCTCGTGCCCGGGTCCCCCTGCGTTGGAGGCTGGTGTATCCGTGGGTTCGTTTCCTGGCTCTCACGATCGTTCTTACTTTCAGTCTGAAGACGTATGTGGTGCAGGTCTTCTCCGTTCCATCGGGTTCCATGGAGAACACCCTGAGGGTTGGCGACAGGGTCGCAGTGGAAAAGCTGTCTCTGCTGTTGGGCGCACCAGACCGAGGTGACGTCATCGTCTTCCGCGATCCGGGTGGCTGGCTGCCAACATCAGGCGGTGCAGCGTCACCACAGACCGGCTGGGGCCGTTCCTTCTTCGAGTTCATCGGACTGGCAGCGCCAGCCAAAGACGAGTATCTAGTCAAGCGGGTCATTGCTAAGGGTGGCGACACAGTTGAGTGTCAAGGCTCAGGGCCCTTGAAGGTGAACGGTGTTCGGGTGCGCGAGGACTACCTCTTTCCCGGAGACCAAGCGTGTGCAGGTCTGCCGTTCGGGCCGGTGAAGGTTCCCGTCTACAAGCTGTGGGTCATGGGAGATCACCGGAGCCAGTCGGCGGATTCCCGCTACCACAGCCGCTTTGACGGGGGCTTTGTCGCAGAGGACAAGGTCGTAGGGGTCTTACTCGCAGTGTTCTGACCGGCTTCTTGCGTCCGGAAGGCAGCGCACCTTGCGCAGCAGAGCAGACTGCGCCTAACACCCTTCTCGCCAGATGAGTGGCGATTGCTCATGCCCCGACCAAAATGTAGGCACAACCTATGGGGGGCCGCAGAGGCATCTCGCTGCGCGCGGCCTACCAGAGGCACGGAAGACGGCGAGCGGGTGGCGGAAGGCGTGGCATGACGGGCAAGATCTCAGCAATGGCCTCGGACGACGCATGGGAAGTCCCCGGCTACAGCACAGTGCGAGAGCTCGGATCTGGTGCCAGCGGTCGGGTCGTAGAGGCGCTTGACCACAGCACCTCAACGCCCGTCGCGATCAAGTACCTCGATGAGCAGCTCCACACGGATCAGGGATTCCGTGAGGCATTCCGGTCAGAGGCTGAGCTCCTTTCCGGGCTGCACTCTGCGTACGTCGTGCGGCTCTACCGATACGTTGAAGCTCCGGCTGGTGCGGCAATTGTGATGGAGCTTGTTCACGGTGCGAGTCTGCGCGCTGTGCTGCGTGAGCAGGGCGCCACCGTCCCTGAGACAGCCCTGGTTGTGCTGAAGGGGTCACTACTCGGGCTGGCAGCCGCGCATTCCAGTGGTGTCGTACATCGCGACTACAAGCCGGAAAATGTGCTCGTCACCCCTGAAGGGCACTCTAAACTGGCGGACTTCGGGATCGCCGTGCATGCTGGCGAGGCCACGAACGTGGTGGGCACCCCCGCCTACATGGCGCCTGAACAGTGGCAGGGCGGGCCAGCCTCCCCAAGCACCGATATCTACGCAGCTACCGCCACCTTCTTTGAATGCCTTACTGGCAGCAAGCCCTTCACCGGGGAGACAATTGCGGAACTGGCCGTCCAGCACACAACCGCTGAGATACCCGAAACTGCTGTCCCAGAGCCCATGCGGCCACTGATTCGGCGGGGAATGGCCAAGTCACCGGATCAGAGGCCGCTCGACGCCCATTGCTTCGTTACCGAGCTGGATCAGGTTGCACAGGCCGCCTACGGATCTGATTGGGAAGATCGCGGCAAGCGCGCACTGTCAGCCGTGATGGCGCTGCTTCCCCTGACGCTTCCCAGGCATGTGTCGGTGGTCGGCGGCGGTAGCACAGACTTCGCCGTCACCCCGCTGCAGGGCCGCCCGAGGCCCACCCGACCTGTCTCAGGGCCCCGGCGAATTCCGGGATGGGCAGCTGGCACTGCCGGTGCTCTGGTGATCGCTACCGGAGCCGTGGTGACAGTCGCCGCTGCCGGCGGGGGATCTGACTCTCAGAAGTCCGGGCCTCACTTTGCCAGGAGCACTGTCGCTCCATCAGCATCTCATTCCAGCTCCGGTTCCGCATCAAGCAGCCCACCGATCACCAGCCCCACCAGTACGCTCTCAGGCACGGCCGATGCGACCACAGGCGGGTCCAACGGCGGCAAATCCAATGGTCCGATGGGAACGGGCGATGCTGGCGGTACGCTCGGAACTGGCGGCAGCGGCGCCACGGGAGCAGGTGAACCGACCGGAGCTACCGCCGGCACAACGTCCGGTGCGCCCGGCACGAGCGGATCACCCACATCTGACGGATCAAGCGGCGCAACCAGCGGAAGCACTGCCGACGGACCGACTTCAAGCCCGGACGAGGAGAGTTCTCCTCCAATTCCCCCCGTGCATGTCTCGTTCCTCGGTCTCACTGACATGGCTGCCATACAAGGCCGACGTGCAGAAGTCGGCCTGTTGGTCACGACTGACACCACGTCACCCATCTCAGTCACCGTCACGTGGTATGACGCCAGCGCTGGGAGCACTGCATCAAATCCCGGACACCAGGACGGCCCATCGCAGACGTTCACTCTCAGCGGCAAGACCCGCTATCAGCTAGCAGCAGAGCACACCTTTGATCAACAGCAGTGTTCACGGCGCTGGGGAGCACTGCTCTCCAGCCAGCCACAGGCCGAGCGCGCCAGGCCATACCGGCACATACCCAGCGCGGCATGCTAAGGAGCATCCATGCCGCACCATAGCAACCCGCCTCATCACCGCCCGGAGGACCCAGACGGGACACCAACGGTGTATATGCCATGGCCCGCCTCCCCCGTAGAACCCACTACGGCCGCACTCCACTTCGGCTCGGTGCAGAAGCCAGTCCCAGACAGAGACCACGAACTGACGTCGCCCACCTACCTCGATGAAAGCTGGTCCTCCGGCCCCACTGTCACCGACCGGCACGTCACAATCCCAGCCACACTCATCTCCCAGTCGCCACACACTCAGCCGCCACTGGCACCAGCTCCGCTGGTCAAGACCTGGAACTCCGGGCATGTGCCGCCCTCCAGACGGCGCAAACGACTTCTTCAGTACACGCCGGCAGCAGCAATCCTCATTGGAGTGGCCGTCTATCTTGCAGCCCCCTATTTTGGACCTAGCCTGGCAGTCACCAGCCTGTCAGTAGATGTCAGCGCAGACAACGGGATCAGCTGCAATGAGACAGCTGAAGTGACGGGAAATGTCACGACGAACGGGTCAGTCGGCACTTTGGCATACCAGTGGATCCGAAGCGACGGGACGACCTCTGGACCACTCGAGGAAACAATCACCAAGGGACAGAAGCACGCTTCTCTCCGTCTGAACTGGGACTTCAACGGACAGGGAGCCTACCGGGCAAAAGCGACCCTCGAGATCACCTCACCAAATTCAGTCACCGCCTTCACCACCTTCACCTACAGCTGCGAAGGGTCTCTCGAGCCATGACTGTTGACCCTCAATCCCGCCAAGAACCGCCCTGGCGAACCGTGACGTCCTGACCATGACCAGGGATAGGAGAAGGAGTTCTGAAGAACATAGCAATACCCAGCTCCGGGAGAACCCAAAATGAAGATTCAACAGTACGACCGTACGACTCGATTATGCCGGATGGGAGAACTGGACCCGCGCCTCCAAGCAGCTCTTTCGACGTTCTCAGACCTGCATTTGCTTGGCGACCTCACAGCCTCGTCACGCATCTCCTGCGAGACACACAGCGTCCCCGTGCCAGTGTCGAGCCGACGACGCAGCTTTCTGCGACGCTCAGGTAAAGATGCAGCTGCCACAACGAGTGGCGTCGTTGTGACGGACCGCCTGATCATCATCGGCACGGTATGGGACGGCAGTCAGCCCGTCTGCCTCGGCGGTAAGCTCGCTGATCTAGCGATCCAGAAGCCCAGCCAGCTCTACGGCAGTGAAGCCGGGGTATTCATCCACACCCGCTGGCTAGGCTCAAGTGAAGCCAGCTCGTACCTGCTCCCCCTGGGCTCAGAGCCAGCGGCGAACGCCTTTCTCGGACAGTTCATGAAGCTGGTCGAAGAATCCCGACAGCATTGACTATCGTTGACGGTGAGGCGAACGCTCTGGCTGCGGTGGTGCGTAAAGCAGGACAAGGCAGGCAGCTACGCGGGTCCTGAGCTGCAAGGAATCATCGTGCAGGACGCGTTGCAGCAGATCGATGCGTCGGCGCTGAGCCATCGATACCTCTGCTTCGCGTGGCGCAGTAAGGGATCGTCAGTCGGGGCATTCGGTGGGTGACACTGTGCACCATCGCAAGAAGGTCTGCGCCGACGCCGACTGACGCGTGGAGTACTTCTCTGCGTGCCAGGTGTCCAGGTCGGTTTGTGTGCAGGAGTCCAGATCGACGTCGGTCCGCAAGCCAGACCTAGGTAGCATCTTGGCGGTCATGGGTCGAGCCGGATGAGTGTGCTGGTCTGGGTGATGGCGGTGAGGGGGCGGCCGGGCTGTTTCTCGTAACGGGTGGCGATGCCGCGCGGCTGCTTGAGGCGGTGGAAGCAGCGTTCGCGTCGTTGCGGGGGCGGTAGACGGCCTTGTCGAAGCCGTATGGCCGTTCACGGCGTCGGCGCCGGCCCGGGAGTTGGTCCGCGCGTTCCGGGGATGGCCGCCTTGATTCCGCGTCTGGCAGGTAGGTGCGGAAGGAGCGGGCGGAGTAGCCCTTGTCCGCCACCGCCTGATCCGGCCGGACGCGGGGCCGTCCCGGCCCGGGCCGGGTGACGCGGATGCGGTCGATGACCGCCTCGGCCTGCGTGCAGTCGTCGCGGGAACCCGGCGTGACCGTGACAGACAGCGGTCGCCCCCGCCCGTCGCAAGGCCAGGTGGATCTTGCTGCTCAGCCCGCTACGGGAGCGCCCGAGCCCTCGTTCCTCAACCCCCTTTGACCGCGGTGTGCTGATGGGCCCGCACGACGGTGGAGTCCACCGCGACAGCCAGTCCACCTCCGCCCCGCTCTGGGCTCCGGCCGAGCCGGCCGAAGGCGCCGTCGGCCACCCAGCGGGCGCAGCGTCCGCGCACCGTCTGCCAGAGCCCGAACCGCTCGGGCAGATCCCTCCAGGACACACCGGTCCGGAACGTGAACACGATGCCCTCGAGAACCCGGCGGTGATCGCACCACCTGCCTCAGACACGACCCGCAGGCGGCAGCAACGGCTCGACCACCGCCCACACCGCGTCACACATCTCCCGATCCCTCACAGCCAGCCCAACAATCAGATGACCTGAAAGACACCGCCTAACGACCTCGTGCGTGGTTGGCGGTGGCGCGTCACGAAGTGCGGTTTGGGCCGGTGTTCACATTCGCTGACTGGCCACGAGGTTGGCGGTCTGCTGGTGTGACAGCAGCCCGGCGATGGCTCGAATGGTGTCGGTCAGGTGCTCGCGTCGGCCGTGATGGCGGGCCAGGGCTCGCCAGTTCTTCAGGTGGCGATGCCGTGCTCGACCCGGATGCGTCGCGAGGAGTGGGCTTTGCGCTGTCGTGCTTGGATTTCCTCGTACCAGTCCGGGGCGTTCTTCTTGAACTTGCGGTGCGGTGGTGTCACCACACGTCCGCCGGTCTGGGCGCCCAATCTTTGGTAGCCGGCGTCGGCGAGAACCTCCACATCGAACCCGCCTGCAAGGATCTTGGCCAGGCCTAACTGTCGCGCATGCGTGATATCGGCACAGCTGGCCGGCTGGGCTGGGCTGCAGAACAGCAGTCTCCCTCCGGCGTCCGTGACGACCATGGACTTGACGGCGTTCTGCTTGTTCTTCCCGAAGATGAACTTCTCCCGGTCCTTGTGTCCCGCGGCGGGCCTGCGGACACGGATCTCTGTACCGTCGATGATCCCGGTCTTCCCATTGGATCCGAGGTGGTCGATGACCTCGACCAATGTCCGCAGCCGGATGCCGGGCGCAATGGTTCAGCCGCGCAACGCGAGCAGGGGCCGCACCTCACCGATTGCACGCATGATCGTGGAACGGTCGACACCGAACCAGCAGGCCAGCACGTCATGGGTGGCACCGTGGCGGAGGCGGACGAGGGTGGCCAGGAGCCGGTCGACGAAGACCAGCTTGTACTTCGCGCCGGCGCCCGCTGCCCGAGGCCGCGACGCGAGCGCAGCCTGATGCCACTTCCGCCTTCCGCAGCTTCGGAGACGCACCGTCCGGACCACCGATCTGGCACGCAGCCCCTCGCAGTCAAGGATATCGGCACTGCATCGAGAAACACCTCTAACCCTAAAAGACCCTAATGGGGTGAAACTTGGACCAAGTAGCGAGTCCCTACAAGCTTCACATGGTCAACAATTACTCATGCCGCCCCCATCTCCGCTCCCTTACCATCTATCGCCGGGCGAAAAACGCCCCGCGTGAGGTTCACAAAAATTGAAACGCAACACCTAATGGACTATAAATTGATTAGCATCAAATCCACTCTCGCAGCTCTAATGGCCGCCTCAACCTTGGCGATATTTCCAGCTGGCCATGCCGCCGCAATGGAAAACGGCGAATACACCATCCAGGACCGCCCGGAGGACAGAAACTGCGGTGGGCCCGTATATCAGAATGGCGTCGCCAAGAACTACTGTGTTTGGCATGTGACAATCGGGGCCGTCAGAACGAGCACGACCAGCTCGATTGACGCCAGAGATAAGGCGAAGCTGCGGGTGGGAGAAATGGCATCCTGGATCGGTGGAGACTCCACCTATCCGGGAAGCGACAACCAGGCGGATAGTTGCATTAAGCACCTTCTGTCCGAAGGGCAGGACTTCTTCAGTGCCGCCTTCGCATCAGAGACAACGAAAGAGGAGTGGGGGTGGAGCGAAGGGGATGCGCCGTACGCGGGGGAGTTCTTTAGAACTTATAGCGTACAATGCTTCTACTAAGACGTCATCTCATTTGGGTCGGTAGGCTGTCGGTCGTGGTGGGGATCGTTGAGCGGCTGGTGCCGGATGAGTTGTGGGAGTTGTTCCAGCGGGTGGTCCCAGAGGCGCCGTCGCGGCCTCAGGGCGGTGGCCGGCGCCGGCATGGTGACCGGGAGGTGCTGGCTGCGATCGTGTTCGTGGCCACGTCGGGCTGCACGTGGCAGCAGGTGCCGTCCGCGTCGTTCGGGCCGTCGGGAGCCACGGCCCACCGTCGCTTCGCCGAGTGGTCGAAGGCCCGGGTGTGGGCGAAGCTCCATCGTCTGGTCCTCGACGAACTCGGCTCCCGCGGCGAGTTGGACTGGTCCCGCTGCGCGATCGACTCGGTGAACATGCGGGCTCTGAAAAGGGGGACCTGACAGGCCCGAATCCTGTAGACCGGGGCAAGTACGGATCGAAGATCCACTTGATCACGGAGCGGACCGGTCTGCCCCTGTCCGTCGGAATCTCTGGGGCGAA
>NZ_JBIBVE010000044.1:0-16260 GCF_043080095.1 Streptomyces sp. NPDC015127
ACAGAAACGGGCTGATACACAACGCTCCCTGTCACGTAAGACCGCCTCAGCCACATTCGCCCCAGCAATCCCAAGTCAATTCACCCCACAAAGCCCCTCCAAGCACTTCTGTCGGGACAAAACGCTCTTTGAAAGAGCGTTTTGTCCCGGCGAGGGCGTTCGGTAAGTCCCGGCAGGTCGGGGGTTACGTAGCGGCTGTGCGCGTGACCGTGTGAGGATGCGCTCGTGGATTGCGATGTGTGGCGGGGCGATGTGGCGATGGCCGGTGCCCTCGACTGCGGGTCAGGGGGAAATCTGTCCTGCTCTTGGTGCTACGCCGCCACGCATGGGTGGTGAGTGGTTCGAGATCGCACGACCGCCGTACCCTGCCGGTGGAGACGCGCTGGGAGAGGGCTGTTGCGGACGGCCTTCCTGCTGACATTTCCCACGCCTTCGGAGTCTTCGACAGGACTCTGTGTGGGATCCAGGTGGTCGGCATGTCGCCGTCTGGCCACTGGTGGTTGCCGGAGCGGCAGCATGGCTGCAGCGCCTGCCGTGAAGCGGCGGTGGTCATCGATGAGCGTTGGCCGCAGGCGATGCGGGGCGAAGATGCCCCGGGTGACCGTGGCTCGACCGGCGCCCGGATAGGCGGTGCCCGAGTTCCGCCTGCGCCGAATGGCGGCTACGAGCACTTCCAGCTCGGTGTGGATTCTCGGGTGAGTCGCCGACTCATGAGATTGATCATCGCGACGTGGATTATGGCCTCGGAGCGGTGCGGGTGGGCCTCGTAGTCGCGGGCCAGGCGGCGGTGGTTCATCAGCCAGCCGAAGGTCCACTCGACAACCCAACGTCGGGGAATCACTTGGAACCCTTGGCGCCGGGGTCGCGTTGGACAACTTCTAGGTCAGCGTCGGGTCGGTGACCGGTCGGGCGTGGACGGGCTCCAGCTTGACCAGGTCCGAGAGCTTCTCGGACCAACTGCCCTTGTCCTGGCCGAGAGCGACCTCGGCCAGCCGCAGGAGCTGGATGTCGGAGGTGCCCGCGGGGGCGAAGATGTGGTGCGCGTCGCGGAGATAGCGCTCGATCGGACGGTCCGTGAACAGACCGGCGGCCGCGTGGATCTCCATCGCGTTGCGGCCGGAGTCGATCGCCGACTCCACGTTGACCAGCTTGGCGTTCATCAGCTCCGCGTCGCAGGACAGGCCCTGGTCGAGCAGGTGCACCGCGTGGTACGCGGCGAGCCGGGCCGTCATCAGCCGGGACTGCATCTGACCCAGCTTCAGCTTGACGGTCGGCAGGTTGTGCAGCGGCTTGCCGTAGCGGTGGCGTTCCGCGCAGAACCGGGTCGTCTCCTCCAGGATCGCCTGGTGGATGCCGAGCGAGACGGCGGTGAGGTTGGCCCGGCCGTACAGCACGCTCGAGGAGTACGCGACGGACAGGCCGTCGCCCTCGTTGCCGAGCCGGTTGGACGCCGGAACCCGGCAGTTCTCGAAGATGAGCTCGCCGAAGCTGAAGCCGTGCAGACCCATGGCCGGTTGCTGCGGGCCGAGCCGGAAGCCCGGGAGGTCGGACTCGACGAGGAAGGCCGAGAGCCCCTTCGACCCGGGGCCGGTCCGGACGACCACACCGTGCAGATCACCCACGTGGCTGTTGCCGACGAAGACCTTACTGCCATTGAGGATGTAGTCGTCGCCGTCGCGGACCGCGCTCGCTGTCATGCCGAGGACATGCCCGCCCGACTCTGGCTCGGTGACCGCGATGGTCGGCAGGCACTCACCGGCCGCGATGGCCGGAAGCCACGTCTTGCGCTGTTCGTCGCTGCCGAAGTGCACGATCTTGGCGGTGCCGAGCTGGGAGGCCTGGATCATGGCGCCCATCGCGCCGCTGACCCGGGAGAGCTCCTCGATGATGATGGTTTTGGCCAGATGGCCGGCGCCCATGCCGCCGTACTCCTGGCTGATAGTGGCCCCGAGCCAGCCCTGCTCGCAGATCAGCCGGGACAGTTCGTGGTGCACCGACCGGGAGGCTTCCATCTCGGCTATGCGTGGCCGGGCCTCACTCTCCGCGAAGTTCCGGACCGTTTCCCTGAGCTGATGATGAAGCCGACTGCTGAAGTAACTGTCCATACGGGTACATCCCCTGTGAAACGCCTGCTCGTTTGTTGTCCGAGCAGGAGGTGCGGCAGTGGTCCTGGCCCGAACAGGCTGACACTTCATGATGTTGATCTTTCCGGGGCGGAGCGATATTGCCACTTGAATCTGACTCAGGTGCACGCGCCGGAAGGGTGCCATTGGCAGAGATTGATCCAGTCCCAATGGTTACAGTGCAGATTTATTTACGCGCTTAAAGTAATCACTGGCGCCGACGGATGCCATGAGTAATCGATGCCTAGGATTCGAGACGAGCATCGACTATCGGGTGGGCATTTCCTTGTGGGTCGGTGTGTGATAGTTGAGAGGTCTCCTTGCTGGTGCGTGGCATCGCCCTTACGTGGCGATCATGATCAGTCGGGGCGGTTCCCGCTTTCTGTTGTTTAAGCGTCCTGTAAATGATCTTTGACTTGCAGGATGGCAGTTGCGAGGTGGCGGCCGTCGGTGTCGACGATTTCCAGCTGCCACCCCGGCGGGCTGGTGACAGCGGTGACATCCGCGAGCGGGTACGCGGGCTGGGATGGTGGGGTGCTGGTGAGGTTACGCAGGAAGTACCGCTGTGTAGAGGCGGGGGTGGAGCCGGCAGCGGTCAGGGCGCGTGCGGTGACAGCACGGTGCTGAACTGACAGTCTCGGGATGCCGGATGCGGTGACCGGGCCGGTGCACGCATACAGCAGCCGGCCGCCCATACGGGCCCGGGCGAGCGCGATGAGCGCGGCGATCACCTCGAAGTCCTCACGGCCGTGCGGCCCCACGATCAAACCCGCATCATCCGCAGCCTCCCCCTGGCAGCGCACGGCCCCCGCCACCTCGCCGTTTCCTCGCACGCGACGAGCGCTTCTGTCCCGTGCGGGCTTCCACCAGGTGTGAAGGCTTCGTGTGCCAGCTGCTGGCCGGGCAGCCGTCGGCGTCGACAAGCTCCAGCACCGCCGGCTGATCATCTGTGGTCATCGGGCTGGCAGTTAGCCCAGCCCTCTTCCAGCTGCCGACTCAAACAGGACGCTCATGCGGCCCGCACTCTTTCCTCCAAAGGCCAAAGCACCATCCGTGGTTGGTTATGGAACAGGGCGGTCTGGCCCGCTGGCGCTCAGGGGTGGCCGGTGTAGAAGTGGGTCAACCTCAGTGGACCCTGCGGCCATGTGCAGAGCAAGGGTGGCATCCATGGTCCGGCCGGTCTTCGGCGGGGGCAGCCAGGACCGCGGTCACCTCACAGACACCGCGGTCGGCGAGAGGCCAGGCACTGCTCCAGAAGGAGGCGTGAGCTGGTGCCACTTGGGCGCGCTGGTCTTGGGTCGTCCAGCGACGGCGCCCTGGAATCCGGCCGCGATCTTCGCGAGAGCGGTGTGCATGCGCGGACACACCAGCACTGCCCGTGCGCGCTGGGCCAGCGGAGTCTGCCACCTGTGGCCACTCTCCCAGGTGATGATCACTACGACCTGTTCGACGAAGGCATGAGCAGGCCAGGGGTTGGATACGCTGGCCGGGCCACCTTATGGAGGACACCGTGACCGCCGAGCTTCCTGACTGGATGCTTCCCCCGCGTGAGAGCGGCTGGGAAGCAGACGACCTTGATCGCCTGACCGAGGCGCCTCGTCACACCGAACTCATCGACGGGGCGCTGATCTTCATGATGTTCCCCGCAGCGGTCATGGCATTCCCGGCTCGTGGAGAACCTGACATTCGCCCTCCGGCAGGCAGTCTCCGAAGGTATGGAGGTCGAGCGAGAAATGACCATTCGTCTGGACAAAAAGAGCCGGCCGGAGCCGGATATTCTGGTCGCCACCGTGGACTACGACCCTGACCGCACCCGCTTCCTGCCCGAAGAGGTCGCTCTCGTGGTGGAAGTCGTCTCCGCCGAGTCTGCAGATCGTGATCGGGGAATCAAGCCGTTCAAGTACGCGCAGGCCGGCATTCCGCACTTCTGGCGTGTCGAGGACGAGCAGGGAGCGCCTGTCGTGCACGTGCGCTCCTACGTCCCAACGGGGATTCATCGCACGCGGCTCAAAGTTACCGTGCCGTTCAGCGCGGAAATCGGCCTGGCAGACCTGGCTCCCTGAACTTCCTTCATCCTGGGGAAAGGACGATGGGTTCAAAAATTCTGAAGGGTTCTCCGTGGGCGGGGCCAGGGGAGAGGCGTAGGACGTGGCTCAGGTCTTTGGGTCACCGAACTTTGCGTCTGCGGGGCGGTGATGGTGGCAGTGCAGCGCGGTGCGGCCTGCAAGCCGGGCTTGAAACAGACCGGTGAGCCTTTGGGTGGCGCCGTTGATGGCCTGGGCGTCACTGGGATAGCTGAAAGATCAACCAGAGCGCGGTCCGGGCCGGGGGAGTTGAGTGCTTCCATCAGCGGTATCGGGGGTGCTTGCCCGGGCCTGTCGGGCCAGACGCGCGAGAGCGGGTTCCGGGAGACGGCAATGCGCGGCGCTCAGCAGGTGAGTGTGGGAAGCATCCAGCGGGCGCAGAACCCGATTGTGGCGGCCGTCCGTGGCCGTTGCCGAGGCGTTGGGGTACTGCCGTCACACATGATGCGGAACCAGAGACGCATGTCGTCGGGCAGGCCGGTGACCTGCTGGCCGGTCCAAGCAGTCACCGCGGGCACACGGCCGTCCTTGAGTAGGCCTGCCTCGCTGAAATCGTCCAGAACACGCTGAATGGGCAGGTTCACCTCGGACACGACACCTCACCTGTTTCGGGCGCACGGACATCGACCAGGAAGCGCCCCGACGGCCAACGGCATGCCTGCCACCCCCGGTTCATCGGAGAAGCGCATGAGCCAGGAACATCGCTGCTGTCAGGAATCCCGGCCATGCTCCGGAAATCCCCACCGGTCGTGTGAACGTGCACTGGCCTGCGCGCACGGCCCATCAGCGTTGTTCTTACTCCGCACCCCCTCGCTTACCGGACTCGCCAGTGAACACCCGAACCCACGCCGCCTCATCGCGCGGCAGCATGCACCACTGGCCGGCCGCCGCCACAACCGCGGCTCCCTGTCCACGTACTTCGCGCTTGCATAATCGCGATCCTGATGATGATGGGCCTGCTCGTCGATGGTGGCGGCGCGCTGAACGTGGCCAACCGGGCCACATCGCTCGCCCAGGAAGCAGCCCGTACCGCAGGCCAGCGGCTCGACCCGGCCTCGGCGATAGAGGGGCCATCACGATCGCCCCAGACGCTGCCGGTGGCATGGGGGCGGCCCAGGACTACCTCGCCGCCGCGGGCGTTCGGGGCAGTGTCGAGATCACCGACGGCGGGCAGAGCCTCACCGTCACGGTGGACGACCATTACGACACTTTCATCGCGCAGTTCGTGAGATGCCTGGTTGTGCTTACCTGCATCGGCTGGGCGGGCTGGGCTGCCCACCACGCCGCAGGCGATATCGCCGCCCTGCGCCAAGCCGCAGCCCGCCTCGACCGCATCAACGAACATCTCCTCGGCGGTCGACATGGAAGCAGACCGCCGAACTTCCTCAGAAACCTGCTGCCACGCCCCGCCCCAACCCGGCCCGCTGACGGCCACAAGGGACACGACGCCACGCACACGACTGAAGGAATCTCAACGAACAAGTTCAGCCACCTATGTGACAGGCGGGATGAGCAGGGCCTGCGTGTGCAGCTGTCCTTCGGACCGCTTCCTGAGCTAGTAGTAGTCCCAGGAAGGCCCGGGACGCATCATTGCGGTCTGGGCGCGGCCAGGCAGAAGATGTGCCCCAGGCGCTGGTTGAAGCGCCTGGGCCGGTGACTGTGGTGTGGCTGCCTGGAGGCCCGCCCACGGGGCCAGCTCGGCGTGCGAGGCGAGACGCCCGCGTCCTTGTAGCCGACAAGTCACCGGCGACGCATGAACACGGCCACCGAGGTCCGCCATGCTGGCATGGATGGATGATCTCGGCCCGTTCGTCGGAAGTACGACTCGATCCTCGCTGCTGGGCATCGGTTAACCACGCAGCCAGACCAGCGATCCGATGCCCGAAAGAAACGCCCTCGCTCCGCCGTGATGTTCATCTCGTCTCTGAGGTCTTCCAAGGAGGAAGACCTCAGAGACCGATTCCTGCCCCGGGTGTCAAATATGTGAACCACGATTCGCCGTGGTTTGATTTCTGCTACCGCAAGTTACCCGCAGACAATGTAGGCCTTAATAGCCCAGTCTGCGGAAATCCCATCCTGGTCCTCTGCGGCGTGCACTTCAACTGTTCCGGTCTTTCCGTCAGCCTTCAATGAGGGGGCGATGCTAACGATATGGACATTATGGGGAACGTGAAAGTCTTGCCCCCAGGTAATTTTGCCTCCTGACGAGTATATGCTCTTACCTGCAGGGCATTCAGCAGTAACCCATTTATTTTGCGCTGAATTCATCCCGCCCATAGCGGTGACGACTTGCTGGGATTGCTCTGAGGCACCGGCGTTCCCTGAAAGCCCAAAAAGAGAAAGGGCTGCCACAAGCGAAAGGAGGGCCGCGACGAGCGGATTATTCTTTGCATAAGAAATCATGAGTGCTCCGTTTCATTCAACTGATCGAGCCGTACCGCCGATCTAGAGAAGCAGATTAAGCGAAGCGTCATCCAGCTCGGAGAGTAGTCAGTACTCAGAGTTAATCGATGAAAGGCAAGCGTGGTTCTTCCTTTACTAACATCGATCTTTCGTCACCGTCCGCCAGATCACTGGCGGACCGTTACGGTTTGTTCGGAGGGCATGACGATGTCCCGGCTGCCCTGTCAGGCCTGTCAGGCGGACGCCGGGTTCCACGGTTCCGTCGGAGTGCTGCTGTGACAAATCTGCTGTTGATCACTGAGTAAGCGGTGTCTCCATCCAGGACGGGGCGGGCCGCCGACCTGGAAGAAGTCCTCCGATGATGGCGTTCGTCGACCACGGCACGGGCGGATCCGGGGAGCCGGTGGCCGCGCTGCTGCGGCCTGGGAACGCGGGCTCCCACGCTGCAGGCGATCACATCAAGGCAGCCCGAATCGCCCTGGTAGAGCTGCAGCTGCTGAACAGGCGCGTCTTACGGCCACGACGACAACGACCCAGCCCCCGCCCGCTCCCGCATCACCGGACCTACGCAGAGCTGGTCGGCCGGCCGCTGGACGGCCTGCTGCTGGACATCCACTGGGGGCGGACCGAGGAAGTCGACGACGGCGTGGCCCTGTTCACCGAGCTCTTCCGGTGGCCCCGGCGGCCGCGCCCTGTACGACTCCAGGCCCCGGTGAACCCTGTGCACAGGGGCCTGGAGTCGTGTGCCGCTTCTGTTACTCCGGCGATACGCCTCAGCTGCGCGATCGGAAACTATCCACAGACCAACGGTTACGGTCGGTGTCCGCTTCGGGGTGTGAGGTGCGCCAGGACGCAAACCGGATGGGGTTCCTGGCTGGCCGGCCGCTCCTGCCGAAGGCCGAAGGCCGCGTCTCTCGCTCCGCATACCGCGCCGGGTAGCAGCGCCCCACCTTCCGCATCAGCGGCCTGGGCTGTCCCGGTCATCGCCCGGCTGGTGGCCGCCGACGAGGAGGACACCGTACGCGATGTCATCCACCGCTTCAACGAGATCGGCCTGGCCTGCCTGGACACTCAGTGGACGGGAGGCCGTCCTCGCCTGCTCAGCGATGACGAGGAGGACTTAGACAGCAGCAGATGGCGGCGGCGAGGCCGAGGAACGCCAGGTAGTTGCGGGGATGTCGTTTGTAGCGGTGGTTGAGTCGGCGGTAGTCGGTCAGCCAGGACATCGCCCGTTCGATGACCATCTGCGGCGGCCGAGGCGTTCGCTGGACTCGATGCCTTTGCGTGCGATGCGGGCGCCGATGCGTTTGCCGGGTAACCATCTCCGCAGGTGGGGGACGTCGTAGGCCTTGTCGGCGTGCAGGCGTGGGGTTTGAAGTGGCGGCCGCGGTGGGGGTCGTGTCTCGTTTGGTGACCGGCGACCATGGGCTTCAGTGTGAGGCTGTTGTGGACGTTTGCCGCGGAGACGCCGACGACGAGGGGCAGTCCGTTCGCGTCCGACAGGACGTGCATCGTGGAACCCGGTTTGCCCCGGTCCACGGGGCTCGGACCTGTGTGTTCGCCCCCTTGTTCGCCCTGACCTGGGCGGAGTCGAGGACGATGCGGGAGACGTCGATCAGGCCGGCGTCGTCGAGCCGGTGAAGGACCGCTTCGTGGAGCCGGCACCAGACGCCGGCCCTGGACCAGATGATGAACCGGCGATGCGCGGTCGACTTCGATATCCCGAAGCACGGCGGCAACGCCCGCCAGGCACAGCCGCTGACCAGCACATAGATGATCGCCGCGAACAGCGTCTCATCACGCGTGTCCTGCGTCCCACCGCCTGCGGGCGCGTCTGCGACGGTGGGATCAACGGCTTCGCGATCTCCCACAGCCCGTCCGGAACGATCCAACTCCACGTGCCCCGCCCCATGACAAGCCCAACGTCCGCCTCACCACATAGGACACGGTCTTAACAGTCCCGACAAGCACGTGAAGCTTCTGGCCGATACAGATGATCTTGGCGGGACCGTCTGCAAGGGGCCTTCTGTGCAGCCTCCCCTGTCAGCAGCCTCCGCACTGCAGCCAGGCCGGAGGGAGCCCAGTACGTTGAGCATGGCTTGCTCATTGCCGCATCCGGCCGAATACATACGGTTAACCCGAAAGTGAAATTGTTGCTCGCGGCGCGCGGCGTATTGATAGACGTTCATCTTGCCGTCGATGCAATATCTGCTCATGTCGGAAGGTTAGTCATCATGCCTCTCAAGAAGCGCCTGGCTGCTGCCGCAGCCCTTGCTCCGGCCCTTGTTCTTTCAGCTGCCGGTGCTGCCCTGGCGGTGGACCCTGACTCCGTAAGTCCCAGCGAGAGCGGCAGCTGCACCTCAGTTGCCACGTACAACGGTCATGGATACGCCAACTGCCAGTACACCTACTCCTATTTCGGATTCGCTACCGGTTCGAGTTATGCAGATGCAACGGCAACAGCAACGGCAAATGTTAGCGCCAAGGCCAACGCGCAGACCGCAGGTCACAGCGCCGTCGGTTTCATCAACGATCATCTAGACGGAGGCGCTCCAGAGGGCGCTAAGGGTGGCCCTTGCAACAGGTACATCGTTTCATCTTCCGTGTATTCATGGGACTACCGGACGAGCCCGTCATCTGCTGCAAGCCATTCTTGGGATCCTGTAGCGGATGCTGATAAGCCGTATGGCGCCTGGAAGACTGAAACCTGGCGGGTGAGCTGCACTGTCAGCTGGTAGACCGGCTGCTTGACGCCGCGGCATGCCCCGGTACCGATTCCGGGGCAGGTCGTTGACCGGCGCTGACGGCGCCTGCCGGGGCGCCGCGACCGGGGGCGGGCAGAGTCGATGACAGAGGCAGCGTCCCCGGAGGTGCGGGCCCGCGCAGCGGCGGATCGTGAGCACGATCACGAAAAGCGCCTCACCCTCGTCATGGCACCCCACATGGAGGGCTCGTGGGGATGGGTGCGTGACCCGCTCACCGAGCAGGAGCGCGTGGACTGGCTGGCCGCGCTGGACTCCACCGTCGTGCGGGCCATCAGCACACCGCGATCAAAGGGGGCTTGAGGAACGAGGAATCGGGCGCTCCCGCGGCGGGCTGACCAGCAAGATCCACCTGACCTGCGACGGGGGCGACCGCTGTCCTTCACCGTCACAGCCAGTACCCGCAACGGCTGCACGCAGGCCGAGGCGGTCACCGACCGCATCCGCGTCACCCGGCCCGGGCCGGCCTCGCATCCGGCCCGATCAGGCGGTGGCGGACAAGAGCTGCTCGGCCCGCTGCTCCGCGCCTACCTGCCAGACGCGGAATCAAGGCAGCCATCCCCGGAACGCGCGGCCACTCCCGGCCCGACGCCGACGCCGTGAACGGCCATACAGCTTCGACAAGGCCGTCTACCGCACCCGCAACGACGTCGAAGGCTGCTTCCACCGCCCCAAGCAGCCGCGCGGCATCGCCACCCGTTACGAGACACAGCCCGGCCGCTGCCTCACCGCCATCACCCTGCCCAGCACACTCATCTGGCTCGACCCAGACCGCCAATACGCTACCTGGCCCGTCGGCACGTCGACGAGTGCTTTGGCGCTCATCCGGAAACGGACGGAGCTACCAAGGCGGACTCCCAGTCACAACGATGGCTGGACAACCTCATCAGGAGGTGATGGAGACGTTGTATTGCCGCATCCAGCTGTCGATAGACAGGAGCCGGGCTATTCGCTGGGCCGGGGTTATGGCTTGCGGGCCGAGCTCGGGGTGGTTGACGGTTTTCCATGTCGCTTCGGGGTCGAGGATGTCTCGGAGGGGCGATTCGGGATCGTGGAGCAGTGTCTTCAATTTGGCGGCCCGCTGTTGCTGATCTGTTCGAGTGGAGTGCACTGGGTAGGCAGACTTCTGCCGCGCCACGATGTCGGCGGGGAGGAGGTCGGATACGGCTGAGCGGAGCAGAGCCTTGGGCTGCCCTAGGGCGGATTTGATGCTCCAGGGGACGTTCCAGACGTATTCCACGAGCCGGTGGTCGCAGAAGGGGACGCGGACTTCCAGGCCGGTTGCCATGCTCATCCGGTCCTTCCGGTCGAGCAGGACGGGCATGGACCAGGTGAGGTCGATGTGGCGAAGTGCCCGGGCGGCGGCTTCCTCGGGCGGCTCGCCGGTGAGCTGGGGCACCTCGTTGAGTGCTTGGCTGAACCAGTCGAGTTCGGCCTCGCGAGGCTTGAGGGCCCGTTGCAGAGGTTCGTTGAGGCAGTCCGCCATCCGCCAACTGTTGGGCAGCCATGGGAAGGACCTGGGCATGTCTGGTGGCCGGTTGTGGTACCACGGGTAGCCGCCGAAGACTTCGTCAGCGGCTTCTCCGGACAGCGCGACGGTGTGGTTACGGCGAACTCGGTGGAACAGCAGGTATAGCGAGGCGTCGAAGCCGGCCATGGTGGGAAGATCGCGCGCGTGGAGTGCTTCGCTCTCGGCTCCGTGCAGGTCCCCCGGGTCCAGGGTGAGAGTCGTGTGCGCGGTGCCGAGGTGGGCGGCGACTTTGGCTGCTGCGGGTGCGTCTCGGCTCGGCCGCAGGAGAGTGGAGTCCTGGTCCTCGAAATCGAGGGCGTAGGTGGCCAGGGCGGAGGATGACGGGTTCGGGAGGCGTCCGGTCGCAAGGGCAGCGATGGCGCTGGAGTCGACCCCTCCCGAGAGCAGAGCGCACAGCGGCACGTCAGCGGTGAGTTGGCCGGCGACTGCTTCGGACAGGAGGCCGCGGGTGCGGGCAATGGTGGCTGCTGGCGTGTCTGTGTGCGGGGTGCTGGTGAGCTGCCAGTAGCGGGTCAGACGGATTCCCTGCCGGGTGATGCGGGCGTAGTGGCCGGGGGGCAGCTCATGCAGTCCCTTCATGGGCGTGAGGCCCGGGGGGCGTACCCATTCGTAGAAGAGCTGCAGGAGCCCTTCGGGGGTGACCTCTGCTGTGAAGTTAGGGTTGGCCAGGAGAGCCTTGGGTTCGGATCCGAAGAGCAGGCCGTTAGCGTAGGGGTAGTAGTAGAGCGGTTTTATGCCCAGCCGGTCGCGTACGAGGAGGAGTTCGTCACTGTTTGAGTCCCAGACGGCAAAGGCGAACATTCCCACCATGTGCTCGACGCACGAGGGACCCCATTGCAGATATGCGTGGAGTACCACTTCTGTGTCGGACCGGGTGCGGAATTCATGGCCGAGATGCTGGAGTTGGCCACGCAGCTCGCGGTAGTTGTATGTCTCGCCCGTGTAGATGAGGACGATGTGCCGCCCTTGGGGGGTCTGCAGGTGCATGGGCTGCACGCCGCCGTGGACGTCGATGACGGCGAGCCTGCGGTGGCCCAGCGCTGTGGTCCTGGATGTCCAGATACCCTCGGCGTCGGGGCCTCGGCGGTGCAGTGACGAGGTCATGGAGGCGATGGCGGCGTGTTCGTTCCGCAGGTCGCGCTCCCAGTCGACCCAGCCGGTGATTCCACACATTATCGTCTCCGGTGGTCCTGGGGCTCAGTACTGGACCCAAGTGGTCTTGGGGATGCTGAATGCTTGGAAGGCGTGGCGGGAGAGGTCTCGGCCGGTTCCCGAGAGCTTGAGTCCGCCGAAGGGGGTGGCAGGGCTGATGGCATCGACGGTATTGACCGAGATAGTTCCGCAGCGCAGACGTGCTGCCAGGCGGTGCGCGCGTGTCAGGTCCCGTGTCCAGACCGAGGCGGACAGGCCGTAGCAGGTGTCGTTCGCTGTCTGGAGTGCTTGTTCCTCGTCGGTGAAGGGCGTGACGCACAGAACGGGGGCGAAGATTTCCTCGCGGGCGATGCGTGCCTGCGGTGGGACGTCAGTGAAGACAGTGGGCGGGACGAAGCATCCGTCCGTGGCTGCGGCCTGGCGGCAGGTCAGGACAGTAGCTTCGCCGGTGCCAGTCGAAATCCAGGAGCGGGCAGCATCGGCATGCTCCTTTGTGATCATGGGGCCCATCTGGGTGGCGGGGTCCAGCGGGTCGCCCAGAACGATGGAGTCTGCCATGCAGGCCAGTCTTTCCAACACGTCTTCGTAGATGTCGCGCTGGACCAGGAGACGGGAGGTGGCCGAGCATATGGCTCCGCGGTTACGGAAGATCCCGTGATGTATGCCCTGGAGGACTGCGTCCAGGTCGCCGGTGTCGGCGAACACCAGCATGGGGCTCTTTCCACCGCATTCCAGGGAGATGTGTTTGAGGTTGGATTCTGCTGAGTACTGCAGGAACCGGCTGCCGACGTCCGGTGATCCGGTGAAGGACAAGGCATCAACGTCGTGATGTCTGCCCAGCGTCCCTCCAACGACTGAGCCGTCGCCGGGTATGACGCTGAGGACTCCGTCCGGGAGTCCGGCTTCGTAGGCGAGTTCCGCCAGGCGCAGTACTGAAAATGGGGCGTGTTCGTGGGGCTTGAGAATGACGCTGTTGCCGACGGCAAGGGCGGGCGCAAGCTTCCAGACGGCAATGCCGAGGGCGTAGTTCCACGGGATGACTCCGGCTACAACGCCCAGCGGTTCCCGGGTGACCAATGCCAGATGGTCAGAGGAAGCCGAGGCCACTTCTCCGGCGTCTTTGTCGAGTGTTTCTGCGAACCAGCGCAGCACGGATGCCGCGAAGGGCACCTCCGCATCGCGTGCCTCGGTGATCATTTTGCCCGTGGAGAGCGCATCGAGAAGTGCGAGATTCGCTGCGTCCGCTGTCAGCATGTCAGCCAGCCGCAGTAGGACGTCGCGACGGTAGGCCGGTTCAGTACGTGACCAGGTGCCGGCGTCGAAGGCGCGGCGCGCTGAGTCGACGGCTGCTGCTACATCGGATGCGGAGCATTCGGCGACGTCGGCCAGGCACTGCCCGGTGAAGGGATCGTGGATGGCCCTGGTCTTTCCATCCTGGACGGTGTGCAGCTGCCCTGCAAGGACGGCTTGGGCGGGCCACCTGACAGCTGCAGCCTGCGCTCTCCAGAGCGGCTGCTGCATGCGGCCCCTGTGGTGCGTCATCATGCTGCTCGTGCCGCCCCCGCGTCGGCGGTCGGCCTGTCCGCGGGTGAGGTGGTCATGGTTGCTGCGATCATTTGGTGCACGGCGGCTGTCGCGTAGCTGCCCGAGGGCAGGTTGAAGAAGACCTGCAGTTTGTGCCGACCGGGGAAGCACTCGTCAGGGCCGCGGTCAATGAGGAAGATCTTGGTCGCTGTGATGGTGGGGCGCCATGTGGCACGCATCGTCATGGCAGGGGCGTCCTGGCGCGGAAGGGCGATCGGCTCTTGAAGGGGGAATCCGGCCGGAAGACTCGCCAGGGCCTGCGGGCCGGTGAGGCCCAGACACCCCGCCAGCGGATGCCCGTCGTCGTAGAGGGGCAGCAGATGGCCCGTAGCGGCTACCGCTTGTGCCGTCTGAAGGTTCCAATCTCGGGACAGAGAGCTGGCGGCGAAGAACAGCCTCAGTCGGCTGCTGATTCTGTCGAAGGCCGCCAGGCTGTCCATGCCTGCGTCGACGTCCTGGATGAACCGGGCTTGTTCTGACGGGATCAGACCGCCGCGCGCTACAGCTTCGGAAGTGTCCTCGTGCAGCACAGCGGCCGCGCGACGGACGTCGCCCGCGAGTAGTGCGAAGCCCACATCGGCGGTTCGGTAGTTGCTCCCGGGAATACCGAACCTCTGCCGGTCGAAGTAGTTGACGACGTACTGCCTGAACTGTCCCCGGGAGCCACCGCGATGCCAGAGCCGTTCGGCGGCATCGGCGGACAGGCCACGGATGACCAACCAGAAGTCGTTTCCCAGCAGCGCTCCCTTCTCGAGGTGCCGGTCGTACCGTCCCACCGGTGCGGAGACCCTCAGCCATGTCTGAGGGCCCAGTCCGATCCGGAAGGGTTCTGTGTAATCAGCCCGCAGGGAAACGGTCTGGCGGGTGACTGCGTCTTCATCCTTGAGTCCAGCTGCCGATACATCAGCTTCCGGGATCCCGAGGTGACTGGCTATTAGGGTGAGTGCTTCAAGCGTGGTCAGCCCACACTTCTCAAGTTCTGCGTAGGAGTAGTCACCGCATGCTTCGACTGGCGGTCTGCTCACTTCCCTCACGATGAAGTCGTTGGGCTGGTGCTTCAGCACGTAATCCGCTGTTGTCGACACCCGCTACTCCTCGTTTATGCGGTGAACGGAGAAATCTCCGCGTATGCTTGGGCGGCCTCACGCACGAAGGCGTGGACCAGTTCGGGGCTGTTGCGGCCGTCAGGTCCTTCAACTCCTGTGTGGGCGTCCACGCCCGCCGGCTTCACGGTTCGGATCGCCGCGGCCACATTGCTCGGCCTTAGGCCGCCGGCCAATATCACGGGACGTTGAGAGGAGTTCACCAAGGCGCGGCTGATGGACCAGTCGTGCACCAAGCCCGTGGCTCCGCAGGCACCAGTGGCAGGGTCGTGGGTATCGGTAATGAACATGTCCACGTATGGCTCAAGTGCTGCCGCCTGCGCGCATAGAGCGTCTGGAGTCACTCCGGCCGCCACTATCAGGCTCTTGATCACGAATAGATGGGGTGAACGCCTCTTGAGCTGTTGAAGGCGTTGCCGGTCCACATCTCCGTGAAGCTGGACCCGCCACACCCCGATGCTTCGGCAGAGCTGCTCGATATCTGCAGGGTCCGTGAGGTATGTGATGACGACCGTGTGGCCGTCTGGCAGATGAGAAGCGATCTGTGCGGCAGTCGAGTCATCGACGTCTTCGCGGTGCACGGGAAGGCGCAGAGGAATTCCGACCCAGTCCACGCCGTTTTGGAGGAGAGTGTCCGCATCCTTCGCGTCGAGTACTCCGGCCACTTGCACGATTCCCATGGGGGCTCCGGCTGGGAGTTTGGTGGTGGCGCTTGTTCTTCCCAAGCGCCACCATGAGTGCCAGCGTCCACCGTCTCGAGATTATGGGGATTACTGCCTCGGCAGTTCCTCGTGTCGTTTCTCGGCGGCAGTACCACTGGCGTGTACGGCCGCTGGGGCGATCCGTACCGCTTACTTGCTCCATCTTGCCGGGCATGCCCCCGCAGGAATGAGTAATTACTACTCGGGTGACGACACGAGCGGGCGGGCTTTGGTCTCGCCTAAGCAGCGCCAGCGGCCCCCTTGCCTGACACACTCTGTCGCACTCTGAAGACTCACAGTGGCGATCAGCGGGCGAAGTGCCAATGACTGACACAATGAGGTCTAGCCCTGACACCCCGTCCGGCACTACAAATTGAGTATTCGACCTGGTGTGGGGATTTTGCCGTGGATCACGTCGGGTGACTTGTGGACCGTCTTGAGCCGCTGCTGCCACAGCGCGAGCGGCGGCCGGTACTCCGAGCCGGCGGCGCTGGACCGTTAGAGATCACCTTCAAAGCTCAGAGCCAGAGGAGAAACCGAGGCGATAGTCCCGGCGGCCTGGTAGGATTCGCGAGTCTTGTCGTTACGGGTGGACGATGCCGTGCCACTGCTTCAGCTTGTTGAAATACCGCTCAACCACGTTGCGTAGGGAGTGGATTCTCCGGTCCGGGTGGCCGGCCGCCACGCAGGTCGAGGTTCAACCACCCGAGGGCCTGGTCGACACTGAACCTCTTTCATCCTGCCCCGCGGTGGGAAATGACCTGGTGGGCAGGGGCGTGACAGGACAGGACCCCTCGTCGTTGGCGTGGTGATCTCA
>NZ_JBIBVE010000045.1:0-15998 GCF_043080095.1 Streptomyces sp. NPDC015127
CCTCGTCCGACAGTCTTAACTCGGCCTTCGGCCGCCCGGTCCGTGCCATGGAGCCAGCCTATACATCTGAACAGAATTCCTGACTCAGAAGACTAGGGATTGGCGGACAAGGCACAGCCCTGGTTCCTGGACGGCATCCCGCTCGCCGAGTCCCCTAACTCTCTTGAGAAGGAGCAACCGTGATCGATTCCAGGAATCCCCATCAAGGCGGCACCGCTACTTCCGACTTCTGAATATCTGCCTCCGCCATCGGCCACGCCTTCGCGCGGGGGCGGACCCAGGAGCGCGCGCCCGTACAGCGGGTCGTGCTCGACGTCGACGCGGTGCCGCTCGGAGACGGAGATCAGCCGTCGGGCGAGCTGCTGGGGGCGGCCGAGGTCGACGCGCTCGGTGGAGCGCATCACCGGGCGCCGCTTCCCGGAGCCGGACAGCAGGAACAGCCGGCGTACGTGGTAGAGCGCCCACGGCATCTCGAGCTCGCGCTCGGACGCCTCCAGGCTCACGCGGTCCCGCGGCGGGGAGCGGTCGAACATCTCCAGGAGGGTCTTGCGGCCGTAGAGCTTGGCGTTGGGGTTGAGGCTCATCGCCGTGTACTCCAGGCGCAGCACCTCGCCGGCGATGTCCGGTGGGAGCGCATGCGCTCCAGGTGGGCGGGCAGCGCGCCCATGGAGACGGGAAAGCAGCAGAAGGTGCAGTACGACTTCGGCCAGTGCACGCCGAACCGGTCCAGGAGGTAGCCCTCGCACTGCTGCCGGTCCCAGCCCCAGTCGATGAGCGGGAACTCCCCGGTGCGCCCGGGGATCTTCGAGGCGGCCTGGTCGCCGAAGCGGCGGCCTTCCTCGTCCGCGTTGAAGCCCATGATCTGCCGGAACGGGCGGCCGCCGAAGACCTGGGTGAGCCACCAGTCGCCGACGGCGCCCTTGGCCCACAGGCTGCATTTGCGGGTGCCGGCCTGCTGGGGCACCGTGCCGACGGACTCCAGGTCGTCCCACAGCGTCCACGGCCCACGGGGCGAAGAGCCGCTCGGGGCGGCGGGAGTCGTCCAGGATCGTGAACCCGTCCTCCCTCAGGTGTCCGTTGCGCGCCAGCTGGACGAAACGCACGCCGTGCTCGCGCAACAGGGGCAGCATGAACTCGTCGACCAGCAGCCGGGTTTCGGGCCACTCGCTTCCGGTGGCCATGTAGAGGACGGCGGTGCGCTCCAGGTCGATCCCGTACGCGGCGGGGTCGGTGAGCACTCGCGCGAGGTAGGCGGTGGAGTCGGCGCCGAGCCCCCAGTTGATGACGGTGTCCAGGCCGTCGTTGGCGGTCAGGCCGGGCAGCGATGGCGTGTACGCGGTGCGTGGCATGGCGGGTTGTCACTCCTTCGCAGTCCGGTCGGGCAGGGGCTGGGCGGGGATGATGAGGACCAGGGCGTCGGCGAGCCACGGGTCGCAGGTCGTCCAGGGGTGATCGTTGGAGAGCACGACGACCGGGCCGGGCTCGGGGGTGAGGTGGCAGCACACGCCGCACTGACAGGCCGGGTCGTAGGGCTCGGGGTGGGCGGTGTACTGGTCGTTGAAGTAGTCGGCGCCGCGTAGTGAGACGGCGGCCAGGATCAGGTCGCCGTCGACGACGTCGCCGGCCCGGGCCACGCGTGCGTGGACGGGGTCCTGGAGCAGCGGGGCGTGGTCGGCGTCGTCGGGGTAGGCGGTGACGACGGCCCCGAAGAAGGTGAGCGCAGGCATGAGCGGTCCTCTCCGTGGGCCCGTGTCCGACCGCTCACGGTCGGGCACGGGAAGGCTGTTGTGGGTTCTCAGAGCAGGGCGAGCGCTCGCGCGGGATCCGGGCACAGCACCGCGCGCTGCTCGGCGAGCAGGCGGGCGCTGCCGTTGGCGCGGACGTCTTCGGTGGCAGGCGGTGCGAGCAGGGGGCGGTTGAGGTCGGAGGCGACCTGGGCGGTGTGCATCGCCGGTACGGAATGGTCCGGTGCCTCGATGAGGATCACCGCGCGCGCGAGCGCGGCGAAAAGGGCGGCGCCGGCTTTGAGCGTTGCGCCGCTGGCTTCGGTGCCGGGCCGGTAGAGGCTGACCACCGCACCCCCGTGGGAGCGGATGGAACTCATCAGTTGGACCTGGTCGTGAGGGTGGGCGCGGTCCAGGCCGCGAGGCAGGACCGCGAGCGTCGCCCGTCCGGCCTGGGCGGCGGCCCGGTGGGCGGCTGCGTCGACGCCGTACGCGAGGGTTGCGGTGACCGTGTGACCGGCCTCGGCGACGGCGGCGGCGAACGCATGCGTGTGGGCGATGGCCTGTTCGGTGGGGTTGCGGCTGCCGGTCACGGCCACGGCGCTGGCGGTCAAGCTGGGGCAGCCGGTCGTCTCCCCGGACCCAGAGGCCCAGAGGGCAGTCGGGGCCGAGGCCGGCCAGGGCGGTGGGCCATGCCTCGTCCGTGGGGACGATGAATCGGCAGGACAGCTGCGCGTTGTCGAGCTCGTCGCGCGGCGTGTAGTGGGCCAGGCGCCCGCTGCCGTCGCGGTGCACGCGCTGCTGCCAGACCTCGGCGGGGGAGTAGCGGGCGAGATCGGCGGCGACTTGCCCCGGGGCGAAGTGGTCGGCGAGTGCGGCGAGGGCGGCACGGTCGGACAGGGTGCTCTTGGGCATGGCGGTCTTTCGGGCAGGGCGCGGCACCGGCAGGCGAACCGGTGCCGCGCAGGGTGGGCGGGGTGAAGGGGAGGAAAGGGGGGAGGGTCAGCGGCCGACGTGAAGGGGAGAGTTTTCGGCAGCGGGGTTCTCGGTGTTGGACCACCAGCCGGAGGACCTCTGCTCCTCCCACCACGCGGGCGGCTGGCCCGGCCGCCTGAGGGCCGGGCGCGGTGCGCTTGGTGCTGGGGGCTGTGGCGTCGGCGGAGGGGTGACCGGAGCGGCGGCTGCCGGACTGGGCAGGCTGGCTTCGGTGTAGGCGATGCGCTGGCGCAGGCTGACGCCGAGGTCGTCGACGCTCAGGTAGATGGAGTTGTCCTTGATCTCGGTGATGCGCCCCTTGATCAGGACGGTGACCCCGTTGGTGAGGGATTCGGTGGCGTTGCGGGCGAGGTCCCGCCAGGCGGTGCACACGTAGGACACCGGGGTCCCTTCCCGCCACTGGCGGCTGGCGGCGTCCCACTGGCTGGGCACCTCGGTCAGGCGGAACCGGCAGACAGCGATGCCGGATTCGGTGAAACGGCACTCGACATCGCCGGTGACAGTGCCGGACACGTGCGTGATGGACGGGGCCATGCGAACACCTCCTATCTCAAATAATAGTGTGTCCTCTGGGTGGGGTCAATCCCCCCTCTTCCGCTGCACCCAGCGGCAAAGCTGTTGCAGCAACTGCCGCCACCCTCCGGCCGCCGCTCGCGCCGGCGCGGCGCCCCCGCTGAACACCGTGGAGTCTTCGACCTCCACATGGAGAGGCACCGTCTGGCCGGGCTGGACAAGTAGTTCGTCGGTCGCGTCGAGGTGAACCGAGACCCGCACGGCCTGCATGTCGGCGTCCAGGTGGACGAAGACGAGAACCCCCGCGATCTCGATGCACGGCAGACCTTCGTCGTCGGGGCCGGTCTTCGCGTGGAAGACAGCCGTGCTGTTGACCGCGGCACAGAGCTCCTCGCCCGGGAAGCGGAAGCCGCGCGGGGCGGGCACCGTACGCACGCACCTGCGGATGTCGTCGGCGTACAGCCAGTAGTCCTCGTCTGAGCGTTCGGACTTCGGCCCGTAGTAGAGGTCGACGGCCCCACGGTCGTCCAGGGGAGGCAGGTCCGGGATGCCGTCGCCTCCCCGCACGTTGTCCCAGCTGCCGCGGACGTGCCCGGCCAGGGCAGCCAGCGCGGAGCCCTCGTCGCTCCAGAGCGTCACCTCGTCCACGTGGCGGTCCCGGCGGCGCAGCACCCAGACGCTGCCCGCGACGAGCCGTGTGCGCGGCACCGGGCTGGTGAAGTCGAAGCGGGCGAGCCACGTGCCGAGGATGTCGACGGCTTCGGCACCGGGCCACTCGCCGGTGCGCTCCTGGAGCTCGTTCATCTGCTCGTACAGGTCGATGACGGCCTCGCCCTCAGGCGTGGCCCGGTCAGGCGTGATCACAGAAGACTCCTTCAACGCAGGGGTGACGTCGCGAGCGGGGGTCACAGATTGCCGCCCAGAAGGCCCCGCACCAGCCCCGTCAGGCGCTCCTGCTCGGCCGTGAGCTGGGCGGTGCGCAGGACCCGCCTGCGCAGAACGTGCACGTCGAGGCTGACGCCCGAGGGCATATCGGACCGGTCGGGCCCGAACACCGGGCGGTAGTTACGGGTGTGGATCAACCAGGCCTCGTACCGGTCGGCGGGGCTGCCGCTGCGCGCGGCGTGGCCCCCGTCGGGCGAGCGGGACGGGCACGGGCAGGACGGATCGGTGCACGGTCGGCCGGCGGGGTGAGTGGCGAGGAGAGGGCTGCGGCGGTAGTGCGTGGCGGTGCCGTTGAGCATGGGGCAGTGCGCGGCGGCGTACGGCAGGCACTCGGGGTGCAGTGCCGGTTCCGGGGAGCAGCCCCGGGCCGCGTCGGCGGGCCGGACGATCAGGAAGCACCGCTCGTCCAACGGCTGGCCGCAGACACCTCACGATGCCAACGCGTCAAGCTGCGGCGGCGAGTTCGGTGGGGAAGGCGGTGTTCTCATCGAACAGCTTGTGGTGCTGGAGACAGTGGTAGAGCTGGCCGATCATGCGGTTGAAGAGGTTCCTCTGGGCAGAAGCGTGCCAGTCTCCGTGCTCACGTCGGCGCCGGTAGTGGGCACCTGCCCCGGGTGAGTGGCGGAGGGCGGCGAAGGCCCACAGGTAGCCGGTGTGGTTGAGCCGGTCGTTCTTCACCCACCGTCGGGTGATGCTGGACTTCTTGCCGGAGGCTCTGGTGATGGGCGAGGAGCCGGCGTATGCCTTGAGGCCGCGGGCGTCGGCGAAGCGGGTGTGGTCGTCCCCGATCTCAGCGAGAATCCGGGCGGCGAGTTGGATGCCGAGGCCGGGGAAACTCAGCAGGATCTCGGCGTCCGGGTGTTGAGGGAACGCCTCTTCCACCGCTTTCGCGAGCTGGTCGGCGGCGGTGCAGGCGGCTTCCAGCTGGACGAGGAGGGCGAGCATCTGCTTGCCGAGGGCGTCCTCGACCAGCGGCGGCTGGTGGGCCCAATCGGCTCGGAAGACATCGCGGATGCGGTCGGCATCGGCCTCGAGGCCTCGCTTGCGACCGGCCCTCTTCAGAGCGGACTGGAGCTGGCTGCGGGTCAGCCGCGCGGCCCGGGCGGGAGTCGGTGCAGCCTTCAGGAGCTCGCGGGCCTCTGGGCGACACAGGCCGTTGGCCCAAGTGGCGAAGGCGTCCAGGGCGGCTGGGTAGTACTCGCGCAGCAGGGAGCGGAGCTGGTTGGCGAGCTGTTGCCGGTTCCATAGCGAGTCCTGCTGGGCGCGGGCGAGGACGGCGATGGCGCGGCCGAGGTCGGAGTCGTCGGGCAGTGGCCGGTGGGCGTGCATGTCGGTGCGCAGGATGTTCGCCAGGACCAGGGCGTCGCCGGGGTCGGACTTCTTGCGCGAGACACTGTGCCGGTCGCGGTAGCGGGCGGCGGCCAGCGGGTTGATCGCGTAGACCTTCCGCTTCCCGGTCCGCAGGACGGCGACCAGCAGGCCGCGGGACGTCTCGATCGCGACCGGGATCGGGTTCTCCTCGGTGTCGCCGTACTCGGCGAGCAGCTCCAGCAGCAGCTGGTAGCCGACCGCGTCGTCGGTGATGTGTCGCTTGGCCACTAACGCGCCGGTGTCGTCGACCAGGGCGACGTCGTGCGTACGTTCCGCCCAGTCGATACCGCAATAGATCAAGGTAGTTCCCTCCCATGTGCTGGTGTTTGCGCTGGTCACGAGCGCATGCGGGCCACGCGAGCGACCTAATCCCAGGCATCAACCGCCTCACGGTTGTGCCGACACCTCACTAGCCCGTACCCTTCAAGCAGGCTCGATCGGGCATGAGCGGCAGCCCCTGGACACTGGTGCCGCTGCTCGCCCTCGCTGCTAATTAAGAGCTGCGATCAGGATCGCTACAGTACGGGCGTGCAGGTGGGCACCCGGTCGGGCTGTAAACTCCGCGTCCAGCCAGGAAGGCCGGATGCGACTCGTAGCAGCCTGCCCATCAAAGGGCTCTCCACGACTCAGTCGACCGGCCTTCCGGGACGCCCCGTGACTGCTGATTAAGAGTGGCGACTCGATCGCTCGTACGGACTTGCCAGCGGGTGTCCCGACTGTCTGATGATCGTTGCATCTATAGCCAGGAAGGCTGGATGCGACTCTCACTAGCCTGCCCATCAGGGGCTCCGAACGACTCCGTCGGCCAGCCTTCTGGTCACCCGCCATAACTGATTAAGAGCTGCGACCTCGATCGCTCGTACGGACTTTCTTCTGGGGTGGCCTGGCACTTCCTGTTGGTGTTCGATTTGGAGAGGCGAGATGACGCAACGGCCGCCACAGGTATGGGCCGGGATCGACGTAGGAAAAGGACATCACTGGATCACTGTGGTCGATGCCGATGGTGACCCGCTGTGGAACCGCAAGGTGATCAACTCCGAGCCTGACATCCTGACCGTTTTTGCTGAGGTTATGGACACGGCGGACCACGTGACCTGGGCTCTTGACCTCGTTGACGGGCCAGCTGCTTTGTTGCTGGGGACCTTGGCCAACCACGGTCAGAGTCCCCGGTACGTCACCGGCTCAAAGTTCGCAGCGTTCAAGAAGAGCTTCAGCGGCCAGGGCAAGTCCGACTTGAAGGACTCCTACGTCATCGCTGAGTTCGCCCGCTGTCTCCGGCGGCAGACAGTCCCTGTGCCAGTGCCTCCGAGGATCACCAAGGAACTCACTCTGATTCTCGCCCACCGCAACGGCCTCTCGGCCGAACGCACTAGGACCATCAACCGCATGAGGGCCCTACTCACCAGCATCTTCCCGGAGCTGGAGCGGTCCTTCGATTTCGCCCGATCCGACGGCCCGCTGGTCTTGCTGTCCGGATACCAGACGCCAGCAGCCATTCGGCGGATGGGCGAGACCAGGCTCACAGCCTGGCTGGCCAAGCGCGGTGTAAGGAAAGCGGCAACCATCGCAGAGAAGGCGGTGACGGCCGCCAAGGCACAGGACTCAGCTACCAGCGGAGAGGACCTGGCGGCCGAGCTGGTTGCCGAACTCGCCGAGAAAATCACGCAGATGAACGTCCGCCTGAAGGAACTGGAAATCAAGATCAAGGAAGCTCTCTCCCAGCACCCCCAGGCACCCATCGTCCTTTCCATGCCCGGTTTCGGTGAGCTCCTTGCGGCTGAACTTCTCGCAGCGATCGGTGACATTGCCAGGTTCCCGAGTGCTGGACGACTCGCTGTCGCTTCAGGAATGGCCCCCGTCTCCAGGGACTCCGGCTCGAACACGGGGAACCGCCAGCGTCCTACCCAGTACAGCCGACCCCTACAACGGGCCTTCTTTTTGTCCAGTCAGTCCGCGTGCCTGACCGCGGAGACGTGGGAGAAGGAGATGTACCTCCGCAAGTACCAGGGCTACACGCACGACAGGGGTCGCCACAAGAAGGCTGTCATCGCTGTCGCCCGCCAACGAGTCTCCATCCTGTGGGCCATGCTCCGAGATGGCCGGCTCTATGAGAGGGAGTACAACCCCCGCGAGAAGGCGACCCGAGAGGCTCAGACGGCTTGACTAAACCCATTAAGAGTCGTTCGTGGCACCAGCGCACCCCACGGGCCCCAGTCTGCGCAGGAGCTCAAGAACGGCTCGGGCGTAGCAAGAGGTCACCATGCGGCGGGCTCGCACCACCAACACCAACGAGGGATCAAGTGGCGGGTGTTGACCTGAGGGCGGCGGCCACGAAGACGCCGAACGCCGCACGGTCTGCGGCGAGGCATCACGGCCCGATCTGACATAGACGTACGTTCGGCGTCCACGTGACCGCCGCCCACTGAGCACCAGGACCGCGCACACGATCTACGTTGAGGCATCGCCTGCCCGGCTGCCCTTAGATGTCACGATCCGGCACTCGAACATCCCAAGAAGCACCCGCTCCATCGGAACGCTCTTAACTACGGATTAGATCTGGCACAGGCGGTGCAGGAAGGCGGTGCGGGCCCGGTCTGCGTCGAGACTGCCGAACGCCGCGTGGCCGCCGTGGATCAGGGAAACCCACGGCACCACCAGCCCGCCCGCCAGAGGCCGGCGGGCACAGCGCTCAGGTATCGGGTGCATCAGTGACTCCTTCTGGTTGTGGGAGGTGTGCTGGCCGGGAGCGATGGCGGCCGGTGACGCCGGGGCATCACCGGCCGTCGGGTGGGGGAGGGCCGGTCAGGAGTGCCTCCCAGCGGGCGTACCGGCACTCGGTGGCGGCGTGCAGCCGCAGGTGCAGCCAGGCCAGGTCTTGACCGGTCCGGATGACGGCCTCGGCCCCGACGTCCGCGGCCCGGTGATACACCGTGCCGTCGTCGGGGTCGGCGGCCGCGACGATCAGGCCCGGGCGCTGGGGCATGTGGCGGAGCGTGAAGTCGCTGTAGCAGCGGTCGTCCAGGAGCACGAGCGGAGCACGCCGGTACTCCTCGGAGCTGAACAGAGGTGACGGCAGGTGCCGGACGGGGACCGGGCTCGGCAGCAGACCGATCGGGTCGGCGTCGAGGCTGTTGCTGATGACCAGCACCGGCGGGTCGGGCCTGTCCTCAAAGGCTTCTGTGGATGCGGACATGGTGGGTGACACGTCGCTTTCGTGAGAGGGGGCGGGACAGCCCGCGGCTGTTCCGCCCGCGCGGGTCCGGTCAGCCGAGCGGGTAGAGCACCAGGCCTCGACGGCGCTGGTCGGGGATGCGGTCGGCGAACAGCTCGCGCAGCTCCTTGTTCTTCCCCAGCTCCTCCGGCAGCGGGAAGACCTCGCCGGCGAAGTCCTTGCAGTTCGGCGCGTACCGGGAGCGGCTGTAGCCGCAACGGCGAGCACGCGTTGCCTGCGGCATCTCGGCCGGTCGCTGTGGACCAGCTGGCGCAGCACGGACAGCGTCAGCGGGCGGCCGAGGACGTCGCTTGCGGGTCCTCGGTCATGACCGGTCTCCCAGGCCGGGCGACGGGATCGGCCGGCCGATCGGATGGGAGCGGGGCGGGAGCGTGCCTGCGTCGCGCCGGGCGGCGCGACGCAGGCACGGTGGGGTCACTCCTCGATCAGTTCCAGGCAGGAGACCGGGACGCCGCTGCCGGGCAGCCGGTAGCGCCGGATGTCCTCGGCGATCTGGTAGCGGGTGTTGCGCGGGTCGGTGCGCAGCAGCTTGGTGGACTCCTCGTCGAGGATGAACCCTGCGCGTGTGCCGGTGCGGTTGCGCCCCTGCACCGTGCCCGGTCAGGCCGCGCAGCAGCGCCGGGCGCAGCGAGTCGGTGATGCGAGCGCGACGGCCGGGCTGGATGCCCGCGAACGCCACCTTGTCGAGCTCCACGAGTCGCAGTGCGGCGACCTCCTGAACCTGAGCGATGGCTGACGCGGTGGGCAACTGTCGGATGAAAGCTCGGACTTCGTCGATCGTGATGGGCATGCTGGTTCGCCTCTCTGCGTGGAGGGGCCCGGCCGGGCACGGGGCGTGCCCGGCCGGAGCTTGGTGGTGAGGGGAGCGGCTGCGATCAGGCGTCGGTGTTGGGCCGATGGCTGGCGACGGCCTCGGCCTCGACCTCCGACAGCTGGTAGCTGCCGTTGTCGGCCTGGCCGAGCGCTTCGAGCAGCAGCAGGTAGCGGGCCTGCCCGGCAGTGAGGTACGACCACGTCTTGGGTTCGCGGATGTCGTACTCGCACGCACCGGCGACGTGCGCGAACAGCGCGTTCACCACGCGTGCCTTGGGCAGCTGTTCCGCCGTGTCCCTCAGGTCGGCCAGGTCGGCGTTCTGGGGCTCCTTGAGTCCCAGGAACCGCGCGACCGTCTCGAACTCCCGCTTCTCCGTCCAGGAGCTGTAGAAGTGGGGGAGGGTGAGCAGGATTTCCTGCGCGAAGACGCGGGCCGCATCCGGCAGAGTCTTCATGCGCACGAGCCGGGTGACGAACTCCTGACGCGGTCCGACGGCGGCCTTCCACGCCCGGTTGCAGGCGATGACCTTGCGCCGCTCCTCCGCCGCCTGCTCGTCCTCCGCCGTGCGGGGCTTCTTGGGCTTCGGGCGGACCTTGTGGCCGTGCTTGGCCGGATCGGCGCAGTGCCACACGGGCCGGTGTTCCTCATCCAGCCGGGCGCTGTGGCCGGGGCAGTTCTTGTGGTTGTCCTCGGTCAGCGGGTTGCCCAGGCCGGTGGTGAGTTCCGTCAGGGGATGCGACGGGTCCTTCTCATAGGACGGCACCCGGCCCAGCAGCGGGATGTCCGCCGCCTTCAGCTCCTCCACGGCCTTGGCGCGGGTCTCGGCGTCGGCCTGCTCGGCGCGCAGCAGGGCCAGTTCCTGGTCCCAGTGGCCGCGCCCGCCGTTGCCCTCGTCCTGGTCGCGCTGAAGTGCCTTCATGAGGCGGTTCTCCGCGCCGCGCACGTTCTCGACCTCGGCGAGCTGGGCGGTCTGCTCCAGGTCCATGCCTGCGGCGGCTGTCCGGCGAAGGGCGGCGTCGTCGAGCTTCTGCGCCGCCTTGGCCTGCTTTGCCGCGTTGCGGCCCACGCGGAGTGCCTTGGCTGCGGTGCGCCGGTCGACGTCGCTCATGCCGATCAGGGCGAGTTCCTGGGCTCGCAGGGTGTCCCGTTGGCTCATGCTCTCGCGGTGGTCGTTCTCGACCAGGGACAGGAACCGGGTCCAGCCGTCGCGGCCGACCAGGTCCTCCCGCACGTACGCCCTGACCAGGCGCACGGGGCGGCCGTCCTGTTCGGCGGTGGCGTTGGCGGTCTGCGCCGCCTGGGCGCGCCGCCAGCCCTTGAAGACACCGTAGGTACCGTCGGGCCGGGGCCGGACACTGATGGGCTCCTCGACGCCGAGCTCCTTGACGGAGGCGATGAGCTTCTCGTCCGGCTCGGTGTCGTGCTCACGTGCGTTGAAAGGGTCCTGTACCAGCAGCGCCGGGTCGAGCTGGACGATCTGCGGCACGGACTCCCGGTCGTCGGGCTTGGCGGTCGGGGTCGAGACGGCGGTGGCCATGTGGCTCTCCTTCTCCTTGCCTCATCGGCGAATTCGAGGGGATCACCCCCTCGCAACTCAAATAATAGTGGAAATTTGGGAGGAGGGTAGATACCCCCTGACCTGCGGAATTGCCGCGTTCTGTGCCCGCTCCACGCCCAGACCACTGCGTACCCGGGGCCCGTTCGGGACCTGGGCGGTGTGGGGGTCGGAGGGCGGCGTGTGTGGGTGACCGGAGCTGGGACGGCTGTCAGCCGGCGGACGGGCACCGGCTCCGGCCGTGAGCGGCCCGGATCTCGGCGTCGAACTCGGGGTGCTGCCGAGAGGTCGAGGGCAGCACGGCGTTCCGAACGTCCATGGCCCGGGTGAGGACGCCCAGTTGTTCGGGCGACAGGGCTCAGGGGCCCTGCTCGTCCGCATCCAGGACGGCCAGCAGGCCTTCGGCGGTTGGGACGTCCTCGGTATGCCCGTACACCGGGTGAGTCCGATTCAGCCGCAGGGCGAGTACCAGGCTCGCACCCAGGTGCGGGGCGTGGCAGCGCCGCGTGGGGGTGATCACCTGGTGGCCGTCCGGCACGGTGAGGACCTGGAGTACGCCCGTGAGCACGACGAGCCGTTCGTCGTCCTGCACGGGAAACGCCGACTCGGTGGCCTGCCGGTCGCAGGACCGGCAGGCGTAGAGGCCCAACTCCCGGGGCTCGTAGCGGCCCACGTGGCAGTGGTGACAGAGGATCGGAACCGGCATGTCAAATGGCCTCCTTCGTGCGGGCGCCGCAGCGCCTGCACGGATCGACAATCAGAGGGTGTCGCGGGTTACCCGGCGGGTCGGCAGGTGGACCCGCAGGACGTCCCCGTGCCCGGGCGCGTCCAGGGCTGCGAGCCGGTTGAGCGCGTCGGACAACTCCCGGTCGGCGAAGACCTCCTCCGCCAGCGCTGCCTCGGCCACCGGCACGGCGATCGCCGTGGTGCGGGTGGGCTTGAGGTCCGGGATGTCCTCGGCGCTCGCGAGCGCCGCGATGAACGGGCTCCATCCGACGCTCATGCCGTCTGCGGCCCGCCGCTCCGTCGTCGTGAAGTACGCCGCCACGACCGCGCGGCCGTCGCCGGGCTGCTCGGCCATGAACGCCGAGACGCGGTCGACCACGACCTGCCGCCACGCCTCCTCGGAGGCCGAGAGGGCCTCGATGATCAGCGCGTCCAGGGCACCTGGGTGCCAGGCGGCGGAGCGCGTTGCGCACCAGAGGCTCGGTCGGCGGGGTCAGCAGTGCGGCCAGTTCGAGGGGCTTCATGGGGTTCCTTCCTCGTGCGCGACTGGTCCGGACGTGTCTGTCGTCCGGACTCCCCGCAGCACCATTAACATCAATAATAGTGTGTTCTTGCGGGGTGGGAACCCACCCCCTGACCTGCTGCTTCGGCCACTGCCTGTCAGGTCGGGCGGCAGAGGGAAGCTGCGCCAGGGGCGAGCCGCACACTGCTGGCGAAAGGCCGCCACAGGCTCAATGCATGGTCGGGGCGGGAACACTGTCGGGCAGCTCGCCAGCGTGCGCAGGCGCTGATGGCGCCGGCGTACCCGGCGCTGGCGACCCCCGCGGCGAGCAGGGGCGGGTGCGTCCCGGTGCTCAGTGCCTGCCTCGCGCCTGGGGGCGGGACAGCAGCGCCTGGGCCTGTGCGACGGCGGTTGTGAAGTAGGCGAGGTCCTGGGGCGCGCGGGCGATCAGACCGGCGTCAGCACGTGCCCCGATCAGAACGGAAAGGCGGTCGTGCCCGTCGTCGACATCGGCGTGGGCGAAGGAGACGGAGACTTCGGCGACACGCAGGCCATTGACGGCGATGATCTCCAGGTCGGCGGCGGTGGCGTCCGTTTCGACCGTCGTGGGCGCGCCCAGGGCGTCGTAGAGGGTTTCCCGAACCCTCCAGGGGCGGGGCAGCGCGGTCGCCAGCGATTGCTGGAGGGACTCGATGCGATGGGTCATGTCGAGGGGGAGGCGGGGGATGTCGAGCGGGGACCGCGAGGCTCGGACCAGATCGAGGCGGTAGGCCCTGGGAGAGGTGCTGTCGTCGACGACCGTGCACAGCGGCTGCCAGACGTGTGCGTTGTCCTCGTTGAGCTGGTCCGCCCAATCGTTGAGCTCGTCGACGGCCTCCGGGTCAAGATGGCGGGTGGTCCCGTCGGCGCTCTGGTATGCGCCGCTGAGGGAGACCTGGCCCCTGCTCCATGAGCGCAGTTCGGCGGTGACGGCGTCGAACGGCGCATCGTCGGCATGGTCGTGGCCGGTCAGACGTCCCGGAAACCAGCGGCTATGGCATGGCAGGCGACCTGAGCGGTGCGTGCCTGCGCGTCCGCACTCAGTGCGTGTGCCACCTTCTGCGCGGTGTCGAGTACGGCGGGGGGAGTGCGACGGTACGACCCGCGGCTGTCGGCGTGGTCGGCGGAGGCCGGGAGGGGTGACGGTTCTGTGTGCATGGCGGAACTCCTCTGTCGTGAGGTGGGTTGCCGGGGCCCGGCCGTTGGGGAGGGACGGCCGGGCCCCGGCGCGGACGCCGGATCAGACGACGCGCGCAGGGGCGCGGCCGTGTCGATCGGCGAGGACGGTGATCCGGGCGACGAGAGCGGCGGAGTCGTCGGCGTAGACGCCAGTGGCGAAGCTGCTGACCTCCTCGGCCGCGGAGGTGTCGCTGATCCACTGCATGCCGAGGGATCCGTGCTCGGCGATCGGGTGAAGGACGGACGACTCACCACCCCAACGGTCCTCGGCGAAGAACGTGAGGTAACTGCCGTCCGCGAACGCGGCCTGGCAGTGCGTACCTGCCCCGTCGCGCACTGCCGAGCATTCGATGCCCCGCTGCTTCAGCCGCTTCACCACGGAACGCTCGACTGTCTGGCCAGGAATGACCTCCGTCTCCTCGGTGACGGTCGCCCATGTGCATTCGCTGCTGGCGTGGCGGGCGACCACGAGACCCGTCTCTCCGCAGTACTCCGCCCATGGCTGGGTGGGGGCGTCGCGGTGCGGTTCGTAGGCGAGCGGCACGGACCCGCCGTTGTCACGCACGATGCGGATCCGGCCCTTACCCGTGGTGAGGGCCCGTACAAGCTCGGAGGTTATGAACCCTCCGGGAAGGGGTCGCGAACGGCGCGGGGTGTGGGACATGGCAGTGCTCCCTTTGCACGTGGTGATTGGGGACGGTGACCTGTGGTCAGGCGTTGCTGCGCTGGGGGTCTCTTCGACCAGCCCAGCACCAGGCGGCTGGAGTCGTCACTACGGCTGAGTTCCTCCAGCGCCAGCAACAGCAATAATAGTAGGTTCTGGCCGAGTGTGAACCCACCCATGACCTGCTGTCTTCCACCCGTCCCGGTCAGGGTGGGCGGCAGGGGAAGCTGCGCCAGGGGCGACCCGCACGCGCCGCCCGCACGAGGCCGTCAGCGTGCCCCAGGCGCGGGCTGCGGAGGCCGGCGTGCTCCACGGGTCGCGGGCGGACGTGACTCCCGCCCCCTGCTCACCGCGCGGGCCCGTGGACCACGAACGTGCTCAGCGCACGGTCGGGGTGGGCACACTGTCGGGCAACTCGCCCGCGTGTAGACCCAGCGTGCGCAGCTGCCTGACGGCGTTGGTGTATCCGGTGTTCGTGATCCTGCCCACGGCGAGCAGCCCGGCGAGGTAGGTCAGCAGGCGGTCGCCGCCGGCGAACCACTTGACCGCGAACTCGACCTCCCCCACCTCGTCGAGGCTCCGGCCGACGCTCCCCAGGGTCAGGAGCTGCTCGCCCGTGATCGTGTTGAACTCCTCGATCGCAGCCAGGAGCGGGGCGCGGCGGGCGCCCTGCGCCTTGATGCGGGCACGTCGGTCGGCGGCGTCGGCGGCCTCCTGCGCCTTGACGACCTGGTACGCGGAGCGCCACTCCGCGAAGTCCTTGTGGCTGCGGAAGCCCTCGACGAACTCGTCGGCGCTGCCGAGGCGGACGATCGTCCACCGAACCGCGCTCACGTTCATGCGGTCGCCCGGGGCACCCTGCCACCGAGGCTCGGCAATCCTGTCGGGGTCGCACGAACCCCACCCGCCGAGCGGAATGTTGATCGACAGCTGCGCGGTGATCGTCCTTCCGCCGACCCTGGTGACGCGGCGCACCGCGCTCGCGTGCGCCCGCACGGCCTCACGCAAGGTGCACCCGGCCAGGGTGCGGTTGTTGCGGAGCTCGCGCCCGCCGCTGTTGTCGAGGGCGAGGATGAGGTCACCGGGGCGGAGCTGGCCGGTGCCGGTGACCTTGGTCAGCCGGTATGCGTCGGCGGGCGCCTCGTCCGTGCCGAGCTCACACGGCGGCGCGCCGTTGTCGGTGTGGGGCAGCAGGCTCAGCCAGATCTCCATCCCCAGACGCCCTGCGCGGTCCGCAGCGGTGTCCTGGAACGTGGCCATGGTCTCTCCTCCTGGTGTGGTGGCGGCGGATGGTGATGAGCGCCCGGGCGGGCGGGAACCCCGCCCGCCCGGTCGGCGCTCGCTGTCCAGTGATGCGTTGTCAGCGGTCGTCCTGTTCGGTGAAACCGGGGTCCGGTGTCAGCCGGTGGGCCGTGGCTTGTTGGTGGAGAACACGTAATGGCCGAGCTCGCGCAGTGCGCCGGCGGTGCGGTCCACAGCCTCTGGGCTGCTGTCGGTCGGGCGGGTGTACGCCTCGATCTCGTTGTTCCAGGTGAACCCCTGGGCGGTGAGGGCTTCTTCGGTGCCGGGTGTGAGGTCGGCGGAGGACCTGGGGGCGGCGACCAGGCCGTGAGTGCGGTCGGGTGTGACCAGGAACACCGGGTCTCCGTAAGTTGTTAGGCGGCCCGGGAGGGCCGGATGTGGCTTATCGGGTCTTGCCAGTCGTGGCTCCGAAGGAGTGGCCGTCCGGCTCTCCAGG
>NZ_JBIBVE010000046.1:0-15717 GCF_043080095.1 Streptomyces sp. NPDC015127
ACCGTTCGCACCCCCTACTACCACCACCGCGAACAACCCGAGCACTACCAGGAGTTCAACCGTGATCACGCCCGGCTGCGGGCTCCTGGAGAACGTGCCTTCGCACAGCTGAAGACCTGGCGACTGCTCCGGCGGGCCAGATGCTCCACCCGCCGCATCGGCACCATCGTCCAGGCCGTCCACACCCTCATGACCTGCACGCATTCAGGATGAAAGAGGTTCACTGACGACGACGTGGTGGCAGCGGAGGGACGTGGGCAACCGGCACTACGAGACTCATGCCAGTGGTCTATCTGCTGGCTGACGCGCGCCCCTCGGCGGGCACCTTTCGTGTGACCATGCGAGTGACTGACCCGCCGTCCTCCCGCATACGAGCAGGCCAGTCCGGCAAAGTCCGACCCAGCACCTCCGTCGCGATCAGGATGGCGGACATGGATGTGCTAATCGAGACTGCTTGTTGAGCCACTCAAGGGCAGACGCCGACTGGCAGCCATCGAGCTCCTCGAGTCGGTTGGCCACTGATCGGGTGATGGGCGAGGACCTCCCAGACGATCGAGCGAGAGTGACGACCCCGGACGTAGCGAACACCACGTACTCGGCACCGGCAAATGACTGCGGCACGACTATTCAGATCCTTGCCTGTTGGCTGGTGTTTCCCCCTCCGACCGCTGGAGCGGCGCGTAGCGCCGGTGAAGCTGTGGCTGAGGCGTCTCCCGGAACGTCAGCTACCTCGTCCCTGTTCCCCGCTTCTGCGGCATTGAGTGCCCCTCAGTTCGCCGCAGGATGCGGTCTGGGAATCATCGGCACTTTTGTGACGTTCCCGGCAAGGAGCCCGAGATGGGTACTGCTTACTCTTTCTTCAGACTCCTGCTGCCTTTAGGTTTATTCCCCCAGCTCCAGCGTCTGCAGACGAGAAGGAGAGTGTCACTAATGAATTCTGGCGTTCCACTCCGCGGTAAGATCACTACCTCTATCACTGTCGGCCTGATCGCCATCGCAGCACTTCCCTTGAGCGCTTCTCCCGCTGCTGCCGCCGGAGGTGCGCGATTTGAAGAATTCAAGGCATATGCGGCAACGAGCGAAGAAGGTGGAGACAGTCCTTATTTTGCAGTGTTCATTGGCCGCCCCAATGGGACCTCCGAAGTTACACTAATAAGAAAGTCCTGGTGGGATAACAATGTCGACGACGACTACCGGTCGGTTCCACAGCACCTCATTACCTCATATACTCCCAATGGCTCACTGATTGTTGTCACGCTGATTGAGGAAGATGTCGATCCAGATCTGGGAAGCGCGCAAGTAACCAGCCTCAGGGAGGCCATGGGGAACTACTGGGAGGACTTCCATCAGAGCAGCCCGCAGGAAAGGGTGAGTAAAATGAAGTATGCCATGAATGCTGGGATAGGTGCACGGCTCGGTAATGACGACCTGCTCGCCACCGATGCAGAGTGGGTTAATACACAGTCTGGCTGGCTCCCGGCCTTCGAATTCAATAACAACAACGCTTTCCTTTACAAGGCATGGATTCGCATAGTTTAGCGACATTGGGTTCTCTCCGGCCGACGCAGTGCCCATATCTCCTCGTAAGCTACTCGAGGGAATCTGTGGAGATGCCACTCGCAGAGGCTGTGACTCGCAGGGCGGCGTGCCTCAGTCGCTGACCGCCCGGCTGGACAGAGGCTCTGCGGACTAGGGCTGAGGTTTTCAAGGCGGGGTCGATGAGTGGAGTGTTGGAACCCTTAACGGAATGATCTCCGCAGTGGTTTGATCACTCCGGAGACTGACACCTCGGGGTGCGATCCCAGCAGTCCTTTCGGTGAAGATACTAGCCGACACGGCAGAAAGCCCCGATTCGCACAGCAGGACGTCACCTACAGTGTGCCCTTCGGCTCCCTGGCCTCCATGCGTTCGATGACGGCAATTCCTGCGCGATCCATGCCTACTACGGCCGCATGCCGTGGGACGCAAGGTCGTCGTCATCGAGGGAGATCCTGGTCAGCCAGCGCCGAGGAGGTGAGTTTGGCGGACATTCTCCTGGCGGCATTCAGTGCCTGCTTCTCCACACGAGACGCATCGGCCGCGTTCGAGTAGACAGCTCTGACTCTGGCAGAAATGTTTCCCTGAGTGAAAACGATGGTGTATTCGCGGGCTGTGCGCGTGAAATCCTCATCTGGAGATGGCGTGTACGTGAAGTGCGCTGTCATCTCGCGTGCAAGGGAAGCGCCTGGAATAGCTGTAGTTGGCCCTCCGGAGATGAAATCTGCGCGATACGCCACGGCCCCGTTGGGGTTTCTCGCGTAGCCGGTCTTGTGGCACTTGAGTAAGATCTCGAAGTACTTGACAGCAGCCTCGGCGGCTCTGCTGCTGTTCCACGAGAAGGCTGCCGAACTCACCCACGCCAGACTCTTCGCGGTGCTTTCGTCGGCAAGGACCTCCCGCTCGAAGGTCATGGAAGCATGACTGTTTTCCCTCTGGTTCCCTCCACAGTCAGGGGGTGCATCCTCGTACTCGTGCCATCGAGCATCACTTCGTTCGGACACCCTTTCGGGATATCCCCAGTCGGAAGCCGACAGTACGACCTTGCGCACCTGCTCAGCAGGAGTCTCCTTCGCCGGTTTTGTGTTCTGGGCAGTGTCTTTCCGTGGAGAGGCTGCAGGCGGGACGCTTGGTCCCCTGAATTCCTCGGGCTCCGGCGGTGATGAGCAGCTTGAGACGAACAGCAACGGAGCGACTGCTCCGACAGCTATGAGGCGAGGTGAGTGCATGGTTGCGACCAATCGAGGACAGCTACTCGGTAAGGCCGAATTCCGCGCGCAGCAGCACCTGGAAGATGCGCTCCGATAGGGTTCCGGCGAGCAGTTCGGGTGGCTGGGTAGGGATCGAATCCGCTGAAGGATCCCAGAAGCCAGTGGCTTTAGAGCGCCGTATGTGTTGTAGCGTGCGGAGATCCTGCTCGCGGCGCGGTGCGAGCATCGTCTTCATCTCTTCGAAGCCAGCACAGGAGAACGGAATGGGCGCCATCGAGGTTCCTCCAGTTGCCTCCCCTGAGGCCAGCGGCGAAGCGCAGCTCGCGAACCGCCCGGGCGCTGGTACAGGACGCGGGCACCGCCATATTCACTGTGGAGTTGGAGGGGCTGAAGAGTATTTGGCACTCAACTTCTGTACGGAGAATGTCGGGGCGCGCCGCCCCACGACTGGCCGTTGAAGCAGCTGGCCTGGAACTCTGCTTGAGGGGCACATAGGGACTGACCGGCCGACGCCAACCAGTAGATCACCGCCGGGTTCTCGAGGGCATCTTGTTCACGTTCCGGACCGGTGTGCCCTGGAGGGATCTGCCCGAGCGGTTCGGGCTCTGGCAGACGGTGCGCGGACGCTTTGCCCGCTGGGCGGCCGACGGCACCTTCGGCCGGCTCCTGCCCGGAGCCCAGATCAAGGGGGGTTGAGGAAGGAGGACTCGGGCGCTCCCATAGCGGGCTGACCAGCAAGATCCCCCTGGCCTGCGACGGGGGCGACCGCTGTCTGTCACGGTCACGGCCGGTACCCGCGACGACTGCACGCAGGCCGAGGCGGTCATCGACCGCATCCGTGTCACGCGGCCCGGGCCGGGACGGACCCGCGTCCGGCCGGATCAGGTGGTGGCGGACAAGGGCTACTCGGCCCGCTCCTTCCGCGCCTGCCTGCGCAGACGCGGAATCAAGGCGGCCATCCCCGGAACGCGTGGACCAACTCGCGGGCCGGCGCCGACACCGTGAACGGCCATACGGCTTCGACAAGGCCGTCTACCGCACTCGCAACGTCGTCGAACGCTGCTTCCACCGCCCCAAGCAGCCACGCGGCATCGCCACCCGTTACGAGAAACAGCCGGCCGCCACCTCACCGCCATCACCCAGACCAGCACAGTCATCTGGCTCGACCCGTGAACCATCGCACGCTCGGGTGGACACGACGCGGCCGTCGACGGCTCCCATGTCCGGGCCCTCAAAGGGGGGCTCACACCGGACCTTCGCCGGTCGACCGCGCGCGCCCGGGCAGCAAGCACCACCTGATCACCGACCGGCACGGCACCCCGTTGGCCGTCTCGCTGACCAGCGGAAACCCGGCACGACGTCACTCAGCTGATGCCCCTGCTGCACGCGATACCCCCCATCCGAGGGGTCCGCGGGCGGCCGCGACACCGACCGGGCCGGCTGTTCGCCGACCGCGGCTACGACTACGACATGTACCGCCGCCTCCTCCGCGCCCGAGGCATCACACCGAAGATCGCCCGCAAGGGCACCGCCCACGGCTCGGGTTTGGGCAGGACCCGCTGGGTGGTCGAGCGGACCTTCGCGTGGCTCCACCAGTTCAAGCGGCTGCGGATCCGCTACGAGATACGCGCCGATCTCCACCTCAGCCTGCTTCAACTCGCCTGCAGCATCATCTGTTTGAGGCGACTCCGAACCTCATTCTGAAACGATCAGTAAAGTGCAGAGGGCTTTCAGGCGGGCATTTCTCCTGTATGGGTGGGGTGTTGAGGGCTGAGCCGTTGTGGGTGGAGACGTTCACAGGGTTGCGGATGCGGCAGTTCGAGCGGCTGGTGAAGGTGGTGCGGGAGCGGGGCGGAGACGGTCCTGGTGGTGGCCGGCCGTGGTGCCTGCCGCTGGCGGACCGGGTGCTGCTGGTGGCCGTCTACTACCGGGACGAACCTCTCCATGCGGCAGCTCGGGCCGCTGTTCGGCTGCTCGTCGGCGACTGTGTGCCGCGTCATTCAGTGGCTGCGGCCACTGCTGGCCATCGAGCCGGCATCCCGGCCCGTCAACACGGTCGAGCGGTTGTGGATTGTGGACGGCACCCTGGTCCCGGTCCGCGACCGGAAGGTCGGTGCCTCCTCACGCAACTACCGGTTCTCGGCGGACGTGCGGGTCATCATCGACGCCGACGCGAAGCTGGTGGTCGCCGTTGGCCCGGCCGGTGCCGGGCACCACCGCGGATGCGAAGGCGTGGCGGGACTCCGGCCTGGCCCGGCACTGCCAGGGCGTGACCGTGCTGGGCGACGGCGCCTACATCAACACCGGACTCGTCGTCCCGCACCGCAAACGCCCGGACCGGGCCCTGCTGCCGGGTGAGGAAGCTGACAACGCCCAGCACCGCAGGGTCCGGGCCCGCGTCGAGCACGCCTTCGCCCGCATGAAGCACTACAAGATCCTCCGCGACTGCCGGCAGCGCGGCAGCGGCCTCCACCACGCGGTCCAGGCCGTCGCCCACATGCACAACCTCGCCCTCACCGCATGACCAGGCCGGGCCCGAATCCGGCTCTGACCTGCCCAGACACACCCTTATGCAACACGCTTTACTGTAGACCGTGTTGCATAAGGCTGCGCAACGAGCACGAAGGACGACCAATGCCGGCATCGCGCAACCGCGGCCAGCAAGGCGGCCGACCACTGGCCTTCGACCGCTACACCTACCGCCGACGCAACACCGTCGAGCGCTGCTTCAACCCGACTCAAGGCCTTCCAACGCATCGCAACCCGATACGAGAAGACCGCCACCCCGTACGAAGCAGCGCTCCCGCTGTGGGCAAGATCCGTTCGAAGACGGACCCTAGACCGCTGCTGGAGTGACCTGAGCATCGATTGCTCTGGTGGTCCCTGCCTAGGGAGAGTGAGAGTGGGCCACGTCAGGGGCTGATTACACGGCAACCGACACTACAAGCTCCACCCGCTACCTGAAGGAGCAGTTGATGATTTCGATGCACACTGTCGTGGCTGAGGAAGGTCCTGAGACGACCAACCACGCCGAGCCGGTGCAGTAACGGTCTGCAGCGGTTCGGGTGGGGTGCCGGGGGCTTACCCATCTTCCGGCACCCCATCCGAGGCATGGTGGAGGAGGCAGAGGGGTGGGCCAGGCTGAAGTTGCCCGGGCGAGCGCGGAGTTGCAACAAGGGCACGCACTGCTGCGGGAGGCGCGAGCGAATGAGGCGCTGGCTGTCAGTCGTGAGGTCGTCGGGGTCCTCACGCGAGAGTTGGGTGAGGATAGCCCGGACGTGGCGAATGCGCTGTTGTTGCGAGGTGAGGCATATCGCATGCTCGGGTGCGGCCGGGACAGTATGCGGGATCTGTTGCGAGCGGTGGCAATCACTCGGCCGCTGCGATCGGTTGGACCGTGTGACCGGCTGCATGGGCAGGCCTTGCGGGCAGTTGCCGATGGGATGTGGCGTGCTGGCCGGTATCGGGTCGCGGAGGTTTGGCTGAGGCACACGCTGCGTTTCGTTGAGGATCGCTTAGCGGATCGGCTGGAAGCGGCCCGTGTGAGGAATGTTCTCGGCGTAGTACTGCGATACGACGGCCGGCATTCGGCAGCTGAGCAGCAACTCCGTCATGCTTTGCAGGAGACTTGTCGTCCAGGGGGAGAGCGGCTGGCGGCAACAGTGCACCATAACCTTGCAGGGCTGCGCCTGGCACAGGGTGCTCTGGAGGACGCCGAGCATCATGCCCGCCGAGCACTTGAGCTGCGGCATGACGCAAAGGCAAGCAGCGTGCTGGCTGTCGCGGCGGATCAGCTGTGTCTGGCTGGTGTGCTCTCGGCGCGCGGACAGGGTGAACAGGCCCTGATGCTCGCACAGACAGCATTGCAGACCTATCGTGATCGGCTCGGTGATGAGCACGTCGAAATCGGCTACTGCCTCCATGTGCTAGCCCACGCGCAAGCGATCGAGGGCCATCGTCAGGCGGCCGCGGAATTGTACCGGAAGGCAATCGCTGTCAAGACCGGAGCGCTCGGCGCACACCACCCGGAGTTGGCCAACAGTTGGCGTGGTCTTGCATCGGTCGCCGATGGAAATGAACGCATCACAGCGCTGAGTCGTGCACAGTCCCTTTGCGAGCACTATTAGGCGCCCACGTTGGAACCGCACGATAGCGCTGCACAAAGCTTTCTAGCAGGCATGCGCTCCATAACAGCGCGGCGGATCACCGGTCGGTCCCCTCGAACAGGAAATCCGCAGGTATGACTGCTTCTCATGGTGAACGAATCCGCATCCGCTTCCAAACGCGTTATGGGGTTCTACCTGCCGGAACTAAAGGCCTGTTCAGTGCTCAGCTGATCTGCGCTGTGGGCAGTGGGATGACCACACCGATGCTGGTGATATATCTCCATACGATCCGTGGGCTTCCGTTGGCGTTGTCGGCCTCGATCAGCATGGTCGCTGCCCTGGTCAGCCTGGCCGGAAACCCAGCAGGCGGCTGGCTGGCTGATCGTAGCGGCGCCCGGGCCACCAGCGTCCTCGGCCTGCTCATTGCGGCCAGCGGCACCGGCGCACTCGCTCCAGTCACCACCAGTGGATGGGCCATTGGTGCCGTGGCGCTGCTGGGCCTGGGACTATCCATCGCCTACCCCGCCCTCAACGCCCTGCTCGGCCACCTCGCACCGGCCGACTCCCTCAACAAGAGTTTTGCGCTCCAGTACATGCTCAGGAACATCGGTTACGGCGTCGGTGGTTTGGCCGCCGCCGTGATCGCGGGCAGGGCAAGCCCCGGTATTTTCCAACTCCTCTACCTTATCGACGCGCTGTCGTTCATCGCCGCAGCGGGCCTCGTACTGCGAGTGCCTACCCGCGGCAGAGCAGCCGCAGCCCCGGAGCAGGCCAAATCGCAAGGGCCACTGGAATCCTTCACCGTCGTCATGCGCGACTCAAGATTCCGCCGACTGTGGCTCATCAACCTTGCCATTTCTATCATCGCCTTTAGCCAACTCCACACCGGCTTCGTCGCTTACGCCACCACCTACACCCACGTCACCCCCCGAATCATCGGCATCGCCTACCTTGCCAACACCCTCACCGTCATCCTCGCCCAAATGCCCATCCTTACAGTAGTGAACAAGCGGGCCCGCCCCACTGTGCTGACCGCGCTATGCACCTGCATGACCATCCCCATCGCCCTCGTATATACCAGCGCCCACACCCCACGTATCATCGGCATTCTTCTTTTAATCACTGCACCAGCCATCCTTGCCATCGGCGAAACTCTCTACGCCGCCAGCATCCCCGCCATGGTAAACGAGTTCGCCCCATCCCACCTACGCGGCCAATATAACGGCGCTCTCATCCTCGCCTTCACCGTAGGCAACCTTCTCGGCCCTGCCATCAGTGGCTTTCTCCTCAGCTCCCACCTACCCCTCCCATGGATCCTGATCATGCTCACTATCTCCCTCATCGCCATAGGAGCAGCAGCCCTTACCTCCTCACGAGCAAAATTGGGCGCTCACTCATGGAAATGAACTGCGCGCTTAACGAAGTGAACGAATTATCGCCCCAGCTTTCGACTACCTGGTGAGGTCGAACCGCGTACGGCTGACACGCCCTTCGCTCCGGGCCGACAATTATGCGATCGCGTCTGTTTAGACGTCACAGTTATGCAAGTACTGTGACAGAGATCGGCAGCGTGAGGAAGCCCGCGGAGCGGCCGTTTCCGCCGAGCGGTAACAGTGATGGGGTATGGACCGATGAGCCCGCGAGCAAAGGCATGTCCATCGGCAGCAGTTGGAGGAGCACGCAGGTAACACGCAGCCTAGAAGCGCGGCCCCCACGGCTAACGAATCACAGCGGCGGCTGATGACGGCACGCCGGTAGTACGGCACCGCCGTACCGCCGTACCGCCGTACCGCCGTACCGCGGTTCACGGGCGTTCCCGAGCAGGTCTTGGATCCCCCTGACGGAGGAGCATGCTTCGGGGGCTGGGCGGCTGTCTGAGAATCGTTGACCAGTGCGAGCTCAGGCAGGCTGGACGCCCGCGCGGCAAGGGTCGGTGCGAGCGGAGTAGAAGCTGTTCCGCCACGCGACTGTTCGTTCCAAGGAGTGGGAGACCGCGAGTCAGTGGCTGAAGTGCCTGTCTGTTGTGGGTTTTGCGGCGGAGACGGCCGAGGGAGAAGGACAGCCATTCCGGTAGATAAGCCCGCCCCCCGCCCCGTTATCTTCTTCGCGGTCCTGCAAGAGGGCCGCTGCCTCCGGGCCCGAGGGGTGCCGATGGAGACGCTGATAAGAGGTCCGACCACCGCCCCGCCGAGCGCAACGCCCGGCATCTCCGGCGGCAGGTCTGCATAACGTGGATGCGCGAGTACGGCGCCACCACCGCACCACAGTGGGGAACACGATGTTCGACACCAGCGACATAGGCGTCTTTCTCGGCCTGGACGTCGGCAAGAGCGCCCACCACGGGCACGGGCTGACTCCAGCAGGGAAGAAGGTCTTCGACAAGCGGTTACCCAACAGCGAGCCGAAGCTGCGGGGCTGTGTTCGACAAGCTGACCACAAAAATTCGGCACCGTGCTGCTGATCGCGGACCAGCCCGCCTCCATCGGAGCCCTCGCGCTCACCGTCGCCCGCGACGCCGGCTGCGAGGTCGCCTACCTGCCGGGGCTAGCGATGCGGCGGATCGCTGATCTTTACCCCGCTCTAGGCGAAGACGGACGCGAAGGACGCCGCGGTCATCGCGGACGCCGCCCGCACCATGACCCACACCCTGCGCTCGCTGGAACTGACCGACGAGATCACCGCCGAACTCACCGTGCTGGTCGGCTTCGACCAGGACCTTGCGGCCGAGGCCACCCGCACCTCCAACCGCATCCGTTGGCCTGCTCACCCAGTTCCACCCGTCGCTGGAGCGTGTCCTCGGGCCACGCCTGGACCACCCGGCGGTGACCTGGCTGCTGGAACGCTACGGATCTCGGCCACTTTACGGAAAGCCGGACGCCGCCGCCTCGTCGAAGTGATCCGGCCCAAGGCTCCACGCATGGCAGCCCGGTTGATCGACGAGGTCTTTGACACCCTGGACGAGCAGACCGTCGTCGTTCGGGCACGGGCACCTTCGACATCGTCGTGCCGTCCCTGGCCCGCTCGCTCGCAGCCATCTACGAACAGCGCCGGGCTCTGGAAGCCCAGATCAACACCCTGCTGGAGGAGCACCCTCTTTCGCAGGTTCTGACGTCGATGCCTGGGGTCGCGGTCAGGATCGCCGCTGTTCTGCTGGTCACCGTCGGCGACGGCACTAGCTTTCCCAGCGCCGCCCATCTTGCCTCCTACGCCGGCCTCGCCCTGACGACGAAGTCGTCGGGGACATCGATCCACGGCGAACACGCTCCCCGCGGCGGCAACCGGCAATTGAAGAGAGCGATGTTCCTGTCCGCGTTCGCGGCCCTGCACGATCCCGCCGCACCTACTACGACCGATGTCGCGCCAGAGGGAAGACCCACACGCAGGCTCTCCTCCGGCTCGCCCGGCACCGCATCAGCGTGCTGTTCGCCATGCTCCCCGACGGCACCTTCTACGAAGCCCGAACCCCTCGCCTCGCTTGACGAAGGACATAGAGGCACCTCCCGCCGGGCGGATTCCAGTGGAGGGGCTGCGGCCCAGTTCCGCTGCGATCTGCCGGATGCCGGCTTTCTCCCGCAGCCGGTCGGCGATGTGGATGCGTTCGTCCTCACGCAGATACCGTGACGGGCCGCAGACCTCTTCCGGCCTGTGTGCCGGAGGCAGCGGTCTGCGGCCCTGCTGCCCACGCGAACGGTCGCCGTTGCGCCACTTTTTGCCGGTGCGGACGTCGATCCCGACGATCCGGCAGGCTTCTCTGTTGCTGTAGCCCTGCTGCATGAGCTGGAAGTATGCGGCCCGTTCTCGGGTCAGCTTCTTCCGGCCCTGCGGCTTCGTCCGGTCCTTGCGGATCTCGAACTCCATGCCCCCTCAAGCTGGGGTGTTGCAACGACCGCTAGAACTCAAGCCGCGCCGACGCAGGCGCGCGGCTGTGGATCGTGCACGGGCGCCTGACTCCTCGGCGGCACCCACCACGAGGCCGACTCGCACTCCACCGCAACGTGCGGCTCCTTCGCCACAGGGCCTTCACTGTTCTGGGCCCACACACGCCCTCGTCCTGGCGGCCATTTGCGGCGGCTGGGCACCAGGGCGTTCGTGCGCGACGGCACCCAAGACCGGCACACCCCGCATCACTGGCCGGCCGGGAGCAGGGTGCCGCCGTGCGGATGGCGGTATCAGGCGCTTTGGAAACGGTTCCTCGGCTCACAGCTCGTGGTTACGCTCTCTTTACAATTAGAGTACTGCCGCCGCCCCTGACGAACTGGTATTCAGATGCTGCGACCTCAGTATAATGTCCTTGTGACTCAAGTTCGGATCGGAGTCTTCCGAGTAGAGGCCACGGTTCCCCGGCAGTGGATACAAACGGATGGATCCGGAGCTCGCCCCGTGTGACTCTCATCATTTCCTTGACCGCGGACAGATGGCCGGCGTAATCAAAATGGTCTGGATAAACGAAGAGTAAGTGGCTGGACAAGACGAGATCGAAGGATTCGTCTTCGAGCGGCAGGTGCGGGAGGGATCCGCATATGTAGCGGGACGGATTCTCTCTGAAGTCAAGGAGAAACCTCTCTCGCGCACGACGCAAGGAGCCTTCATATAAATCCAGTGATCCGATGTAGCTCTTGTCGATCAAGTGCGGATTGGCTCGAAAATACGCCATGCCTCTCTCTAGCTCGGCAAGTGAAATATCGGAAACTTCATGCAGATCGCCGGAGTAGATGGGGTCGACGGAGGTGACGTCGCATATTCCGCGGAGCTCTGCGGCGAAAGAAGAGGATCCGGAAGGGCAGTCGAGAACAGATCCCTCCAACTGGTCCGGCGTGAGGGTGAACATGGCGCGGTAGTCACGTAAAGAGCGCGGGCTTACGCCAATTTCCCCGATTCCGCGGGCAGACACACTTGTACCCCTTTTCGTCGTACCTTGACTTCTCTAGAGCGATCGCCTGGACCTTAGCTGCGGTGTATCAGAATGCCGCAAAAACGGCTCGTCCACCGTCAATTACTGAAAGATCGCAGGGTCGGATGGTCTGGCTGGTGATGAAAGTTCAGCCACGCGGTTGCAAAGAAGGGTTATCATCGTCCATCCCTTTTTCAGGAGTTCAACGACTTCTCCGACTTCCCAGTCATTCCTGTGCTCTAGTACCTTGTATCCCATTTCCAGGTGCTCTTGATCGGCTTCATCGTGCAGCGCAAAGTATTCGTTTCCCTTGAAGGCGGATGCGCCTGCCTGGTGGAATACCATGCCTGACCCTTCCAGGACTAAGTGAGCCAAGACCGCTTTCAGAGTCCCAGGGAGTACAGTCATCTGGTCGATGAACCAAGAAGACACCGCTTCGATGACTGGGTCCCAGGCCGGCGGATCGATACCGTTTCGGGATTTCGCGAGAAGCTCATTGTGGCCGAGCTCTTCTTTCATATGTTCCTGTGCTAAGTCCCGCAGCTTCTTGTCGCTTTCGCTGGCCACGCGGGCGGCGATCACCCTCTGGAAGGCGTCCGACCAAGGCTGGAGGTGGCAGAGGATCCGACTCTTGGTGCCCGGACCGGTGATGTCTGAGGAAACCTGGCGGACAAGGGCGCTCCGCGAGAAGCTGTCCATGAGGTCTTGGTTGGTCTTGACAACGAATTCAACGCTTGGCTGCATGGTATGCCTCCGGGTTATTGGCGGAATCTAGGACGTTTTCCGGTTCTACGGTTCGAGTCGCTCACGCCTGGGGATGTTTACCCCTGGGGATGCGGCAGATCAGGCGGGGTATGAGCCGAGCGGCTTTCGAGCAGCTTGGGCATCAATCCTGGTCCGGCGGAAACCTCGCCAGCTGAGCAATCGTTACTCAAAGAGAGGGCAAGTACTCCGGGGGAGGGCGATATCGTGATCACATGCTGGATGTCACGCCACGCAGGCCAGCTCGCAATTGCACGATTGGCTGGGAAGTGGCGGTGGATGTGGCCGCTCAGGTGGCGAAGATGCTTGGGGCGCTGTGATGCTGCCTCGACGCGACACTCGCGGCTCGAGTCTCTCTGCGTCGGGGGCAGTTACTTTGGCCTCAGATGGGGGCGGCGTTCAACAAGTCAGGCAGCAGCGCCAGCAGAACAGCTTGTGATGGCCTCTCTCTTCCAATCAGACAGACCCCTCAGCTGCCCGGTGTGCGGAGCCAGCGCCCTCGTGCTCGACCGTGTGCTGGGTTCCCGCTTGGAAGTAGCCGTAGACCTCGATGACTGGTTTGGAGCCCGTTGACGATCTGCGGAACCTTGAGCCATTTCAGTATTGACGTTCTAGAATGAGGAAGGCTTTGGCTGCTGACGTGAGCGGCTGGGCGGCAGCGGGCAGGGGAAATCTGCCTGCGATGATCTATCCCCTTCGACCTCGTCCCGTGGTACAGCTTGACCATACAGAAACGACAGACCCCGAAGGGCGAGCGGGCCTTGGCCTAGCGCCGGGACCTGGATTCGTGGTGGGGACTGGCTGAGCGTGCGGCCGCGAAGCGAGCAGTCTCCTGCTCGCAGCCACGCCACGGCTGTAGCGGGCTGCAGCCATCAGCTGTTGAAGCACATCGCACCATGCTCGTCAGGGCACGAGTTCAGACTCGCAACATAGAATCGCCAGATAGCACCAGTGGATGGAATATGAGAACACGGATTTCCTGGATCCTCCCAGCGGCTTTGGCCGGCCTGTGCTGCGCATGCACCTCTGATATTGAAGGAGAAATGAGGAGTTCCCCAGAAGGGCGCGTGACGGATTTCTACGCCACAGCGGCCCTGAGCGGAAAGAACCTTGATGAATTCTATGGGGTGTGTGCTGCGGATGCCGACCGGCTACGGGCAAACGACCTGTGGTCGGATATCAGTAAAGAGGAGTTAGGTAATCGCGTTAAATTCGTCGCATCATCAGGGAGCCAGGAATCATCATCGATGAATCTTCTCATCGGGGAAGGGCGCAAAGTTGTAGTTCAGTTGAAGCTCGAGAACAAGGAGTGGAAAGTCTGCTCTGCCCTCTCAGGACACATACAGATAGAAGTTGACTAGTCGCTGTGACCGCATGGGTTCGCCGGTCTGAGGTCGTGCCACCTGGATGGCAGACCGTCTAGCTTCCCGAGCTATTCTTCCACCGTGAACGCTGCTGCCCGACGGCCCGCGAGACGATGACCGTCGACGGCGGCGCCGTCAAGAGCGGCCCCCTGGTTCGCCAATACCCGTACCCAGCACCGCGCCGGCAGCTCGACGCCGAACACGAACGCCTCATCGCCGCTCTCTTCGACGGCGACTGGACCGACGAAAGACCGCAGGCGAGCTTGTTTCAACTCTATGAGTCGTCCTGCACTCTCCCACGGCTCGGCTCCTGCTGTCAGCGAGGAACCGTTTCGATGCTGCTTCTCTGTACGCCGATGGTGGGGCCCGCGCCCCATTTGTCGTCGCGAAGGCCTCCGGGGCCCGGCGACAACACCGGAGGCCTTCGCATAGCCACTCCAACGGGAGCGCGTGGAGTCAGCACTCCAACTGTGCGCCGTGTCAACGCCATTTACTGTGCCGCCATGAGCTCAGCTCACCTGGATGGTCCTCCACCGGTTCGGCGACCGGGTCAGCCTGCCGACGGACAAATGCGAACGCCACCGGCAGGTCCCGCCTCTCTTGATGAGCGCAGGACAGACGGGACGGCCTGATCATGCGTGCTCCGGTTCAAGCTTTGAGCACATGGAGCGACGAAGGCCCGTTCTGGTCGGCACCGCAGAAGTGGCCCTTGTACGTATCGAGATCCGTGGAACGATGTCGCGTGGAGCTACGGATATCCCGGTAGTATGACGAGCCGGTCTGACGAATGCAATGATCGTGCTCCTTGCGGTCCGTCAGGTGTGCAGTGAGGGGGCGCCAGTTCTCAATTTGGCTATGCCGTGCTCGACGGGGATGCGGGCCGAGGAGTGGGTGAAGCGGGTGGCTTCGTGGTGGACCATGAGCCTGGCGCATCAGATTACACGCCTCTCGCAAATCACACGCACAGGTGGGTATGCAGCTTTGCTCGGCAAGGGAATTGCCTTTAAGGCAGCCCCCCCGCGAGGAGGTGTCTTTGTCCGTGAGCATCACTCGATTCCGAGACGGTTCAGGTTCCCATCGACGACGATTGACTACTCGGGCAGCCGATCACACGCCATCTGGGTTGGACCGCCAGCACGGTGGAGTGGGGTTCCTGGGCTGCCCCTGTCCAGTCGGGCAGCCCAGGGCAACGAGGAGGGAGCGGGGGAGCCTGTTTCTCCTTGCTGCGAAACAGATTCGATCATGGGATCAGCGAACTGCTTGAGTGATGAGCACTCACATGCAGGAACATTCTCACTTCGGCGAACGCCAGCGACGATGTGGGTTGGATGTGCTGGTGGATGGATTCCACCGTCTGCCGGGCGCACCAACATGCGGCGAGAGCCAGCACAAAGGGACCACCAGACCGGTCCGCATCCGGTACTCATGCACTCGGACGCTTCCCCGCGGCGGCTGAGCACAAAGGCCCACCTGGCCAGCGACGGCCAGGCATGGCCCCTGGCCTTCCACGTCACTGCGGGCCAGGCTGGTGAGGCACAGACCTTCGATGCGGGCATGGCCAGGATCTGGGGTCCAGGAAGTGGACTCAGGCGACCGAGAACCCGACCGGAGGCCGTCCCGGGGACCGGCGGACTCTTCCCGGCGAATCCGCGGGCACCTCCGCCGGCGCGTTTCAACAGCGTCTCGTAGGTGTACTCCGCTTCTTGCGCGGGGCCGGGGAGGTCGCGGCCGTCAACGGCTTCTGGTAGGACCTCTAAAAGAGCGTTTTGTCCTGGCGAAAGTGTTTGGTCCGAGGTTCATGTGTCGCGCCAGTTCGGGGTGGATTCGCGGGTGAGCCGTCGGCTCAT
>NZ_JBIBVE010000047.1:0-15454 GCF_043080095.1 Streptomyces sp. NPDC015127
GATCCAGTGGCTGGCCCGGCCGGTCGTGTTGGCGGTCTGGTTGTTGATCAGCAGGTGGAGGTTCGCGGTGCTCGGCCACCGGCGTCGCCGGTGGTTGTCGGGCGTCGGCGACGGCTGCCCGGACCAGGACTCGTGCGTCCCTGTTCTCGTAGCAGAAGGTGGCGGACACGCCCGCTCGCTCGGCGATGGCTCGGACGTTGAGCCGTCCGCGTTCGCGGCGAAGCTGCGTGATGGCCTTCTCGAGCTGGGTCAGTTTGTTGCGGTCTGGCGGCGGCGAGCGGCGATCGCGGCCGCTGGGGAGTCGGCAGTGGATGTCATGCGGCATCACCATCGTCGATCTCCGGTGGCTCGGTGAGGTCCGCGGTTCGGAAAGCGGTGGACCAGACGCGGCCGAAGTAATTCTGGGGGCGGCGGAGGTCGAGCGCGAGGGCCTCATCCAGGAGACCGACGGCTTCGAGCGCACGTTCCAGGCCGGTGATCGCGCGGGCGGTGGGCTCGAAGACCTCGTGGAGGTAGTCGGCGGTCGCACTGTCCGGCGCGCGTTCGGCGAGCATGCGCCACTGCTCGCGCTTGCGGTGCCAGTAGACGAGGTCTGCGCCCGACATCACGAAGTTCTCGCAGCTGTGGCAGTTGAGATCGAAGGGGCAGGCCGCGCCGTCGACGACGTGCTGGAAGGTGCAGAACCCGCCGTCGGCCGGGGTGGACCGGCGCGTCAGGTCGATGGCGAGGGCCTCGGCTCTTCCCTGGACATGGGCTCGCTGCCGGACAAGATCAGTCCGGGCTCGTCCGATCCGGGGCCGGCGACCCAGATGGTCTGCAGGGCCTGTTCGAGGCGGGGATCGGTGTTGGCGAGGTGGACGTAGTGCTCGGCCATCCGCCCGGAGACCTGCCCGAGGTAGCGCTTTACGTGGATGAGGTCGGCGCCGTTGCGCAAGAGGTTCGTCGCCAGCGTGTGCCGGCTTTGGTGGGGAACACAGTGGGCGATGTCGAGCGTGTCGACCCAGTCGCGGAACAGCTTGTGGAACCACCCGTAGCTGACGCCCTTGAGCAGGTTGCGGTTGCTGTACTGCCGGGGGAACGAGCAATCTGCAGGCGTGTTGGGGGCCGTCCGTAGCGCTGGGTGAAGCGGGCGACGGTCACTGCCTGGCGGCGCTCGATCCGCTGATGGAGCCGTTCGGGGATGCGGATGGCCTCGTCGTAGTTGCCGACCTTGGTCTGGTCGTGCCAGAACATCGGCAGCCCGTTGAGCCGGCCGACGCATTCCAGGCGGGGCGTTGAGGACCTCGCCGCAGCGGCGGCCGACCAGGACGAGCGTTTCCCAGGCATCCCGGAGCCCGCGGTTGTTGGTGTCGAACGTTTCGAGGTTCGCCAGATTGGTCGGGTGGGCCAGGGCCTGGCGACGTCGTCGGGAAACGGCGATCGACGCCCCGATGGGGCCGTGGCCCTCGGCATCGCGACGGTGAAGCTGCGGTCGAGTCCGATCTTGTCAGAAGCACCGGTCTCCAGTGCTTCGCGCAGGACGCGGCGAACACTCATCAAGACGGTCGAGAGGGTTCCAGCGGTGGCGATTGAGGGCTCACCGGCATGTCGAGACCGACGATCGCCCTGATGATGGTGGATGCCGAGCGACTTCAGACCATGTCGGGCTCGGTGACGCTGATCGGTGACGAAGTCGGTCGCATGGGGCTCGGTCAGCACCGTGAGGTTGTGGCCTCCGCCCGGCACGAAGCCTTCGAGGTAGGCGCTCAACTCCACGCATCCCCGGCGACGTTGATCGAAACTGGTTCGGCTGCGGGGCGGTTTCGTCCTCAGCCGGGCGGCCAGGAAGTCCCAAAGCAGGTCCCGCAGCCAGCGCTGCGTGACTCGGCTCAGGTCGATTCTGCTGCCTGTGTGGGGGAAGCGGACGCCGAAGTGATCGGTCTCGAGGAACCCGGCGTCCTTGGTGTCCTCGCGGGTGAAGTAGACCAGCCTTAGGTAGCCGAGCATCACCGTGCCAACCTGGCGGACGGGCGGTTGCACGTGTCCAGGTCGAGGTCGGCCAGGGGCGGGCCGACGTCGGGCAGTTGAAGGCGATCGAGGACGGCCGGGCCGCCGGCGTGCCGTGGGAGCACTTCGCCGGGCCGCTGTGCGTGACGTCCAAGCAGGGCGCGTACCAGGAGGCGCGGCGGATGAAGGCCGATCAGGTCCGTGAGCCCGGCGAACGCCGCACACCCGAGGTCGCCCGCGACCACGAGGAGCGTGCGGCGGCCGAGGCACGGGCCGAGCGAGCACTCATGCTGGCGCAGGAGCGACGGTTCCCCGTCGCTCAGAGAATCGGCCGGATGCTCCTGGAGCACCGTGACGGCCTGGTCCTGGACAGCTGGGCGATCTACTGGCTCGGTGAGATCGCGGATTCCATCGACGATCGTGACAACCCGGCCAAGCGGGCGCGGTTCACCGGTTGGGTGGAGAGCTTCGTTCGCTCCGTCCATGCGCACGCCCGCGAACGCAACCAGCCCTCCGCCACCACCGACGATGCCCGCCAGGCACTCGCTCTGGCCACCGAGTTCACCTACGACGAACGGCCCAACATCCCCCGACAGGCGCAGCGTTCCCAGACTGGGAACCCATCCGGGCGCGAGCGTCGACGAGTGTCCTGTCTCACCGAGCCTTGACCGAACTCATTGAACCTTGGCCGATGCCTCCGCGGATCCCGGATCAGCGCACTGCCAGAGGGACACGGGCAGGACCTGAGCGTCAGTGGTCTGGGCGCGGACGGTGGCCGATTCGCGCTCTAACCGGCAGGCACTGCCACATGATGGGCTGGTCGTTGTGTCGGGGATCATTGCGGCCGCCATCGCCGTCATCGGAACACTGTTGGGTGCTGTCGTCGCACACCGCTACCAGGAGAAAATCGCAGCCCGGTCTGCAGCCCGTGCTGACCGCGAGCGAAGCCACCAGCGTCTCCTCGTGCCTGTGCTGACTTCATTGCCCTGGCTGAGGACTATCGGCGGGCACAGTACGACCGGTGGACAAGCCAGCACACAGCACCCGACTCTGAGGCGAACTTCGCAACCCGGGCCGAGTCGTACCGGCTCTATGTCGAGGTCCGAAGCAGCGCCTTCCGGCTCCGCCTCGTCGCGCAAGGCCCGCAGGCGCAGCAGCTTGCCGAGCAGGCCGGTGAGATGCAGGTGAAGACACGAGAGATTTTCTTCGCTGCCGATAAGGCCGACATGCTCGCCCGAGGCGAGGTTGCGGAGCATGCCTGTGAAGCCTTCGCGGTCCGCGCCAAAGAGGTGCCGGCCGCAGGAGAGTGGTGAACCTGCTCTGTAGTCAATCTTCGCTGAGAACGGCCAAAGTTCGGTGAGACAGGACAACGAACCCGGCGCGGCGGACCGGCCCGCTGACCCGGTTGTCGGCGTACCCCTTTGATCAACGGGGGCTGGCTCGAGCGCGGCAAGCCTTATGAGCGGGGCGTTGCTCCCTCCGGGCTGGCTGCAGTGCTTAGCCGCATGAGCCGCACGCACCGAACTCACCAGACTCGCGGCTTCTACTCCTGCCTGTTCTGTGCTTCGCGGATATTCGGCAGTCGCTCCAGTCATGTGCAGGGTAGTGCCGAGATATGGGTGATGGGTGGAGATGTCGCCTACTCTGCCCCCCGAAATCATCGCTCACTATGTCGAGGCACACGACTATGTGCCGTCAACCGCCTTCGTCCAGGCGGTTCTCGCCACAACGTGACCCAGGCGGTTTCACGGCTGCGTGAGGATCCGGGTCCGCAGAAGCGTGAACGATGCTCGGCCGTACATTGCTCGCTTGAGTGTTTTGACCCTGTTGACGTGGCCTTCGACGACGCCTGAGCTCCAATGCAGCGTGAGTCCGGCGGTGACGGCGTCGAGGTCCTGGCGGAGAAAGCCTGCGAAGCCGCGCATCGGTTTCGGGGCGTCTTGCTCGGCTTGCCGGATCCTTTCGAGGAGGAAGGTTCCGCGTCGGTTGCGGACCAGGTCGGTGAAGGCTCGGGCGAGATCGCGGGCCCGGGTGATGTTCGGGCAGGCGAGCCGGACTTCGAGCAGCCTTTCCTGCTGTTCGTCGGTGAGGGTCTCGCGAGGACGCATGATCCAGCCGGTGATCTTTCGAGGGCTGGGGATGTGGGCCCGCACAGGCTCGGCGTTGCCGGCGCGGAGGGCGGCGAGGTGTTTGCGGACGACCTGGCGGCTGCCGCGGTGGCCGCGCTCTCGAATCTCCAGGAAGAGCCGACTGCCGCTGACCTGGCCGAGCGACTCGGTGAATCGGGTGTTGAGGTAGGGCTTGAACGGTTCCAGTACTCCCGCCGGTCGACGTTCGTGGGCGGAGGCGAGGAGCTGGTCGAGATCAGTGTCGCGGAAACGCCGCACTGTCTTCCGGTCGAGATTCAGACGGCGGGCGATGGCGCTGATCGTCCAGCCCGCGGCGACGAGCCGCTGGACGTCCGCGTGCCGGTGACGGATCCGCTCGATGATCTGCGTCCGGGGAAGTTCGTGCATCGGGAGTTCCATCAGCGGCGGCGCTTCGGGAAGGCTGCCGGTCTCTTCGTCGGCACGTTTTCGCAAGCAGGCGCGGTGCTGGTGAGTCCTCAAGCCGAGACTCGAGCGGCGATAGCGTTCGCTCAGCCCGCTGACCTGCTCGACGAACGTCTTCCTGCGCAAGAGCCACGGTCGCAGAAGAACCGCCGCACCCGCAGCCTGACTTGCAACTTCTTCCCCGTCAGCGGACGCTCTGCCAAGCCACGCTCGTACGACGAGTGCACGCGGCGAGCAAGAGCGCGGCAGCCCGGACACCGCGGGGCGGTCCGCATGCCGCTGCCACCACGACCAGAGCCTCAGCGGTGGAGTCCACACGTTCCAGCCGCACATCGATTTCTGGGAACAGTACATCTTCCAGCGAACAGACCCCACAGCCGAGAGATCCCCTGCCAGAACGTTCCTGCACACACCGGCTGACCTGGGGATTCACGGAACTCCGGTCAGAGCCGCTTAGAAACACCCCCGTCGCTTCTGGGGGAGGTCTGCCGTGTCTCGGTGGTCTCTTTCTTCTGTCTCCGTATGTCTTTCTGTCTGCGCGCGTTTTGTCCGGCGTGCGGGTTCGTGTCCGTGGATGTGTGTGTGGCGGTGTGCGGGTTCTGGCCTGTTGCCGGGTGGGCTGTGGGCCGGGTGGGTGGTGGTGTGTCGGGCTTGTTTGCGGGTGTGGTGACTGTCGCCGGGTCGGTGGGGGTGGTCGGTGGGTGGTGGTGGTCAGGGGAAGACGATGGTGCGGTTGCCGTTGATGAGTACGCGGTTTTCGGTGTGCCATTGGAGGGCGCGGGCGAGTACCTGGGCTTCGACGTCGCGGCCGATGGTGGCGAGTTCGTCGGGGGCGCGGGAGTGGTCGACGCGGACGATGTCCTGTTCGATGATCGGGCCTTCGTCGAGGTCGGGGGTGACGTAGTGGGCTGTGGCGCCGACGAGTTTGACGCCGCGTTCGTGTGCTTGGAGGTAGGGGCGGGCGCCTTTGAAGCTGGGGAGGAAGGAGTGGTGGATGTTGATGGCGTGGCCGTCGAGTTGTTTGCACAGGCCGTCGGAGAGGATCTGCATGTAGCGGGCGAGGACGACGAGGTCGATGTCGAGTTCGTCGACGAGGTGCAGCAGGCGGGCTTCTGCCTCGTCCTTGGTGTGCGGGGTGACGGGGATGTGGTGGAAGGGGATGCCGTAGTTGTCGGCCAGGGGTTCCAGGGTGCGGTGGTTGGAGACGATCGCGGGGATCTCGATGTTGAGTGCGCCGGTGGATCTGCGGAAGAGCAGGTCGTTCAGGCAGTGGCCGAACTTCGACACCATGATCAGGGCGCGGGTGAGGGTCGAGGCGTCGTGGAGCTGCCAGGTGATCCGGTAGGTGTCGGCGACGGGGCCGAATCCGGTGCGCAGGTCCTCCAGTGAGATGCCGGGGTCGCTGACCTCGAAGTGGACCCGCATGAAGAAGCGGTCCGTGAGCCGGTCGTCGAACTGCCGGCTTTCCAGGATGTTGCCCCTGTGGCCGACGAGGTAGGCCGTCACGGCGTGGACGAGGCCGGCCCGGTCGGGGCAGGAAAGGGTGAGGACGAACTCGTGGCCGGGCTGCGGTCGAGGAGACATGACATCCTCCATTGATGCGTAATACGCAACGTAGTGAGTGATACGCAACATGGTCCGGTGCGGGTGGCCGGCTGGTCAAGAGCCGGCGTGCAACTGCCGCGCCCTGCCGATCCGTCCCCGCCGGCCCCGTCGCGGCGCGATGCCCCGCATGGAAGTCTGTTCCTAGTGGCGCAACATGCCGCATGATGGGCAACAGGCGGGGGTTCGGTGCTGCCGCCCGCGGTCCGCCGCCTCTCCGGCGGGCCGGCCTCCCGCCGGCCGTGCCCGCTGCCCGCGGCTGTGTCTGTCGCCCCGCCGGCCCGTCCGGCGGGTCGTCTGCCGCGCCGGGCCTGCCGCCCGCCGGGCCGTGCTGTCCGCTCCCGGCCGCTGCGGCCGGTGCGGACGGCCCGTCGGCTTCCCGGGCGGTGCGGGCGGCGGGGCGGCCCGGCTGTCTGCCGGGTGGCGGTGGTGGTCTTGCGGTGGTGCGGCCCTCTTGACAGCACTCTCGGGACCCCGGCAGGGTGAGTTGCATAATGCGAAGCATGTTGCGCCAATTGCAACTGGAGGTTGTGTGATGGCGGGACCACGTGTGGTCATCATCGGTGCGGGCGTCGTGGGAGCGGCGCTGGCGGACGAGTTGTCTCTTCGGGGCTGGACCGGGGTGACGGTCGTCGACCAGGGGCCGCTGCCCGCCACCGGGGGGTCGTCCTCGCACGCCCCCGGGCTGGTGTTCCAGACGAACTCCTCGAAGACGCTGACGGAGATGGCCCGGTACACCGTCGAGAAGCTCTCCCGCCTCGAGGTGGACGGCGAGCCGTGTTTCCTGCAGGTCGGGGGCCTGGAGGTCGCCACCGGTCCGGAGCGTCTGGCGGAACTGCGGCGCCGGCACGGCTGGCTGACCTCGTGGGGCGTCGATGCCCGGCTGGTGGACGGCGACGAATGCGTGGCCTTGCACCCGCTGGTGGCCCGCGAGCGGGTGCTGGGCGGGCTGCTGGTGCCCACCGACGGTCTGGCCAAGGCGGTCCTTGCTGTGGAGGCGCAGTTGCGCGCGGCGCGGGGCCGTGGCGTGCGGACCCTGGGCGGCGTTGAGGTTCTCGACATCCGCACCGAGGACGGCCGGGTGTGCGCGGTCGTGACCGACCAGGGGGAGATCCCCGCGGACATCGTGGTGTGCTGCGCGGGGATCTGGGGCCCCAAGGTGGCCCGCATGGTGGGCATGGACCTTCCGCTGACCCCGCTGGCCCACCAGCTGGCCTGGACCGGGCCCGTCCCGGCGCTCGCCGGGCAGGAACAGGAAGCCGTCCGCCCGATCCTGCGCCACCAGGACGCGGACCTGTATTACCGGGACCGGTTCGACCGGCTCGGTATCGGCTACTACGGGCACCGCCCGATGCCCGTGGACGTGGACGACATCGCCACGGTGGAGGCGGACGGGCAGATGCCGTCCGTGCTGCGGTTCACCGAGGACGACTTCGCCGAGGCCTGGTCCGAGACCCAGTCGCTGCTGCCGGCGACGAAGGAGGCCGAGGTCGCCGAGGGCATCAACGGCCTGTTCTCGTTCACCACCGACGGCCTGCCCCTGCTGGGCGAGTCCCCCGAGGTGAAGGGCTTCTGGGTCGCCGAGGCCGTGTGGGTCACCCACTCCGCCGGCGTTGCCCGCGCGGTGGCCGAATGGCTCGTCGACGGCCACTGCTCGTCCTTCGACCTGCACGAGTGCGACGTCAACCGCTTCGAGGCGCACCAGCTCGCCCCCGACTACGTCCTGGCCCGCGACTGCCAGAACTTCACCGAGGTCTACGACATCCTCCACCCCCTCCAGCCGCCCGGCGCGCCCCGCCCCCTGCGCACCAGCCCTTTCCATCCCCGCCAGCAGGAACTGGACGCCGTGTTCCTGGAGGCGGCCGGCTTCGAGCGCCCCCAGTGGTATGCGGCCAACGAGGCTCTGCTGGCCGGCCGGGACATTCCCACGCCCAACGACTGGGCGGCACGCTTCTGGTCGCCGATCGTCGGCGCCGAGGCCCAGGCCACCCGCGAGAGCGTCGCGATGTACGACATGACCGCCCTCAAGCGCATCGAGGTCACCGGCCCCTCGGCCGCCGCGTTCCTGCAGCGCCTGACCACCGGCAACGTCGACAAGTCGGTCGGCTCGGTCACCTACACGCTGATGCTCGACCACGACGGCGGGATCCGCAGCGATGTCACCATCGCCCGCCTGGCCCCGGGCCGTTTCCAGGTCGGCGCCAACAGCAACCTCGACCTCGACTGGTTCACCCGGCACCTGCCCGCCGACGGGTCGGTGCAGGTCCGCGACATCACCGCCGGCACCTGCTGCATCGGCCTGTGGGGCCCGAAGGCACGCGAGGTCCTCCAGCCCCTGGCCGACAAGGACTTCTCCAACCAGGGCCTGAAGTACTTCCGCGCCCAGCGCGCCCACATCGGCGCCGTCCCCGTCACCGCCATGCGGCTGAGCTACGTCGGCGAGCTGGGCTGGGAGCTGTACACCACCGCCGACATGGGCCTGAAACTGTGGGACACCCTGTGGGAGGCCGGACAGGACGCGGGGATCATCGCCGCCGGGCGCGGCGCGTTCAACAGCCTGCGCCTGGAGAAGGGCTACCGGTCCTTCGGCACCGACATGACCTACGAGCACGACCCGTACGAGGCCGGCGTCGGCTTCGCCGTCAAGAAGGACAAGGGCGACTTCATCGGCCGGGAGGCGCTGGAGCGGCGCGCACAGTCGGTGACCCGCCGCCTGGCCTGCCTGACGATCGACGACCCGCACCAGGTGGTCATGGGCAAGGAGCCGGTGTACGACGGCGACCGGCCGGCCGGCTACGTCACCAGCGCCGCCTACGGCTACACGATCGGCAAGGGCATCGCCTACGCCTGGCTCCCCGCCCATCTCGCCACCCCCGGACGCACCCTGCACATCGGCTACTTCGACCAGCTCGTCCCCGCGGTCGTCGCCGAAGAGCCCCTGTTCGACCCCACCATGCAGCGCCTGCGCGGCTGAGGAGGCCCACCCCTATGCGTGCTCAGACCCTCGACGGACGCCGCACCGCCGCGGCCATCCGCACCGAACTCGCCGACCGCGTCGCCGCCCTGGCCGCCCGCGGCATCACCCCCGGCCTCGGCACCGTCCTGGTCGGCGACGACCCCGGCAGCCACGCCTACGTCGCCGGCAAGCACCGCGACTGCGCGCAGGTCGGCATCGCCTCCATCCGCCGCGAACTGCCCGCCGACGCCACCCAGAAGGAAGTGGAGGCGGTCGTCGACGAACTCAACGCCGACCCCGCCTGCACCGGCTACATCGTCCAGCTGCCCCTGCCCCGCGGCCTGGACTCCGGCGCCGTCCTTCAGCGCATGGACCCGGCCAAGGACGCCGACGGCCTGCACCCGGCCAACCTCGGCCGGCTCGTCCTCGGCGTCCAGGCCCCGCTGCCCTGCACACCGCGCGGCATCGTCGAACTGCTGCGCCGCCACGACGTACCGCTGGACGGCGCGCGGGTGTGCGTCATCGGCCGGGGCGTCACCGTCGGCCGCCCGATCGGCCTGCTGCTCACCCGCAGGTCGGAGAACGCCACCGTGACGCTGTGCCACACCGGGACCAAGGACCTGGCCCGGCACGTCCGCGAGGCGGACGTCGTGGTCGCGGCGGCCGGCTCCGCCGGGCTGATCACCCCCGACATGGTCCGCCCCGGTGCCGCCGTCCTCGACGTCGGCATCAGCCGCACCCCCGAAGGACTCCTCGGCGACATCCACCCGGACGTGGCCGGCGTCGCCGGATGGCTGGCCCCGATGCCGGGCGGCGTCGGCCCCATGACCCGGGCCATGCTGCTGGCCAACGTCGTCGAGGCGGCCGAACGCGCCGCCCAGAACCCCTCCTCGCCGCGGCCGGGGCAGGCCGTGTGAACCCGCACCGGGGCGGGGCGCCCGGCACCCCGCCCCGGCGCACGGGTCAGGACCGGCGCGATGAGCCGTCACCGGCCGCCGGCCGCCCGCGTCACGGCCCGGCCGCCCGCGCGGCATCTCCTGCGCCGGGGCGAAGAACCGAACACCGCCGTGCAGACCGACGTCCCGTTCCCCGGGCCCGTGCTGCCGGCGCCACCGTCGAGCGGTACAACACTCTCGCCGCGAGCAGCCGGCCCGGCCCCGGACCTCACGCCACCGGACCGGACCCCGCCCGCCACGACGCCGTCCCCGCCCACCGGCGACCCGGCTGATCGTGGGCGCGGGACCGGCCGCGCCCGCCGCAGCGCCCGCTATGGCGCCCGCTGCGGCGAGCAGCGGGGCACGCCGCATCCGCCGGCGACCACCCGCCGCACCCGAACGGGCGCGGTGCACCACCGACTTCGGCCACGACGACGACAACCACGTCCTCGCCGTCGAACGCCGCACCGACCATCCCGGCGCCACGGGCCCCGGCACCCCGCCGCACCCGTTCGGGTGCGACGGGTGCCGGGCCCGGCGGGTCGCTTCGGCGACCGGGCGCCCCTCCCGTGCTTTTCGCATGCACCGACCACGACCGCCCGGGCACCATGCGCGCCGGCGCGGCCCAACCCACGTCAACCGGAACGCCGCGGCCGCCGCGCCGTCGCCGACAGCCGGCCCGAACCGGCGCAGGGACCCGCCGCGCGACCAAGGCCCTATCGAGGCCTCACCGGCCGCACGTCACCGGCACCGCCGGCGAACCGCACATGAACCACGGTGACGGCCCCCGTGACCGTCACCAGCCCTGTTCTCCACGACCCCTTGTGCATGCGGTGTTGCGGACCCGCACCAGCCCCCCGGGGGGCTCCCCGCGGGCAGAGCAGGGCAGGGCAGGGCAGGGCAGGGCAGGGCAGGGCACGGATCGGCGGGCGGGCCCTGCGCTCCCGGAGCGGGGCGGGGCGGGGCGGGGGCGGCTCAGGTGCGGCGGAGGTGGCCGAGCCGGTCCGAGATCGTCCCGGCCGCGGCGAAGACCGCGGCGGAAACCTCCCGCAGCCGCTGCTCGGTCAGCCGGAAGGACGGCCCCGAGGCGCTGAGCGCGGCCACCACCCGTCCGTCGAAGCCGAAGACCGGCGCGGCAACCGCGTTCAGACCCGGTTCGAGCTCCTCGGCGCTGTAGGCCAGGCCGTTGGTGCGGGCGCTCTTCAACTGGGCCCGCAGGGCGCCGGGATCGGTGACGGTGCGCGGCGTGCAGCGCTCCAAAGGCGCGGCGAGCCTGCTGTCGAGCGCGGTCTCGGACAGGTGTGCCAGCAGGATCTTGCCGCTGGAGGTGGCGTGCAGCGGCGTACGCCGCCCCAGCCAGTTGTGTGTGGTGATGGCCGAGGGGCCGAGCACCTGGTCGATGTCGATGGCGGCGTCCCCGTCGAGGACGGCCAGGTTGATGGTCTCGGCGACCTGTGCCGCCAGCTGCTCGCACACGGGCCGGCTCTGCTGGGACAGGTCCAGCCGGACGGTGGCGGCACCGGCCAGGCGGATCAGGCCGAGGCCGAGACGGTACTTGCCGCGCTCGTCGGTCTGCTCGATGAGCCCGCGCAGCTCCAGGGCGGTGGCGAGCCGGGAGGCCGTCGACTTGTGCACCCCGAGCTCGGCGGCCATCTCGGTGACGCCCGCTTCTTCCTGGTGGCCCAGCAGCTCCAGGATGGCCACGGCCCGGTCGACCGACTGCACCGGGGACTCCGGCGGGTGCGGGGAGTCCGGCCTCTCCGGCGGCCGACGACCGCCTCTGCTGTTGCCCATGACGCAACCTTACGCATAGCCGCGGTGGTCGTGGACCCTGGTGGCCCCTTTCCCGGTGTGCGCGGGAGCGCAGGGGCACGGGGGAGTGGCGGCCGCCGCCGGGCGGCCGGTCCCCTGGCGCGTGGCCCGGGGACCGGGGACCGGCGGGGCGTTCGGAGTGCCCCCTCGCCCGGGCCCGGGACGGTGTTGTGGCCGGCCGGGGGCTACGTGTAGATGACGAAGACCTTGCGCAGCGTCTCGTGGATCGTCCACGTGCCCTGCCAGCCGATGGGGAAGACCGCGGTGGTTCCGGGGCCGACCTCGGTCGTCTCCCCGCCCTTCTGCGCGCACGTCATGCGCCCGGACAGCACATGGATGACTTCGCCGCGGTCGCTGAAGTCCCATGCGGACTCGCCGGGTTCGCACTCCCACGTTCCGCTGACGATCCTGCCGTCGTCCGAGGCGAAGATCCGCCGGCTGCGGGTGGGCATGGGCCCGCCGAGCGGTGTGGCGGTCGGCGGAGCCAGGTCCTTGGTGTCCTCCAGTTCGCCGGAGGACAGTGAACCGGCGTTCAGGCTGATGGTCATACTCGTGTCCTTACTTCTGTCGTGAGAGCAGCTGCGTCCCGAGGTCGTGGGGTGCAGGCCCGGCGGGCCGTGTCCGGCGAGGCGGCGGACCCGCACGGCCGTGCGCCGCGGTCCGCCCCTCCCGGACGCCCCCGTCTGTTCCGTCATGTAAAACATGCATCGTGATACGCAACATCATGGGGATGCGGTGAGGCGCCGTCAAGAAGCCGGGGCGGCGGCGTCCGGCCGGGCCACGGGTGCGGGGCGGGCGGCGCCGGCCGGAGCCGGTGTCGGGCGTGCGGGGAAGTTGCGAGAGCTTCGGCGGCCTGTCTTGACGTCGGCACGCTATCAATGTTCCGTTGCTTATGCAGAAACATGTTCTTCATAGCGCAACAACACGCGAGGTGTGAGCCGTCGACCGTGACCCCGCAGCGCGGAGGGGCCGCCGCACGCAGCGGTCCCGGTCGGCGAGCCACGCGGTCCCCAGTCCCCCCATCCCCGGAGGTCAGATGTCCATCCGTGTCATCGACGAGGCGCCACTGAACGGATTCCACCGCAAACTCACCTGGTCGTGCGCCGGCGGCCCCTTCCTGGACGGCTACCTGCTCAGCATCATCGGCGTCGCCCTGGTCGGCATGACCGGCGAACTGCACCTGACCACGGCGGACGTGAGCCTCATCGGCGCCGCCGCCCTGGTCGGCATCTTCGTCGGGGGCCTGTGCGGCGGAGCCGTCACCGACAAGCTCGGCCGCGAGGCGATGTACACCCTGGACCTGGCGGTCCTGGTCGCCGTATCCCTGCTGTCGGTGTTCGCCACCGAACCCTGGCAGTTCGTCGTGCTGCGCTTCGTCCTCGGCATCGCCATCGGAGCCGACTACCCGATCGCGACGTCCCTGCTGGCCGAATGGGTGCCCAACCGGCACCGGGGCCGGCTGCTCGGCGTCCTCATCCTGGCCTGGTACGTCGGCGCGGCGGCCGCCTACGTGGTCGGCTACGTCATGGCCGAGATCGGCGGCAGCGGCACCTGGCGGTGGATGCTCGCCTCCGGCGCCGTGCTGAGCGCCGTGATCCTGCTGATGCGCATCGGTACGCCCGAGTCGCCGCTGTGGCTGGTGAACAAGGGCCGCACCGCCGACGCCCAGAAGGCGATCAAACGGGCACTGGGCCGCACCGTCCCGATCAAGGAACTGCTCGCGGCCTCCGCCGCCGAGCAGGCGGTGGAGCGGACCCGGTTCCGTGACCTGTTCCAGGGCACCTACCTGCGCCGGACGCTCTTCTGCGGCCTGTTCTACATGTGCCAGATCACGCCGATGTTCGCCCTGTACACCTTCGGCCCCGCGATCCTCGGCTCCTTCGGCCTGGGGGAGGGCAACGCCGGCAACCTGGGCTCGGCGCTGATCAGCGTCGTGTTCGTGCTGGGCTGCATCCCCGCCCTGCGCCTGGTGGACCGGGTGGGACGCCGCCCCGTCATCATCTGGTCGTTCGCCCTGATGGTGGTCCCGCTCGCGGTGCTCGGCGGCGGTTCCGCGCTGCCCATCGGGGTGGTCATCGCGTGCTTCTGTCTCTACGCCCTGCTGTCCGGCGGTCCCACGGTGCTGGAGTGGACCTATCCCAACGAGCTGTTCCCCACCAGCATCCGGGCCACCGCAGGCGGCGTGGCCACCTCGATCAGCCGCATCGGCGCCGCCGCGGGCACCTTCCTGCTGCCGATCTCCCTCAGCAGCCTGGGCATCGGCGCGACCATGCTGATCGGCGCCGGGATCACCCTGGTGGGCTGCCTGGTGTCGGTGGCGTGGGCCGAGGAGACCCGCGGCCGCACGCTGGCGGAGACCAGCGCACTGCCCGCCCGTTCCCGCCGGCAGTCGGCGCCCGACGCGGAAGGCGGCGCGAGCCTGCGCGAGAGCGACCTCGAACGGTCCTGACGGACGACAAACACCGAACCGGACCACACGACAGGCCGGCCCCCACCGGGGGCCGGCCTGCCGTGTGCCACCCCGCAACCGCCAGCGGCGCCGAGAGGGCATCGGGGAAGGCGCCGCCCGGCGCCCGGCGACCCCGCCCCGGCAGGCGCCGGGCCCCCGACGGGCCGAGCCCCCACCGCCCGAGCGCCGGCCCCTCGGCGCTCCTGCTGCGCCCGGCTCCGGCTCGCCCCAACCGCCCGGGCCGCAGCCTCGCGGCGCTCCTGCTGCGGCCCGGTCGTCGCCGAGGCCGGCTCTGCCGCGGCGTACCCCCGAGCGGCGTTCCTCCTGTGCCCTGTGCCCTGCGCCCGCGGCCTGCTCCGGCCCCGGCCGTCGCCGAAGACCGGCCCTGCCGCGGCCCCCCGAGCGCCCACGGGGGCGCCGCCCGTCCCCGCGTCGCCGCGGCGCTTCCTGCCGGTCGGGCAGGTTTCGCCCGGCCAACCTCTTGACAGTGGCCGCCCGCAGGACAGACAGTTTGACTGTTGCTTATAGCGAAGAAGTTTGCACCATACGCAACGCCGACGGTGTCCGGTTCCGGCACTCCCCGGGCTCCGGGCACGCCGGTCCGCAGCCGGCCCCGTGAACTGCCAGTGCGTCGCCCGCCGTTCGTGCGGGACCCGCCGTTGAACAGCGATGTTCACCCCGTTGCCCTCGTCGACCGCTCCGGCGGAGCGATGCGACGCCCCCTCTGCCCGCAACACCCTCCGGCCGAAGACGCCATCGGCCGCCCCTCAGCGAGGAGATCGACCGTGACACACGAGGTACGCGCCGTCGTCGCCCTGAAGAAGGGCGCTCCGGTCTCGGTGGAGACCATCCTGGTGCCGGATCCCGGCCCGGGTGAGGCGCTGGTGCAGGTGCAGGCCTGCGGTGTCTGCCACACCGACCTGCACTACCGGGAGGGCGGGATCAGCGACGAGTTCCCCTTCCTGCTCGGCCATGAGGCCGCGGGCGTGGTCGAGGCGGTCGGCGAGGGCGTCACCGACGTGGCGCCCGGGGACTTCGTCGTCCTCAACTGGCGTGCCGTGTGCGGTACATGCCGGTCGTGCAGCAAGGGCAGGCCGTGGTACTGCTTCGCCACCCACAACGCCACCCAGCCGATGACGCTGGCCGACGGCACCCCGCTGTC
>NZ_JBIBVE010000048.1:0-14269 GCF_043080095.1 Streptomyces sp. NPDC015127
CTCTACCTCGCCGACTACGGCGCGGACGTCGTCGTGATCAACCTCAACAACGACTCGCTCTCGGTCAACGGCACCAACCTCCTGGCCTTCGACGCGCATCTCCAGTGGGGCGTCGAGAAGGTCAAGGGCCTCGCCAAGTTCGCGGGCCAGGGCCTGTGGAACGTGGAGGTCGCGGGCACCGGCTGGGTCGCCCTCACCTCCCGCGGCACGCCCATCGTCGTCGACTGCGGCCGTGGCGAGGACGAGACGTACGTCGACCCGGACGCCCTCGTCGCCTGGTCCCCGAACCTCAAGGTGAAGGGCAAGCGCAGCTTCAAGGCCTCCTCGCTCATCGGGCGGGGCAGCGGAGAGGCGTACCAGATGGCCTTCTCGGGCCAGGGCATCGTCGTCGTACAGCCGAGTGAGGACAGCACCGACCGCCTGCGGATCCGGGGCTGAGGGGGAGCGAGAACACACCATGCAGAGTCCGCTTTTCGGCTACGCCGAGCAGCAGTCCCAGGACCGGTACGTCGTGCAGAACCCGCAGCTGCTGCGGGTCAGCCTGACCGGCCACGACGACGTCCTCGCCCGCAAGGGCGCGATGGTCGCCTACCAGGGGCTGATCGACTTCGACGGCGAGTACCAGACGAGCAGCCAGCGCAGGGCCCGCGCCAAAACCGGTGAGGGTCTCGACCTGATGCGCTGCTCGGGCCAGGGCACCGTCTACCTCGCCAACCTCGCCCAGTACGTCCACGTGGTCGATGTGGACCAGGAGGGCATGACCGTCGACAGCGCCTATGTGCTGGCGCTCGACTCCGCGCTGCACACCGAGGTCATCGCGGTGGACAGCCAGTACGGCATCTCCGGATCCGGCAAGTACCAGCTCAACATCTCGGGCCGCGGCAAGGTCGCGCTGATGACGTCGGGTCAGCCCCTGATGATGATGGTGACGCCGGACAAGTACGTGAACGTGGACGCCGACGCCATCGTGGCCTGGTCCTCCGGGCTGCGGGTGCAGATGCAGGCGCAGACGCACTCCTCCAACGTGCGCCGCCGGCGCGGCAACACCGGGGAGGGCTGGGAGCTGAGCTTCCTCGGCCAGGGCTTCGCCCTCGTCCAGCCCAGCGAGGTCATGCCCCCGCAGAACGCGGACCTCGGGCAGGGTCTTCGCGCCCAGTACGGCGTGGGCCAGCACGGCTCCCACGCGCAGAACCAGAACAACGCCTGGAACTGAACGCCGGCGGTTCGGCGCAGCAGGTACGGACTGTAAGCGCCGTGCCCGCCAGCAGTGCCGGAGCGCCCCACAAGCCGAGTCGGCCGTGTTGACCCTCCGCGCCTTGGCGAGGAACGGAAACAATGCGGGGTGCTGCTGCATGCTTACTGTGCGTGTGCAAAGCTTCTTCCGGAGAGGTGAGCGAACGCACAGGGCCTGGCGCGATAGGCGCGGGTAGGGCCAGAAATACGGCTCAAAGCGCGCGTTTGCGCATGGGCTACGCAAGCACTGCTGGTGACGGACCGGATGGCGGCACGTTCGGGATGACTGCCGCTAGTGCGGCCAAGTGCCGATCTGCGGCCTAGGCTGTAACCGACCGCCCTCTAGTTGGGCTCGCGAGCCTCAGGGATGTGACAGCCACATGGTCATTTCTCATATGCGTCAGCCCTCATGGCCATTCACAGGCCGTGAGACGGAACTGCAGAATGCACAAGCCTCGCTGCAGGATGTGGACCGTGACGCGTTGCTGATCTTCGGCAAGGCCGGGGTCGGTAAGACTCGTCTGGCAGAAGAACTGCTAGCCCATGCCGCCTCACAGGGGATTCCCTGTGAGCGGGTGAAAGCCACCGCTGCGGCGGCGCATGTCCCTCTTAGCGCCCTTGGCCACCTACTAGCGTCTGATGTGACCAGTGTCGATCCTGTGGTTCTCTTCCAGGAGGCGCTCCAGTCGTTCTCGAAGCGCTCGCAAGCTGCGCAGTCCAAGAGGGCGAGCAGTCATCAGCGTGCACGCACGGTGCTGCTGGTTGACGACTTGCACCTACTGGACACAACTTCAGCAGTACTGCTAAGCCAGCTCCTCGACGCGAATGTGGTGTTCGTGATCGGCACAGTGAGGTCCGGACTGGAATGGCCGCCTGCCGTAGCCTCGTTCGACCGTGGCGACCGAACGCAAAAAGTAACATTGGAGGAGTTGTCTCCAGAGCAGGCGAAAGACTCGCTCGAGCGCATACTCGGCTCGCAGGTTGAGCGCGGCGCGGCCCGTAAGATTGCAGAAGTATCCGGCGGGAACTGGCTATTTATGAAAGAGCTCATTGACGATGCGCTCAGAAACGGAAGTCTGATCTCTGAGGACGGGGTATGGCAGCTACCCGGAGGTCTTTCGAGTACGTCCCAGTTGTCCGACCTCCTAACTTCCCGACTTTCCGGGCTAAACGAGAGCCAGCTGGAAGTGCTGCAAATGCTCGCGTTGTGCGAGCCGCTGGAATTCGAGGCGCTAGCATCCAACATAACGCCAGCAGACCTGAGTGCGCTCGAAGAGAGCGGGCTGCTCAACACCTCGCTCGACGTGCGACGCCTGTCCGCCACCCTGCCCCATCCGCTCTACGGGGAAGCAATTCGTGCTGAGTTGTCCCGGGCGGAGCGCCGTAGTATTCTACACGGCCAGGTTTCCAGGGTGCGTTCGCATGGCACCCGCCGCCGCAACGATGCTCTCCGCATTGCCACGTGGCAGCTGGACGCGGACGGCGTTGCGGACACCGATGTCCTAGTCCCAGCCGCACTTCTCGCCCGGCATGCCCACGATTGGAACCGTGTGGTGTCGTTGCTTTCAGCTGCTGCCGGGATAGAAGCGAATGCGCATCTCCAACAACTGCTGGCGGAAGCCCTGCATCAACTGGGGCATTGGGCTGATGCAGAGAAGTACTTCGCCAGCGCCCACGCACTCGCTGAAGATGACGGACAGGTCCTTGCCGTAGCCATGGAGCGGACCCAGAACCTGCTGTATGGCTTCGGATCCGCGGCGCGAGCGCTGGCAGTGAACGAGGAGGCCAAAGAGAAGGTCGGCACGGAAGGAGCGCTGCGCGTCCTGCAGGTCAACGAGGCAGCGATCCTCACCACCTCCGGCCGGCCGCAGCTGGGACTGGAGCTCCTGCGGGACGTCAGGAACGTGGAGGTCCCCCGAGTAAGGCTATGGGGCCAGTCCATGACAACGCTCGGCTACGGGCTGACCGGGCAGACAGCACTAGGCGTTGAAGCTGGCTTCCGCTCTTATGAGGAGCACCAGGAATTGGACGAGCTCGAGGAGCCCTCCGGCCCTTCGATGCCCGCAAGCGCCCAGGTGATTCCCTTGCTTGTTGCACTCACTGAGGCCGGCCAGCTTGCTCGTGCGCGCCGTGTCGGTGAGCGAGCCTTGCATGACGCCGTCGAGATGAAAGCCCTCCAGCCGCAGATCTGGCTCTGCCTCAACTTGGGCCGCTGCAGCCTAGTTGCCGGTGATGTTGCTGAAGCCCGCCGGTACCTTGTCGAAGCCCTCGCGGTGGCTCGCCACTACCGCTACCCGCGTGTCTTGAGCCTGGCTTCCTCCTACTTGACCGCAGCGGAGGTCCAGTCGGGCGCGAGGGAGCTGACTCCTGCCGCTGCCGCCGCAACCGCAGTCGGGACGCCGCAGGACTACTTGGCGGGCGAGGATAAAATAGGTCTCGCCTGGCTGCTGGTATCTCAGGGAAGAATTCCCGAGGCGCAGGAAGAACTCATCCAGGCAGCCAGCCTCAGCCGGTCTACAGGGCAGCTGGCCAGTGAGGCCTGGTTGCTCACCGAAGTGGCGCGCCTGGGAGCCTTCGAACGGGTGCGCGACCGCTTGGGGGAAATCGCAGGAGCTGCGGACAGCCCTCTCTACCAGGCGAGGTCTCAGTGGGCGAGTGCGGCTGTCAGCGAGAACCCTGAACTCATGCTGGCTGCCGCAGACCGATGCGCAGAGACTGGCCTGTATCTGCTTGCCGCGGAGGCCGCAACGATGGCCGCAGCAGGCTACCGCCGCGCCGGCCAACCCCGCCGGGCGACCGGCGCCTTGGTGACTGCCCAGAACTGGATGCGGAGATGCCAGGGGGCAACGACACCGCTCCTCGGCACGAACGCGCTGCCAGCACCCCTGACGTCAAGGGAAGCCGAAATAGCCGACAAGGCCGTACAGGGGCTTTCGAGCAGGGAGATCGCCGAGCAGCTCATTCTCTCGACTCGCACGGTGGACAACCACTTGCAGCGTATCTACTCGAAACTGGGCGTTGCTTCCCGGAGAGAGTTGGCTCTCGTCCTGGCCGCGACAGGCAACCGGAACCCCTCGGCACCTCCCGGATCCCCCAGACGCTGAGGGCTGGGGGGCGCGGCGGAAGCGGCCCGTGCAGCCACGACAGCGGCCGGGCGGGCTCGCGCATATGAAACACCTCAAGGGCGTTGCCGACGCAGGCAAGATGCGGTTCCGTGGCGATTTGGTGCCTGCGGATTGGCCTTCCAGCACGGGAAGGGCTTGACCTCGAAGCATTACGGCGGTTCAGTGGCTCATCCACTGAACCGCTGGAGTTGCCTTGGAGGACTACATGGAGCCCTTGCCGCGTGAGACGGTTGTTGACGTTCTGGAGTACCGCCTGCGCGAGGACATCCTGGCAGGCCGGCATCCAGCCGGCGGTTACCTTCCCCCCGAGAGGGAACTTGCAAGCGGCTACGGGGTCACCCGCACCACTCTCAAGCACGCCTTCGGCCGTCTGGCCCAGGCTGGGCTTCTGGAGACCCGGCACGGCGTGGGAACGCGTGTCCGCGACTTCACGAGGCTGGGGGGAGCGGATTTGCTGCCGATGCTGGTGCAGCACAGTCCTGACTGGGTCAGCGAAATCTTTGAAGTCCGCCGCAGTATTGGCGCACTGATCGCGCAGCGTGCTGCAATGCAGGCCACCGGCGCCCAGGTGACCGAGCTGCGTCAGCTGCTGTGTGCCATCGGGGATGCAGAGGGCGGCGACGGCGCACAACTGGCAGATATCGAGGTGCACCGCGCGCTGGCCCGGGCTACGGGCAACCGCGTCTACGTCCTGCTGACCAACACCCTCTTCAACGCCTATCTGCCCGTGCGCTCTGCTCTGGTGGAACCCTTTGCGGACGCCAGGGCCGCCCGTGATCGGCTGGCTCCAGTCGTGGAAGCCGTGGCGGCTGGCGACGCGCTGGCGGCGCATGCTGCAGCGGGAGAGTACCTGAGCGCAACCGAACGGATCATGATCGAGGGCCTTAAGAATCGGGGAGATGCCAGTGAGTGAGCGTGGCACAGCCTTCGCGGAGACGATGCTGGGAAGCGTGCGTCTCATGGGCGAAAACCGGGACCGCCCGGTCCGCCTCGATCTGCAGGTTCATGCCCACAAGGTGCTGCTGCCGCATCGCACCACACAAGCGACACTCAGTGGGCAGATCACGATCGCGGGGCAGGGCAATCAGGCGGTCGAAGGCCAGATGGAGATCTCCCCACTTGCCCGCCGCAGAATCCGCTACCAGCTCGCCTTCATTTTGGAAGGCCGCCGAGTCACGTTCGACGGGTGGAAATCCGTAACACCCAAGCGTCCGCTCAGCTCGATGACCGTCCTGCCGTACACGCTGTATGAAGACGGCAAGCAGCCATTAGGACGCGGAACCCTGCGCTTCCCAGTGATCACCGGCCTGCTTCCCTTCCTCGCAAGCTTCCGGTTCCCCTCACGAAGCGGAAGCAAGCACCTTCTGGCACCGCGCTGGAACGGCACGCCAGGCCGTACCGAGGTCTGGTACACCACCATGACCGACCCGGCAACCGGCAGCGGAGTATGGCTGCACCACGAAATCGTCACGCCAACCGACGGCTCTCAAGCCTTCGCCCACGGCTGGGCCGCCCTCTTCCCCAAAGACGGACCAGTCAAGCACGCACGCTTCGGCCCCGAACCATGGCGGGGCGCCCCAGATGGATTCTCAGCCAAAGACGTATCTGCCTTTCCCGGCCAGCTCGCTGGATCCGCAGGAGACTTCGCCTGGAAACTCACCGAAGAGTCGCAAGACGAGCCGCTCTACACCTTCCCCCGCTGGTCCTGGCAACGCCCTCTCCTGCCAGCCGCGCAGATCCTGCCAGCAGCCCAAGCCGCATACAGCGGCACGATTCGCCACGGAGACCAGAACCTCACCCTGGACCAAGCCCCAGGTGCAAGCGCCCGAATCTACGGCCACGGTAACGCACGCCGGTGGGCCTGGCTGCACGCCAACCTGGGAGACGGCAACGTACTGGAAATCGTCGCCGCTGTCTCCAAGAGGCCAGGACTGAACAGACTGCCCCCGCTGGTCTTCCTTCGGCTGAGAAGGGACGGACGCACTTGGCCCCGGCGCGCCGAACGCACTGCCGTCGGCTGGGCAGGACTCGGCCGCTTCCGGGCCCGAATCGGCCTGCCGCAGTGGACCGTCCAAGGCTGCGCAGGACTACGCCGCATACATGTAACCGTGACGCAGCCAGAAGACCGGACGCTGACACTCAACTACAGCGACCCCGACGGCTCCTCTGCCACATGCAGCAACAGTGAAACAGCCGACGCCGTAATCCGCCTGGAGCGATGGTGGGGAAAGTGGAGGCCAGAAGCCGAATGGAAGCTCTCTGGAACCGCCCACGCCGAAGTAGGCGACCGATGAACGGTACACAGAAGGCAAGCCTCGAAGGTATGGCCGCAGCACTGCTCGCGGACGATGGAACAGCAGCGTGGCCCAAGGCCGTACCTCGACGGCTCGAAGCGATGCTTGCGTCGATGCCCACCCCCGCACGGATTGCCGTGCTGAGCGCAGCCGCAGCAATTGACGTGTACGCAGCCGCACGCACTGGAAAACGACTCCACGCTCTCGGCACTGACGAGCGCGAGGCGGTTATCGTTTCACTGACCACCCGCAGCTCACTGGCGCAGCTCCTGGACGCCGTCAAGGTGCCTCTGCAACTGGCGGCAGGCACCGAGCGGATGCTCCACCAGACCCAGCGGACAGGCTCCTTAGCGCCGCCGAACGATCCTCCCTTGGACTGCACCCCGGCGCAGGACTGGCCCTCCCGCTCTACCGCCGACGTAGTCGTCGTCGGCTCCGGTGCCGGCGGTGCCATGGCAGCCAGAACCCTGGCCCAAGCCGGGCTGCACGTGGTGATACTCGAAGAAGGTGAGCACCACACCACGGCATCCTTCGGGCGTCGAGCACCCCTGGACCGTTTTGCTGAGATGTACCGCGATGGTGGGGCAACGATTGCCATAGGCAACCCACCAATCATCATGCCAGCAGGCCGAGCGGTAGGTGGCACCACAGTGGTCAACTCAGGTACCTGCTACCGCACTCCTCAACATGTTCTGTCCCGGTGGAGCAAGCGATTTGGCTTCGAGCCGGCAGCAGATCTCGACCCGCACCTTGATGAGGTCGAACGCACACTGCGCGTCGCGACCCAGCCACTCGATGTCCTGGGCAACAACGGATTGCTCACCCTTGCAGCTGCCGAAAAGCTTGGCTGGGCCGCTGCCCCTCTGCGACGCAACGCCCCAGGATGCAAGGGTTCTTGTCAGTGCATCGTGGGATGTCCCACGGGATCCAAACAGAGCGTCCAGCTCTCCGTACTGCCCGAAGCCAGTGCCGCAGGAGCCCGTATCGTTACCAGCGCCCGCGCCATGCGCCTCCTCACGGACCCGGACACGCCCGGAGGGCCAAGGGCCAGCGGGGTTCTCGCCAGACGCCCCGACGGCACTGAACTGGAGATCCTCAGCCCGCTGGTAGTCGTCGCCGCAGGCGCACTGCAGTCTCCGCCGTTGCTGCGCCGTTCCGGCCTCGGCGGACATCCCGGCGTCGGCCGAAACCTGAGCGTGCACCCAGCGACCAGCGTTGCGGGTCGCTTCGAGCAGCCCGTCACTCCATGGGAGGGTGTTCTGCAGAGCGTCGGCGTCGAGGAACTGCACCAGGACGGCATCTTGATCGAAGCAACCGCTCCGCCACCTGGTATGAATTCTTTCATCTTGCCAGGGCTAGGACGCGAACTGCGCCGTGAACTGGAGCAGTCCGGCCATCTGGCGACCCTCGGAGCCATGATCGCCGATCGCCCGTCAGGGCGCGTTCTGGGCCGGGACCGGACTCTGCTGCGCTACGACCTCGATCCGCGCGACGCCAGCCGCCTGCTGCGGGCCGTACGTGCCATGGGCCAGTTACTCTTCACCGCAGGCGCCCGCGAGGTGCTTACAGGCATCCCGGCAGCGCCCCGGGCCCGTACCCGCGAGGAACTGGAACAGATACTCAGCAGGGTCACAGCCCGGCAGATGCACGTATCGGCATTTCATCCGACCGGGACAGTCGCAGCTGGAGCGGATACCCAGATCGCACCAGCTGGTCATGACGGCCAGCTGCGCGGCATCCATGGGGTACTGATCGTCGACGGCTCCGTGCTTCCCAGCTGCCCGGAAGTGAACCCGCAACTAAGCATCATGGCAGCTGCACTAGCCATAACCGGGACCTATCTTGCGAGACACGGCGCCTAACGAGGCCGCTCGCTGCGGAGCCGTTCGGGGCTGTCGTCTGTGTTCACCTCCAGCGGGTCATGCGGCGGTTCTGTCCTCAAGTGTGGCGACCATCACTGCTCGTCCACTAGCGACGCAAACCCGGCATCAACTTACCGGAGCGGGCACCCGGAACGGCCGACATGCGTTGGGGTGGGTGTGAGAAAAGCAAGATCGAGGCGGCATCGCCGTCCGTTACCGATGCGAGGTTCCTTGCGCGCGCAGCAGCCGTTCCCGCTAGATGATCTGGCACATGTGCGGCTCGCCGCGTACCGGGCGGGCAACCCGTTCTTTCATCGCGCGCTGGTCGAGACGTTCTACACCCGGACGGTGTTCGCAGGTCGTGGCCTGCTGTTCCTAGCCCAACGCCCGCACTGGCGTGTCCATCTGGCGTTCTTCACACCCGGGGATGAGGGGGCGTGGCTAGTCCTGCTCCCGCATAGGGAAGACCATGGCACGTCGGCCTTGGCGCGGGAAGCGGCTGAGGACCTGGCCGCGCAGATGCACCGCACGTCATGGCATCAGGCCCTGGACTTGTTCGCCCTCCCTTCCCGGCTCGGCCGTGGAGCCCGCCGCGGTGCCCTTGGCAGGGATGGTTCCGTGAGGCAGCGGCGGCAGACCACCGCGCGCACTGCCTGACAGGCCACGGGACCTCCGGACTGCGTCGTTCGGTAATCCGCCTGTCAGGGCGCGGGCGTCCCGGCTGGTGGCTGTGTGGGCGTCTCAGGGACGCGGCAGCCGCCGACCGGGAGGTTCACCATAGAGGCCGGGGCTGCGACTGGGGGGCATGGCCCCGCCGCCCATGCCCTGTCATGGTCGCGCTCGCATGCCCGGGATCCGCATGGCATCCACGTCGTCCGCACTCCACCAGACCGACGGGCACGCCGCGCAGCCTGCTCCAGCCAGCGGGATCGTACAGGTCACCGGCCAACGTGCGTCACAGGCATACGTGGCTGGCTGATGCAGACGACCCGCACCAGCGTGCGCGGAGATGAGTGCGCCGTGACGCCGGGCCTAGCTGCTCGTTACAGCTGACGGACGCGTGAAGTGCACCCTTGTCACCACAGAGACGCGGTCCAGGGGGTTCTGGACCAGCCTCGGGCCAGAGCCCCCATCCGCTCTCATCAATCCCAGCCGTCAGCGGTAGGCACACTCCAGGCGCGGCCGCCGTTCCACTGGACCCAGCGCGGGTCGTCCAGCACCTCATCCGGATCGCTCAGCCCCGCCGCCTCCAGAAACACGATCACGTCGTGATCCGAGAACGCCCTCCCTAGACACTCCTCCCGGCCCCGGCGCATGACGCTCACCTGCCGACCACCCATCCCGGACGGCTCGCTCACCACGATCAACGCTGCCATCCCTCCACCATCTCGCTGAACACGACGTGCCGCACCGCACGCGTTCACCGACCCCTCTGGCCGCTCCCCAAGAGGCCACCACGCCCGGGAAGCGCTCGAGATGCGACCGCGCGGTGCAGGTGCTTCACCGTCTGTGTTTGTCGGGGTAAAAGGGAGCCACTGTTCCGCCGGTTTCGGGAGCCAGCCGAGTTCCGGTGGGATTGAGAGCCACCTGGTGTGATCGTGTGTGGCATGCCGCTGTTGGCGTAATGCAGGTGCTGGGCCATTCGGCCGTCCACGCTGTGCATGTTGTTTCACGGTCGTGTCAGGAGACCGCTGGGTGTACAGGTCGCGTGAGTGGCTCTTCGAGAAGATCCGTCAGGCCCGTCGGGAGGATCCGTCGGTGTCGGGGCGGGAATTGGCCGCGCGGTTCCGGGTGTCGCGGAACACGGTCGCGAAGGCGTTGGTGTCACCGGTGCCGGCGAAGCGGAAGAAGCCACCTCCGCGGCCGAGCGTGCTGGAGCCGGTGAAGGGCTTCATCGACGCCATGCTGCGCGAGGACCTGGATGCCCCGCCGAAGCAACGGCACACCATCGTCCGGATCATGGAACGCCTGGCGGCGGAGCACGACTTCGAGCTGGCCCGGCACACCACGGTGTGGGAGTACGTCAAGAAGCGGCGCCCTGAAATTACGGCGGAGCTGCGGCAGGGCCGGCGGATGCTGGACGGGATGGTGCCGCAGGCCAAACAGCCGGGCGAAGAGGCGGAGGTCGACTTCGCGGACGTGTGGCTTGACCTGGCCGGACAACGGCGCCAGTGCGTTCTTTTCACGTTGCGGCTGTCGTACTCCGGCAAGGCGGTGCACCGCGTGTTCGCCACGGCTTCGCAGGAAGCCTTCATGGAAGGACATGTCGAGGCGTTAGAGGTGCTCGGCGGGGTTCCGAGCATGCACATCCGCTACGACAACCTCAAGCCCGCGGTGAAGCAGGTGTTGTTCGGGCGGTCGCGCACCGAGTCAGCGCGCTGGGCGGCGTTCAAGTCCTGGTACTCGTTCTGGGCGTTCTACTGCACTCCGGGCGAGGACGGTGCCCACGAGAAGGGTGGGGTCGAGCATGAGGGCGGCCGGTTCCGCAGGAAGCATCTGGTGCCGCCTCCGCAGGTGGAGTCGCTGGCGGAGCTGAACGAGCGGCTGGCGGCGATTGACCTGGCCGAGTACGCCCGCCATGTCCATGGGCGGCCGACATCGATCGGGTTCGACTTCGAGCAGGAACGCGCACTGCTGCGGCCGCTGCCGCAGGACGCCTACGACTGCGGTATCGACCTGACGCCGGTGGTCGCCCCGCAACGGCCGGATCACGGTGCGGCAGTGCTACTACTCAGTGCCGGCGAAGTTCATCGGGCGGAAGGTCCGCGTCAAGCTACGGGCCAACGAGCTGTGGGTGTTCGACGGCCGCCAGGTCGTCGCCCGCCATCCCCGGCTGACCAGGCGCTACACCTACCACGACATCCTGGACCACTACCTGGAGATTCTGCTGGTCAAGCCCGGTGCGTTCGCGGTGCGTCTGCGCTCGCCCAGGCGAGGGCGGAGGGCGAGGTTCACGAAGGTCCACGAGGCGTTCTGGGCCGCGGCCAAGCGCAAGGCCGGGGACCGTGAGGGCACCCGGATGCTGATCGAGGTCCTGCTCCTGCACCGGCAGTTGCCGGCCGAGGCTCTGGCCGCCGGGATGGAGACGTGCCTGCGGATCGGCTCCGTCAGCACCGATCTGGTCGCGATCGAGGCCCGCAAGGCGATGGAGGACACCGACTCCGAGGACCTTGAACCCTCACTCGGCCTGGATGAGGACGGCACCGACACCGAGCCCAGGTCGGAGAACGCGTGCCTGGACGGGGGCGCTCAGGTGATCTCGCTGTCCGCGCGCCGCCTGCCCGCGGATACCAGGATCTCGCTGCCGGACATGAGCAAGTACGCTTCTGGCGCCGACCGGGAAACCGAAGACTACCACGAGGAAGGGCCACGGAGCATGACACCTCAGCAGAGCACCGTCACGGACGAGCAGGTGCCGCCGCGGCGGATGCCCCTGCCCGGCGACCCTGAGGACATGCTCATCGACGACGCCTGCCGCGACCTGAGGCTGCCCGCGTTCCGGGAGCGGTTCGTCGAGCTCGCCGCGACCGCCCGGCACGAGCAGGCCAGCTACAAGCAGTTCCTGCTGGATCTGCTGCAGGTCGAGTTCGCCGACCGGGACGTCCGCCGCCAGCAGCGGCTCGTGCAATTGGCGAAGTTCCCGCGCCCGAAGCGGCTGGAGGACTTCGACTTCACCCGCAACCCGAACGTCACTCCGGAGGTCGTCGCTGCCCTGAGGTCGCCGGGTTGGGTCCGCGAGGGCCGCCCGCTGGTTCTCATCGGCGACTCCGGCAAGTCCCATCTCCTCATCGGGATCGGCACTGCGGTCGCGGAGGCCGGGCTGTCGGTCCGCTACACCACCACCAGCGCGCTGGTGAACGAGCTCGCCGAGGCCGACGCGGGACGGCGGCTGTCGTCCGTGATCGCCCGCTACAGCAAGGTCGATCTTCTTTGTCTGGATGAATTCGGCTACCTCAACCTGGACCGCAAGGGCGCCAAACTGCTGTTTCAGATCTTTACCGAGCGGGAGGAACGCAAGGCGACTGCGGTCGCGACCAACTCCCCGTTCGCGGAGTGGGACAAGATCTTCGGCAACCCGAGGCTCTGCGCGGCCATCGCCGACCGGATCACCTTCCGCGCCACTTTGATCCAGACCGGAACCGAGTCCTACCGCTACCAGAGCACGGCCGGCGGCGGCAGCGGACCGAAGCCGTGACCGAGCAGATCGAATACAGTTTCGCCTCAAGAGCGGAGCTCAAGATCGACAAGGACCGAATATGCACTCAGGTGGAGTCCCCTCCTTCGAAGGAGAGGCATGGAACGTCGGCCAGCTCCGACGGGCACTGACTGACATTCCCGACGAGACCCCGCTGGTTCTTCTGGCCGAGTACGAGCCGGGAGAGGCCGAGGCGTACGTAGTGGTGGAGGGAAGCCTCCTGAGCCAGGCCGTCGCTCCGCGCATCGCACCGACCAGCGATGAATTCACCCTGCTCTGCCGCTTGCGAGATGACGAAACGGAGGACTGACGGATCTCAGCCTGGGGGCGTGTCCGCCTCCGCGGTCGAGCCGACAGGACCGAACCACTCCCGCGGGCGCGGCACCTTCTTACGCCGCCTGTTCTCGTCCCGGAGATCCTCCCCGGGGATCGACAGCGTCACCCAGGCCCCCTCCTCGGCGTCCACTTCCTCCGCGTCGGCGACCCACATCATGAAACGGCTCACAACCTTGCCGATCCGGCCGGTCTCCGCGCTGCCGGGCTGGACAACGCGCCGATGCTCGCCGACCTTCGGGGCCCCGAGTCGGTCCAGCTCAACAGCGTCTTTCTCCGGCCACAAACAGCACTCGTCCGCACACCCGCACCCGAGGGGGCATCCGCTGCCGGTGCCGCTCATCGTCAAAGTGCAAACAGCTCACGCAGATCAACCCGCCTCTCAGCGCCTCTTGGACCGGCAAGGCAGCTGTTCACAGCCCGGCGACCATGTTGAGGAACGGAATCCGCCGGTCAAACGCGTCGTGCTCATACCACAGGAGGCTCACCTCTGCGGCAGCGGAGATCCACAGGACCGGATCCGGGTGCTCGTCCTCGAGCACGGCACCATAACCACGATGGTCCTCGGAGAGATCCTCGATCAGCTCCTCAAGGTATTCCCTGGTCTCGTCGTCGATCTCGTCCTCGATCGACTCAAGGCACACCCGCCGCAGAACACGATTCATCGGCTCCACCACAAGGACGCCCTCACGGTCAGCGATAGGCACGGTGCTGCGGCCGCCGTCCAACGGATAGTAGTTGTCGAAAGCCGCCCAAAGACGGATGCAGTGGGGGGCGCAGGCCCCGTCCGGGAGAACGAGCTCACCAGCTCGCGGATGAGGTTCGGCGTCTCCATGGCTCCCCGCCGCCCGCAACCGGGCCACGGCGGCTTCGATCACGCTCTCGTCGACCATCTGACACCCCCGCAACTGACATGCCTGCCTCGGCCCATTCCACAACCGTCCCGATGAACACTCGCACGTCATCGACCGAGCCCAACACTGCCACCAGTACTCATCACACTTGCCGCCCTGCCGCCCAGGTTCACAGCGAGGGCCACAGCGCAGAACCGACCGAGCCTTTCGACGACACGAGAGCGGGCCCTTCCACTCGCGCCTGTCAGGGACGCGAACCAAAGGGCCCGTGACACTCACGCTAGTCTTCTGAGTCAGGAATTCTGTTCAGATGTGTAGGCTGGCTCCATGGCACGGACCGGGCGGCCGAAGGCCGAGTTAAGACTGTCGGACG
>NZ_JBIBVE010000049.1:0-13942 GCF_043080095.1 Streptomyces sp. NPDC015127
ATCCACCGCACCCCGTTGAAATCCGCCGTCCACAAACTCCCCCGCGCATCGAACGGCACCAACACCGCCGACCGCCGAAACTCCCCCAGCAAACGCGCAAACCCCCGACGCGCCACCACCAACTCATCCACCGGCTCAGCGGCCACTGGCATCGCTGGAGTTACCGGTGGAATCGTTGACGGCTCAAACGATGTGGTCGGCCCCGATGAATCGGCCAACTCGGAAAGTCGCGAAGCGCGTTGAGGCTTCGCTGTCCCATCCCCGTTGTCAGTCACCCACGAATGCTGCCACGCACCCATTCCCACGAGCAACGAACAAAGGACCGAATCCCGCCATGGCAGCAATCACACGCCACAGCCACGCGCCGGGACGGCCGGCCCCGTCACATCAGCGAGGCACGCTCGTCCAGAGCCTCCTCGCGGGACCGCACGTGCATGGCGAGGCCGGTCGTCCCCGCCGCCTCCACGCCGATCAGCGTGGTCCCCGCGGGGGCGTCCGCGGCGGGGAGCGTGATCGCCGGGGCGGCGGCGCCTTGGTCGGCGCTCTGCGTGGTGCCGGAGGCGGTATCGGCCTGCCGCGGCGCCGACTTCGCGTTCTTCTCCAGGACGATGCCCTCCTCGATGGGCGAGCCGTCCAGGGCCCAGTACTCACCGAGGGTGAGTCGGCTCATTCCGTTCGAGGTGAGCGGGTCCACCTCGACCTTCAGCGTGCCGATCTTGAGCGCTTGGCGGAAGGCGGACCAGGCCGGCTGCACCGGGTCGAAGGAGTCCTGCACGGCGCCGCCGTTGCCGCACAGGATGTACGCCGTGCCGAGGTCCAGCTTGTTGGGCACGTCGGCGACGACCTGGTCGCCGGCGAGCACATGGCTGCGCTCGTAGTTGTGGTCGTGCCCCTGGAGCACCAGGTCCACCGAGTAGCGGGCGAACAGCTGGAGCCAGGTCTCGCGTACGCCGTCGTCCGCCCCGTGCCGCGAGGAGGAGCTGAACGCCGCCTGGTGCATCAGGACCACGATGAAGTCGACGCCCTTGTCCGCGTGCGCGGCGGCGAGTGCCTTCTCGACCCACAGCCGCTGACGCCCGCCCGTGTAGCCGATGTTGTGCTTGATCTCGGTGTTGACGTCGTTGTTGTCGATGCTGATGAAGACGACACTGCCGTAGCGGAACGAGTAGAAGCAGTTCTCCAGCTCCGGGTAGCCGTTGCCGGGCAGGGCGAAGCGCGTCAGGTACGGGTCGTAACCCCACTCACCCCAGCTGTCCCCCGTCCCCAGCACATCGAGCTGGCTCTCGATCTCGTGGTTGCCGATGCAGGGCATCCACGGTGTGGACGTGGCCATGGGCGAGATCATGTCGAACCACTCGTCCCACAGCTTCTGGTCGCCGTTGGCGTAGGCAAGGTCGCCGACGATGACGTGGAACGCCGGATTGAAGGACTGCGCCAGCTTGGTGTTCATGCTCGGCTGGATCGGCTGCTGGGCCGTGGTCGCCAGGTCGGTCCCCTGGTCGCCGAACGCCGTGAACGTGAACTTCTCCCGGCCCCGGGGTCCCGTCGTGAAGCCGTACGCCGGGGTGACCGTCTTGTCCGCGTGTCCGATGCGGTAGCCGTACGAGGTGCCCGGGACCAGTCGGGTGAGCCGGGCGTGGTGGAAATAGCCGGGATAGCCGGGGTACTGCACGGTCTGGGCGGCGACCCGGTCGCCGCCCAGCTGTACGAACGGGCTACGCACCGGTCCGGGAGTCATCCAACTGACCGTCATCTCGCGCGCCGCATCACTGCCGAAGTTCACATGGACCTGCGAGACGGGGGTTTCGGTGCCGTACGCGGGCTGCTGCCAGAACCACGCGCCGCTCGCGGCGGTCGCCCCCGCCGCACCGACGATCGCGCTGCGACGCAGGAAGTCCCGGCGGGAGACGTACGGACGGTGTGCGTGTGAGTGGCCCATGAGGGCGGACCCTAGTGACGCCAGTTGAACAAGCAACCAATGACGGCTGGCTGATTCGTGATGGGCATCGGCGTGATTTCGATCGTGCGAGCGAGACACCTCCGGGCCCCGCCCGGCCGAGCGCCCGACCACGAGCGGTCGACAGCTCAGATCACCCCAAAGGTGGCACAACGACAGTCATTGCCCGGAGTCACTCTGCGTGATACACAGAGTGACGATCTGTGCACGACGACCGGATCCCGCCATGCCGCCGCAGGTCAAGGCGACCGGTTCGGTCAAACGTGCGGAGATCGGGTAAAGAGACCCTCGAAGTCGGCTTACGGGGGCGGTTTCATCAGGGAAGATAGAACCTGACCCGTGCCAAGGGGCGTGGGCGGCGAACAACCCAACAGGGGCGGTGAGTTACATGATCCTGGCAGCCGAAAAGGGCGACATCACCACCATCATCGGCGGTATCGCCCCGAACTGGGGGCCGTTCGGAAGCCTGGGGAACGAAGCGCGGGTGATGATCGAGGTCGTGATGGCCGTGGCCATCCTCATCTGCCTCGGCATCGCGATCTGGGGCGCGGCGAAGCAGCGCATCGGCGCGACGGCCCTGCGCGACACGTTCAGCGCCGAACAGGGCAAGGGCCTGATCGTCGCCGGCCTCACCGGCGTCTTCATCATCGGCTCTCTGGGGACCCTGTTCACCATCGTGTACGGGATGGCCGTCTAGCCGCCCGCCCGCCCCTCCGGGCTCGCCCGGCCCCACCCCCGAGGTTGCGTCTCCCCGATGTACCCGAAGTACCTGAAGACACGTCACCACCCCGCCTTTGCGGGCCATGCAGCACGTCCACGACCGGTTGAGGGGGCCTGCGCCTGATGAGCCTCGGCGACGAGCACGGCGACCGCACGAACGACGGCTTCGGCGGCTCGGGGCAGACCCGCACCCGCCTCCCGGGCACCCCCGAGGACGCATACGGCGCCACCCGCCGCCCGGTGCGCACCTCGCGCTCGCTGATCGGGGTGGTGGGCGTGGTGGTGCTGCTGATCGCGGCGATCGCCTTCGCCAACCAGGGCGGCGGGTCCGACGACGCATCGGGCGACACGGGCAAGTCCCCCGCCAGCACCCCTACGGCGGCGACGGGCGTACGCCCGGTGGAGGGAAACGCGGGCGGCATCCCGACGGGGTACGCGCAGGACGAGCAGGGGGCGCAGAGCGCGGCGGCGAATTACGCGGTGGCGCTGGTTTCGTCGGACATCCTGAAGCCGGAACGGCGTCGCGAGATCGTGCGTCAGATCTTCGTAGCCGACAAGGTCGCCGAACTCGAGGCCAAGCTCGACCAGGCCTACAACCAGGACTTCCTCGGCAAGATCGGCCTTGATGCCGAAGGCAATGCTCCAGCGGGGATGACATATGTGTCCCGTACGGCGCCTGTCGGCACCAAGGTCACGGAGTACACGCCAGCCTCCGCCACGGTGGAGGTGTGGTGCACAGGGGTGTTCGGTACTGCGGGTGTGAGCTCGACCAACCCGGTGACCAACGACTGGTTCACGATGACCCTGGCCCTGCGATGGGCCGACGGGGACTGGAAAGTCGAGAGTTTCTCCCAGAAGGACGGCCCGGCTCCCGTTAACGCGGACCGTACGGCATCCAACGCCGATGAGATTGCCAAGGCTGTAGAGCAGTACGGAGGGTTCACCTATGCCCGGTAATCCCCGCCGCGCGGTTACGGTCGCCTCTCTGCTCGTGTCGCTGCAGACAGCAGCGGTCCTTGTGTCGGCGCACGCCGTCGCCGCTCCGACGCCACCGCCGTACTCGGACAAGGACCAGTGCGACCTCATCGTCGGCCCCGCCCGCGACTACTGCGAAGACGGCGAATCCCCCGGCGGCGCCGGCCGGTCGTCCGTCGGGAACGATCCGACGGACGCCCTCGACCCCCTCACCTCCCTCGCCCGCGGCTGCGCCGACGCCGCCGTCGCCGTGCTCGACTTTCTCTCCGGCGCCGTCAAGGAGACCGCCGAGGTCGACTTCACCAACCCCGCCTTCCTCGCCCGCTACGCCATCGTCTTCGCCGCCGCCACCATCCTCACGCTCGTCCTGTGGCTGCTCGCCGTCGCCAAGCGCGCCATCCGGGGTGTGCCGCTGACCACCGCGATCTCCGAGGCCGTCGGGTTCCTGTGGCTGACCGTCCTCGCCTCCGCCTTCACGCCGCTGATCCTCTACACCGTCGTCTCGGCCACGGACGCCGTCACCGAGGTCGTCGCCTCCGGGACCAGTCAGCAGACCGACATGTTCTTCGGGAGCTTCAAGCAGGCCCTGCAGAAGGGCGACAGCATCAGCGGCGGGCCGATCATGCTGATCATCGTCGCCCTCGTGACCGTCCTCGCCGCCGGCATCCTCTACCTCGAGCTGTTCATCCGCGCCGTGCTCCTCTACGTCGGCGCCCTCCTGGGCGTCGTCGTCTACGCCGGGCTCGTCGACAAGAACATGTGGGGGCACGTCCGCCGCTGGGCCGGGATCATGATCGCGATCATCCTGGTCAAGCCCGTCATCGTCATCGTGCTCGGCCTCGCCGGCGCGCTCTCCGCCGGTGAGGGGCCCGACTCCTTCTCCGCCGTCGTCTCCGGGCTCTCCATCATCCTGCTCGCGATCTTCGCCTCCGCCATGATCTACCGCTTCGTCCCCGGCTTCGGAGACGAGATCGCCAACTCCCGCAACAACCGCATCCAGAACGCCGCCGAGGGCAAGGCCGCCGCCGTCATCAGCTCGCCCGCCGCCCTCGTCTCCCAGGGCATCAAGACCCACAGCACCCGCGGCAACCAGAACACCGGCGGCGACTCCGGCGGCAGCACGCCCCGCCCCGCGAACCCGGTCAGCGGCGGCGTCGCCGCCCACGGCAGCCGTACCGCTCAAGGAGGAGCCGCGCCCGCTCCCCGTAGCAGCACCCCGACCAGTGGCACCCCGCACAGCAACCGCAACAGCACAGGAGGTGGCCGGCGTTGACGACCCAGTCCCCACCCATCGCGCCCCGCCGCACGTACCTCATCGGCCGCGCCCGGCCGAACGCGATCGTCGGCAAGAACCGCGAGACCGGCGAGATCGCGTTGATCATCGCCGGCGCGTTCCTCGGCATGATGAGCGGACTGCTGGTCCCCGTCCTGTCCCTGCGGATCGTGCTGCTGATGGGCTTCCCGCTGCTCGCGCTCGCTGCTGTGTACGTGCCCTACAAGCACCGCACCTTCTACAAATGGTTCGAAATCAACCGTTCCTACAAGCGCACCCTGCGCCAGGGCACCACCTACCGTTCCGGTGCCGTCGAGGCCGGCACCCGCATCGACGGGCGGGAGATCGAGGTCGGTCCGCCGCCGGGCATCGGGCGGATCAACTGGCTCGCCGCGCCCTTCGGCCCTGACGAGATCGCCGTCCTGCTGCACGCCGACCGGCGCACCGTCACCGCCGCCATCGAGATCGAGGGCCCCGGCGTGGGCCTGCGCGACAGCGAGGACCAGGAGGCGCTGGTCGACCGGTTCGGCACGCTGCTCAAGCATGTCGCCAACGGCGACGGCTTCGTGACGCGCCTCCAGATGCTGGCCCGCACCCTGCCCGCCGACCCCGACGCACACGCCAAGGACGTCGCCCAGCGCGGCGACCAGAAGGCGCCCGCCTGGCTCCGGGAGTCGTACGACCAGCTGCAGTCCATGGTCTCCACCTCCAGCGAGCAGCACCGCGCCTACCTCGTCGCCTGCATGCACTACTCGCGCGAACTGGCCGCCGAGGCCCACGCCATGGCCCGCGCCGCCAAGCACGCCACCGGCGCCAGACGGCTCGACAAGGACGCCGGCCTCGCCGTCGTCATGGCCCGTGAGCTCACCGACATCTGCGCACGGCTCGCCGAGGCGGACATCCGCGTACGCCAGCCCCTCGGACAGTCGCGCCTCGCGTCCCTCGTGCACTCCATGTACGACCCGGACCACCCCATCGACCACATCCAGGCGATGACAAAACGAAACGCCTGGCCCGCCGAACTCGACGCCGTAGAGCCCACCTACCTCCAGGCCAAGACCCGCGAGTCCTCCACCCGCGCCCCCTGGTGCCACTCCACCGCGTGGGTGAAGGAGTGGCCGATGACCCCGGTCGGCGTCAACTTCCTCGCGCCGCTGCTCGTCCACACCCCCGACGTGATCCGTACGGTCGCGGTGACGATGGACCTGGAGCCCACCGAGGTCGCCATCGAGCGCATGCTCACCGAGAAGACGAACGACGAGGCGGACGCCAGCCGGGCCGCCAAGATGAACCGGACCGTCGACCCGCGCGACATCGCCGCGCACGGACGGCTCGACCAGCGGGGTGAAGATCTCGCGAGCGGTGCGGCGGGGGTCAACCTCGTCGGGTACATCACTGTGTCGTCGCGTTCGCCCGAGGCCCTGGCCCGGGACAAGCGCACGATCAGGGCCTCTGCCGGCAAGTCGTATCTGAAGCTGGAGTGGTGCGACCGCGAGCACCACAGGGCCTTTGTGAACACCCTTCCGTTCGCGACCGGCATCCGCCGATAGGGGCCCCCAGCCATGCGCGATCCGCTGTCCGTCCTCACGGATGCCTTCACCTCCTTCCTGTTCGGGAAGGTGGAGACGACCCGCCTGCCCGTCCGCACGTCGACCGGGCAGGCGCAGGCCGTCTACCTGCCGACGGCCGCACCCGGCCTGGGCGACTCGGGCGTGATCATCGGCCGCGAGGTCTACAGCGGCAAGGGCTACATCTACGACCCCTTCCAGCTCTACGGGCAGCAGCTCCCCGCCCCCCACTGGCTGGTCCTCGGCGAGTCCGGCAACGGCAAGTCGGCGCTGGAGAAGACGTACGTCCTGCGGCAGTTGCGCTTCCGCGACCGGCAGGTCGTCGTCCTCGACGCGCAGGGCGAGGACGGCGTCGGCGAGTGGAACCTGATCGCGCAGGAGCTGGGAATAACTCCCATCCGGCTCGACCCGATGACGGCGCTCGACGGCGGCATCCGCCTCAACCCGCTCGACCCGGCGATCACCAGCACCGGCCAGCTCGCCCTGCTGCGGACCATCATCGAGGTCGCGATGGGCCACGGCCTCGACGAGCGCAGCGGCTTCGCGCTCAAGGTGGCGCACGCGTACGTCAACGAGACCATCACCGACCGGCAGCCCGTCCTCACCGACATCGTCGAGCAGTTGCGCCACCCCGAGGCGGAGTCCGCCGAGGCGATGAACGTCGACATAGACGATGTACGGGCCTGGGGACTGGACGTCGCCCTCGTCCTCGACCGGCTCGTCGACGGCGACCTGCGCGGCATGTTCGACGGCCCCACCACCGTCGGCATCGACCTCGACGCGCCGCTCATCGTGTTCGACCTGTCCCACATCGACCGCAACTCGATCGCGATGCCGATCCTGATGGCGATCGTCGGTGTGTGGCTGGAGCACACCTGGATCCGGCCCGACCGCAAGAAGCGCATCTTCCTGGTGGAGGAGGCGTGGCACATCATCAACAGCCCGTTCGTCGCGCAGCTCTTCCAGCGGCTGCTCAAGTTCGGGCGCCGGCTCGGTCTGTCGTTCGTCGCCGTCGTGCACCATCTGTCCGACGTGGTGGACGGCGCCGCGGCACGGGAGGCGGCCGCGATCCTGAAAATGGCGTCGACACGGACCATCTACGCCCAGAAGGCCGACGAGGCCCGGGCCACCGGGCGCGTACTGGGCCTGCCGCGCTGGGCGGTCGAGATCATCCCGACGCTCACCCCCGGCATCGCCGTCTGGGACGTCAACGGCAACGTCCAGGTGGTCAAACACCTGGTGACCGAGGCCGAGCGGCCGCTCGTCTTCACCGACCGGGCGATGACGGAGTCCTCCGGGCCCGCGCTGCCGGAGCACGTCCAGGCCGCGGAGTGGGAGGCGGAGCAGCGGGCGGCGCTGATCGAGCGGCAACAACGGATCGACGAGTCCTCAGAGTCGACGGTGGCGTGAGATGGAGCAGGGGCGCCAGGGGAGGGGCCGGGACGGGGAGCGCGAAGGCGGCATCCCCGACGGGCTGTTGGTCGGGCTGCTCGGCTTCCTGCTCGGGCTGACGATCCTGGTGTGGACGGCGACCGGGCTGGCGGGTCTGTTCGCGCACGGCGCCTGGCCGGACGGGGTGACGTTCACCAACACGCCGCCGGCGATGCGGTCGCTGGCCTCGGCCCCGCACGACCTGCCCGCCGCCTGGCCGGGGACCCCGCCCGCCGAACTCTCCGGCTACGGACTGTTCTGGGGCCTGGCCATCGGCGAACTGATGGTGCTCGTCGTGCTGACCGTGTTCACGCTGGGCACGGTCGCGCGCTGGCGCGCGGTCCGCGCGAGGGCACGCGCCGAGAAGCACGCGGGCGTACGCCTCTCCGCCGGGCCGCACACGGCCGCGGAGCCGCCCGCCCCGACCGTGGAAACGGCGCCCGCCCCGGCTGCCCCCGAGCCGACCGCCCCGGAAGCCGCCTCCGCCCCACGGACACCGCCGACCGCGCCGCTGCCCACCGTCCCCGGCCCGCGCAGCACCCGCTCCCGCGTGCTGTACGGCGATCCCGCCACCCGCCGGCCCTCCACCGTCCAGGCGCTCCTCGACGCCGAGGGCCCCGCTCTCGTCGTCACCTCCGACGCCTCCGTGTGGGCCGAGACGAAGGACGCCCGCGCCAAGCTCGGCCCCGTCCTCGTCTACGATCCCGGGCACCTGTGCGACACCCCCGCCCGGCTCCACTGGTCGCCCACCGCGGGCTGTGAGGACGAACGGACGGCTGCCGCCCGCGCCGCCGCCCTCCTCGCGCCCGTACGCCCCCGGGCCCTGATCGACGCCGCCATGGCCGACACGGCGGAAACGCTCCTGCGCTGCTGGCTGCACGCCGCTGCCGTGGACGGCCGACCGTTCCGCCAGGTCCACCGCTGGGCACAGGGCACCGGTGCCCACGAGCCCGTACGCATCCTCCGTACGCACCCCAAGGCCGCGGCCGGGCTCGCCGGACTGCTGGAGTCCGCGCTCACCGCGTACCCAGAACGCCGCGACATCGCCCAGCAGTTGACCGCTCGCGCCCTCGCCGCCCTGTCCTCGGTGCACATCCGGGAGGCGTGCACGCCGAACCGAACCGATGCGCTCGCCCTGGAATCTTTCGTGAACGAAGCGGGCACGCTTTACGTGGTGGGTGAACCGATCGAGGATCCGCGTACCCGCCCCGGTGCGATGCCACTGCTCACGGCACTCGCCTCAGACGTGGTCGAGCACGGCCGCCGCATGGCCGCACGGTCATCCGACGGTCGGCTCGACCCACCACTGACCCTGGTCCTCGACGACGTCGCGGCCGTGGCGCCGCTGCCGCTGCTCCCGGAGCTCCTCGCCACGGGCCCGGGCCAGGGTCTGCCCACGCTCGTCCTGCTGCGCTCCGCCGAACAGGCCCGCGCGCGCTGGACGGCCCCCCTGCCCTGACGCCCCGGCGGTCACGCGCTCAGGCGTCGCGCCTGACCTCGTACTCCCGCGCCATCTCGTCCCCCGGAATGGGCGACGGATCGTCGCTCGGCACGAAGCCCGCCCGCCGGTAGAGCGCCTCGGCCCGCGCGTTGTCCGTGTGGAAGATCAGCCGCACCCGCTCCACCCGCGGCGCCTCCAGCGCCCACGACCACTCCAGCGCCGCCCGGAACAGCGCGTCCGCGAGCCCGCTGCCCCGCGCCTCGGGCCGGACGAACACCCCCACCACATGCGTCTGTTCCACCGGCGCCGGCTTCCCGACCCGCGCCTCGACGCCCGGCCGCTCCACCAGCAGCGTCAGCGTGCCGTCCCAGCTCCCGTCCGGAGCCTCGCCGATGAACTGCATCACCTCACGGCCGGCCGCCGCCGACGCCGTGCGCTCCTGCCAGAAGGAGTCAGGGCGCGCCACGGCGTCCTCGTACGACTCCAGAAAGGCGATCGAAGCAAGCGGGTCCTGCAGGGCGGCGAGCCGCAGTTCGCGGGCCTTCGCCCATTCCTCGGCGCGTACGGGCCGGATGACATAGTCCATGACCCGATCCTGGCCAAGGCCCCCGCTCGCGGGCAACGCGATTTCGGCGGGCGGGACCGCGTCAGGGTCCGCGTCCTACCCCGGTACTACGGCACCGCGCAGGCTGCCGCCCGCGGTCGGACGTGACCGGCCGGCCCGCTCCGTAGCGTCGACGGCATGACCAGTCCTCAGGGAATCGACGTTGTCGGGCTCACCAAGCGGTACGGCGCCAAGACCGTCGTCCACGACCTCTCGTTCACCGTCAGGCCGGGCACCGTCACCGGCTTCCTCGGCCCCAACGGCGCCGGCAAGTCCACCACCATGCGCATGCTCCTCGGCCTCGACGCGCCCACCCGCGGCACCTCCACCGTCGGCGGCCGCGCCTACACGGGCCACACCGCCCCGCTCACCGAGGTCGGCGCCCTGCTGGAGGCCAAGTCCGTCCACCCGGGCCGCAGCGCCCGCAACCACCTGCTCGCCCTCGCCCACACCCACGGCATCCCCGCCTCCCGCGTCGACGAGGTCGTCGAACTGGCCGGCCTCGCCGATGTCGCCCGCCGCCGGGTCAAGGGCTTCAGCCTCGGCATGGGCCAGCGCCTGGGCATCGCCGCCGCCCTCCTCGGCGACCCGGCGACCTTCGTCCTCGACGAGCCCGTCAACGGCCTCGACCCCGAGGGCGTGCTGTGGATCCGCACCCTCCTCAAGTCGCTCGCCGCCGAGGGCCGCACCGTCCTCGTCTCCTCGCACCTGATGAGCGAGATGGCCCTCACCGCCGACCACCTCGTCATCGTCGGCCGCGGCCGTCTCCTCGCCGACACCACGGTCGAGGCGTTCGTCCGCAGCTCCGGCACGGACGGCGTCAAGGTCGTCTCGCCCGAGGCGTCGGACCTCGCCGCACTCCTCGCGGGCCCCGGTGTCGAGATCGCCCCCGGCGCCCCCGGCGAACTCCGTGTCCGCGGCACCGACGGCGAGCACATCGGCCGCACCGCCGCCGCCCACGGCATCCCACTGTACGAACTCACCCCGCTGACCGCCTCCCTGGAGCAGGCGTTCATGGACCTGACACGCGACGAGGTCGAGTACCAGGCCACCGTCGCACCGGCCTCCGCGCCCCTCGAAGGAGCAGCAGCATGGGCCCACCTACCGGCTCACGACGGCACACGTCCTGCGGTCCGAATGGCACAAGCTGTGGACCGTACGCTCCACCTGGGCCGCCCTGCTGTCCGCGTCGCTGCTCACCTTGGGCGTCGGGCTCGTCATGGGCGCGACGTACGAGACCGGCGGCGGCGACGGCGATATGGACACGGTCGTCCTGACCCTCATCGGCATCCAGTTCGCGCAGGTCGCCTTCGGCGTCCTCGGCATCCTCGTCACCGCCGGCGAGTACGCGAACGGCATGGTCCGCGCCACCATGACCGCCGTGCCCCGCCGGCTGCCCGTCCTGTGGTCGAAGGCGGCCGTGTTCACCGTGGCGGCCTTCGCCGTGTCCCTGGTCACGGCGTTCGTCACCTTCCCCGCGGCCCAGCTCTTCTTCGCGGGCACCGACCAGGAGGCGTCGTTCGGCGACCCGGGCGTGCTCCGCGCCCTGGTGGGCAGCTCGGCCGCCCTGACCCTGCTCGGCCTCATCGCGCTCGGCCTCGGCGCGCTGTGCCGCTCCGTCCCCGGCGCGAACGGCGCCTTCATCGGCGGCGTCATGATCCTGCCCGAGGTGATCGGCATGCTGCCGTACGACATCGTCCACGATGCCCTCCGGTACTTCCCGGGCAAGGCCGTCACCGTCCTGATGTCCGCCGACCCCGTCCCCGGCGCCCCTTCCCCCGGTGCCGCGCTGCTCGCCATGGTCCTGTGGGCGGCGGCCACGCTGGCAGCCGCGGCCCTGCTGCTCAGGCGCCGGGACGTATGACCCCGGCGAACGGCCTGCCCCCGCCCCCGCGGACGTACGAGGATGATGCGGTGACGCACAGGCCCACAAGAACGAGGCAGCCGGGCACCCCCGACCAGGACTGGTCGGCGGGTGCCCAGCCGCTGACCCGCAGGATGCACCGGCTGGGCGAGCGCCTGCGCGCCTTCGACCGCCGCCACCCCCTCTGCTGGGACCTGCACCTCACCGCCTTCTACGTGATCGCCGCCCTGACGGACGCGTCGGGCGGCTGGCGCAACATCGCGTTCGAGGACGACGTGCCGGTCCCTCTGGTCGTCACCATGAGCCTCGGCTTCTCCCTCCCCCTGCTCCGCCGCCGGTCGCAGCCCCTCGCAGTGCTGCTGACAATGCTGCCGTTCGCCCTGGTCAACGCCTGGACCGGAGCCCATCTCCAGGCCGCGTTCCTCCAGCTGATCGCCGTCTTCCACATCGCGCTGCGGCTGCCGCTGCGCACACTCGCCTGGTCGTTCGCGCTCACCCTCGTCCCGCTCGCGATCGGCGCCACCCGCTATCCGGTCGGCAGCTGGGACCAGCAGTTCGTTCCCAACCTCTACGGCTTCGCCCTCGTCGCGCTGCTCGGACTCGCGGTCCGCAGCCGCAAGGACTACACGGCCTCTCTCGTCGAGCGGGCCCGACGGCTGGAGATCGAACGCGACCAGCAGGCCCGGCTCGCGGCCGCCGCCGAACGCACCCGTATCGCACGGGAGATGCACGACATCATCGGCCACAACCTGTCCGTCATCACCGGCCTCGCGGACGGCGGCGCCTACGCGGCCGCGAACTCCCCGCAGCGCGCGGCGCAGGCGCTGGAGGCCATCGGCACCACCAGCCGCCAGGCGCTCACCGAACTGCGCCGGCTCCTGGACGTCCTGCGCGACGACACGGCACCGGCCGCCGACCTCGCGCCCCAGCCGGACCTCGCGGGCCTGGAGCGCCTCGTCGACGGCGTCAGGGCGGCCGGGCTCCCGGTGACGCTCACGGTCCACGGCGACCCCACCGGGCTCCGGGCCGGACGGCAACTCGCCGTCTACCGGGTGGTGCAGGAGGCCCTGACGAACACGCTCAAGCACGCCGGCCCCGACGCCACGGCCACCGTGGTGGTGACCTGCGCCGACGACGGCGCGGTGACCGTCGAGGCGACGGACACGGGCCGGGGCGGCACGGCACCGGCCGAGCCCGGCGGCGGCCTGACCGGAATGCGCGAGCGAACGGCCATGTACGACGGCACACTTGAGGCCGGTCCCCTGCACCGGCCCACCAGGGGCTGGCGCGTGCATCTCCGACTTCCGAAGGAACCCGCCTCGTGACGACCGTTCTCATCGTCGACGACCAGCCCATGCAGCGCTTCGGCTTCCGGATGCTCCTGGAGAGCCAGGACGACCTGACGGTGGTGGGCGAGGCAGGCAACGGCAGCGAGGCCGTGCGGCTGACGGCCGAACTGCACCCGGACGTGGTCCTGATGGACATCCGCATGCCCGGTCTCGACGGCATCGAGGCCACCCGCAGGATCGCGGCCGCGGGTGACCGCACGCGCGTGCTGATCGTGACGACGTTCGACCTGGACGAGTACGCCTACGAGGGCCTGCGGGCCGGGGCGAGCGGTTTCCTCATCAAGGACGCGCTTCCGGAGGAACTGCTCTCCGGCATCCGCGCGGTGGCGGCCGGCGACGCGGTGGTGGCGCCCAGCCTCACGCGCCGGCTGCTCGACACCTACGTCCAGCACCTCCCGGATGACGGCCCCACCACCGCGACCCGTGTCCTGGACGAACGGCTCGCCCGGCTGACGGAACGGGAGCGGGAGATCCTCACCGTCATGGGCCAGGGATGGACGAACACGGAGATCGCGAGCCGATTCCACCTCGCGGAGTCGACGGTGAAGACGCACGTGAGCCGCATCCTGGCGAAGACGGGCGCGCGGGACAGGGTCCAGGCAGTGATTCTGGCGTACGACACGCGGCTGGTGAACCCGTCCTGATCCCGCCCTGCCGGTCTGAATGACCCCGGAACGCGGAAAAGCCCCGGAACAAGGTTCCGGGGCTTCCCCACAATGATTGTTCGGCGGCGTCCTACTCTCCCACAGGGTCCCCCCTG
>NZ_JBIBVE010000050.1:0-13532 GCF_043080095.1 Streptomyces sp. NPDC015127
GCGATCGACACCGAACCAACAGGCAAGGACGTCGTGGGTGACACCGTGCCGAAGATGAACAAGGGCGGCCAGCAGCCGGTCGACGAACACCAGCTTGTACCTCGCTTTCTTCCACAGATGCCGCTCGTCCAGGGTCCCGAACCGCACATCTCCGCGTTCAAGGTCGACGTGGATGGGCCAGCAGTCCAACAGCTGCTCTCTCACATCACCGCGAGGCGAGGTGCTGCACAGAGTTGTAAGGCACGATCAGGAGCCCATTGTTCTCGCGGATTCGCTCTGTGTCGATGGCAAGAGGCGGCTCGTCATCGTGCTGGCTATTCGCGAGAAATGCCGCCGCGAGCTGCAGGGCTTCGTCCTGCTCCATCATTCGTCTTCAGTCCGTCGGCTCGACGAGGCACCCTAACCATCCTGCGATGATCTTCACGTGGCTGGTGTGATCACGGCGCCGGAGCCGTCCTAAATGGCCCCCTTGAATGGGCTGTGCCCGCGGAAGTTCGCCAGGCTGATCACCGCGTCGCGGCGTGAGGGTGCCGACCCGGTCCGCAAGGGCAAGCCCTGGTGACCACCGCTGGAGGACCGAGTCCTGTTGGTCGCGCGTACTGGCGCACGAATCTGCCCCTGCGGGAGTTCGTCCCGCTGTTCGGCATCTCGAAGTCCGCGGCCGACCGCATCATCCGCCACCTCGGGCCGTCATTTGCGCTGCAGGCTCGCAGGCGGTTCCGCAGGGGCACCGTGCTGATCGTGGACGGACCCTGCTTCCCACCCGAGACCACGAGGTCGCCGGGCAGTCGAAGACATCTCATGTCGCCGGCAGGTCAAGTTTGTGGTCAGGCTGCGAGGTCCAGGGGTGTTGTGAAGGCACGATCGGGGTCGAATAGCGTGCGGTGCTGCAGGCAGTGGTAGAGGCAGCCGAGCAGTTTGTTGAACAAATTCCTGAGAGCTGCGGTGTGGCGTTCCCCGCCAGCTCGACGTCGGTCATAGTGGGTGCGTGGAGCCGGGGTGCGGAGGGCTGCGAAGGCCCACATGTGCCCAGCCGAGGCCAACCGTTGGTTCTTGACGGTTCGGGCCACGACGATGTGGCTGCGGCCGGAGGCCCGTGTAACGGGGGCCGCGCCGGCGTATGCCTTCATGGCTCGGGCGTCCGCAAAGCGTCCGCGGTCGTCTCCGATCTCGGCGAGGACGCGTGCTCCGGACAGCACGGACAGACCTGGGAAGCTCGTGATGATCTCGGCATCTGGGTGCACGAGGAATGCTTCTTCCGTCGCCACTGCGAGCTGGGCAACGCTGGTGCAAGCGGCGTCGACCTGCCGTATGAGCGCCGTTGCTTGGTGCCCCAGGGCCTGTTCGACCTGCGGCAGCTGACGGAGGTGGTCCGCACGGAAGATCTCCCGAAGCCGCTCGGCCTCGGCTTCGATTCCGCAGCGTGGACGCTCGCCGCGCTTGAGTAGCGCGCGCAGCTGGCTGCGGGTGAGCTTGGCGGCGTCGGCCGGCGTGGGTGCGGCCGCCAGAATCACGCGGGCGCGTGGCGAGTCGAGTCCGGGTTTTCCGGGGCCGTGAAAGGCGGTGAGGGCGGCTGGGTAGTACTCGCGCAGGTGTGAGCGGAGCCGGTTGATCATCTGCTGCCGGTCCCAGATTGCGTCCTGGTGAGCGCGGGCCAGCACGGCGACGGCCTGTCCCGCTTGGCTGTCGTCGGGCAACGGTCGGTGGGCGTGCCGGTCGGTCCGCAGGATGTTGGCCAGGATCCGTGCGTCGGCTGCGTCGGATTTGGCTCGGGAGACGCTGGCGCGATCGCGATAGCGGGCGGCGGCAAGTGGGTTGATCGCGTAGATCTGGCGGCCGGTGGCCCGCAAGCAGGCGACAAGGAGCCCCCGCGGGGTCTCGATAGCGACCGGGATTGGGTCCTCCACGGTGTCGCCGTGCCTGGTCAGTAGTTCCATCAGCGCGTGGAAGCCGCCGCTGTCGTCACTGATACGCAGCTTGGCCACCTGGGCTCCGTTCTGGTCGACCAGGGCTATGTCGTGGTGGGGTCGGCGCGGAGCGCGGTGCCGGGATTGCTCCCGGTCCGTTTCTCCGCGCCGCCCTCCCGAACCGGACGTGCGAGTTGGCCCCGCATCCGGCTCTCCACAAGCCCCGTTGAGCCGTTGTTCTCCTCAGCTCGTTGCGCTGGGCCAGGGAGACGGGATGATCGTCCCTCGGGGGCGGTATCGCGTGGTGACTACCGATCCCGGGTTGAACAGGACAACGTGCCCGTCTCGCGGCCACCATCCGCCGTCGCAGAAGCGGCGGCGGAGTTCCTTCCACCCTGCCTTGGGGTGCTTGCGCCGGAGCCATCCGAAAACCTGACGCCAGACGATCATGCGCAGGTATTGGAAGGCCCGGGCGGACACCCCGGGGCGGAAGTAGGCGGTCCAGCCCCGCAGCACCTGGTTGAGCCGATGCAGCAGGACTGCCAGCGACAGGCTGACGTTCATCCGACAGAGCGCCTTCGTCTTGGCCTTGATGGACCGAAGTGCCTTCTTGGCCGGGTAGTTGTAGACGTACTGCCGGTCAGCTCCCCGCTTCTGGTGACGCTGGATGCGCCAGCCAAGGAAGTCGAGGCCCTCGTCGATGTGCGTGATCAGCGTCTTCTCCTCCGACAGCCGCAAGCCGACGATGGAGAGGACCTCCGCCACTTCGGGAAGCAGTGCTTCCGTGTGAGCTCGGGTGCCCGAGACCAGAATGACGAAGTCGTCCGCATACCGGATCAACCGGTAGTTAGCCAACCCCTTCTGGCGCCGGGTGAACCGTCGCTTCGGACTGGTCTGCGGCCCGCCCTCGATCTGGGTGAAGTGCTCGTCCAGGACCGAGAGGGCCACGTTGGCCAGCAGCGGCGAGAGAATCCCGCCCTGCGGGGTGCCAGTGACCGTCTCCTTGGAGGTGCCAACCTCGGTGAGGATGCCCGCCTTCAAGAACGCCTTCACCAGCGCGAGCACGCGCTTGTCCCCGATCCGAGCCCGCACCCGGTCCATAAGAGCCGAGTGCGAGATCTCGTCGAAGCACGCCGTGATGTCGCCCTCCAGCACCCATTCATAGGTCTTGGATGCCAGAAAACGCGTCTCGGCCATCGCATCATGCGCCCGCCGGTTGGGGCGGAAGCCGTACGAGCACGGCGCAAAGTCCGCCTCGAAAATCGGCTCCAGCACCAGCTTCAAGGCCGCCTGGACCACCCGGTCGGCCACGGTCGGAATCCCAAGGCGCCGCCGCTTGCGCGACCCCGGCTTGGGGATCATCCGCTCCCTGACCGGCACCGGACGGAAACTGCGGGACTTCAACTGCTCCCGCAGCCCGGCGAGGAACTGCACCTCGCCGAACCGTTCCCGGACGAAGGAGACGGTCATGCCGTCCACTCCGGCCGAGCGTGCGCCCTTGTTCCCCACGACCCGCTCCCACGCCATGGCCAGGAACGCGGGATCACAGACGAGGTTGTACAGATCGTCGAACCGACGATGAGGATCGTCGTTCGCCCAACGGTGCAGCTTGGTCTGGATCTCCAGTACCCGCCGCTCGGCCCGAAGCGAGCCGGGCGGCAGATCACTCGTATTCACCAGCGGTCTCCCGGTATTCCAGTACTTCCACCACCGACTTGCTGGCCCCCTTCGCCATGTGGCCGGCTTTCCCGGCCTCGGACTACTACGGGGCCTCCGTCCCGCCCGGTGCCGTCAGCTGACGACGTGCCTGTCCTTCCGCCGCGCTGGCTGCGCGGGGTGAGGACGACACCGGACGGTTCCCACGTTCACCTGAGAGTCGATCGACGGGTGAGGCGCCCAGCTCTACCCCTGCGGCATCGCCACGACTACGCCGCAGACATTCACCGTGGCCTCCAGGCCGGGTCAAACATTTACAACCTGGAGTTCCCCGCTCCGCACACGAAGCAGGGACGCACCGCGACCAGCCCATATCCGCCAGATTCGAGCTGGTGGGCCGTTAAGGGGCATCGGGCACTGGTTTCTCTCGTACACCTTCCCGTCTTGCTAGCCGGCCCCGCGCCATCTGGCAGTTCTGGCACGTCCCGGCGTTGTCAGGGCTGCTCCCACCCTCCCCGGCGTCTCCCGGATCAGGCTGCCCTCAGCTTCACCCGGCCGCTGCGACGGCCAGGAGGCGGAGGTCTCTCACCTCCGCTCGACTTCAAGCGCCTCGTGGCGCACGTGCCCTTCCGCCCAGTCGATGCCGCAGAAGATCGCGCTCACCTTGCACCTCCGCATCAACCTGCAGGTCGGTCCTGTGCGGAGCACGCGGCGCTCTGAGTGGGCGGTTCGTAAGGCGATGTCCTTTTCTGGCTGAGGTGGGAGCAAGGCGGCTGGTGGAGGTTGTGTCGGCTATTGCTTCCGGGCGAAGTTGCCGGTGTCGGCCTCGGTGAGGATCCCGAGTTTGACCAGGCGTTTCAGCTTGGCGCGGGTGCCTTCGACGTTCTTCGGCAGCAGTTCGTGGCCGAGGGCTTCGCAGACGTCCTTGGCCCGTAGCGGCCCGGTCGCGTGGTTGAAGGCGGCCAGGATGCGGGGGTAGTCCGGATGCTCGGGCAGCTCCGGCGCGACGGCCGGGAGCCGGTCGGCGAGACCGGTGACGGTCTTGCGGGTGATCGTGAGGTGCTCCAGGTGCATCTCGGCCTCCCGCAGCCTGGTCTGCAGGTCGTCGATCTGTGCGCGGAGTTCGTCGGCCAGGGTCCGGGCGGCGTCTTCCTGGAGGTCCAGGGCGTCGAGCAGGGGCCGGAGGTTCACGCTGGCGCCGCCTGCGGCTCGCGCTAGGTGGGTGCGTTCGCGCCGGTGAGGCGTCGGGTCATGACGTGGGTCATCGCCCAGTAGACGCGGGAGGCGGAGGAGGATGAGCGGTGCTCGTAGTCGCGGACCAGGCGCCGGTGCAGTATCAGGATCCCGTAGGTCTGCTCGACCCTCCACCGCTTCGGCTGCGGCACGAACCCCTTGACCTGCGGGTCGCGTTGGACGATCTCGACGTCGATCCCCAGGCCGGCGCCGTGCATGACGACCTGGTTCTTGAAGCCCTGGTCTACCAGGGCTTTGCGGACGCTTCCGCCGGCGTGCTCGGCGACCTGGTCCAGCAGGACGATGCCCGCGGCGTTGTCGTGGGTGTTCGCAGCGAGGACGACGACCGCGATGACCAGGCCGAGGACGTCCACGGCAAGACCCCGCTTGCGGCCGGGCACCCGCTTGGCCGGATCGTGGCCGCTCGTGGAGGCGGGGACCCCGGCGGCCACATGGACACTCTGGGTGTCCAGGACCACCAGGGTCGGGTCCTCTCATCGCCGGGCGCGTTCGCGGACCTGGCAGCGCAGGAGTTCATGGATGACCTGGTCGGTCCCGTCGTCCCGCCAGGCGGCGAAGTAGTAGTACGTCGCACTCTTCTGCGGCAGATCATGCGGGAGATAGGTCCACTGGCAGCCGGTCCGCCCCTGGTAGAGGATCGCGTTCACGATCTCCCGCATGTCGTAGGCGCCTTGGTGACCGCTGACCGAACGGTGCCGGTCCTTCCACGCCGTGATCACCGGCTCGATCAGAGCCCACTGCTCGCCCGATAAGTCACTCGGGTACGGCTTGCGTTCACTCACCCGGCCAAATCAGCAGATCACCAACCGCGGACCGGCAGATTCCGTCCCGCCGCCACACGATCAGGCGACAGCAGATCCCATCAAAGAATCACGAACCGCCCACTGATAGAAGTGCTCGAGGCACGCCATCTCATGAGCCGTTCGTGTCTCCAGCTACCGGCAGGGACCTCGGTCTGCTGGAGAGCTCCTGGGCTCGCGAACTGCTGAGAGGTCGGCCCCTGTCGGCGGGCTGGTGAGATGAAACCGGTGATATCCGAGCTTCTGCCGGGTGGGACCGGTCTTTGACGAGAGATCAAGGTCCCGGAACTACCGAAGGTCTCCGCCCGGCAGGGCGCGGGCGAGGCGGAGCCGGTCTGAACACGGGGATCCAATCCCAGAATGCCGGCAGGTCTCCACCTCGCCTGGCGGCCCTTGCGCTCTCGCGCTCGGGCTCACCGATGACCTATTAGAACTACCGGTACTCCACCAACCACCAGGTCGTAATTGACGCCGATACTCGCCTCGTCGTGGCCGTTGGCCCGGCCCGTGCCCGGCCACCGCAACGACTGCACGGCATCGGAGCTGTCCGGCGGGGAGACCGCGATCGACAAGACCAACGGTCATCGCGGGCGGCAGCTACCGGGGTACCGGCCTGGTCATCCGCCACCGCCGCGAACGAAGCCAGGCCGATCCTCCCGGCCTGGAAGGAGGAGCACAACGCCTCCCACCGCAAGGTCCGAGCTCGCGTCGAGCACACCCTCGCCCGCATGAAGAAACCTGGAACTGTCGGTTGTTTCATCAGCTCGGCGAACGCGCGAACGTGGTGGGCGGCGGTCGGTTGCAGGGCATCGGGCCAGCATTGCCTTGAGCTGCTGGGCCTGGTCGTCGGAGAGACGGTCGGGACGGCAGTGAGCCAGCTGGTCACGTTCCGCACGGACGATGCTCTGCGGGGCGTCGTGCGGGAGTTCTGGCGGAGCTTGGCCACGTAGACCTTCACGACGCTCTCGCCGCCGAGGTAGCCGCGCTCGCGGACTTCCTCGAACAGTCAGCGGCGACGGTGCAGCCCTCGGCCCACCGCCGGTGGAGGTAGGGCTTGTAGGGGTCGACGATGCTGGTGCGGCCGGTCCACCGGTCGACCAGGAGATCGTCCGGGTCCGCGGCGTGGGACGATGTTGAGGGCCAGCTGGAGCCAGCAGACGATCGCGCGCAGTCCGACGCCTCGGCCGAGGAGGGCATGGACGGCCGTGTGCCGGACGCGGTTTGAGAGCCTGCCGGTTGTCCGCGGTCGGCGGGAGAAGACGGTTCGAGGTTCGCGTTACCCATGTCCGCGGCAACCCTGGCGGTGCGGCTCACGCAGCAGAGCTCGGTGCTGGACGACCGTCTTCTCGACACCTCAGCCAGGTTCGACCAGATGTGCCACTGGACCGCGACATGGATGGCATTCGGGGCGCCGAGCCGTCCGGCCTCGGCATCGGCCGTGGAACGGTCCCTGCACATCACGTCGACGTCGGGATGCTCGCCGAGCGACCGGACGACTGTCGACGTCGTCCGGTCCGGCAACAGATGGGTTTCGATGTAGATCAGGATCGTGCTGTAGTTGTGGCCTTTGCGCAGCGTAAAGTCTTCCGCGCCGAGCACCCGCGGTGTCGAGTTCTCGGGCTCAGGCAGGCGACCTGCTCACCCCGTCCGCCAGAGCCTGGGGTCAGGCGGGCACTGGACGGCCGGCCAACATCACCGCCACGCGCTCCAACACCCTCTGCAGCCTGGCGCTGCGTCTGCCGTGCCGGACGGTCACTCCGTCGACCTGCTCGGCGAACGTCGCCTGCCCGCAGGAACGCTGGTGACGGCGGAATCGCTGCACCTGTAACTCGATCAGTACCGGGCACCCGCCGACCGCATTGTCGGCGAGGCGACGTACGTACCGGCTGTGCACGCGACGACACCGACCCGCACGCCGTACACGCGGCCCCCTCCGCAGCGGTCGGAGCCCGCACGGCCACCAACTCTCCCCGTCGGCCACGATGTTTTCAATCACGACACCGTCGACCTAGTGGAACCTCAGGTCCTGGAGGAGCACATCGCCACGGCCGTTCATGATCGCGGCTTCGCTGCCCTCCGTGGCCCTGGCAATGGAAGTGATCCAGGACCACAATTCAAGCGCCGCCGACAGTCATCCGACGCTGGTGTAACAGCGTGGTGTTGAGAGTGCGGTCCGCAAGCCCGTGATGGGGAAAGCGGCGTTCTGTGTACACAGACCAGCCCCATGGCCCCGCCTGATTCGTCTGCCGGTGTCTCTTGCTTTCTATTGGGGTGCCCCTACGCGGCATCACGCGACGCCGACGGGACCCTTCGCGAGTCGGCCAGCCATCGCAGGGGCGTGTCCGTCCAGGCCCTGATCTCTGCGCTGCGACGGTGCGCGTGACTCGGATATACGGGCGGCATAAGCACTCAAGCCACAAAGTACCTGGTCGGGAGGCTATTACTCGCTCAACAACAGGTAGGAGTTACTCAGGTCCCCGGCTACCTGACCAGGTGTCCTGGATGAGCAGACACCTACCCCCCCCGCACGGGATCTGCTCCCAGAGGAAGTGATCGCATGAGTGCCTACTCCTGTATGCGGCAACGTGACTGTTGCGAGCCTGCCTGGCACGGCCCTCCTGCTACACGCCCGCGGGTGAGTAAGGCAGTGGGCGGCTTAGGTTCCCAAGATGGCTCGTATCGTCCCCCCCAACGAGTGCGAATTTCGTTCCTGCCTGACAGTCCCCAGCGCTCGTCGCGCCATGTCAATCGACGGCCAGATCAGCGCAGTTGCTGAGCGACGCGAGCTGTACGTGGGCTGGTTCTGAGAAGAGACCACCCGCACAGCGCTCTATTCATCAGCTGTCCGCGATGGCAATGCCCGCCCTGATCGGCCAAGCCGGGTAGCGCCTGCTGCGGAGCAGGCGTGGGCTCCGTCGTGCCCTCTTGTGAACCCGCCGCCAGGGCTTCGAACCTGCACACACCTACCTGCCGTGATCTTCACCCAGGGACCGAGCCGCTCCGTGCTGACCCCTGCCGCTTGCTGCAATTTCGAGACAAGGAAAGCCCCGATGCCTCACTTGTATGCTCCTCTCCGCCGCTCAATGCGCCGCCCGTTACTCCCAACTGCTCTCATCGCTGCAACCATGCTTCCACTGCTCCTGGCCCCCGTAACTGCTTCCGCCGCCACTGTGGAGGTCTGGGAAAAGGTTGCCGCCTGCGAGAGCAGCAACAACTGGACAATCAACACGGGCAACGGTTACTACGGGGGACTGCAATTTGCTCCCACCACCTGGGCCGAGTTCGGCGGGCATCTCTACGCTCCTAACGCACACCAGGCCACCAAAGAACAGCAGATCGCCATCGCCGAGAAGGTTCTGGCCAGCCAGGGCACAGGTGCGTGGCCCCACTGCTCCGTCGTTGCTGGTCTGACACGCAACAGTGAACCCGCAGAGGGTACGTCCGACGAGGTGGCTGACGTAGGCGATGCGGTCCAGGAAGACGTTCGGAACGACTCAGAGGGTGCCACGACCGCTGTCCAGGACAAGGCCAAGGCCACGACCGCTGTCCAGCCCAAGGCCAAGGCCACGACCGCTGTCCAGGCCAAGGCCTCCGAGAGCCGTCAAGCCAGCGCCCCCGTTTACGGTGCCGTGATCACTACCAGCTACCGGCAGGCAGGGGCTTGGGCTGCGGGATACCACACTGGTGTGGACTTTGCCGTCCCGACTGGTACTCCAGTCCAAGCCGTCAGCGGCGGCACCGTTGTTTCTTCGGGCTGGGCCGGCGCGTATGGCAACTCCATCGTCATCCGCCACACAGACGGCATGTACACCCTCTACGCCCACCTTGCCAGCACGACCGTCACCGCCGGTGAAACCGTTGACTCCGGTCAGCGCATTGGTCTCAGCGGAAGCACGGGCAACTCAACGGGGCCGCACCTCCACTTCGAAGCCCGCACCGAGAACAGCTACCACGCTCACACTGACCCTGTCGCCTACCTCCGTGGCCTCGGAGTCTCTCTCTAAGAGCGCCCGCGCACCCTCACTCGGGAAGAGCACCAGACAGAGCCTGGAGAAGTAGCTCGTACTGAATATTTTGCCCATACCGTCAGTCAGTTGCACCCGAGAGCCCATGCACGCTCGGACGCGTACCTCAGGCACTGATGACGAAGTCGCCCGGGCCTGTAGCCAAGCCGAGAGTCATCCGCCACAGCACACAGTCCCATCCCGTCAGCCACGAGGAGTTCACCATGAAGAACGACCAGGACCGCCCCCTGACGAGGCAAGACCGCTGTGACCGATGCCAAGCCCAGGCCTACGTTCGCGCCGTCCTGCCCCAGAGCACCGAACTCCTCTTCTGCGTCCACCACTTTCGTCTCTACCGAGCAGCACTTGAAGGCATGGCCACTCACATTCACAACGAGAGCCACCAACTGCTGAGCCAAGCCGACCAGCGTCCCCAATGGTCGGCAGCACGAGACGCCGAAAGTTGAACGCATAGGCCAGGACCACGGCTGAACAAGGTGGCAGACGCTGGAGCGGTAGGCCAGGAATACGGCAACGGTCAGCGTCATGTCCCTCGCCCCGGGGCATCTTCTCGTCCGCAAGCCGTGAACAGAGGCAACCCGGCCAGACAACTGGCCATCCAGGCAGGGCTCAGCCGGTGACTAAGGAGAGCAGCCAGCTCCAGGCTGAACCGCAGGCGCATGTGCGGGAGATGCAGTGCCCAATACCGACTGCAGGCCAGCCTCCCACCAAGATCCGGCCGAGAGGACGTCAGCAGGTCCATGCCGCGCCGCACCTGACGGCCGTCGGCGCGCCTCCGCCAGGGTTGGTCCGATCTACCGAGTTCCGGCCCTGATCGCGAGTAGAGGGGCCGTGTCAGATCACAAGAAGCCGAGGCACAAGCCTCACGACAAGGAGACTGCCTGTCATGCGTGTACTGCTTGTAGGAGCCGGCGGTGTCGGCACTGCGATCACCCGGATCGCGGCACGCCGCGCGTTCTTCGACCACATGGTTGTTGCCGACTACGACCCCGGGCGCGCCGCAGCGGCCGTGGCCTCCGTTGCAGATGCAGAGGAACGATTCACCAGCGCACAGATCGATGCCAGCGACGAAATCGCCGTCACGGCCCTGCTCAAGGAAACCAGATCTGACGTCCTGCTCAACGCCACAGATCCCCGCTTCGTCATGCCATTATTCAACGCTGCACTGGCAGCAGGCGTCCACTACATGGACATGGCGATGTCCCTTTCCTACCCGCACCCCGAACATCCCTATGAACAGTGCGGAGTCAAACTGGGCGATGCCCAGTTCGAACAGGCCGGAGCCTGGGATAAGGCACGGCGCCTCGCCCTCGTGGGCATGGGAGTGGAGCCGGGATTGTCCGACGTGTTCGCCCGCTACGCTGCGGACAAGCTCTTCGACGAGATCGACGAAATAGGAATCCGGGACGGGGCGAACCTCACCGTCGACGGCTACGACTTCGCCCCCTCGTTCAGCATCTGGACCACGATCGAGGAATGTCTCAACCCGCCAGTGGTGTACGAGTCCGGCCGGGGGTGGTTCACGACTGAGCCGTTCAGCGAAGGCGAAGTTTTCGACTTTCCAGAGGGGATCGGACCGGTCGAATGTGTCAATGTCGAGCACGAGGAAGTACTGCTGATTCCTCGTTGGGTCGACGCGCGACGGGTCACTTTCAAATACGGTCTGGGCGACGAGTTCATCAACACACTAAAGACCCTGCGCAGGCTTGGTCTTGACCGGACGGCGCCGGTCAAGGTAGCAAGCGACCTGGGCAATGCGCAGGTCTCCCCTCGGGATGTGGTCGCAGCTTGCCTCCCTGACCCTGCGACGCTAGGAGAGCGAATGCATGGCAAGACATGCGCAGGCACATGGGTCAAAGGCACCAAGGATGGACAGCCCCGCGAGGTGTACCTCTATCACGTGGTTGACAACCAGTGGTCTATGCGCGAGTACGGCTGTCAGGCCGTGGTCTGGCAGACCGCAGTGAACCCCGTCGTTGCCCTTGAACTTATGGCTGCTGGCACCTGGGCTGGAACGGGGGTGATGGGCCCTGAGGCATTCGCACCTCAGCCGTTCCTCGATCTCCTGACCGAATACGACTCCCCTTGGGGGCTGCGCGAGCAGTGACGGCAGCGACCACGTACGGCACAGCCGAGCGGTGCCCTTAGCGGCCACACGCTCAGATGCTCAGTATGCGCGGATGTGGAGTGTCTGGCCTCGGAAGGACACTCCACACTCCATCGCTCTGGCATGCTCCCGGATCGCTGACCTCTCGCTCAGCGTCCGCACCCTGCCGCGGCAGCTTCGTTGGCGTCGCCCACCAGTAGGTGCCGAGTCAGGGGGTGGCGACTGGGACGGGTCGGGCCCAGCGCTCGCCCGCGCACGTCCGGCGGGAGCTCTCTGTGCGACTGCCGGAAAACGACTGCAGCTCATGCCGCTACAGGAACCGCACCAGGCGCGCACCACGCAAACTTTTCCTTCCGCCGACGGCCGATGCTGATGCTCTGCAGACGCAGCAGGAGAGAACATGCACCCGGACACCTTCCTGAAATGGCTGACCCGAGCGGTACTCGCGGCAGTTGCAGCCGTCGTGGGGGTTGTGGGTATCAGGACCTTCGTCATCTACGAAGACGCAGACACCAACCCGCTGCACGACATCGTCAACCGCTATCCGGAGTCAGCGAAATCGGATGGCACGGACACCAACCCGCTGCACGACGTCGTCAACGGCTACCTCAACACGGCGAAATCAGGCGGAGTTCTCTCCGCGTACTACGGCACCTGCAGCGAAGGCCAGCAAGCCACGCCACATCAGGTGATCCAGAAGGAAGGCAGGGCCTTCCAGCACAGGATCTCCGGATCAGTCGAGAGCGAATGGAGCGCCATCGTCAACGTCAGCATTACAGGACCAGACGAGAGCCCGACCGCCTACACCGTTGATCTGCAACGCGTAGGGAGCCGATGGCTCGTGTGTGGCGTAGAAGCCGGCAGCGTTCACTTTGACGGCCTAGGATGACACCAAGCGGAACAGGCCCGTCATGGGTGCGATGTATCGCAATCTCGGACGACAGCGTCGAACACCCCTGCCTTGTGGATACTGAATGTTCGAGGTCAGGGTGTGACGTCGTGGAGGCCACTATGAGTGGCGGGGTGGGGTGAGTGAATGTGCACTTCTTGGCCAGGGTGAGTCCTGAACCCGCACTGCGACCCGCGCACTCTCCGCAGAGGGACGGCTGCGCCATCCCGCCATCTTGAGTGCTGGCCCGTCTCAGGCGTGGCCGCCGTGGATTTCAGTTTACTGATTGCATCATAATGAGGTTCCGAGTCGCCTCAAGCCGAAGAGGCTGTAGGCGAGTTGGAGAAGCGCTTGGTGGAGGGTCGGCGCGCATTTCGTAGCGGATCCGGAGGTTTGAAGGCGCGCTCGACGACCCAGCGGTTTCTGCCCGGCCCGGAGCTTGTGCGGGCGCCCCCGGCGGGCGATCTTTGGTGTGATGTCACGAGTGCGGAAGTTGCGGCGGTATTTGTCGAAGCCGTGGCCATAGTCTGCGAAGAGCTGCGTGGACGGCTGCGTGGCCTGCCGCGGAGGCCGCGGAAGGGGGCGTCCAGCCGCGGCAGCAGTCAGGTGGCATTAGGGTCCGTCTTCAAAGATCATCGGATGGTGGATCATGGTTGGGTGATACGTCGCCATGAACTCACCGATCAGGAGTGGGAGTTACTTGCTCCGCTGATACCGCGGGCCTCCACCGGGCGGCCACGTGTTGAGGACCGGCAGGTCGTCAACGGGATGGTTTACAAGATCCGGACAGGGATCTCCTGGCGAGACCTGCCAGCCCGTTACGGGCCGTGGAAGACGGTGTACACCCGCTTCCGCCGCTACGCCCTGGACGGCGTGTTCACCCGAGCCCTGCAG
>NZ_JBIBVE010000051.1:0-13513 GCF_043080095.1 Streptomyces sp. NPDC015127
ACCGTCGAGCGACTCATGCGCGAGGACGGCATCGAGGGCGTGATCCGTGGCCAGCGGCCGGGCACCACCATCCCCGAGCCATCAGCCCCCAGGCCCCCGGACCTGGCCAACCGACGCTTCGTCGTGAGCCGGCCGAACCAGCTCTGGGTCGCGCCCTCACCTACATTCTCACCTGGACGGGCTGGGTGTCCGTGGCGTTCGTCCTGGACGTGTACTCGCGGATGATCGTCGGATGGCAGCTCGCCACCCACATTCGCACGGATCTTCCTCTGGACGCCCTGGAGACGGCCTTGTGGCGGCGGGGAATCAAAAAGAGCTCAGGACTGATTCATCACAGCGACCGCGGCTCACAATATGTGTCGATTCGCTACGGCAAGCGTCTGATCGAGGCCTGGCCCGGCGCCGCCCAGACGTCGTGCTGGCCGACCGCGGCTACGACCACGACAAGTACCGCCGCCTGGTCTGGGACCTCGGAGTGAAACCGCTCATCGCCCGCCGGGGCACCGAGCACGGCTCCGGACTCGGCACTCAGAGCTGGGTCGTGGAACGCGCCTTCGCGCACCTGCACTGGTTCCGCCGCCTGCGCATCCGCTGGGAGATACGTGACGACATACACGAAGCCTTCCTGAGCCTGGGGTGTGCACTCATCTGCTGGCGCCGGCTCTCACGGCTGGCCCGGGACACTCCTGCCCAGCAGCCATTCCCTGACGCTCGGGGAGCTGTCCCGGAGTCGGCTGACCCCCATGCCCTCGTCCCGTGAGGTCACTCTTGGAAGAGAAGTGAAGTCATCAGGCAGGACGTCCAACAGGCTCATCACGCGGTCTCCCGCATGAAGCGTGATGAGCAGTTCGCACCGCAACTGGCGTGGGGTGCCGGGGCGACGAGGCAGGCTGTTCCACAGAACCGTCAACAGGTAGTGGGCGCAGCACTGGCCCGCTTTCAGAGTACTGGAACTGCCATCCGGTGGCGACAACAAGATCTAGGACCGCCAGTCCTTCCCTGAGGTGTCAGGAACACGCACATCTGTAGTGAACCCATCAAGTCGTCGAAGAAGGATTCATTCGCAGCACATCGGCCACTACACCATCCTGGTCCATGCAGACCCGATTTCCTTGGGAAACCACATAGGGGCCGCGGGTGTTGGAGACCTGCGCGGCGGTGTTCGCGAAACCCAGTGCCGCGCCCGGCGGCGTCCGTCAGTGCACCCATATGGCCCGTGCCGTGACCTCGCGGCATTCGCGTGGCGCTGCTGTATCTGCTGCCCCGTCGGAGTTGCTCGGAGTGCATCACGTCAAGCTCGTTCCGATACGCCAGGCGCACGGAACGATGCGGGGACAGGACTCACTTGAGGCGAGGGGGAGTCAGCGGTTGGCAAGAACGACCCAGACTTGTCCGGGGGCGAATTTCATTGGTTCTCCTGTGGGCGTGCTGAAGGTGGTGCCCTCCTCGGCGTTGGGGCGGTGCCAGCGAGCTTCATAGCTCTTGCCGTCGCGTAGCACCAGAGCGTGGCCTGTGCCGATGGTTTGGGTGTATGGAGAGACGTTGCCCCAGCGGTCCTTGAACTTTGACGGGCGGATGCTGGTGTACTGGATCACCACTGTGGATGCGCCCAAGCGGCCGTGGTCCGTTGTTTGTGCGGGATTTCCGTCCATCGATATCTGCCATCGCCTTGCGGTGTTGGACCAGGTGAAGGTGAACCGGGCTGCCGGATAGCCGACTGTGTGGCTGCTGGCTGGCTGGCCTCCCGTGGGAGCTGGCCCGAAGCGGAATCCAATGTCTTTGGCCGTATCTGCTTGCGGGGCCGCTGCAAGAATTTCAGCGGGATGCACGTAGAGATTGTGAGGTGCCTGACGGCTGCCGCCGCGTATGAAGCCCTTGGGGGTGTTGTCCGGGGTGAGCGGGGACAGCGGCGCGGCTTGTATAAGCGGCTTGAGTGCTGATTGGGAACCGGAGTAGGCCAGTGCAGGACGCCCGAACTGGCGCAGCAGTTCAAGGTCAGATTCCCGCGCGCTGCGCACTGGTCCGATTACGGAGGGCTGTTTAGAGGAGAAGACCGCCAGAATGCGGCTCTGGCCTGCCTCCACCTGTTCAACGTAGACGATGTCGGCATCCTGCAGACCAGTGTGCGGCCGTGCTGGGCCAACATTGTCGACCTTGACTGCCAGTACATCACCGGACCGGCCTGGCAAGCCTGTAAAAGGAGAGACCGGAGTGTCCGCAGGGGCGGGCGCGTACTTGACATGAGCATAGCTGGCAGTTGCTGAGAGTGGGTGGGGTGCGCGGGCCTTCTCAGCGGAGGCTTGCTCGGATCTCGCTATTGCACCTGAAGTACCGGCCAGGAGGCCACTCATCAGCGCAGCCGAAACTCCGCAGGAAACGGTAACGTTGAGTGGATTCGGCAGGCTGCAGACCCGCATGGAACCTCCCTCGATCGGTGTTTATTTTGGCTGCAGTACGGCAGCAGGATTAATGCCATGAGCAAGCCGACGGGACGTTGGAGCGGCGGCTGCGACCGTTCATGGCATGGACGCAGGGCAGTCCTTCCTGGAAACAGCTCGCGATCAGGCGCTGGTCCCTGCGTCCCGCACTTCCAAGCTCCGCCCGACGACTCCAATTCACTTGAGCAACAGCTACCCAAAGCGAGGAGTCGTGTGGGTCGACAAGGAAGAGCTCGTTCCTCGTGCCCCGCGCGGTTCGAGCTCCTGCGATCGGATGACGCCTGATCCGATGCTCGGGCGAGCGCCGACCACAATGCAGCCCGGAACGCTTTGCATCCGCCGTATGGGATCTTGAGCGCTCGTTCCAAGCTACCTGGCTGGAAGGAAGTCACTGCGAGCACGCCGTGTCACGCACGCCACCGCCGGCAGGATTCTCCCGCATTTACTGATCGTTCAGAATGAGGTGGGGCTTCTCAAGCAGATAATGCTGCAGGCGAGTTGGAGGAGGGGCCCGGGTGGGCGTCTGCGCGTGTCTCGTAGCGGATGATACAGGCGTTTGAACTCTGGAGCCGGCCCGGCCGGGCGGGTGATCTTCAAGATGTATGCCGCGTGGGTGGACGAGCAGCGGTTGTGCCGAAGTCATTGCCTCGGCCTGCGAACCAACTGCTGCCTGGGCCGGTGACGCAGACATCTGCGTCTTCTTCGATCGGCGGGGTGGAATCACAGCAGGGATACCAACTTAGGTGATGTCGTGTTGGCTTCCGCTGGTCGACGAGACGCCGAGCGGAATCCGTCCCATTGGACGATCTCATGAAGCTTGCTGCCCGGGCGACCCCCGGTCGACCGGGCGAAGGTCCGCTGTGCCCCTCCTTGGAGGGCTCTGACGTGAGCGGCGTCAACTGCGCGTCGTTTAGTAGGCCGCCTTGAGTAACTCGGTCAGCGGAGCCCCGAACAGCTGAGGCCACACTCCCGCTACGGCCCAATCACGACAGAGGCCGCCAGGTCATCCCGTTGCAGCCGATCAGCTCTCAGCTGCTACGTCCCTCCAGACCACACTTTGCACAGTATGTAAACGATGCCTCGCAAGGCAGCGCGGTCATTCGGCCAGCGGGCTGGCCGACATACACCGATGCCGCGATGGTGCGGGCGGCGCCCGCGATGATCGCCGCGTCTCGGGCATCGGTCTTGGCTTCGCTGGGGTAGAGGTCGGCGATCCGTCGCATTGTCAGGCCAGGAAGGTAGGCCCACGGCAGCCCGCGTCGCGGGCGACAGCCAGCGGCAGGGCTCCGATCGAGGCCGGCTGGTCGACGACGACCAACACGGTGCCATGCCTGGCCTGCAGATTCGTGAACAGCTCACGCAGCCGCGGTTCGTTGGGCAATGGCTTGTCGAACACTCTCTTGCCTGCTGGAGTAAGCGCGGTGCCGTGATACGCGGTCGTCCACGCAGGCGCCTGCGCCGGCTGTATGCACGCAAGCCGTGAGCCCCGGTGCTGTCAGAGACCCGCATTTCCACTTCTGCCGCGGCAGGGAGGTGATGAGCTGATCGACACGGTGATCGATGCTCACGCGAGTGATGACGGTGCCGTTGCAGCGGTTGGCCATGACATGGAAGACGTCCGCCTGCTCGAGCCGGTGACGCCAGGGCTTGCTCTGCCCGTAGGTCCTCGTCCCCGTCGCCCACGGCCCGCGCAGTGTCCCGGGCCGACGTCTGGGCGGTTGCATGAGGCAGTGCTCGACCGAATCGACGAGAGAGGGTTGCTCGACCCGTCCCGCACGGTCCTCGACTCTGCCCGCGTGGGCCAAAAGAATGAGAGCGGACACAGGTCCGAGCCCCGTGGACCGGGATAAACCGTATTCCAGGATGCACGTCCTGTCGGACTCGAACGGACTGCCCCGGTGGTCAGCGCCTCCGCTGCCAACACGCACGACAGCATCGGGCTGAAGCACATGGTGGCCGCTCTCGAGATAGGCACGAGCCCCACCACGACTGCCACTACAAAGCCCGCAAACTTCACGCTGACAAGGCATACGGCATACCTGATCTGCGGAAATGGCTACGCGGCAGCATCGGCGTCCGCATCGCCCCAAAAGGCGACCGACTCCAGCCAGCGATGCGGGCGCCGACGATGGGCGCCGAAAGGACCATGTCTCCGGCTGACCGGCTACTGCGGACCCAATAACCGCTACGAACGCCACGCCCGCAACAACCGTGCCTGCCTCGGCCCCGCCGCCGTCCTCTGCTTGCTACAAAACGATCCATCCGACCCACCACACATGGGTAGGTTGACTGACTTGCTGTAGCCGTGCGCGCACTTGACCAGGGCTGCTGCCAGGACCGGCGCTTGGGATCGGCGTTCCTGCTTCCGGCGAGTGCCTCTCACACGTGTGCGGAGAGGCAGACAGATGGAGGACGTCTCTTCGAAACCGCGTCCTTGAAGAAGCAGTGGGGAAGACAACGCCATTATGCAAATAAGGGAGGCCTCTGCATAGCGATGCGCGACACGCAAGCTTTCACTTTCAGAGGCATCCGCTTACCCATCACATAGCTAAGATCAGCCGGAGCACGTGACCGAGTACTTGCCGTATCCAGCCAGGTACCAAGTGTTTGTAGCATCATCATGACTGCTCGCCGTGTACCCGCTAGTTACCAGCCTGAAGCTACAGGTGGAATTCTCTTGCCCCTCAGGAGCGGTTCCGCCAACACCGCCAGGAATGCTTGCGCCGGAATACAAATCTGCATTCATCTTGTTAGCAGCGTCCGTCGCGGAAACCTGCGAGTACACCTGAATATCTGACATGTATTCGTAGGTACAGATTGTCACCGGCTGCCCCATCTTAATTCCCGTGCCGCAGGACTTTTTCACTCCAGTAGAGGTCGCTTCAGCGTGTGCCGGAGTGAGTGAAAGTGTCACCACAGCGGCAGCTGCCCCCACGCTGGCAAGTAAACGATATGACCTTTTCATGGCCTTAACTCCTTATGTAAGGAATGAGTCACTGAAAGCAAGTTTAGCGGAGTAGATGCGTCGGGTTTGAGTAATTACTACTTGACTGACTGGCATAGCCACTCAATCGCCAGCTCTGGCTCAGGCAAATGCATGCATGATGTAAAGTTGCTTTTACCTGGAACTCTTTATCGTCCTGGCTGCAGATGTGCGGGCATGAACTTCTATACGGCACTTCGTGGTCGTAGCCCGCAGCTGCGGAGTACAACAGTTGGGCCGACGGCGGGGCTGACCGCCCCGCACCGGCGGCACCGCCTGGAGCAGCGGATGTGCTGGGTGACGTCGTTTTAGCGAATGGCTCCGTTGGAACAAAGTGGGTTGAAAATCAATGGGAATCCAGGAACCTCAGGCGTTACGCCGTCCAGTGCTGGTGTACATCTGAGCCCCTAGATGTTCTGAGGCAGCTTCTGGTGAATCTGGTAAGGCTGCGGAGGCTGCTGATCACGACGCCAACGGCGAGCTCAACCCTGCCCCCAACTGCGCACGAGCAAGGCCGTCAGTCATCAGCCTGAACGTCGTGAAACGATGACTTGGCGGTAAAGCTGGGACGAGAGCGCCCAGGGAACCATGCAGGCCGCGCCCGTGCGTCCATCAAAAAGCGCTGGCTAATCTTCAATGGCGCAGTTAAGTTTCTAATCGCGCCGTTCGCTGAAAGGGTTACATCAGTGCGAACACTTCTAAAGAAAACCGCGGCAGTGGCAGGAACAGCTGCGATTGCAGCCGGGATATCGTTAGCCACAGCTTCCCCGGCTGCGGCTTATGGAAAGTACCTCGAGACCACGCACGTCGTCTGCCCGGCGTACAACACCGGAAGCTGAACCTCTTTCATCCTGAGTAGTCGCAGGTCATGAGCGTGTGGAGGGCTTGGACGGTGCGGCTGATGCGAGGGGCGGAACAGCGGGCTTGCATCGCCCCTCGCCGCATGATCACACCACCCCAAAAACCCGGCCCTGGCCTGCTCGAACACAGCCTTCTGTAACACGCTTAGCGAGCTCGTGCATGGTTGGCAGCGAGGCGTCGAGAGCTTCGGTGTGGCTCGGGTTCAGATCTGCCGTGCCGAGGTCTGGGTCTGCTGATGGAGAGCAGGTCGGCGATGGCTTGGACCGGTGTCGCTCATGTGCTCTCGGCGGCCGAGGTGGCGGGCCAGGGCTCGCCAGTGCCTCAAGTGAGCGATGCCGTGCTCGACCCGGATGCGCCGGGAGCAGTGGGCTTTGCGCTGTCGTGCGTGGATTTCCTCGTACCAGTCGGGGGCGTTCTTCTTGAACTTGCGGTGCGGTGGTGTCACCACACATCCGCCGGTCTGGGCGCCGAGGCCCTGGTAGCCGGCATCCGGGAGGATCTCCAATGCCGGGCCGTCGGCCAGGAGCTTGACCAGCCCTAACTGGCGGGCATGGGTGATGTCCGCGCAGCTTCCGGGCCTGGCCGGGCTGCAGAACGGCACGCGTCCGGCCCCGGCCGTGAGAACCATGGCCTTGACGGCGTTCTGCTTGTTCTTGCCGGAGATGAACTTGTCCCGGTCCTTGCGTCCGGCGGCGGGGCGGCGGACCCGGATCTCGGTGCCGTCGATGATGCCGGTCTGCCCGCTGGCGCCGAGGTGGTCGATGACCTCGGCCAGCGTTCGGAGCCGGACGCCGGGGCTGATCGTGCATCCGCGCTCGGCGAGCAGGGGCCGTACCTCGCCGACAGCCCGGTCCGTGCGGCAGCTCGGGCCGCTGTTCGGCTGCTCGTCGGCGACTGTGTGCCGCGTCATTCAGTGGCTGCGGCCACTGCTGGCCATCGAGCCGGCATCCCGGCCCGTCAACCCGGTCGAGCGGTTGTGGATTGTGGACGGCACCCTGGTCCCGGTCCGCGACCGGAAGGTCGGTGCCTCCTCACGCAACTACCGGTTCTCGGCGGACGTGCGGGTCATCATCGACGCCGACGCGAAGCTGGTGGTCGCCGTTGGCCCGGCCGGTGCCGGGCACCACCGCGGATGCGAAGGCGTGGCGGGACTCCGGCCTGGCCCGGCACTGCCAGGGCGTGACCGTGCTGGGCGACGGCGCCTACATCAACACCGGGCTTGTCGTCCCGCACCGCAAACGCCCGGACCGGGCCCTGCTGCCGGGCGGGGAGGAAGACAATGCCGAGCGCCGCAGGGTCCGGGCCCGCGTCGAGCACGCCTTCACCCGCATGAAGCACTACAAGATCCTCCGCCACTGCCGACAGCGCGGCAGCGACCTCCACCACGCGGCCCAGGCCATCGCCCACATACACAACCTCGCCCTCACCGCATGATCACACCGCCCCGAACCCCGGCCCTGGCCTGCTCGAACACAGCCTTCTGCAACACGCTTTACGAGCTCGTGCATGGTTGGCGGTGGCATGTCGAGATCTTGATCATCGGTCATGGTCTGTGTGGTGGGGAACCGGACGCGTGCAGCGATCACCCGCAGTCGACAGATAACCGGGCTGGACCCTGAGGTGATCGCCGAACTCGTAGGGTGATCGGCCCGTTATGGCAGGAACGGCACCAGGCGGCACTCGGTTCGCGACCACGTCGGCGAGCTGTCGGTGCTGGTGCCAAACACAAGCTCCTGAAGTACGGCCGTTGCTGGCCCAGCAGGGCTGCACCGTCGCGCCCGGCCTTCGGCTCCGCACACTTGCCGAGGTGGTCGACCACCTCGGCAAGAACGAGAAGACCGGAATCATCGACGGCACCGAGATCCGCGTCCGTCGCCCGGCCGCCGGACGCAAGGACCGGGACAAGTTCATCTCCGGCAAGAACAAGCAGAACGCCGTCATCCATGGTCCTCACGGACGCGGACGGCCGCCTGCTGTACTGAAGCCCGGCTGAGGCCCGCGAGCTGCGCGGACATCACCTACGCCCGCCAGTTAGGGCTGGTCAGACTCCTGGCCGACGGCCCCGCGGTGGAGATCCTCCCGGATGCCGGCTACCAAGGTCTGGGTGCCCAGACCGGCGGAAGTGTGATGACCCCGCCACACCGCAAGTTCAATAAGAACGCCCCGGAGTGGTACGAGGAGATTCATGAGCAACGGCGCAAGGCCCACTCCTCACGCCGCATCCGTGTCGAGCACGGCATTGCCCACCTGAAGAACTGGAGAGCCCTCGCCCGCCACCACGGTCGGCGTGAGCACATAAGTGACACCATCCAGGCTGTCGCCGTACTGCTCTCTCACCAACAAGCGGTCACCTTCGCGCTCGATGAACGAGCGTGAACACTGGCCAGTTCACGGCCCTCGACGTCCACCGCCAACCATGCACGAGCTCGTAAGGCAGGGGCCGATGACATCCCGGAATTGTGGATGAAGAGCGGGTCCGTGGAGGGTTTGAACGTGTGCGACCGGTTCGCGCGAGAGCAGATGGCCGCCAGATCCTTGAGAGATCTTCCGAGAGACGCCGGGACTCGGCTCGTCGCACAGGTCGTTCAGAGCCGTGCTCCAGGAGGGGCGCCACCAGATGCGGACCGCGTCCGAGGCGATCCACAGGCGACGGGACACCTCCATGATCAGTGACCGTCAGCGCACTCCAGCAGGGGTAACATCTGGGCCAGCGCCTGGTCCGTCGTGCGGCGACGCACCCACCCTTCCAGCACAGACCGTTGGGCATCAGTCACCCGATCAACCGCCGAATCTGCCGGATCCGGACGACGACTCATCCCCTTCAGTGACGAATCTCCGACTCACGTCACGAGCGAGGAGCGTATGCGTTCGACTGCGCGCAAGACCTCTGCCCGGTTCTTCGCGCGCTTGATCCATGCCGGTAGCCGGGCAATGAGTGTCATTTTCCGCCCCCTGTCATGCCACGGAGCACGTTCCCGCAAAGGCGCCTGCACAAACTGCCTAATCAACTCGAGATGCTCCAGATTGTATGCCCAGAGCCAGCCGTGCCGTGTTTCGAGCTGCAGCCACAGCGGCACCTGGAAGTAGGGGTCGCATGCCTGCCCGTTACCCGTGAAGAAGCCTGGGCCGTCGCCCGATTCCCGCGTCAGGCCGCAGTTGCGGCAAATGAGACGACGTGGCGCGGAGACCGAGGGCCTGGATGCATCGGAGGCCAAACAGACGCCCGGGACAACGTGAGCAACCTCTGCGCACTTCGGGCAGCGGACGAGGACCGTGTCAACGAAGCGGTAGTTCGTGTGGCGCGGATCGCGGAACCGAGAGAGGGGCGGCATGGCCATTCACTTAGTATGGGACTCACATCTTTTCCTGGTCTATGCCCGCGGGCTTCATTCCGGGCACGATCATGCTCGTAGGAACTCGGCCAGAGATACGGGGCCCGCGTAGCAGTGAATCCGGCGACAGTACCAGCTAGCGCGGGAGGGCGCCGTCCAGTGCGCGGCCAAGCCGGCACCGCGTGAACGCCAGCGGCAGGCAGCAGGGACGCATCGCCTCAGCCGCGGCACAGTCTGGAGGAGCTCCAGCCCGTGCCGCGATCCGTGTCGGCTCTTCGCCTGCGGCCGCTACACACTCGACGGGCAACCCCGCGCCGAGGGAAGGAACTGGAACCGGCCCCGCTCCCAGAATGCCGGACTTCGCTACAGTGCGAGCCTGTTCAGCATATGGACCCGCAAGAGAGGTCGAGTTCAACACTGCCCGCTCCCTTCAATCGGAGATACCAACCGTCCTGTGACCCATGAGCCTCCCTGCCGCTGCCCCAGGCAGTCGTACCTTCAGACACCGACCCTACTGGTATGAGGTTCAGTCAGGAATGGTGCAGGGGAAATTTCAGGATGTGTCCTACGCGAAAGGAACTGGAGTCCGTAACGGAACCTACCGGGACCCTCGAGGTGTGGGTGAAAAAGTTTTTGATCTTTACCAGAAGCTTCACTGGTCACTCCATCGTTGCGTCAAAGCGCGCGCAGCATCTGTTGGGCTGCGATAGGGCGAGTTTGGGAAAGGCCCGCAGAAGCGGTGGAATCGTGAGACAACACTGTGCTCACTCAGGGCTCTCGCCCGAGGCGGTTTGCCTGATCACCGCGTGCCATCAGGTTTGCAAGGGTCAGCGCGCCCAGCATGAGCAACTACTACTTGGCTAGCGGTCCTGATGGGCGGATGCGGTGGTCCGTCCGCTCGTTCAGTGCAAGGACTGCACAGGGTCCAGTGGTTGTCTCCTGCGGGCGCCGCCCTCAGACGTCCCCACATCCTCAGCCGCTAGCCCCCAGTCGGCAGGGCTGTTCCGGCACAGAGATCTGGACCACTCTCTCGATCTGGTCGGCACACTCCGGGATTGTGCAGGCATATCGCGCCGAGGCAGGTAGGCGCGGATCACCCGGGATGAGTAGCCCTTGTCAGCTTCAATCCGCGCCGGGCGGATCTGCGGCTGGCCTGAGCCGCTCGCGCCCTTTTCGGGTACCGGCCGCGTGCCGAAGACCGCCCTCGCCGGGACCTCGGGGCTACCGGCAAACTCACCCGAGCCTACCGGCCACAGACCAACGGCAAGTCGGACGCTCTAACAGCACCTGCTCGACGAATGGACCTATCTCAAGCCCGACAGCAGCACCGAACGAACCAACGCCCTGGCAGACTTCCTCCACACCTACACTTCCCACCGCGCTGGCCGGACACCCGCATCAGTTGTGTGAACAACGCTGCGGATCAATGCAGTTGAGCGCTTGACTGGCATGTATCCGTCTTGTGCTGTGTAAGGCGACGCGCTCGTAGGTAAAAAACAGGCCGGACGGCAGAGCAGGCGATCCGCCGGCCGGCACGTCGGACATGCACTCTGCGCAGACAGGTGATCCCCTTGCTGATGCTCTCGGGCAGTGGTTAAGTGGTCGTTCTCCTCCTGGTTATCCAGCAGGTATACATCAGGCTCCTGATCAGGCCATAGGGACTGCAATATTGCAGCTGTCGGCGCTCAATGGGCCTCAACAACGGCTGGGCCTGTATTGGTGGGCCTGCCGCCGTACCTTTCCACCCGGAGAATCCTATGCCCAACGGTTACACGAGAGACGATGCACCTATCAAGGGTCCAGTCATGAAGCTGGATGAAGCGGCTTATGAAGAGTTCAGTAAAAAATTCGACGGAAGCCTATGGAGGCCCGGGGATTCTGGCTACGGAAAGGCTAGGACGCTATGGAACGCAGAACTGGACTACTTTCCGGCCCTGATCGCACAGTGTAGAAGCGTAGCCCAAGTGCAAGCAGCCATCAAATTCGCCAAGTCAGCAGATTTGAAAGTCACAGTACGTGGTGGTGGCCACGACATCGCGGGAAGATCGATGGCCGACGGAGCGCTCGTTGTGGACGTCTCCGCGATGAATAATGTCCAGGTGGACCCAGAACGTCAGCTGGCTATTTGCGGCGGAGGCAGCACATGGGGTGATCTTGACCGCGCTTCGCAAGCTCATGGCCTTGCAACAACAGGAGGTCAGGCCTCGACCACCGGAATCGCAGGAGTTTCCTTGGGAGGGGGAGTTGGATGGCTGATGAGGCGCTATGGACTGGCCATTGACAATCTCCTGGCGGTCACCATCGTTACGCCGTCGGGTGATCTTATCCGTACACATGAAGGCAGCTTTGACGAGCTATTCTGGGCGCTTCGAGGAGGGGGATTCGGGTTTGGGGTAATTGTGTCCCTAGAGTTCCAACTGCATTCTGTGGGCCAGGTTGTAGCAGGCAAACTATTTCACCCCATCGGTCGTCTGCCTGAAGCACTCCGCCTCATCGAAGAAGTTGCCGAGAAGGCACCGGACGATCTTACTGTACTTCTGGTCAGCGGAAGAGTCCCCGACATTCCGGAAGTTGACGCGAATGTGCGCGGAGACGCCGGATTCTCAATCGTCGTATGCCAGAATCTGGCTGCAGGTGGCGATAATGCGGCAGCGGGTGCAGCTCTACGAGACATGCAGAATTTTGGCCCCCCTGTAGGTAACACGGTCAGGAAGATCTCCTACATTGAGCTTCAGACCATGTATGACGCATCTCCAGCTGCGCTATATGGATACGGACAGTCTGTGCAGTCGCTCTACCTTAAGGGAATGGACGATCGAGTCATCCAGGTGATTTCACAGAGGCTGAATGAGGCGCCTTCGGGGATGTGTGTAATTGAACTCATCTCCCTTGGAGGGGCTATTGGTAGAGTGAAAGTGTCGGAGACCCCATTCTCAGGAAGGAACGATACTCTCTTCTGTGTTTTTGCAGCTACATGGAGCGAGCCGGAACAGGCTGCAGAACACATGCGCTGGACGCGAGAGTCGGGCGAGGCGATTCGGGAAGCCGCGGGAACCGGGCGGACTTACATCAACTATATTGAGGCGCCTCACTGGAAAGAGCAGCACCGCGAAAGCCTAGGGGAAGATGCGATTGCAAGATTGCGGGCACTCAGGGATGAAATGGACCCAGAGGGAGTGTTTTTGTCCAGAATGGACTGACGATGGTTAACGGAGCTCTCTTATGTGCCATGTCAAAAAATGCCTGGAAATCGGCAGATGGGATGTGACCATCTTAGTGGAGGATCTTCGGGGATACGTGTAAAGAGCCTTGGAAGCAGCGAGCATTCTACCGGAGATCGAGGTGAAACTTTACCCACTCGAGAGTGGCGCATAGGCCGTACTCTCCTTCAGCTGCGTTCAGGGCCAGGACCATCGCCGCGTAGTATCTGCGCCCGGGAATTCGCCCATTGGCATTAATCGCCGACTAAGTCACGAAGGCCGCGGTTTTTCCTGCAAGGCTGTGTTGAGGTCGCGGCGGCTGGTGACGTTGAGTTTGCTGAAGATGCGTTGGAGGTGGTTGTCGACGGTGCGGGCGGAGAGGAGGAGGTGGTCGGCGATTTCTTTGCTGCTTTTCCCTGAGGCTGCCAGGAGGGCGATTTCTCTTTCCCGGTTGGTGAGGGGGGTGTCGGTTTCTGCTGTGCGCAGCAGGGGGGTTCTGGCGCCGGGGCAGTGGGTGAGGGATGTTGCGGTGATCTGGGCTGCGATGGTGGCTTTGCGGGGGCGTCCTTTGCGTTTCCAGGCTGTTGCGGCGGCGGTGGCGGCTTCGGCTGCCAGCAGGTGGGCGCCGAGGGTGTGGAGGGTGTCTGCTGTTTCGGTCAGTGCGTCGGGGTCGTCGGCGGCCAGTGCTGCGGCGAGGCG
>NZ_JBIBVE010000052.1:0-13490 GCF_043080095.1 Streptomyces sp. NPDC015127
ACGCAATCCCCGCAACTACCTGGCCTTCCTCGGCCTCGCCGCCGCCCTGTGCTGCTACAAGCGACTCGTCCGCCTCACCACGTAGGACACTGTCTTAGGGAGTAGTAATTACTCACGTCTTACTTTGCCCTATTTGTCAGCGTTACAGAAGTTGTTGCGCCATTTGCTGCCCCTATGGACTGCGGCTATGCAGGCAGGGGTGGCGATCGGGCGATTCGACGGGACAGACCACGGATGGGCGGATGGTTGCCATGGCGGATCTCATGCAGACTGATGTCGACTATTTGGTCATTGGGGCCGGTCCAGCTGGGCTGCAGCTTGCTTATTATCTGGAGCAGTCCGGTGTCAACTACCTGGTTATTGAGGCCGGTCAGTCGGCGGGCGAGTTTTTCCGGGCTTTTCCGCGTCATGGGAAGCTGATTTCGATCAATAAGCCGAATACGGGTGGGAAAAAGGCGGAAGTTGCGCTGCGTTACGACTGGAACTCGCTGTTGTGTGGCGATGAGTCGTTGCGTTTTACCAGCTATAGTCGGCGCTACCTGCCGCCCGCTGAGGAGTTGACACGCTATCTTGCGGACTTCGCCGCAGAATTCTCACTGAAGGTTCGGTACGGTGTTCGGGTTAGCCGTGTTGAGAAGACCGGGCGGTTCGAGGTATTTACTGAGTGTGGCAGCCAATACGCGGCTCGCAGGCTCATTGTTGCGACGGGCCTGTCACAGGCTCGCATTCCACCGATTCCCGGAATTGAGCATGCGGAGCAATATTCGGATTACGTGACCGACCCTGAGACGTTCACCGATCAGCGGGTCCTTGTCATCGGCAAAGGAAATTCTGCGTTCGAGGTGGCGGAAAGTCTCACGGATTCAGCAGCGACGATTCATCTGGCCAGCCCCAGCCCAGTGCGGTTTGCCTGGCAGAGCCGATACGTCGGCCATCTGCGGGCGGTTAACAACAACTTTCTCGACACCTATCATCTGAAGTCGCAGAACGCGATCCTTGACGCCGAGGTGACCAGGATCGAGCGCTGTGATGACCGTTACCTGGTGAGCTTCCTCTACACGCACGCCAACGGTGAACGCATCAAGAAGACCTACGACCGGGTGATCGCCTGCACGGGATTCCGTTTCGACGATTCGCTCTTCGCGGCCAGCTGCCGGCCGGCACTGTGCCACGACGGCAGATACCCGGCTCAGACCAGCTCGTGGGAGTCGGTGAACGTGCCAGGGCTGTTCTTCGCTGGCACGCTGATGCATGCCAGGGATTACCGCAAGACGATGTCGGGCTTCATCCACGGGTTCCGCTACAACGTCCGTTTCCTGGCCGATCTGCTCGGCAGTAAGGAGAGCGGGCGGCCGTTGCCGAGTCAAGAGGTCTCCATCTCCCATGCGCTGACTGACCTTGTGCTGAGCCGGATCAACACAAGCAGCGCGATGTTCCTGCAGCCTGGGTACCTGGGCGACGTCTTCACCGTCGATGAGGACGACGGGTGCGTGAGGCACTACCGTGACATCCCGATTGACTACGTGTTCGACAGTGAGCTGTCCGCAGGCCGGTGGTATTCCGTGACGCTGGAGTACGGGCCAGAGGCCGAGGACCCGTTCAACATCGAGCGTGATACCGATCCGGCGTGGGCGAAGTTCGCGCCGTTCCTGCATCCGGTGATCCGTGGGTTCCGGGGGACGACCGAGATCTCGCAGCTGCATCTGCTCGAAGACCTGGAAAACGAGTACACGGTCGAGAAATGCGGTCGGCTGCTGTCGCAGTTCCTCGACCGCGAGTTGGGGCATTTCCGGCGGCGCTTTGACCGGGCCGTTCAGTGGCCGTCGCCGTGAAAAGTGACAGCTGAGCCGTTGTCTGATCCCTTCAACACCCGACGTTCGGAGGAACGCGGATGCCTACCAATTTCGACTTGTCGGTGCATTTTTTCCTGCAGTTGGCGGTGATTCTGGCGGCCTGCAGGCTGCTGGGCAGACTACTGCGCAGACTCGGTCAGACCCAGGTGGTCGCCGACATGGTGGCGGGGTTCGCCCTCGGCGCATCGCTGCTCGGCTGGTTGCTTCCCGATGTTCAGCGGTGGTTGTTTCCCACGACGGTCCGTGTGGGAGCGGGCGGGGACGCATCAGTGCTGGGGCATCCGTCGCTGGCGATCCTGTACGTGGTGGGTCAGCTGGGTCTGGTGCTGTACATGTTCACCGTGGGCCTGGGGCTGAACGTACCGATCCTGTCACGGCACATCAAGCATTCGGCCGTGACCTCGGCGACCGGCGTGACGGTGCCGCTGGTGATGGGCGGGGCACTTGGCTACCTGCTGGCCCGCGATGGCGGCTGGTTCCAGGACGGGGTGAGCGGGTGGCAGGCCGCATTGTTTGTCGGCTCGGCGGTGGCGATTACGGCGTTTCCGATGCTGGCGCGGATCATCCGCGACACCGGGCTGATGGACAAGCGCGTCGGGGTACTGGCCCTGTCGTGTGCGGCGGTCGACGATGTCGCGGCGTGGATCCTCCTTGCGGTGGTGGTCGCCGCCTCGCAGAACAGTGCGGGCATCGCGGCATTGGCGATCGGCGGCAGCGTCGTGTACCTGGGCGTCATGGTGCTGCTGGTGCGGCCGGCGCTGCGCCGGTTCGCCCGGTGGGGAATGCCGAAGGGGCGCGGCCTGCGTCCGGAGGCGCTGATGGCGACGCTGGTGTTCGTGCTGCTGTGCTCGTGGGCGACCGACTCCATTGGCGTCTACTCGGTGTTCGGCGCGTTCGTCGCCGGCGCGGTCATGCCCCGCAACGGATTTGCCGAGGAGCTGCGCAGCCGGATCGAGCCGGTCACCATCGCGCTGCTGCTGCCAGCGTTCTTCGTCTACTCCGGCCTCAACACCCATCTCGACTTGCTGCTGGACAACAAGGTGCTGCTCGGTTTTGTGGCTGTGCTGGCGGTGGCGTTCGTCAGCAAGGGCGCGGCATGCTATCTCGCCGCGCGCAGGGTCGGGTTCACCCGCCGGGAGGCCGCCTCGGTCGGCGCGCTAATGAACGCGCGCGGTCTGATGGAGCTGATCCTGCTCAACATCGGCCTGCAGCACAACATCATTACCGGCCAGCTCTACACGGTCCTCGCCCTGATGACCGTGGTCACCACCCTGGCCGCGTCGCCGCTGTACGCCTGGAGCCAACGCGGCGCTTCCCCGAGCGCCGAGGGCGGGTCACCTGCCAGCGAGCGGCGGCGATCGCCCTCCGGCCGGTACCTCACCGAGGCCGCCCTGCCCAGCCAGTCGACACACGATAGGACGTAAGCCATGTTCGTAGTGATCTTGACATACACGGCCCCGGTCGAGGAAATCACCAAAATGCGGCCTGACCACCTCGCCTGGTTGGACGAGCAGTACGCCAGCGGGCTGCTCATCGGCTCAGGCCGGCGTGTCCCGCGCGAAGGTGCGGTCATGCTCGCCCGGGACGTGCAACGCAACGAACTCGAGGCGGCGCTGGCGGTGGAGCCGTATCTCCGCGCCGGCCTGGCCCGCAGCGAGATCACCGAATTCTCCCTATCCCGTGGGCCGTTGCTCGACCTGCCAGTCGTGGGCGACGCCGACCCTGACCGCTGGCGCGGAGCGTTCCACACGAGCCTCACCATGGCGAAAGGCGCTCACCAGACAAGGCCCGAGAGCTGCGTACTCGTGCGCAGCGGGCAGACGCAGGAAACAAAGCAGGGACTGCCGACCTTCGCCGGGGTGTCTCAGGAGTCCGCTGCCGCGCAGGCCCTGTGCCTGCACGTGGTGATGATCCCACCGGGCGGCCGCGCCCACGCGCACCTTCATGCCGATCACGAGTCGGCGGTGTACATCGTCAGCGGTGAGGCGGACCTGTGGCACGGCGACGGCCTGGGGCAGCACATGGTGCTCACCCCTGGTGACTTCGTGTACATCCCGCCGAGTGTGCCGCATCTTCCGGCGAACCGGAGCCAGACGGAACCGCTCATCGGAGTGATTGCCCGGACGGACCCGAATGAGCAGGAAAGTGTGGTCCTGCTGCCCGACCTCGACCTGCAGTTCGCTGCATACGCGCATGAACCGGAAACGGCCCAGAGCTAGCAACGAGTCCGTGCAAACACACGTCCCCCGCCCCACGCACAGGCGGGACCGGCGGAGCTTGATGAGAAAGGTGACCAGCTGTGACCACTCAGAAGACAGTGCTGGTTGTGGGCGGCGGACCGGCCGGCTCGACCGCAGCCACGCTGCTCGCCCAAGCCGGCATGCGGGTTCGCCTGCTGGAACGGCACACGTTTCCCCGCTATCACATCGGTGAATCGCTGACGCCGTCGTGCCGCACTGTGCTTGGCCTGTCCGGTGCCCAGCAGAAGGTCGAGGCGCACGCTTTTCAGATCAAGCGAGGCGCGGAATACCAGTGGGGCCTCGACAACTGGATCGTGGACTGGGAACGACAGTTCGGCCCGGAGGTCCACACCTGGCAGGTCGACCGGGCGCAGTTCGACCAGCTCCTGCTCGAACACGCCCGGGAGCAGGGCGTGGAGGTGGTGGAAAACGCGACGGCGCGGGCCGTGAGGTTCGACGATGAGCGGCCAGCGGCGGTGGACTGGATCCGCGGCGGGCAGGCGGGCGGTGGCTCGACCGCGAGCGGGTTCGACTACCTCATCGATGCCTCGGGCCGGACGGGGCTGCTCTCGGCGCAGCACTACCACAACCGCCGCCAGCACGAGATTTTCAAGAATGTTGCCACCTGGGGGTACTGGCGGATCGGCGACACGCTGCCGGCGACGCCCGAGGGCGGTCTCAACTGCATCTCGACCCCGACGGGCTGGTACTGGGTCATTCCGCTCGGTGATCGCACCAGTGTCGGGTTCGTCACGCACAGGGACCACTTCCAAAAGCGGCGACCGGAGTATGCGTCCGTGGAGGAGATGTACCTGGCTTTCGTGCGAGAGTCGGGGACGGTGCGGGGCCTGGTGGAAGGTGCCGAGTTCCTCGGGCCAGCGCGGGTCGAGCAGGACTACTCCTACGTCGCCGACCGGTTCTGCGGGCCCGGGCACTTCCTCATCGGGGATGCCGCCGCGTTCCTGGACCCGCTGCTGGGAACCGGCGTCCACCTCGCCCTCTACAGCGCGCTGCTGTCAGCAGCCTGCATCACAGCAGTCGCCGACGGTCAGGCGACCGAGACCGAGGCGCTGGGCTTCTACGAGTACAGCTACCGGCGGGCCTATACCCGTCTGCTCGCACTCGTCTCCGGCATGTACGACCGCTACCGGGGCAAAGAGGATTACTTCTGGCTGGCGCAGCGGCTCGTCGGCGAGAAGACTCGCTACACACAGTCCAACGAGGCCTTCGGGGAGATCCTCACCGGCCTGGTCGACCTGCGCGAGGCCGCCAACACTGACAGCCGCATCCTGACCCGCCAGCTCCTCGACGAAGCCGAGCAGGCACAACGCGCAGCCACACAGGCCAGCCCGGACCGGCCCGACTTCACCCCGCTGATGGGCATGCCGACCGACGCTCACACCTCGGACGGCCTCAGTCTGGTCACTGCCCCGCGCCTGGGGCTGCGCCGCACCCCACGGCACACCCACGAAGCGCCCGACGCGGCGGTCCTGTCGTGAAGCCGCCGCCGTTCACCTACCACCGCCCGCTGACACTGCAAGAAGCGTTGGACGTGCTCGGCCAGGTCGGGGTGGAGGGCCGGGTGCTCGCCGGCGGACAGAGCCTGATCCCGCTGCTGAATGAGCGGCGTATCACCCCGGCCCATCTGGTGGACATCAACCGGGTTGCCGGATTGTCCGACGTGCGCGTGGAGCGGGACGGGGTGCAGGTGGGCGCCACCGTCCGCCACACCGAAGTGGAGGCCCATAAGGCCGCGCATGCCCTGGTGCCGCTGCTGCGGCAGGGCCTGCGGTGGGTCGCCCACCCCGCGGTGCGCAACCGGGGCACCGTGGTCGGAAGTCTTGCCCATGCGGATCCCGGCGCCGAGATGACCGCAGTGCTGGCGCTGCTCGAGGGCACCGTGGAACTCGCTCGCACAGGCCACTGGCGGACAGTAGCCGCCCGCGACTTGATCGTCTCGGCGTTCAAGACCTGCATCGAACCCGGAGAGCTGGCGGTGTCCGCCTACTTCCCCCGGCCTCCGGACCGCACCGGCACCGCCTTCGTGGAGGCATCCCGGCGCAGCACGGATGCCGCGACCTGCGCACTGGCCGCGGCCGTCACTCTTGATGAGGATGCCCGGATCACGGCGGCCCGCGGCGCCTACGTCGCGGTGGCAGAGACTCCGGTCGTGCTGGACCTCACCGACCCACTCGTGAGCACTACCCCCGCGACCGCCAACTGGGAGAGCGCCGCACTGCTGGCGCGAGAGCGCATCAGCCCCGGACCCGACCTCCACGCCAGCGCCGAGTACCGCCGCCACCTTGTCGGCGTGCTTACAGCGCGGGCGCTGAGGTCTGCCGCCCTCCGGGCGGCCGACACCCTCACCACCGATTGGTCCCTGGAACCCACCCCATGAGCGAACCTCTGATCGATGTCCGACTGGCCGTCAACGGCACCGTGCACACCGCTCGGGTACCAGCGCGTCGGCTCCTGTCGGACTGCCTGCGCCACGACCTCCGCCTAACCGGCACCCATGTCGGCTGTGAGCAGGGCCACTGCGGAACCTGCACGGTGCAGATCGACGGCAAGCCCATGCGCTCGTGCCTGATGTTCGCGGTCAGCGCCGAGGGCCACGCCATCACCACCGTGGAAGGCCTGGCGCACCCAGACGGCACCCTGCACGCGCTGCAGCGGGCCTTCCAGGAATGCCACGGCCTGCAATGCGGCTTCTGCACCCCCGGCTTCCTGGCCGTGGCCGAGGCGTTCCTGCGAAAGAACCCGAACCCGACCGAGCAGGAGACGACCCAGGCGATCGCCGGCAACCTGTGCCGCTGCACCGGCTACCGCAACATCGTCAAGGCCGTTCTGCGGGCCGCCCAGCACCTCCGGGACGAGAGCGCACAGGAGGCAACCCCATGACCACAGACACCGGCACCAGCACCAGGCTCGTCGGTGCACCGCTGCCGCGAGTGGAGGACCCCCGGCTGCTAACCGGAGGCGGCCGCTACCTCGACGACCTTGGCCCGGATGCGCGCGCCGCTGCCTTCGTGCGCAGCCCCCACGCCCATGCCCGGATCACCGGCATCGACGCCTCAGGCGCGACCGGGCTCGACGGGGTCCTCGCCGTATACACCCACAAGGACCTGACCGGCCCGATGGCCGAGCCACTGCCGGTGCTGATCCCGTTCGGACTCAGCCATGCCCGCACCACGCACGCGTTGGCGAAGGAGTTTGTACATCACGTCGGCGAGCCCGTCGTCATGGTCGTCGCTCGCGATCGGTACATTGCCGAGGACGCCTGCCAACAAATCCAGGTGGACTACGACGTGCTTCCCGCCGTCGTCGGCATCGAGGGCGCCCGGCGCGCCGACCACCTGGTCCATCCCGATGTGCCGGGCAACATCGCCGCCCACGTCGTCCAGGAGGTGGGCGACGCACCGGCCGAGATCGCTGCCGCCACGCACACGCTCACCCTGCACCTGGACATCGAGCGCAGCGCATGTATGCCAATGGAGGGCCGCGGCGTCTATGCCCGCTGGGAGCCGGTCGACGGGGGACTGCGGCTGTATACCTCCACGCAGAACGCCGCCGGCGTGCGCGCCGCGGTCGCCACGATTCTGGAGCTGCCACCGTCCCGGGTCGAGGTGGTCACCCCGGACGTCGGGGGCGCCTTCGGGGTGAAGATCATCCACCCGTGGCCGGAGGAGGTCCTCCTGCCCTGGGCGGCCCGCCGGCTCGGCAACGAGATCAAATGGGTGGAGGACCGTCTGGAGCACTTCACCTCCTCCGCGCACGAGCGGCAGCAACTGCAGACCGTCCGCGTCGGCTTCAACGACGACGGCCGCATCCTCGGCCTGGACGTGGACATCCAGCACGACACCGGGTCCTACACCCCCTACGGCATCGTCGTCCCCTTCATCACCTCCACCCAGCTCCTGGGCCCGTACAAGCCCGGCGCCTACCGGGTGGAGCTCACCTGCCTCTACACCAACACGGTCATGGTCACCCCCTACCGCGGCGCCGGTGGCCCCCAAGGCGTCTACGCGATGGAACGCACCATGGACGCCATCGCCCGCCACCTGCACAAAGACCGCACCGACATCCGCCAGGCCAACCTCATCCGCCCCGAGGACATGCCCTACGACCAGGGACTCATCTTCGGCGACGGCCGCCCGCTCATCTACGACTCCGGCGACTACCCCGCCTCCCTGCAGCGGATCAAAGAGATGATCCGCTGGGACGACTTCGCAACCTACCGCGCCCACGCCCGCGCCGAAGGACGTACCGTCGGCATCGGGATTTCCTGCTGCGTCGAGCCCACCGGCTTCGGCCCCTACGAGGGCGCTCACGTCCAGATCGACACCACCGGCACAGTCATGGTCGCCACCGGACTGACCAGCCAAGGCCAAGGCCACCACACCGCCTTCGCGCAGATCGCTGCCGAGGAACTCGGCGTGCCCCTCCACCACGTGCACGTCACCACCGGCGACACCCGCCGCTTCCCCTACTCGATGGGCACCTTCGCCTCACGAGCCGCCGTCATGGCCGGCAACGCCATCGCCGACGCAGCCCGCAAAGTCAAAGACAAGGCCCTCCAGACCGCCGCTGAGGCCCTGCACACCGACCCCGCCGACCTGGAACTCGCACACGGCCAGATCCGCGCCAAAAACGACCCGCAGACCACCCTGCCCCTCGGCACCGTCGCAGCCCTATGCGACCCCATCCGATACCCGTTCGACCCGGCCGCACGCGCCGCAGCCCAGTACGACACACCCGCCGACTTCACTACCCCGCCCCTCCCATCGGACTACCAGACCGGCCTCCAAAGCACTGGCCACCACTCACCTCTGCGCTCCACCTTCGCCCACGCCATGCACGCCGCCATCGTCGAAACCGACCCCGCAACGGCTGAAGTCCGCATCCTGCGCTACTGCGTCGTCCACGACTGCGGCCGACAGATCAATCCCCTCATCGTTGAAGGCCAACTCCACGGCGCCGTCGCTCAAGGCATCGCTGGCGCCCTGTTCGAACGGCTCCACTACGACACCAAGGGACAGCTCCTCAACACCTCGTTCCGTGACTTCCTCATGCCCTACGCCACCGAGATCCCCACCATCGAAATCACCCGCATCGAAACCCCCTCCCCGCTCAACCCTCTCGCCGTCAAAGGCGCCGGCGAATCCGGCATCAACCCCGTCTACGCCGTCCTCGCCAGCGCCATCGAAGACGCCGAAGACATCCCCATCCAGCGCATGCCCATCTCGCCCAGCGAACTCCTCGCCCTCCGTACCCAGCACAAGACCAACCCCGCGCCCCCAGAGCAGCCAGGCCCGACAACTGATGAAACCCCCTGGCCACAGGCGGCGTGAGGCAAGCCGTCCGCCCTGCCAAGTTCACGACTTGCCTCAGCCCCGCAACGATAAAACGGCTGCATCGCCCGTATGGGATTAAAGGAAGAAAGAGAAAACTGTTATGAGTGTGTACGAGTACATGTGGGACAGCTACTGGGCCGATCTCCCCCAACAGCCCAACCAGGCCATTTGGGACATCGACCCGGTGTGGGCCAGCCACGCGCACCTGCTGCTTTTCGCCCAGTACTTCGACAAGAACCTTCCTGTCGTGGATTTCGGGTGCGGCAACGGCACCCAGACCAAGTTCCTCGGCGAACACTTCCGCCACGTCATCGGGATCGACGTCTCAGAGCAAGCACTCAATCAGGCACACGAGATCAACAGCGGTCTGAACATCGAATACCGCAAGGTGGACCTGCTCGACCCCTCAGACGCCGCTGCACTCCACGACACCGTGGGAGACGCCAACGTCTACGACCGCACGGTTATCCACCAGTTCCAGGCCAAGGACTGGCCAGCCGCCATGGCATCACTGGCAAACATCACCGGGCAGCGCGGGCACGCCTTCCTTTTCGAGATTGGCCCCACCGGACATGCCTATCTCGAAGAGGTCGTGAACCGGCTTGGTGGGCCGCCGTCCAAGCTCGCTCAGGTCTTCAAGCACGGCATCACCCCGGCAGAGCTGAAGGAAGGTGACCTGGAGTGTCAACTGCGGGAAGCAGGCTTTGAGATCGTAACTTCCGGCCCGATCGACTACCGCACCACGCAGTTGCTCGCCGACGGAACTGCCTTGGTGATCCCAGCTCAGTATGTCGTGGCTCGTCCGGCCACACCATGAGCACATCACCCTCTGTTGCCGACGACGCCGCTCACTCGTCGTCAGCGAGCTCGAGCGTCTCATCCATCGCGTTCGGCGGGCGGAGGCCCTGAGCTGGTGCGTGATAGCGGTGGGGGCGACGCGGCGTCGTCGTGGTGGGAGCAGGTCGACCAGGCCGACGTCGCGGGCTTGGGTTATGTCGGCGACCCGGCCCGCACCTCACCGCAGAACAGCAATCGTCGTGCTCATCGGTGAGGACGAGGGCTTTCATCGCGTTGATACGGCTCTTGCCGGGGATGAACGGGCTGCGTCCACCGGGGTGTGCCGGATGGGCCGACGGAAAGGTGGATGAGGGGGCGGAGCCGGTCGACGAACACCGGCTTGTAGTCCGCTCCCCACACCAACGGCTCTGCGACGTGGACGGTCAGCCCGTTCCGCTTCGGGCCTGCCACGCCAGCCCAAATCCGCCACAAGAGCGGCGGTTCCGGACGGCGAAAGGCCCGTTCCCCGACGCCCGATGGCCACCCTCGGTGAAGCTGGATGAGGAGGCTCACCGTGCGGCGTGGGGGAGGAGCAGCTCAAGGCAGCCGGGGGGCCGGGCTGGGATCCGGTGCGCGGCTGGAGTTCATCAGCTGGCAGGTTCTGCGGGCCGGCATCCCGCTGCGGCTGATGGCGCAGAACCAGGGGGCCGGTCCGATTCCGCTGGCCGCCGCGCCGCGATGACCGGGGTGCACACGCTGCTCGGCGTGATCAGTCAGGGTCTGCGGAAGGGCGAGTTTCTCATGCCCAGGGCGTCGGTGAGCTGGCGGCGGGTGGTGACTCCCAGTTTGGTGTAGATGCGTTGGAGGTGGTTGTCGACGGTGCGTACCGACAGGGTGAGTTGTGTGGCGATCTCTTTGCTTGTGGTCCCAGCTGCGGCGAGCAGGGCGATTTCTCGTTCTCGTGTGGTCAGGGATGTGGTGGCTTGGGTGGTGGCCAGCAGGGGGGTGTGGGCGCCTTGGCAGCGGACGGCGTAGGTTTGGGCTTGGTGGGCGGCGGCGGTGGCGTTGCGTGAATGTCCGGTTTGGCGCCAGTGGGCGGCTGCTGCGGTGGCGGCTTCGGCAGCCAGCAGATCTGCGCCCGTTTCTTGCAGTTGTTCGGCTGCGGCCAGGAGCTGATCGGGATCTTTGGCGGCCAGGGCGGCTGCCAGGCGAGCGCGGGCTGGGGCAAGGCTGCCGTCACACATATGTGCGAGTTCGGTGAGGCGGTCGGAGACATGCTGCGAACCGCCGAGGCGGGCGATATCGGTCAGGAGCATGCCCTCGGAGGTGACCAGACCCTTTCTGCCGTGCTGTTTCGGCGGCGCTGGTGAGAACAGCGCGGGCCTGGGCCAGCCTGCCCGAACTGGCATGTAGCCATGCCTCGCCCAGGGACTCTTCTTCGGCGAATAGGCCCATCACAGGGAAGTTTTCACCTTCGGCAAGGGCTGTTTCGGCAGCAGCAGTGTCGCCCTGGAGCGCGGCAGAGGCGGCCAGGCACCGGGCAGCCTTGCCGGCGGCGGTCAGCCGGGTGCTGATCAGCTCGGTCAGCTTCGGCGTACCGGTGGGCCGGTCGCCGCTCAGCTCCCAGATCTCACCGTCACAGCTGAGGGTCTTGGCTGCCAGGGCGCCAAGAACGAGTTCGCGCAGGTAGAGCATGTTGCCGCCGGAGCCGGTATACAGCTCGGTCAGGGTGCGCCGCCCCACCGGCGCGCCCAGCGCTGCCCGCAGCACCTGCTCCACCCGTTCCATGTCCATCTCGGCCAGGTCAATGTGGTGTACCGCATCCCCGCCGGTCAGGGCCTGCACCGCCTCGCTCAGCGGCTCCCTGGTGCGCACGGTGCCGATCAACCGCACCACCCCGGCATCCATCAGCTGTCGCAGCAGCACCGTCGAGGCGGCATCGATCAGGTGCAGGTCGTCGACCAGCAGAGCCCACCGCTGGCGCTGCGGACCGGCCAGGGTTCGGGCCACGGCGGCAAAACCCTTGACGGGGTCAGACAGATCCACCCCGGCCGGAATGAGGTGCGCGATCGCACCCAAAGGGACCGCGGCAGCCGTCACCGACGCAGACGCCCGGCTCGCTTTCCAGCCCTCGCGGGCCGCACGGGCCAGGCATTCCTGGGCCAGCCGGGACTTGCCCACCCCTGCCGGACCAAAGATCACCACGCCCTGGTACCTTCGCTCCGCCCACGCCGAGGTAAAGGCCTTCAGTTCGCTGTCCCGGCCCACCAGCGGCCACAACGAAACCTGACCCTGCACATCCATGACAGCCTCCACAGTGCCATCCCAGCCAACCGTTACTGATCCCGGCACGGGATAGCCGCACATCACCACACTACTCAACGGTTCTGTGCTTCTCCGGAAGGCCGAGGCTCGGTGACCCTCAGTGGCAGCGTGAACTGCGACAAAAGGAGGAAGATCCATACGTGTCATCAATTCATCCGGGGTCCATGATCTGACAATCAACAACTGAGGCCGATACCCCTGAAGGGCGTCAGCCTCGGTCATGCTGAGCCCAGCCGCTCCGAGCCCGTGCCCGCTCTCGTCGTGCACCGCGGATCTGAGAAATCCGTCAGCCCCCGGATCGACCACAGGTCAAGATCCGCGATGTCGGCACAGCTGCGCATCCCGGTGTCAGCCGCTTCGGCCGTAGCTGGCTCCAGCAGATGCACCGCCGTGCAGCCCACGGCCTCGCCGCCGTACCTTTCAATGAGCAGTGCGCCCGAAGGCGGCCGCCATGGTGCAACTGCCGGTCGCGTCTGGTCCACGTCAACACTTTGCTGCCCTAGCAGGTCCTCGCCGACCCAGAGTGCCGGGCCATCGAGATGGGCCTAGTTGAGCATGCGGCAGTTTCCCTGAGCTGCCATATTAGGCACGCATGGTCTCGGGCGCGGTGATAAGGAAGAGGATCTGGATGATGCACAGCCTGGACGGGCCCACGCCTTGCCCCTGGAGCTGACCGAACTGGCCCCTGCTCGGAAGGCCTAGTTGAGCAATTGGAACAGCTTTATGTGCTCTGTGTTTGCGCGGTTGACGGCGGAGATGACGGCCTTCAGGGAGGCGCGGGTGGTGTTGGCGTCGATGCCGATGCCCCACAGCACCTTTCCGTCGATGGCGCACTCGATGTACGACGCGGCCTGCGCGGAGGCGCCCTCGCTCATGGTGTGCTCCTGGTAGTCCAGCAGGCGTACGTCGACGCCGATGGCGTTCAGCGCCTCGAAGAAGGC
>NZ_JBIBVE010000053.1:0-10659 GCF_043080095.1 Streptomyces sp. NPDC015127
CACGAAAGGGCATCCGACTCAGTTTCCCGGGGGACAACACCCAGACCCTCTCGGGATCTGCATCCCTCCACCCACCACACTCCTCCCCACCCACCGCACCCACCTGAGCAACCCGTACTCAAACCCGGACAAACCATCCCCCAGGCCAGCAGGACGGCACCACACATCCACATCAGCCCAGGTCAGAGCCGGTGCCACGGACGTCAAGGCGCCAATGGGTTCGTGACGAGCACCCCATCATCCGCCAGCCGCGGGCCGACCACCGGGGCCGCCCCCTAACCGGTACGAAGACGCCCGGCAGCTCCTGGCGCACCACAGGCTCATCCGGCGCGCGCAACGCGCCTGGCAAGTTGCCGGAAACCGGAAGGGCACGCGGGCCTGCGTGGGGGCTGCGGATTACTCAGCGACCGTCGAAGAACAATTGCTGCCCGCGGCCAGCACGAACCAAGCGGCCGGCTCCTCGCCCAGGCGGGCGGTCGCGAACCATCAGGCCCAGCATCCACGGCTGAACACTCATGAGTAACGGCGGCCGACCTCGGACACCGCGGCCAAAGGGGGGCTTGAGGAACGAGGACTCGGGCGCTCCCGCGGCGGGCTGACCAGCAAGATCCACCTGGCCTGCGACGGGCGGCGGCGACCGCTGTCCTTCACGGTCACGGCCGGTACCCGCGACGACTGCACGCAGGCCGAGGCGGTCATCGACCGCATCCGCGTCACCCGGCCCGGGCCGGGACGGCCCCGCGTCCGGCCGGATCAGGCGGTGGCGGACAAGGGCTACTCCGCCCGCTCCTTCCGCACCTACCTGCCAGACGCGGAATCAAGGCGGCCATCCCCGGAACGCGCGGACCAACTCCCGGGCCGGCGCCGACGCCGTGAACGGCCATACGGCTTCGACAAGGCCGTCTACCGCCCCCGCAACGACGCGAACGCTGCTTCCACCGCCCCAAGCAGCCGCGCGGCATCACCACCCGTTACGAGAAACAGCCCGGCCGCCCCCTCACCGCCATCACCCAGACCAGCACACTCATCCGGCTCGACCCATGACCGCCAAGACGCCACCTAGGCCAGCCGGGCCCAGGGCCGTGCGGGCTCGTATCCACGGCGCTGGTGGCCGCGAAGAACAGGAAGACCTCGGGCAACGTGCCGAATTCCGACCAGTGCAGCGGCGGCGCGGCCAAGAAAATCAAAGGTCGCAAGCGGTACCCGGTCGCCAACACCCTTGGCCTCGCCCTAGCGGTGATCGTCACTGCGGCGTCCTGCACAATTCCGCCGACAGCAAACAGCTCCTCGACCAGATCGCCAGCGCGCATCCGAGAGTGATCAAGCTCTGTGCCGACGGTAGCTGCCAGACAAAACCATCGACCATGGCGCCAACTCGGGCATCGACGTCGATGTGGTCGAGCTGTCTCGGTCGCCATCGCCCCCGTGCCGAAAACGACGGGTGATCGAGCGGAGATTCGGCTGATTGATGCCGCATCGCTGCCTGGCATGCGGCTACGAACTCCCCAGCGGGCAGGCACATGGCCACTGGGGCAGTGCTAACAGGGAAACGGCCAAGTCGGCCTCAGCGCTGGTCAGATGCCCGCTTAGAGCGAGCCATATGCGGTGAGGCGGTCGTAGTACGTGAAGCTGGATCGCTCCAGACGGGGTTGCGGGAGAGCGCACTGCTCACCCGCGAGGCATCGTCAGGCGGACCGGCCGAACGATAAGCGCACCTCCGAGGCCGTTACTCTCTTCTCGCATCCTCGACTCTCCATTTCAGCCTCTCCGTGTTGACATCACGTAGCCGCGCCGGTCGCATGTTCAGAATGCGGCCCCTTCGGCGTCCATCCACGATACGGCGCATCCACCACTCATTCGAGGGACGCTCGTCCATTCCTGGGTGGCTGTTTGGCCCCGCGTCCGGCTTGATCCCAAGCACACCGTCACGTGCCGCCCACGCGACTGCCCGGGAGGATCTCAAGCCGCAGTTAGAGAATGGTCGGCCAGAAGACGGTTCCGCTCACACGTATCAGCGCGAGAGCCACTCCAAGATCCCGTCCCCGTCACGCCAGTGGGCTTCAGGCAGCCCGCTCCCACCCATGAACACCTTGGGGACGCGAGAGATGCTTGCTCGTGGGCAGTTTGCAGCCGTTTCGTTGGCGGCGTGACCTCACTGAGTACCTATTACTTCACGGATGGACGCATGGCGCCCCTATGCTCTGCCATGCTCGACCTCGAAGATCAAATATGGATTAGGGTGAAATACGTTGAAGACCAAAGGCTCCCGGCTCCTTCCCCTCACACTCGTTTCGGCAGCTCTTTCTTCGGCCCTGCTGATAGCCGGAGCCCCCTCCGCCTCGGCAGCCACGTTAGAAAAATGCTCGGACCCGTTCCTAATGTCCAACGGAACTCACACCTTCACATGCCTCTACCGCGACAATGTAAACAATAGAGTATTCGTCCGGACTTGGGTGCAGAACCTGAGCTTCTATACTATGACAATCGATATCCGAGAGGGTATCGGGCCCACCATGAGCTACCCGAACTCGTGCAAGTTCACCAATGTCCTTCCCGGTAAGTGGAACTCTTGCCAGACACCGAACTGGATCAACATCGCCTCACCCACCTTCGCGAAGGCTCAGATTACTTCAACCACGCAGATTCTCAACCAGACGGTTACCGCTACGGTCACCTCCGATTCCCTGTAACTTAGATCGCCGTCACGGCTGGCGTGCAGTAGCACGCACCTGCCCCCGAGATCCTCCCTTCAGAGATTCGGAGCTGGCTAAGCTTCCAGACGGATCTCTCTTTAGGGAGTGAACTCGCTGTCCGGGCGCTGTCATGCCACTATCGGTGGCAGAAAGTCAGCTACGGAGCATTACTTCAACCTGGTTCCCGGTCCTATGCGAAAACGCAGGACCGGAAACCAGGCCTCCCCCACGAAGCAACGAGCGCCTGGCGTCTCCCCAGGCGCTCGTTGCCGGGATTGCTCGGCAGCGGTGCCAGATCGGCGACAAGCTACGACGAGCAAGGGCGTCCCCGCATCAACGGTTCCGGTGACGGGCAAGGCGTAGTCGAACCGCAAGACCGCGTGCCTACTGCCTCACTTACCGGAATCAACCACAGCGGCCAACCTAGGCCTCGCAGAGAATCAACGTGGTGATTTGATCTCGGGTTGGGTGGCTTCCGGTGTGAGGAAGGCTGCCACGTCCGCGGGTGTGCGGAACCGGGCGGTGGAGGGTGAGATCGTGTGGCCGTCCTCGGCAAGGAGGGGCTGCACCTCCTGCACGGCTCTGGACATGGTGTTGCGGGTGACGCCGAAGAGTGCAGCGAGGAGGTCGTGGGTGCCGATCTTGCGCTGGTGGAGCACGGTGGCGAGGATCCGGTCCGGTGTAGGGAGCGTGTCCTTGGCGCTGGCGCCTCGGGCCCTGAGCCGGTTGCCGCCGCGGTGCTCGTGCCGGAGCCTCTCGCGCCGGTCCTCAAGGGCGGGGGTCAGCGCGCGGATCAGCAGGTCCAATTGCGCAGCCGTCATGCCGGTCAGTTCCGGGTCTCGGAGCGAGCCGGTGCCGGGACGGGCCGAGGTCCGGGTGGCGACGGCGCCTGCTGGTGCGGCGGGGTCGGCTGCCCGGAGTGATGGCTGCGCGTGAGGGGTGGAGGGTGTAGTTCCAGTCGCCGTGGAAGCGGTGGCTATGCATGGGCAGGGCGTCGATCTCGGCGTCGGTGACCTTGATCCCGGTGTCGTAGGTGTCGGTGTCGAGGTGGGCCTCGACGCGTAGCCCGGTGCGGTGGTGGTCGCGGCGATGCTGTTCACGATGACGCCGTGGCTGGTCAGCGGTCTGCCGCGCCAGTTCATGCTGATGTGGGAGAACAGCCGGTGCTCGATCTTCTTCCACTTCGAAGTGCCCGGAGGCATGTGGCAGACCGTGATCTCCAGTCCGGTCTCGACAGCGAGTGCGGCGAGGTCGGTCTTCCAGGCCGGGTGCGGTGGCCGTTGGAGCCGTCGGCGTGGGTGATCAGGAGCCGGGTGGCGGTCGGGTAGTCGAGCCCGCCACGGGCCTGCCACCAGCGGCGGATCGAGGCGACGGCGAACGCCGCGGTGTCGTGGTCGGTGCCGACGCTGACCCAGCCGTGTTCGCGGCGATGTCGTAGATGCCGTACGGGATCGCTTTGCCCGGGCCCTGCCGGTCGAGGAAGTCGTGTGTCTTGACCTTCACCCGTTCACCCCCGCCGGCCGCCACTCGCGGCCGACGTTCCTGTAGTCGCCGACCAGCTCCTTCTTTTTGGTGTCCACGCTGATCACCGGCTGTCCTGCATCCATGTGGGCCTTGGCCTGCTCGTTGATGTAGCGGAACTGAGCGTCGCGGTCCGAGTGTGGGGAGCCTTCGATGGTCTTGGCGTTGGCCTGGAGGCTGAAGCCTTCCTCTCGCAGCAGGTCGCCAACGGTGTCGGCGCCGACCCGGTGCCCCTGCCGGGTCAGCTCGCCGGCGAGTCTCCTGGTCGACTTCGTCGTCCAGCGCAGCGGCGACATTGGGTCCCCGCGCTCATTCCGGCTCGACCAGGGCCAGCAGGGCCGGCCGGAGTCCCGGGTCCACCTCCGAGGGCTGCTGCCGCTCGTCCAAGTGCGGGAACAACACCTCGAACTTCGAAGTGAGTTGGTCACGGATCGACCCGGAGATGCGCATGCCACATCAACGAGTCAAGGAACGTGAAGCAACATCTGATTTTCTGCGAGCCCTAACGAGCTCGTGCATGGTTGCCAGTGAGGCGTCGAGGGCTTCGGTGTGGCTCGGTGTTCACATCTGCAGTGCCGAGGTCTGGTCGATGGTCTGCTGATGGGACAGCAGGTCGGCGATGGCTTGGACGGTGTCGCTCATGTGCTCTCGGCGGCCGAGGTGGCGGGCCAGGGCTCGCCAGTGCTTCAGGTGGCGATGCCGTGCTCGACCCGGATGCGCCGGGAGGAGTGGACTTTGCGCTGTCGTGCGTGGAATTCCTCGTACCAGTCGGGGGCGTTCTTCTTGAACTTGCGGTGCGGTGGTGTCACCACGTGCCCATCGGTCTGGGCGCCGAGGCCCTGGCAGCCGGCGTCGGTGAGGATCCGCGCACGATCTGCTGCAGCCGCTGCCTCTCCTGGTCGGTCAGTCTGCGCACGCGGACAGGCTCGGACACCGCACCTCCAGCGATCGGATCGGACGTCGCCGCGCATCTAACCGCCACCACCACCAAACCGGCGAACCTAAGCGGTCACCGCACTAGCAAGTAAACAATGTGGCCTTTTCGTAACCTTAATTCCATATGTACGGGATGAGTCACTGAAAGCAAGTTCAGCGGAGTGGATGCGTCGGGTTTGAGTAATTCCTACTTGACTGGTTGGCATAGTTACTCCATCGCCAGCTCTGACTCAGGAAAATGCATGCACGATGTGAAGTTTTCTTTCACCCGGAACTCTTCATCGTCCTGGCTGCAGACGTGCGGGCACAAACTTCTGCACGGCACTTCGTGGTCGTAGCCGCGGCGGCGGAGTACGACGTTGGGCTGGCGGCGGGGCTAACCGCGCTTGCGTCTCGGCCGAGCTAGAGCTGGAGTCATCGCCTACTCAGTTGACAGCGCCCGAACACGCCAATCCAGATACCCTAAATCGGGCGAGATGCTCATTCTTAAGCACCCCTTACTCATTGCCCCCGGAGGCCACAGCACCTACGCTCGGGCTAGCCGTAACTTCAATGGCGCAGTTAAGTCTCTAATCGCGCCGTTCACTGAAAGGGTTACATCAGTGCGAACACTTCTAAAGAAAACCGCGGCAGTGGCAGGAACAGCTGCGATTACAGCCGGGATATCGTTAGCCACAGCCTCCCCGGCTGCGGCTTATGGAAAGCACCTCGAGACCACGCACGTCGTCTGCCCGGCGTACAACACCGGAACGTGGAATGATACCTACGACAACTATCCCGGCGACTGGGTGTGGCAGACAGGTTATAGAGCGGTGGCGGGATGTAAGCTAAAGAGCAGCTACTCTCCGTATACCAAGGTTCGCCTGGTCACTAGCTGCACAGCTGGATTTACGTACTATAGCCAGCCTAAGTTGGTTACGAGCGCTAACAGTAACACCTCTTTCGAGACGCCCAGCCAGAAGGAGCCGGGGTGCTACTGGGGTGTGTCAGACTACTGGATTGAGCAGGTAGCCTGAATCTGCCGAACCGCGAGAGATTGCACAGGGGATAATTCCCACACGGGCCTTAACCGTACCAGAAAGCGGTTGAGGCCCGTATCGGCCACTTAGTACTGCAACGGTCTTTTCAGTGACGGCAGTTCTGGTGGTGTGTGGCCTCGTCGTTTGTAGTGGCTGGTACGGGCTTGGTGTTGTCTGCGGCGGCGCCAGTGTGACCAGTGCAGGAAGTGCTCGATGCTCGGGCGGGGCCGGTGAGCGGGATGAGCTGGGAGGATCCGTTCCTGCTTTCCCGGTATCGAGTTTCGCGGGCCCGCAGGACAGTCAGGCAGGCGTGGGCGGTCATGGCCAGAGTGATGTGGCGGTGCCAGCCGTCGTAGCGCGGACCTGGTAGTCGTCCAGGCGGCATTCCTGCTTGGCGGTCTGGAGACATTCCTCGATCGCCCATCGGGAGCCAGCGATGTTCGTCGAGTGTGGTGCCGGCGGGGCAGCAGGCGATGTAGTAGGAGATCTCCTCGGGCCGGCGGGCGATGACAGTGCCGGCGATCCTCACCGTGTTAGGGGCCGGACCTCGACCCTTGCCCAGTCGAAGACGCGCGGGCCGTGGGCGCCGTTGCCGCAGGAACGGCCTTTCCGCTTCTGGCGGGGCATATCTTGGAACAGGTCGTGGACCGGGTGGTCGATGGCCCAGCGGGTGACGATGGTGTCGTGCCGGGTGATGGCCATGACATGGAAGACGTAGGCCTGCTCGAGTTCGTGCCGCCAGCCCATGCTGAAGCCGTAGGCGGCGTCCGCGGTATCACTCACTGGAACGGGATCTTGTCCGCGATCGCGCGGCGGACCATCCCTTGGCCATGGCGACCTTGGTCTCGAAGCCGGTCGCGCCGCCCCGGCCCGGCGGCACCGGTCGCGGTCGTCCGTCCACGACGTGGGCAGATACAGGCGCGGTCGATCAACGTCCGGCCGAGCGGAGCCGCATAGCCGAGGAACACGCCGATCTGGGATCTGGCAGTTCTCCGTCCGCCCTGCAGTGCCGCGAATGCGGGCTTGGCCAGCCATGATCGCTGCGTCCTTGGCATCGGTCTTCGCCCCGGTAGCCCTCGGAGGCACGGTTCACAGCTCGTCCGGGGATGTAGAGCAGGTGTTGGGCATGGTTGAGCAGCACCGCAATCAGGAAGGCGGCCCCGCCGTGGGCCAGGTCAATGCCCCAGGCGGTGATCTCTCCCAGGACCAGGACGTCGGCCAGGAGCTGGAGCAGTTCCGTCTCGTCGTTGGCCACCCCTCGGACAGCAGCTTCTTGCCAGTGTCGTCGATCACCACGCAGTGGTGGCGGGTCTTCCGGCGTCGATACCGGCCCAGATCGCTGTCACGTGCTTCTCCGCGGGTCCATTTGCGTACAGGTACCACGGACGGCCTCGCTGTCGAGTCCCTACTGAGCGATCAGTGCCGCAATTCCTAAGGAGCAGCCGAGTCGTCATGGGGGCCGGGCGGCGAATCAACACGAGCCACGTCGGCAGCGGGCTGAGAGCCACACTCGGATCCCTGGGTAAGCCAACCCTACGAATGGCTCGCTCATCCCGGCCAACAAGGTAGAGAAGACTGAGCGGTTGTGGGTGGAGACGGTCACCGGGCTGCGGATGCATAGCAGTTCGAACGGCTGGTGAAGGTGGTGCGGGAGCGGGGCGGAGACGGTCCCACCTCGCCATGCGGCAACTCGCGCCGCTCTTCGGAGTGTCTCCTGCGACCGTGTGCCGCGTCATTCAACGGCTGCGGCCGCTACTCGCAATGAACCCGCCGCCCGCCGATGCGGTGGAACGGCTGTGGATCGTGGACGGGACGTTGATCCCCGTCCGCGACCGGAAGGCGGCGCCTCCTCGCGCAACTACTGGTTCTCGGCGAACGTGCAGGTCATCATCGACGCCGACACCAAGCTGGCCATCGCCCCGGCCCGGCCGGTGCCCGGCACCACCGGATGCGAAAGCGTGGCGGGACTCTAGTCTGGCCCAGCACTGCCAGGGAGTGACCGTGCTCGGCGACGGCGCGTACATCAAAACCGGCCTCGTCGTCCCGCATCGAAAGGCCCGGCCGGACGCTCCTGCCAGGCGAGGAAGCAGACAACCGAACATCGCCGGGTCAGAGCCGGCGTCGAGCACACCTTCGCCCCGCATGAAGCACTACAAGATCCTCCGTGACTGCCGCCAGCGCGGCGACGGCCACCACGCAGTCCAGGCCGTCGCCCACATGCACAACCTCGCCCTCGCCGCATGATCACACCGGCCACGAAACCCGATCTGGCCTACTCGAACACAGCCTTCTGCAACAAGCTATAGTAATCGTTTCAGGATGAGATCGGTGCAAATCTTGGCAGTTGAGTCTTGTGGCCGACAGATCTGCCGGGTGATGTCCGATGACCCTGCGCCTGATCACCGGTGGGAATCGTATGGCACCGTTGCACAGGGGCCTAGGCGGGCATCGGCACGGCCACGGACACCGCCTATTACGGCAAAGTGCCCACACAGCTGCAGGCCGCGGCTGGGCATGGATGCCAGATCAGCTGACTACGACGCGTTCCCTCAACGCTTCAAGAACCACGCGCTCACGTCCTCTGCCTGCCCCAAACCCAGTGGCGGCGCCAGCCTCGGATACCCACCGGCTCCAAGAACCGCCGCCGGCCACCCCGGTACGTCGGTGGGTTCAGCCGTACGTCGCAGTCTTGGCAAAGTACAGGACAAACCCTGTCATGAAGTAAAGGCGAGATGCCGCGGCGAATGAATGGTGAGTTCATGAGTGACGCCCACTCTTTCAAACGTGAGTTGCCTCGAGGCGAGGGCCACAATCTGATTGTAGTGCTCCTACAGGAGACAGGAATAAAGTTACTTCCGAGATATACCGAACAAGGGGCGCGTCTGGATCATCACCATCCTATGCTGGCGGCGAAGATCTCCCTGATGTGGCACATTGGACGAGACAGCTTCCGCAACGTGCTTGGACGGAACTTCGAGAACTTCACCCGCCGCGCCCCACGTCGGTGTTCGACACCTTCGGCTTGACCAGAAGTCCCTCAATATCTGTGCAGAGACATTCACTCGATGTCTCTTTAGCTCCTGTGAGGGCACGCGCGCCGAGACCCTCGCTTCGACTGGAGACTCTTGATGCACCTCACCACCTGCCCAGACCCGTTCCCCCTCGACGCTCACGCCACCAACGTCCTATCCGAAGGACGCCGCCTGCGCGAGCGGGGTCCCCTCGTCGCTGCTGTTCTCGACGGCGGGATCCGGACCTGGGCCACCGCACACCGCGACGTCGCCGAGGCGATCCTGGGAGGACGCGCCTTCAGGAAGAACCCCCAGCACTGGGCAGATTTCCGGAACGGCAAGATCCCCAGTGATTGGGGGCTCCTGGAGTTCATCACCCTCCCTGGCATGCTCAACGAGGACGGCACCCGGCACCGCGAATTGCGGTCGCTTGTCAGTACGGCCTTTACACCCCGCCGGGTCGAAGACCTGCGCCCGCGCATCGCCGAGATCACGCAGAAGCTGATCACCGATCTTGCGAATACTGCGCCGGGCGAGTTCGTCGACCTACGTCGGCGGTTCGCCTTCCGGCTGGTCACACAAGTCATCTGCCACCTGTTCGGCCTGGATCCCGGCAGTAGCGACACACTCGCCCAGGACTACATGGCCATTCATGACAGCCGTAGCAGCGCCGAAGAAGTCGCCGCAGGCAAGTCGGGTGTGCAGTCCGTGATCGCCGATCTGATCGCCGAAAAACGCCGGCACCCAGCAGATGACCTGACCTCTGCCCTGATCAGTGCGACCGATGGAGAGGAGGCTAGCCTCGACGACAACATGCTGCTGGCCACGCTGATGCTGTTCCTCTTCGCAGGGCACGAGACCACCCAGAACCTGATCACCAACGCGATCGAGGCCCTCGCGGACCACCCCCAGCTGCTGGCCCTCATCCGTGACGGCACGTTTTCTGTCGACGATGCCGTGGAGGAAACCCTGCGGTGGAACAGCCCGATTAACACCATCATGTTCCGCTACGCCGCCGAAGACGTGGTCGTGGCCGGAACCGACCTCACAGTAAAGGCGGGCGAAGCCGTGGTCATCTGTGTGGCGGCAACCGGCCGCGACGCTGAGGCTTTCGGCCCGGACGCCGACATCTTCGACCCGTCCCGCAGCGCCCTCGCGCAGCACCTCGCGTTCGGCCACGGAGCCCATTACTGCATCGGCGCCCCCCTGGCACGCCTGATAGCTCCTATGGCGGTCGGCGCACTATTCCAGCACTTCAACGTGGACAGAATTGGTGCCCCCGAATCCCGCCCCATCCCCTCCTACGTATCTAACTCATACACCGAGTGGTGGACGCGGCTGAAGCCCCGGCACACGGCGGCCAAGGCTTCGACATAGTCACAGGGGTGCTGTCACGTTATCGGCGGGGGTGGGATGATCTTGGGGTTGGCCGGTTTGGGGGAGGGTGTTGGTCGTGTCGTCCGCGGTGCCGTCGTACAG
>NZ_JBIBVE010000054.1:0-10527 GCF_043080095.1 Streptomyces sp. NPDC015127
CCGCGCGGATCGAACGCCTCGTCACCTCCGGCACCTTCGAACTGGACGGCGGCAGCTGGGAGGTGGACAACAACGTCTGGCTGATCGGCGACGACCGGGAGGTCCTGGTCGTGGACGCCGCGCACGACGAAGCCGCGATCGCCGCCGTCGGCGACCGGCGCCTGGTCGCCATCGTGTGCACCCACGCCCACAACGACCACATCAACGCCGCCCCGGCCCTCGCCGCCCGGACGACGCGGTGCTGTGGAAGGCCGTCCACCCCGGGCGGGAGCCCGACGGCCGGCTCGCCGACTACGAGGAGCTGACCGTGGCCGGCACCGCACTGTATGTGCTGCACACCCCCGGGCACACTCCCCATCTCCCTCTTCGACCCCCGCCGCGTGCGCGTCTGACACTCCCGAGGTGACACGATGACCATCACCAGCCTGCCCCCGAGCCTGATCCCGACCCTGCCGGGGGAGTACTACACCGATCCCGAGATCTTCGCCCTGGAGCAGGAACGGGTCTTCGAGGCCATGTGGTTCTGCGCCGTCCGCGCCGGCGACCTGGCCAAGCCGGGCCAGTTCCGCACCGTCCAGGTGGGCCGGGAGAGCGTGCTGGTCTCCCGCTCCCGGGACGGCTCCATCAAGGCCTTCCTCAATATCTGCCGGCACCGCGGCGCCAAGCTGTGCACCGAGGAGTCGGGCGAGGTGAAGCGGGCGTTCCAGTGCCCCTACCACGCCTGGACCTACGGCCTGGACGGCAAGCTGGTCGCCGCCCCGAACCTCACCTCGATGCCCGACATCGACCGGGTCGAGTACGGCCTGATCAACGTCCATGTGCGGGAGTGGCTCGGCTATGTGTGGGTGTGCCTCGCGGACGAACCGCCGTCCTTCGAGCAGGACGTGGTCGGCGCGGTGGTCGAACGGCTGGGCGACACCGAGTCGATCGACAACTACGGGATCGACGACCTGAAGGTGGGCCGGCGCATCACCTACGACGTGAAGGCCAACTGGAAGCTCATCATCGAGAACTTCATGGAGTGCTACCACTGCGCCACCATCCACCCCGAACTCACCGAAGTCCTCCCCGAGTTCGCCGACGGCTACGCGGCGCAGTACTACGTCGGCCACGGAGCGGAGTTCGGGCAGGAGGTCAAGGGCTTCACGGTCGACGGCTCGGAGGGCCTGGACCGCATCCCGGGAGTGGGGGAGGACCAGGACCGCAAGTACTACGCGATCACGGTCCGGCCGCAGGTGTTCATCAACCTGGTCCCCGACCATGTGATCTTCCACCGGATGTACCCGATGGCGCACGACCGCACCATCGTCGAATGCGACTGGCTCTACCTCCCGCACGTCGTGGAGAGCGGCAAGGACGTGGAGCGGTCGGTCGAGCTGTTCCACCGCGTCAACCAGCAGGACTTCGACGCCTGTGAGCGCACCCAGCCTGGGATGAGCTCCCGCGCCTACACCAAGGGCGGCGTCCTGGTGCCCAGCGAGCACCACATCGGCGAATTCCACACCTGGCTGCAGAACAAGATCGGCACACACCTCACCGACTGACACCCCCTCGCCCCCCTGCTGCCCGTCCACCCGCCGCACGGCCCCTCCGGCAGGTGGACGGGCCATTGCGCTGCCCGCAGCGGCCGCGCGCCGCACGACGCCGCCGCACGCGCCCGTGCGCCGGGAACTACTCGGTCCCGCAGCGTGCTGGCTTACCGAGGCCACCAGGACTAGAAGTATGGATATGTCCATCTATCGGCGATCCTCCCAGCCGGCATCCCGCCTGTTCGCCGGATGGCGCCGGCGCAACCGGCGTGCGGCCCGGGGGCCGGGCACCGGGCAGCCGGCCCCGCCCGAGGGCGACCGGGGAGCGCCGCATCAACCACCGCCGCGCCTGCCCTCCGTACTGAGCCTGCACAGCGTCGCGGGCCAGGTCTTCCTCCTGCAGGTGGCGGTCGTCGTGCTGCTCGTCGTCGCCGCCGTGACGGCCCTGTTCCTGCAGGCCCGCACCGCGACCCTGCAGGAGGCCCGCGAGCGCTCGCTCGTCGGTGCCGCGACCTTCGCGCACGCCCCGGGAACGCTGGAGGCCATGAAATCCGCCGACCCCAGCGCACTGCTGCAGCCGCGCGCGGAACAGGCCCGGCAGCTGGCCGAGGTCAACTACGTCATCGCGTTCAGTCCCTCCGGCGTCCGATGGACCCACCCCGACCCGGACCTGATCGGCAAGCAGGTGGTCGGTTCCTACGCGGACGCACTCGCCGGCAACGTGCACCAGGACACCTACGACACGCCCGGAGTCGGCCGCGCCGTGGACACGATGGTCCCCGTCCTGGACACCGACGACCGGGTCGTCGGACTGGTGTCCGTCGGCATAACGGTCAAGAGCGTCAACGAGGAGGTCGCCCAGCAGCTGCCCCTGCTGTTCGGCTCCGCCGCCGCCGGACTGGCACTGGTCACGGGCGGCTCGGCCCTGGTGAGCCGGCGGCTGCGGCGGCAGACGCACGGCCTGGACCCGGCCGAGATGACACGGATGTACGAGCACCACAACGCGGTCCTGCACTCGGTCCGCGAAGGCGTACTCGTCATGAGCGGCGAGGGACGGCTGCTGCTGGCCAACGACGAGGCGCGCCGACTGCTCGACCTGCCCGAGGACGTCGAGGGCAGGCCGGTCCCCGACCTCGGCCTGGCCCCCCGTACGGCCACGCTGCTCGCCTCGGGCGGCGAGGCCACCGACGAGGTGCTCCTGGCGGGGGAGAGGCTGCTGGCGGTCAACCTGCGGCCCACCGCCCCGCACGGGGGACCGGCCGGCAGCGTGGCGACGCTGCGGGACACCACGGAACTGCGCGCCCTCGCGGGACGGGCCGAGCTGGCACGCGAGCGTCTGCAACTGCTCTACGACGCCGGGGTGCGCATCGGCACCACGCTGGACGTGGTGCGCACGGCCGAGGAACTGGCCGAGATCGCGGTTCCCCGCTTCGCCGACTTCGCCACCGTCGAGCTGCTGGACGCGGTCCTGCGCGGCGAGGATGCGGACGGCGTGAGCCCGGCCATGCACCGGATCGCCGTCCGCGGCGTCCGCGACGACCACCCGCTGTACGCGGCGGGCGAGGAGATCGCCTTCCTGCCCACGATCCCCCAGGCACAGGGACTGCAGGGACTGCAGAGCGGCCGCGCCGTGTGGGAGCCCGACCTGAGCCGCGCCGCCGCCTGGCAGGCACAGGACCCCCAGTGGGCGCGCCGCGTCCTGGACTTCGGCATCCACTCGCTGATCACCGTGCCGTTGCAGGCCCGCGGCGCCGTGCTCGGGACGGTCGACTTCTGGCGCGCCCGCAGCGAGCCCTTCGCGCAGGAGGACCTGTCCTTCGCGGAGGAACTGGCCGCCCGCGCCGCGGTCATGATCGACAATGCCCGCCGCTACACCCGCGAGCACACCGTGGCGGTCACGCTGCAGCGCAGCCTGCTGCCCCGCACTCTGCCCGAGCAGTCGGCCCTGGAGGTGGCCCACCGCTACCTGCCCGCCCAGGCCGGGGTGGGCGGCGTGGGCGGGGACTGGTTCGACGTCATCCCCCTGCCGGGCACCCGCGTCGCCCTGGTCGTCGGCGACGTCGTCGGCCACGGCCTGCACGCGGCCGCTACCATGGGCCGCCTGCGCACCGCCGTCCACAACTTCTGCGCCCTGGACCAGTCGCCCGACGAGCTCCTGGGCCACCTGGACGAGCTGGTCGCCCACATCGACCAGAGCGAGGCCGCCGAGGGCGACGGCGAAGGCATCACCGGCGCCACCTGCCTGTTCGCGATCTACGACCCGGTCTCGGGGCGCTGCAGCATCGCCCGGGCCGGCCACCTGGGACCCGCCCTGGTGCACCCCGACGCCACCGTCACCTTCCCCGACGTGCCCGTCTCCCCGCCGCTCGGACTGGGCGCCGGCCTGCCGGTCGAGACCGCCGAACTGGACCTGCCCGAAGGCTCCCGCCTCGCCCTGTACACCGACGGCCTCGTCGAGGACCGCGACCGCGACATCGACACCGGCCTCGCACTCCTCAAGGCCGCCCTGGCACACCCCGGCCAGAGCCCGGAGCAGACCTGTCAGGCGGTGCTCGACGCCCTGCTGCCCGCCCGCCCCAGCGACGACATCGCCCTGATGGTGGCCCGCACGCGGCTGCTGGACCCGGACCGGGTGGCCGAGTGGGACGTGCCCAGCGACCCCGCCGCCGTCGCCCCCGTCCGCGCCGCCTGCGCCCGCCGGCTGGAGGCCTGGGGCCTGGACCAGGTCGCCTACACCACCGAGCTCATCCTCAGCGAACTGGTCACCAACGCCATCCGGTACGGCGCCGACCCCGTCCGGCTCCGGCTGCTGTACGACCGCGACAGCCTGATCTGCGAGGTCGCCGACGGCAGCAGCACCTCACCGCACCTGCGCCGGGCGGCCGCCACCGACGAGGGCGGGCGGGGGTTGTTCCTGGTCGCCCACTTCGCCCAGCGCTGGGGCACCCGGTACACCGCCCGCGGCAAGGTCATCTGGACCGAGCAGTCCCTGGAGGCGGCCGCAGCCGGGCTCGGCGGCGGCCTGGGCGACCTGGGCGAGGACCTGCTGGACCAGTGGGACGAGCCGCCGCTGTGACCGCGGTCCGTCCCCTTCCTGCCGAGACCAGCCGGCCGGCAGGCCCGGACCGCCACCGGGGGACGGCCGGCGGGCACGCCACCGCCTCCCGCTGAGCGCACTCCAAGGCCCCGGGGTCCGCGCCCGGCCGATCGGCGGCATCACCGTGCCTGCCCCCTGCCGCGGCTGCCCCGAAGGCCCCTGCAGCCCGATCAGCACCGCGGGGCCTCTTTGTTGCGCCATGCACAATCCGATGCGCTGGCGCGTACTTGATGCCGCTGCTCTCTTGACAACCCCCGGAGCAGCGGAAAGCATGTGTTGCGTATAGCGAATCCCGTTGTGTCATTCGAGACAGCGCTCTTTCTTCGCCGTCAGGCCGGACACCGTCACCGGCCGGCCGACGGCCCCGTCCCTGTCGGGCACCCGCAACCGGAGGTTCCCCATGATCACGGTGTGCCGGATCGAAGACCTGCCCCCCGGCGAGTCCATCCGTGTCACCGACGGCGTCCCCGCCCCCATCGCGTTGTTCAACGCGGACGGCACGGTCTACGCCATCGACGACACCTGCACGCACCAGGACGCCTCCCTGGCCGACGGCTGGCTCGAGGGCTGCTTCGTCGAATGCCCCCTTCACACCGCCTCCTTCGACCTGCGCACCGGTCACCCGACCTGCCCGCCGGCGAAGGCCCCGGTCCGCACCCACCAGGTCTCCGTCGAAGACGGCCACATCCTGCTCCACGTCACCGTCGGAGAGCCGGCATGAGGACCATCACCGTCGTCGGAGCATCACTGGCAGGCCTCAGCACCGTCCGCGCCCTGCGCGCCGAGGGCTACGACGGCACCATCGTCGTCATCGGCGAGGAACGCCACACCCCCTACGACCGCCCGCCGCTGTCCAAGGACTTCCTCAAGGGCGACCTCGACGCCGACGCCCTCGCCCTCGGCGACGCCGACGAGTACGAGGACCTCCAGGTCGAGTGGCTGCTCGGCGAACGCGCCGTGCGCCTCGATGCCGCAGACCGCTCCCTCACCCTGGCCGGCGGCCGGCAACTGCGCACCGACGGCCTCGTCGTGGCAACCGGCGCCGGCCCCCGCACACTTCCCGGCACGGACCGGCTGGCCGGCGTGCACACCCTGCGCACCCTGGACGACGCCCAGGCCCTGCGCGCCGACCTGTCCAGCGGCCTGCCCAGGGTCGCCGTCATCGGCGCCGGCTTCATCGGCGCCGAAGTGGCATCCACCGCCCACCGGCTCGGGCTCCACGTCACCGTCATCGAGGCACTCGACGTACCGCTGGAACGCCAACTGGGCCGCGAGATGGGCCTGGTGTGCTCCTCCCTCCACACCGACCACGGGGTGCGCCTGCTGCGCGGAACGGGCGTTGCGGGCCTCACCGGCAACGGCCGGGTCACCGGCATACGCCTGACGGACGGACGCCTGCTGCCCGCCGACGTCGTCGTCGTCGGTGTCGGGGTGCGGCCCGCCACCGACTGGCTCGCCGGTTCCGGCGTCCAGGTCGACGACGGCGTGGTGTGCGACGCCGGCTGCGCCACGAATGTCCCGGGCGTGGTCGCCGTCGGGGACGTCGCCCGCTGCCCCAACCCGTTCACCGGCCGGCACGCCCGCATCGAGCACTGGAGCAACGCCACCGAGCAGGCGAAGACCGCCGCCCGCACCCTGCTCTCCGGCGTCTCCGCCCCAGCCCCCCCGACCGCACCGTACTTCTGGTCCGACCAGTACCAGGTACGCATCCAGCTCGCCGGCCACGTCGCCCCCGGCGCCACGCCCCACGTCGTCGAGGGCGACCTCGACAGCCGCTCCTTCACCGCCGTCTACCGGCGCGAGGACACCCCCGTCGCAGTGCTCTCCATGAACCAGCCGAAACTGTTCAACCGGCTCCGCCGCACCCTCACCCCCGCAGCGGCCACCGCCTCATGAGCGCCCCGCCCCACCTGCCGGCGCCACCGAAGACCGCCGTGAGCATTCCGCGGCACCTGCGCTACACCTGGGACCACGAATGGCTGGTCGTGGACGAGGGCAACGCCACCGTCGGCATCACCGCGTTCGCCGCACAGGCCCTCGGCGACGTCGTCACCCTCCGGCTGCCCGAGGTGGGCACCTGGGTGGAAGCCGGGGAGAGCTGCGGACAGATCACCTCACCCACGGCCGTCAGCGACCTGTACGCCCCCGCCTCGGGCCGGGTCCTGGAAGTCAACACCGCCCTGGCCGGCGACCCGGGCGTCGTCAACACCGCTCCCTACACCACCGGCTGGCTGTTCAGGCTCCGGGTCGAGAACATCGCCGGCGCCCTGTCCGCCGACGCGTACGCCGCCCACTGCGCCCACACCCGAGGAGACCGCCGATGACCCTGTTCCACCAGCCCCTCCACGAGCTGGACCCGGACGTCGCCGCCGCGGTCGACGCCGAGCTCCACCGCCAGCAGTCCACCCTCGAGATGATCGCGTCGGAGAACTTCGCCCCCGTCGCCGTCCTCGAGGCCCAGGGCTCCGTCCTCACCAACAAGTACGCCGAGGGCTACCCCGGCCGCCGCTACTACGGCGGCTGCGAACACGTCGACGTGGTCGAGCAGATCGCCATCGATCGCATCAAGGCCCTGTTCGGCGCCGAACACGCCAACGTGCAGCCCCACTCCGGCGCGTCCGCCAACCAGGCCGCCCTGTTCGCGATCGCCCAGCCCGGCGACACCATCCTGGGCCTCGACCTCGCCCACGGCGGCCACCTCACCCACGGCATGCGCCTGAACTTCTCCGGCAAGCAGTTCACCGTGGTGCCCTACCACGTCGACGACGCCACCGGCCTGGTCGACATGGCCGAGGTCGAACGCCTCGCCAAGGAACACCGCCCCAAGGTCATCATCGCCGGCTGGTCCGCCTACCCCCGCCGGCTCGACTTCGCCGCCTTCCGCCGCATCGCCGACGAGGTCGGCGCCTACCTGTGGGTCGACATGGCGCACTTCGCCGGCCTGGTCGCCGCCGGCCTGCACCCCAACCCCGTCGAATACGCGGACGTGGTCACCTCCACCACCCACAAGACCCTCGGCGGCCCCCGAGGCGGCATCATCCTGGCGAAGCAGGAACTCGCGAAAAGGCTCAACTCCGCGGTCTTCCCCGGCTTCCAGGGCGGCCCCCTCGAACACGTCATCGCCGCCAAGGCCGTCTCCTTCAAGGTCGCAGCCTCGAAGGAGTTCAAGGAGCGCCAGCAGCGCACCCTGGACGGCGCCCGCATCCTCGCCGACCGACTGATCCGGCCGGACGTCACCGAGCACGGCGTCTCCGTCCTGTCCGGCGGCACCGACGTCCACCTCGTCCTGGTCGACCTGCGCAACAGCGAACTCGACGGACAGCAGGCCGAGGACCGCCTCCACGAGGTCGGCATCACCGTCAACCGCAACGCCGTCCCGAACGACCCCCGGCCCCCGATGGTCACCTCCGGCTTGCGGATCGGCACCCCCGCCCTCGCCACCCGCGGCTTTACGGCGGACGACTTCCGCGAGGTCGCCGACATCATCGCCCAGGCCCTCAAGCCCACCTACGACGCCCGGGCCCTGCGCGCCCGGGTGACCGCCCTCGCCGACAAGCACCCCCTCTACCCGGGCCTGTGACCGACACCCCTCCCGTCCCACGGAGTACGCCGTGGCAATCAGCGTCTTCGACCTGTTCTCCATCGGCATCGGCCCGTCCAGCTCGCACACGGTGGGCCCCATGCGAGCCGCCCGGATGTTCGTCACCCGGCTGAAGAGGGACGGCCTGCTCGCCCGGACCGCCGCGCGGGTACGGCCCCGCAGCGTACGGGGGCGCACCTGCGTGCCCGGCCGGCCGTTCCTCCTGGCGTGGCCGTCCTTGGACGGGTGTTGGGGCTTCTTAGTCGGGTGTCGCCGCGGGTTTCCGGTCTGGTTGGGGGACGATTGCTACTGGGCAGTGGCTGTGGTGGAGCAGGGTGTGTGTGATCAGGCCGGGGTGGGGTGGTGGGTGGCTGTGCCGTCGATGGGTTCCGATGATCAGGAGGTCGGCTGCTGTTGATCGGGTGATCAGTGTGTGGCGTGCTGAGCCTTCGATGAGTGTGTGGTGCACGGTCACGTCCGGGTACTGGTCCGTGATGCTGTTGAGTGTGTGGTGGAGGAGGGCTGTTGCTTCTTCCTGCGGGGTCTGGGCGGGTTTGCGGGTGAGTAGTGGGTGCGCTGCGGGTCGGTGTGCGGGGCGGCGCCAGGCCTGTATGGCCTCCAGCTCGCACCCGCGTGCTGCGGCTTCGCGGAAGGCGAAGCGGACTGCTGCTGGGGCCGTGTCGCTTCCGATGCCGAGGATGATGCGGTTGTTGCGGGTTTCCCTGTTCTGGGGCCGGCCGCGTATGACGGCGACGGGACACGGCGCCCGGGCCGTGAGGGAGAGACTGACCGATCCCAGAAGGAGTTCGCGGATCGGGCCCTTGCCGCGGGCGCCGGTTACCAGGACGGTGGCGTGGTGTGCCTCGCGCAGCAGCGCCGAGACGGGGTCTTCCGGCACGACGCCGGTGCTGATCTCCAGCGGCGCCCGTCGCCGGGCATGCTGGGCTGCGGCCGCCACGATGCCCTCGGCGATCGCGTGCTCGGTCACCAGGTCCGGGTCGATCCGTGGTGTGTCCGTGAGGGCCGCGCCCTCGTACCGCTCCCACAGTGAGGCGTGGACGATCCGCAGCGGCAGTCCGTGGCGGACCGCCTCGTCCACGGCCCAGTCGACGGCGTGGAGGCTGGGCTCCGAGCCGTCGACCCCCACGACCACAGGCAGAACCATGATTCCCACCGCCTTCGACCCGTTGGGTGCTCCCTCATTCTCCCGCCGGTTCGGCGTGTCGCTGGCATCGGCCGGGGTGGCGTCGCGGGCCGTCTGCGGGCGGTTCGGCGCAATGGCGCGGCCGCGCCGGGCAGCGGGCAGCGGGCAGCCGGCGGACGACACGGGGGGCCCGGCGCGGTGGGGGGCGTCGCGGTGCAGCGTCGCCCTGCCCTGTCGCCCTGCCACCGGAGGCCGGTTCCGGGATGCGGCCTGCGGTTCCGTCCGGGGGAAGGCGGTCAGGGCGGCGGTGTCCTGTGGGTCGACGACCCGCAGGGCGTCCCGGGACGTGGCAGGCGCGGTGTTGTCGGTCTTCTGCGGGTGCGGCGCTTCGTGGCGCAGCAGGACGGGGCAGCGGGGCGATGTTGCGATGTCCGCCGCTCCGTCCACCGACGGCTGCTCCGTGCGCGCCTCTCCCGCGGCCACGGGCCGGGGGAGGGGCTCCGCCCGGTGACGGGGCTGTCGAAGGACATCGCGGCTGCTGTTGCCGCCGGCCGCCCTGGTGCCGGCGCCGCGCACCGATCACCCCGCCGCCCGGCCCGGAAGAGCACTGCTGCAGCGGCCGGTACGAGCAGCGACCCCCCGGGCGCGTCGCGGCCCGGCCGGCTGCATTCCGCCCCCACGGTGCAGGGCCTGCGCTTCGCCGCGGTCGTGCCGGGAAGGCGGCCATGACCGACACCCCGGGTCCTGCGGGCAGGCCCGACCCGGCACCCTGCACCGGTTCATCGCGGCTCATCGCGGCTCATCGCGGCTCATCGCGGCTCACCGTAGGACACCGCCGTCCCGCCTGGCCGCTGCCGGACCCGGCTGGTGTCCGAGAACCGAAGGACACCGCCGTCCCGCCTGGCCGCTGCCGGACCCGGCTGGTGTCCGAGAACCGTAGGACACTGCCGTCCCGCCTGGCGCCTGCCGGACCCGGCTGGTGTCCGAGAGGGGACTCCGGGCCGTTTTCGGTGCGGTTTGCGCGGGCCATGTGTGGGGTGGGCGCGCTCCGGACCGATCAGGGCCTGGGTCCCGACGCTCAGGGGACGAAGGAGCGCAGAATGGGTGCAGGTACGTGTTGCCTGGAGGGCCTGTGCTGTGGAACTCACCGACTGGCTGCTGACCCCGAGCGAACGCG
>NZ_JBIBVE010000055.1:0-9600 GCF_043080095.1 Streptomyces sp. NPDC015127
GCCCCCGCGGCCCCGCGGGGGGGCGCCCCCCGCCCCCGGTCCCCCGGTAACCGGGGGGGGCCCCCCACCGGGGGGGGGGGGGCGGGGGGGGGGGGGGGGGGGGGGGGGGGGCGGGGGGCCGGGCCCCCCCCGCCGCGCCGTTCGGCGAAGATGGTGGTGTCACAACCTCCACCGCACGCGAGGAGCGTCCCCGCAGATGCCCACTTCCGGTTCCGGCCCGAGGCCGCCGACGATCGCCGATGTCGCCCAGGTCGCCGGGGTGTCGCGCACGACGGTCTCGCACGCCCTCAACGGGCTCGGCAAGGTCGACCCCCGGACACGGGAGCGCATCAAGCGGGTTGCCGCCGAGCTCGGTTACCGGCCCAATCTGCGGGCACAGCGGCTGCGGCGCGGGCAGGCCAGGGCCATCGCGCTCGCCTCCTCCATGCCGTTCGCGGTGGCCGGGGGGCCGTCCCGGCTCGGGTTCTACATGGAGGTCGCCGCCGCTGCCGCCGAGAGCGCCCTGCTGCACGACTACGCGCTGGTCCTCGTGCCGCCCGTGCAGTCCGGGTCCGCCCTGTACTCCGTCGACATCGACGGGGCCATCGTCGTCGAGCCCGATGCCGACGACGCGGCGGCGGCGCAGTTGAAGGAGCGCGGGCTGCCGTACGTGGCGCTCGGCAGGCCCGTGTCGCCGGACGAGGACGCCCCGTACGTCGACCTGCGCGGAGGGCTCGTCGCCGAGCTGCTGCTGGCCCACCTGCACGAGCAGGGGGCACGCCGGCCGGCCCTGATCATCGGCTCCGGCGCACGGCACTCGTCGGTGGACGCGCGCGACGCCTACGAGCGGGTCGCGAAGGAGCACGGCTGGGCGCCGATCGTGGCGACCGTGCCCGAGGCGGGCGGCGAGCAGGCCGGCTACGAGCGGTGCGCGTCCCTGCTCGCCGAGCACCCCGGAATCGACGCGGTCTGCGCACTTGTGGACGCCTTCGCGGTGGGCGCGGTCCGGGCTATCCGGGACAGCGGGCGGGCCGTCCCGGACGACGTCATGGTCGTCACCCGGTACGACGGCCTGCGGGCCCGGACCTGCGAGCCGCCGCTGACCGCCGTCGACCTGCACCTGGACCGGGCGGCGGCCGACGCGGTGGAGCTGCTGCTGGGCCGGTTGCGCGGCGACGCCGCCGCCACGAGGGTGGCGACGGCGCCCGAGCCGCAGGTGATCGCCCGTGCGTCGTCCCTGCGGGCCACGCCCGGTCCCTGAGCCCCGCCGCCCGGTCAACGGGCGGAGTGTCGCGCCCTGTTCGTACGCGTCAGAGCCGGAGCCGGACGGGTCCGAGCCGGGGGGCCGCTGCGCGGGGCCGTTTCCCCACCCCCCTTCCCGAAACCGGGGGCGCTGCCCCCCGGACCCCCGCGCCTCAAACGCCGGCGGGGCTGCATTGGCCGGACAGGTAAGACCCGAGCCGTAACGGATCACAGCCCGAGCATGAGGACCAGACCGGAGACCAGGGCGAAGACGAGGACGAACAGACGCATCCGCCGTGCGTCCAGCCGGTGGTGCACCAGGCGGCTCAGCCACGCCCCCGCGGCGATCGCGGGCACCAGCGCGAGCGCCCACCCGAGGTCCCCCGTATTCCCCTCCCCCGTCGCGAACAGCAGGACCAGGGAGGCGACTTCACCGACGAGGAAGCACACGGCGACGGTGGAGCGCAGCTCGCCGGGCGGCCGGTGCTGGTAGACCAGCGCCAGCGGCGGACCGCCGACCCCCGTCGCGGTCTCGGTCAGGCCGGTCACCGCGCCCGCGCCCACATAGGCGGCCCGGCCGGGTGTGAACGCCGGCGCCGCCAGGCTCACCACGGCCGCCAGCACGGTGGCGAGGCCCACGAACAGGCCGAGGCTGCGGTCCGGGATCAGCCAGAGCAGCGCCAGCCCGCCGGGGGTGGCGGCGAGCCGCGCGGCGGTGATCCAGCCCGCGCCGCGCAGATCGAGCGCGGCGCGTTCGCGCCAGGCGACGTACAGGTTGAGCGGGATCATCGACGCCAGGACGAACACCGGGAGCAGGCCGGGATCGAGGATGCCGGCCACGGGGGCGACGATCAGGGCGAAGCCCAGCCCGCTGCTGCCCTGGACGAACGCGGCGGCGGTGACCGTGACGGCGAGCACCGCCAGTGTCTCGGTGGTCACCGTGCCGTGCTCCGTTCCCGTGCCGCCGTGGAGGTGGGGTGCACGCGGGTGACGGCGGCCCTTCCCACGGCGGCGCGGGCCAGTGCGACCGCCTGACGCACGAGCGCGGGGCCGTCCCAGCCGACGGGTCGGCCGCACCACAGGCGCATGCGTCCTTCGACGAACACCGCGGTGATCTGGTCGCGGTTGCCGCGCCGTACCAGCTCCCAGGGCAGGTCCCAGGAGAGCGCGAGTTCCGGGTTGGTGACGTCGACGAGCAGGAAGTCGGCGGCCAGTCCCTCGGCGACGGTGCCGGTGCGCGCGCCGAGGCCGACGGCGTCGGCGCCGCCGCGGGTGGCGTGCTCCAGCCAGGTCCAGCCCGCACCGCAGGACGAGTCGCCGGTGACCAGCCCGTACGCGAGCCGCTGGGCGGACTCGGCCGCATCGGCGAGGCGGAACCCGTCGCCCCGGGTGCCGTCGGTGCCGAGCCCGAAGCGGACGCCGCGTTCGGCCATGGCGGTGGCGGGAGCGACGGCGTTGCCCTTCCAGGCACTGGCGACGGGGTTGTAGCTGACGGCCGTACCGGTGTCGGCGAGCAGGGTGAGCTCGCGCGGGGTGAGGAGGGTGGCGTGCGCGGCGAGCAGCTGGGGGCCGAGCGCGCCGATGCTGTGCAGGTGCTCGAGGGGGCGCAGGCCGTGGCGTACGAGGGAGCGTTCGACGCCGGCCAGGTGCTCGTTGACGTGGATCTGGACGACGGCCCCGGACTCGGCGGCGAGACGGGCGGTGCGCCGCAGGGTCGCCTCGGTGGCGGCCTCGGGGATGGAGACGGCGAGGGAGGGGTGGACCAGCGGGTCGCCGTCGTAGCGGACGAGGTGCTTCTCGGCGCGGTCCAGGACGGACGGGTTCTCGTCGTCGGCGTCGTTGCACACCAGTCCCAGCACGCACCGGATTCCGGCGTCGCGTGCGGCTGAGGCGACCACCTCGACGTCGACTCCGGCGCGGGTTCCGGCGTCGGCAACGGTGGTGAACCCGCCGCGCAGGGCTTCGAACGCGGCGAGTTTGGCCGCGACGTAGGCCGATTCCTCGTCGAGCGCGCCCTCCAGCGGCACCCACACCCTGCGGAAGATCTCCGACGGCTCACCGAAGGCGAGCGCGGAACCGAAGCTCTGCGTGAGGTGGTGGTGGGCGTCGACGAAGCCGGGCATCAGGAGGTGGCCGGGCAGGCGTACGGGGTCGAGGTGCGGATGCGTGCGCACCAGCTCCTCGGCGGGTCCCACGGCGCGGAAGGAGCCGTCGGCGACGACGACCGCGTGGCCGTCGGCGGGGCCTTCGGGCAGCAGGACCGCGTCCGGTAGGAGGAGGAGCGGGCCGGAGCCGTTCAGGAGGTCGTCGGTGAGCTGGTTCATCGGTCGCTTTCCGTGCGGGCGGTGGTCAGGCGGGCGACGATGCCGGGCCTGACGTGGTGGAAGAGGATGTTGAGGACGGCGGCGACGAACGCGCCGACGGCGACGCCGCTTTCGAGGAGGATGCGGACGTTCGGCGGGAAGCCGCCGTACACGCCGGGCACGAGGATCGGCAGCAGACCGAGCGCGAGGGCGACGGCGCAGATGAAGGTGCTGGTGTGCCGGTCGAGGTCGGAGCGGCCGAGCATCTGCACACCCAGCACGGTGATGACGGCGAAGACGACCATCGCGGTGCCGCCGACGACCGCGGACGGGATGACGCTGATCGCGCGGGTCACGGGTGCGAGGAACCCGATGGCGATGAGGACGACACCGGCCGCGGCGGTCACGAAGCGGCTGCGTACGCCCGTGACGCGGACGATGCCGATGTTCTCGCCGCTGGTGACCATGAGCGGCAGTCCGAAGAACCCGCCGAAGAGCGAGGTGAGCGCGTCGCCGCGGACGGTCTTGGGGACGTCGGTGCGCTTGTCGATCTCCTTGCCGACGGCCTCGGCGTTGATGACGGTCTGGCCGGTGGCCTCGGCCATGGAGGCGAGGCTGTAGAGCATCAGCGGCAGGGCGGCGAGGAGGTTGAACTGGGGGGAGCCGACGGGCATCAGCTGCGGCACGGTGAGCAGGCCGCCGTCGGCCGCGCGTCCGAGGTCGATGCTGCCGAGGACCGCGGCGAGACCGGTGCCGGCGAAGAGCCCGAGCATGACGGCGAGCTGGCGCAGGATGCCGCTGAAGAGCAGGTAGAAGGCGACGGTGAACCCTATGGTGGCGATGCCGAGACCGAGATCGGTGGGGTCGGCGAAGCCGGGCTCGCCGGGGCGTCCGGTCACGAGGACGGCGCCGACCTTCACCAGGTTGACGCCGACGATGACGATCATCGTGCCGATGACGAGGGCCGGGAAGAAGGCGAGCAGCCGCGAGAAGACGGGCAGCACGACGAAGTAGAAGGCGGCGGTGAGGATCACCGCGCCGGTGGCGGTGCGCAGGCCGTGCTGCTCGGCGATGGCGAGGAAGAGGATGAGCGGCGCGCCCCCCGGCAGCATCACGAACGGCAGCCGGGGCCCGAACTTCCACGGTCCGAGCGACTGGATGAGGGATCCGACGCCGGAGAGCACGAAGGCCGCGGAGAGCAGGTTGACGGTCAGACCGGGGTCGAGGCGGAGGGTCGCGCTCATCAGGAAGATCGCCGAGATGGGGGTGGCGGCCATGACGAGGACGTGCTGGATCCCGAAGAGCAGGATCCGGCCGAGGGGGCGGGATTCGTCGACGGGGTGGGGTGTCTCGGGTGCGGATGCGGGGGCGGGTGTCGGTTGTTCCGCACCGGGCAGGGTCTGTCGGGGACTGGACACGTTCAGGCTCCGTTCGGGCGTTTCGGCACGCTCGGATTTCAGCCGCGATCCGGCCCTGGACGGAGAGCCAAATCGATTTGGCCAAATCGATTTGGCCGCCAGTATCCGAGGACGGTCGCCGACCGTCAAGAGGGGCAGCGGAGGCCGGTGGGTCGGCTGGAACGCTGCGGGCATGACCACGGATGCCGCCGCGAGCGGAATCCGAGGCCTGCCGACCCGCGCCTGTTCGCCCCCGCCCGCCGCCTGCTCGGGGCGGCGAGCGAGGCCGAGGACGCGGTCCAGGGCACGCATCTGCGCCGGAGTACGGCCGACCGGGCGTCGATCCGCATGCCCGCCGCGTGCCTGACCACGGCCCTGACCAACCCTGTGTCTCAAGCCGCTCGCCCCGGCACGCGTCCGGCGCGAGCGGAACACTCCGGAGTTGGCCCTTATCGGCACCGACAGGTCGGCGCCGCGCGTACGGGCGGCGAAACCCGGCACCGCGGAAGGCGCCGTTGCATGAGGTGCGCGTGATGGCGCTCGGCGGGCGTAGCGGGTCGCATGGCATCACCGCCTGGTACTCCAGCGTGACTTCGCGATCCTGCGCCGGGACGACGACGCAGCGGCCCCGCGTGGTTGCGACGGCTATGTACCCACGCGCAGGAGCGGCCTGACGGTCCGGACCAGCTCGTCCGGTTGATCGAACTGGGGCGTGTGCGAGCCGGGTGTCCGTAGCACCTCGACCCCCACCCGCCCGGCCAGCCACGCGGCGACCTCGTGGAAATAACCCGGTGAATCCTCGCTGACCAGGACATGAGCAGGCGTGGTGATGCCGGCGAGCGCCGAGTCGTCGGGGCGGTAGGACTCGAACGAACCCAGCTCCACGCCGACCAGCGTCTCACCGTTCGACGTCATTCTGTCGCGCAGGTCCGTGGGCACACGGTCCCAGATCGCATCGCCGACCGCGAAGCGGAAGAAGCGGTCGACAGCTGCGGGAGGCCCTCCCTCTGCCATCCCCTCCTGAATGGCCGCCCCCACTCCTGCCTGCGCCGCCGCCGGGTCGCCCACCACCGAGATCATCGGAGGCTCGTGCAACACCGCGGAGCGGACGACACCAGGACGGCGGAGCAACAGGTCGAGGGCAAAGATCGCCCCGTAGCTGTTGCCGAACACGGCGGCGGGAGCGAGCCCGAGCTCGGAGAGGAGCGCCGCCGCGTCGTCGGCCTGCTCGGCCACCGACGTCGTCTCCCAGCCGTCGGGCCGGAGGCTGCGCGAATTGCCTCGCCGGTCGTAGGTGAGCACGGTGAACTCATCGGCGAGCAGGTCCGCAACGCGTTCGAAATGTCCGGCATCACCGGTCGCGCCGGCGATGAACACAACCGGTGGGCCGGTGCCCCGCAGCTCGTAGTAGATGTCTGCCCCGTTCACGGCGATCGACGACACGGCGACCTCCTCCACTCGGCCCTCGGCATCCCGGCTCTGCCGGATGCTGCCACCTCCCCTGGCAGGGCGGACGGGGCGCGGCGAACGGTGTCACCTGCAGGTGGGCGCGTCGAGCGGCCGAACGGCCATGGACGCCGCCCGCCGACCGGCCATGTTCGACCAGGCATGGCTCGTGTCGCGGGGCGGCTCTGGTCCGGGCAGGGCATACGCCACGTGAGAGGCTGTGCCATCGAGGGCCGAACAGGAACGATCACCGCATGACGAGCCACGACGAGGCACCCACCGGCCTGAGCGCCTCGGTGGCCGAGGACCGGAGAAATGGGGAAGGTACGCACGCCTGAAGTGGCAACTCACCACGACGATCGCGCGTTGAACCCTCGAACGGAGCGTTCCGCGCACGCGCACCGCACGGCCCCATGCGATCAGGAGGATTCCATGAACGCCGTCGAAGACGGACGGCAGCAGCTGGACGCGGTCAGCGTCCTCAACGCGAAGCAGACGCTCCTCCAGCTCCTCGCCCGGGCGGGCGTCTTCTTCGGCGACGCGGAGGAGCTGATCGGGCTCGTCGAGGCCGGTGCTCTCGCCCTCGCGCACAGGGAGATCAGCGGAACCGGGCGGAGCGCGCCGGAGCAGGAGAAGGGCGAACTCTACGAGTCAGGCCGGCGCGACGGCATCCAGATCGTCACCGACCAACTCGGCGACCTCGCCGAGCGAGCGCTACGGCGCGCCGTCGCCTCCGATGCGTCGGCCCCCTCTCCGGACGACCGGCCTCGCGTCAGGAAGATGCAGGTGGAGCGAGCGATGGTGGCGATCATGCCGCTCTACCTCTCGTTCACCGCCGTCTCCGACCTCGATCCCGAGGTCTCCGAGCAGGTGCTCACCGCCGTCCTCGGCACCATGAACTCCAGGCAGCGGGCCGCATACGCGGGGCGGCTGGCGGAGTTCGCCTCCGACAACCGAGTACGCCTGGAGCGACTGTACGAGCAGTACGGACCCGGCAGCACCATCGCGATCCACGGCCGCTACACCCTCATCCACTCCCCCACGAGCCTCGCCGTACTGGAACGACTTGCCACGGCGCCGTCGGCGTTGCGGGAGGAATGGGACGCCGCCGAACTCCCGCCCGCATGGCTCCAGGGACTCACAACAGCCTGGGGATCGCCTGCGTGACCTCATAGCAGAAGTGCGCGACGCCGCTTCGGCCTCTGGACTCCCGCGACATGGGCCATAATTCCTCGTCGAGTCCGGCCATGAAGGAGCGGAAAGTGCGCGACGCCGCCGTCACCCCCGGTGGAGACCGGATCCGCTGGGTCGAGCTGCCGGGGCAGGAACCGCCGCGCGTCTACGTGCACGGTCTGGGCGCCAGTTCGCCGGCCTACTTCACGGAGGTCGCGGTCCATCCCCTGCTCGCCGGCCGCCGTTCGCTGCTGCTGGACCTGCTGGGGCACGGCATCAGCGACCGGCCGGCGGACTTCGACTACACGTTGGAGTCCCATGCCGATGCCCTCGCCGCCGCGCTCACGTCGGCGGGCGTCGCAGACGCGGAGGTGATCGCGCACAGCATGGGCGGCTCGGTGGCCATCGTCCTGGCCGCGCGTCACCCGCACCTGGTGTCCCGCCTCGTGCTGGTCGACGCCAATCTCGACCCGATCCCGCACGCGCCCGGCGCATCGGGCAGCAGCGGCATCGCGGCCTACTCCGAGCGGGAGTTCCTCGCCCGGGGCTGGCGGGAGGTAGGCGACCGGGTCGGGGCGCACTGGTGGTCCACGATGCGCCTGGCGGGCCGTGAGGCGCTGCACCGCAGCGCGGTCCACCTCACGCGCGGAACGGTCCCGACGATGCGCGAACTCCTGCTGGACCTGAAGATCCCGCGCACCTTCCTGCTGCCCGAGGCCGACGGGCCGCTCGCCGGCGCCGACGCGCTCACCGCGGCCGGGGTGTCCGTGGTCGCGATCCCCGACTGCGGGCACAACATCATGCTGGACAAGCCGGAGGCGTTCGCCCGCGCCACCGCGGCCGCTCTGGACGGAGACCAAGGCGCTGCGGTGCGGGCCGTTCATTGAGATTCAGGAGGCCGTGGTCGCCGCGCAGGGGGACCGGATCGGCCGTCGTGGCTCCACCGCACGCCCGCCCCGCGCAGTCCGCAGGTGCCGGTGTGTCAGCTCCCGTCCGCCCGCGCGGACGGGAGGTGGACCACCACGAGAGCGAAAGCCGCCAACACCACGTTGCGCGCCGCCGCGTCCAGGCCGTTCCAATCCGAGGACTGCCACATGGCGAACCACTCGCCACCGATGGCGATGAACCCCAGCCCGAAGAGCAGCAGCACCATCACCAGGCCCACCGTGCTCGCCCGACGGGCGCGGTCGTGGGCGCGTTGGCGCAGACCCGTCGCCCACAGCCACGTGGCGAGCAGGAGGACGGCGGCGGCAAGGGTCTCCCAGACAATGATCGCGACATAGGCGGTGTTCTGCAGCGCCGGCGACTCGATCGCCCGCCACATCAGCTGCGGGTCCTTGAATGTGGTGTCCATGGCGAGGACATGCTGGACGAACTGCTGGTTCGTCCCGAAGTCGGTGATGTTGCCGAAGGCCACCAGCGTCATGTAGACCGCCATGGTGCCCGTCAGAACGGCCGCCGCGACGGGCACGGTACCGAGCCTCAGCAACCGGTCCAGCCGACCGCCGCCCCGGATGCCGCCGTCGTCCGCCACGCCCGTCCCCCTCGCTCGCCACTGCCGGCCTCTCGCCGTCGCCCGGACATCAACTCTCGCATGGCGGCGGCCTGTTGACGTCGGCGCTCCACGAGATCGTGATGAATTCCGAATGATGTCACTCAGCCGGTGTTCCGCGAGAGCAGGGAGCCGAGCGGTCCGAGGTCGATGTCGAGATCGTCCATCGTGAGGTCGTAGCGGTCGCACAGCTCGGTCATCCGCTCCTGGAGGATCATCAGCGTCATACCGATGCGTTCCTCCTGGTCCTCGCTCAGATCGCCCTCGTCGACGCGGTGCAGCGCCGTGCGCTCCATCAGCTGCCGCAGCAACTCCACGAGGGAGAGCACGAGTTTGATCAGATCCCGTTCCACTGCCTCCGGGTCCGTGTCCAGACGCCGGGCCGTCGCACGGGCTTCGCCGCTCATCGGGTCCTCCGTAAGTTGTTAGGCGGCCCGGGAGGGCCGGATGTGGCTTATCGGGTCTTGCCAGTCGTGGCTCCGAAGGAGTGGCCGTCCGGCTCTCCAGG
>NZ_JBIBVE010000056.1:0-8906 GCF_043080095.1 Streptomyces sp. NPDC015127
GTCGGGTCCTCCCGCAGAAGGGCGTCGAGAATCGTGTCGCTGATCTGGTCGGCGATCTTGTCGGGGTGGCCCTCGGTCACGGACTCCGAGGTGAACAGACGACGGGACACAACGCTCCTCGAGAAAGGGTATCGACTGCCTCCGTACTCAGGTGTTCCAGGCATAGGACCAACTGATTGGCTGCACGACCCCATTATTTTCGGCCCCGTGTCAAGCTATGGCTTGCCAAGCTAGGCATGTGACCACTGATTCCGTCCACCTTCCTCCGCTAGTGCGCGAGGTGGGTGAGCATCTGCTACTCAACGGGGCTGAAGAGATGGGCGTCCAGAGGTCAGCTCAAGGAGCAGGGGAAAGACCTCTCGCACACCAGCGCCGCTGCATCCGGTAAGACACGGTGCACGGCGCTGGCATTGAGACGTGGTTTTGGTGGCTCACGAGGTCGGTCATGAGGAGGCTAGGGTCGTCGAGTTGCGGAGGACCGCTTCGTGACGCTGGCGCAAGACACCAGCTTGCCCGTGAATGGTTCAGGAACCGGCGATGGGCGTTTGGCTGCGCGACGTCGACTCACGGCGGCTGCGCCTGGCCAGCCATGCGCAGCCGCTGACCAGCATGTGAATGACAGGTGCGACCGCGGTCGCGTCACGTGCGTTCGGTGTACCGCCGCCTGCGGCTACGCTCTGCCCTCTGGAATCAACGGCCTGGCCAGCTCCCGCAGTCCTCCAGAACAGTCAACTCTACGTCCCGCCCTCTGCCGCAACGAGGCAGTAGGGCCACGTCTGTAGAGAGATGTTCCTCGTGAAGCGCCCGCAGGAGGCCCCGTCGGCGTATGGGCCATGCTGGGAGAGCTGCCTGGCCAGGAGTTCCTCGATCGCTTGCGGCGAGGGATTTTGCACCATCCATCGGCGTAGGCCAAGGGCGAAGTTCCCTGCGGCGCCTTGGCCGCGGGCGTAGTCTCCGTGCCTGTCTCGCGGCGCGCAACAACCGGTGCAGTAAGGGGATCGCCAGCCGCTCACGTCTCCGGCTCAGTGACGTCACGTGACATGCCAGGATCACCCGATCGAAACTGGTGCGGTTACAGCCAACACCAGCGACCACAGACGGGATGAGACCAGCGGTCCTTCTCCCCTTTGCCCGACAGCGTTTCCGGTTCGGACATGGGGCTGCCCAGCCACAGAAACACCGCTGCCGCCACAAGAAATGATCAAGGGCACGACTCGGTAGACGCTGAGTAGCAAATACTCTGCACCCTCATCGGGTTCCTCATAACATGACACAGAGCATTTAGAAGTGCGTGCTAACGACATACCGACAGTTTTCCTGCTTCACGCGGTCATTGAAAGACATGGCCACAGGTAGCGCCAAACTCAAAGAACATTCCAATCAGCGACGGGCGTGAAGGAATTAAATTTCATGGAAGCAGAAATCAAGCAGCCTCCTCACGTACTCCTCATCGTCGATGATGACGAAGACGTTCACCAGATCACACGCATTGCGCTGCGCTCCCTGAAATACGAAGGGAGGGGTGTCAAGCTTCTCAGTGCTCATTCAGCTGGCGACGCGATCCGCATTATGCAGGGCGAGAACCAGGTGAGCGTCATACTTCTGGATGTTGTAATGGAATCCAACGAAGCCGGACTGGAGGCATGTCGATTTATCAGGGATCGGATTCGGAACCAGTTCGTCCGTATCCTTCTGCGTACTGGGCAGCCTGGCATGGCCCCAGAAAAGAAAGTAGTAGAGGAATATGGAATTGACGGCTACCTATCCAAGGGCGAGCTCACCTCTACACGTCTGACTACAATGGTTCGCACCGCACTGAAGGCTTATTCCGAGATTACGGAAATTGAATCCAAACGCAGGAGCCTGGAGTCGGTAAATGAGAGCATTAGGGACATCTCTGGCTCGGTTCAATGGAACACATTCCGTAGGGAAGCTTAGATTCCTGAAGTCAAGCTGGTAACTCACCTCCGCCGGCCTGTCAGATTTGCAAGAGCCGCACAGCCGACGAACCCTTCGCTGACTGGCACCGTTCTGGGATTATTCCGAGGCAGCCAAGTCGACCCAAGAAAGGCACAAACATAGCCATGCCGTGGAGAGTCCTAGTAGTCGACGATGATGCAGACGTGCATGCGGTAACTAAGCTAGTCCTTAAGAAGAAGTCTTGGCGAAACCAACGTTTCGAGCTCACAGGTGCGCGAAGCAAGGCTGAAGCGGTCACTCTTCTGAAAGAAGGCCACGAATTTCACGTGGCGTTGATCGACGTGGTCATGGAGGAGGAAGGGGCAGGCCTAGAACTGTGCGAACTGATCCGTGACAGGTGCCCCAGGTCCACGAGGATTGTGCTTCGGACGGGACAGCCTGGACTCGTCCCAGAGGAGGAAATTCTCAACGACTACGACATCGATTACTACATGAATAAGGCCGATATCTCTCCGGAACGGCTTTTCTCGGTCGTGAGAGCATGTCTCCGCAGTTCCCAGGATATTTCCACGCTCCTGGCCTATGGGAGACAACTGCAGAGCTTCACTCGAACGCTGCAATACGTTAGTACCGTTGAAGACCTTGTTGTCTTCATGGGCGAGGCCCTGGGGTTCCTGGAACTTAAGCATCACTGTAAAACGGTATTTGCCTACGACCTTACCAGGGATGAAGATGCCATCATCTCGGAAGGGCGATTGGACTACTTGACCAAGGCAGAATGCGTCCGCGCCCTGATGAACGCCCACGAGCGTGCCGCAGAGCTCATGACGGAGCATCATGGACGAGACCTAGGGCTTAGTGACGCAGACTTCGGAATCCTCTTTGAAGCCCGCGAGGAGAATCTGGGGAAGACGGCTATCCGTGATTCCACTCCCATCCCGGGTGGAATCATCTTCTCGATGAATTCTGAAGTGGTTTCAGCTAAATCAAGGAGAGACCTGGCATCAGATGCGAAGCTTTTCATTGAAAATTGGTGCATCGCATTCTCTACGCTACGCCTTCGGGAGCGCTTGAGTCAGGAACAGAACCTGCGCAGCCAGATGTACCAAGAGCGTCTAGAGAGCATCGCAACGATGGTGGCGGGTGTGGCTCATGAATTAAATACCCCGCTAGGTGTCGCCCGCACAGCGGGGTCAATGGTCAGTGAGCTCACCCGGGAGATTATCGACGGGATTTCGAATGCAGAGGCGGAGTTTTCCGAAGAAGCGGCCGATCTGCAAGAGTCCGTCCGTCTCATGAACAAGAATCTGGATCGTGCTCATAAAATGATCCAGAGCTTCCGGCAGCTGTCTGCCTCGCAGCTTTCTGATGAGTGCGTAGAAGCTGACATCAAGGGCATAATTGAAGACTGCATGGAGACGATGGGGCCTGATCTAAGAAGGTCGGGTATCAACGCTAATGTGCACCCGAATTATGGAGAAGGATGTCGCTGGATTGGATATCCGGGACACCTGAGTCAGGTGATAATAAACCTGACTCAGAATGCCATACGGTATGCCTATGATCCGGGCGTAGGGGGAGCTCTCGATATCACCATCGAGGGCAGTGGAGACGGCTTCCTTGTCAGGTTTACGGACTACGGCAAGGGCGTGAGCGATGAGATTAAGCCCAGGATGTTTGACGCCTTTGTCACATCGGGGCGCGAGATCGGTGGAACTGGGCTGGGGCTCGCGATCGTGCAAAACATCGTCACCAATCTGCTCGGTGGAGACATAACCTGCGAGAGCTCTCTGGGGGAGGGGACAATTTTTGAGATCAGGTTGCCGGCTGTCTGTCGAATTGAAAGCGATACTTCCCCAGTCTGATCGACGTGTGCCATAGGAATTGCGCACCGAGACGGCTCGGCGCATTCCGCCGACTTCGCTCAAGAAAGGATCACCAGGCGTGACCCTCATGGAGACTCAAGAGCAGTTCGAGCAGAAAGCAATAATGGTGCACGGGATGATGCTCGTCTGCCATATTGACGGCCCAATATCATCTCAGCAGTTAGCGCTTGTGGAATCCTACGCCAAGTCACTGCCTGAATTCTTTGGACGGGATTTTCACGAGTACTACGAAGCGGCCAAGAGTGTGGCGGCAGATGCTCATGGAAGTGTTGATCAGGCGGTGAGCGTACTTGTTGGCCTGACATCGGTTGAGCTACGCAAGAGGCTCTATGTCTGCGCTACGGAGCTGGCTCGGGCTGGCGGCCTGGCTGAGAAGGAAGAGAAGCTGCTCCTCTCCATACAGCATGTGCTGGAAATTGATCACGAACTTGTGCGTGAGATCAGTCATGTCCTGGACGTCAAGTATGGGCTGGCTGGGCCGTAACCCGATCAGGGCTGCTTTCGGACGTCGGTGAGGGTGAGCATCACCGGCACTGCGCTCACCCCGCGAGCAGAAAGGCCGCTACCCAACAGCGAGGCTTCAACTGGGTTGTTCACCAAGCTGCAGTCGAGGCACGACACCATGTTCGTCGTGGTGGGCGGCCCGTCTCGATCGGAGCCCTGTCGCTGGCCGTAGCCCGCGATGAGTGCCGTGCCTTGAGGGTTTGACGATGTGGCGGATCGCCGATCTCTACTCGGCGAGGCGAGGACCGATGGCCGCGATACGGCGCTGATCGCGGAAGCCGCCCGCACCATGCCGCACACCCAGCGTGATCTGGCACCGGACAACGAGACAGTCGCCGAGCTGAGCGTGATCGTGGGGTTCATGATGAGTTCGCCGGTGAGGCCATCCGTGACACGAACCAGGTGCGCGGGCTGCTGACCCAGATCCATCCCTCACTTGAGCGGCCCTCAGCCCACTCCTGGACCATTCCGCCGCCCTTTCCCCCTCGAACGCAACAGCTCACAGCCCAGTTGAGAAAGGTCAGTTGGTGACGGCTGTAACGATGCTGCGACTCAAGGCCACCGCGCAGAGCCGAACGACTCGTCGAGACGTCTGCGACACGCTCGACGGGCAGCCCGTCGTCGTCCCGGGCACAGACGCCGCGCTGATCACGCCGAGCCTTGCCGCCTCGCTCGTCTCTTTCGTTGACCAGCGTAAAGTCCTCGTCGCATGGATCGAAGGCTGCAGGAGGCCCGCCCCACATTCCCAGGTCCTGACCTCCATACCCGGCATCGGGGTCAGGACCCCAGCCCGGATCCTCATTGAGGGCGGCGACGGCACACTCGCCGCCAACGCCGGCCTCGCCCCCGCCACTCCGGGCACTTACATCCGTAGCGAGCAGTGGCAAACCGGCAGCTCAAAGGAGCCTTCTGCCTCGCCGCTTTCGCACCTTGTCCCGGCAGGACTCACGCGTGTACAGGAACGCCGGGAAGGAAAACACCACGTTGCCGCGGTCATCTGTCTTGTCCAGAGCCGCGTCGAGGTGCTCTTCGCCATGCTTCGCGGCGGCACGTTCTACCTGCCACCGGACGATGGCGGAGTCGATCTGGACGAGCCAGTTGATGTCACCGGCCGCATCGGCCCGATCCTGGTCTGCTGGAGGGCGCAGACACGGTCGCGTCTCGGTATCGCTGCCATGTCAGGCGCCGTCGGCGCCCAGTAGTAGCAACGTATGTGGCCATAGATCATTTAGGACTGATGGATCGTTCTTGAGTTTGGCGAAAAGGATCATGCCTTCGATGTGGGCAACCACAGCTCGCGCTGTGGTTGAGGTCGCGCTGCGGTGGTCAACGCTGCCTTCGGCGGCTGCTTCTTTGATTACCCCAGCGATGAGAGCGGTCTGCTCCTCGAAGATCTCCTCGAGGTGAGCCCGAAGCATCGGCTCCTGCGCGCTGAGCTCGAGGGCCAGGTTACCCAGCAGGCAACCGTCGACGGTTCCTGTGTCATCTTTTGTGCGCTCCTGAACCGAAACCATTGATGCCAGAAGATTCCGGAGTCGCGTCAAAGCTGGCTTGTTCCCAGACAGTTCGGTGGCCCATAGGGTGCGCTGGCAATGCCAGTGCATGCTGACCACTTCAAGGGTGAGCGCTTGCTTTGAGTCGAAAAAGTGATAGAAGCTCCCCTTTTTGACGTCGGCGCTCGCGCAGATCTCCGCGATGCCGACGCCGGTGTACCCCCGGTGCCGCATCAACCCCGCGGTGGCGTCGAGTAGCCGGTCGCGTGCAGTGCTGGTGCGTCCCATGACTGTGATGATACGGGCGGTCAACTATGTGACAAGCTTGGCAGATAGTTGACCGGTCGTCTATGATGGCGGAACCTGTTTGACTATCCCTGGAGGATCCGTTGTCCGAACCCATCTCAGTTGCCGTCGCCTACTACAGCGGTTACGGGCACACGTCGCGCCAAGCAGCCGCTGTTGCTGCCGGCGTCGAGTCAGTTCCTGGGGTGCGCTCCACCCTTCGAGACGTAGCCACCCTTGATGATGCCCTCTGGGAAACACTGCAGGCAGCCGAAGCGATCATCTTTGGCTCACCCACCTACATGGGGAGCACCTCAGCGGTCTTCCAAAGGTTTGCTGAAAGCAGCGCCCGCGTCTGGGCCGAACAAGGCTGGCAAGGGAAGCTCGCGGCGGGATTTACCAACTCGGCAGGACTCAACGGCAACAAGGACAATGCGCTACTATCAATGATCGTCCTTGCCGCCCAGCATGGCATGAACTGGGTGCCCTTAGGTCTTCCGCCTGGCTGGATCTATACCTCAACCGGGAGCCCTGACGACCTCAACCGGTTAGGCGGATTTGTTGGAGCCATGGCCCAGTCAGCCTCCGACCTAAGTGCTGAACAGGCCCCGACCAAGTCAGATCTCCTCACTGCCCAGCATTTAGGACAGCGGGTTGCGCAGGCGGCACTTCAATTCGCTCGCGGCCGAGGCGCCGCTGCCGGGGCGGTGTCGGCGTGAAGGCGGGGCGCTTGGGGCAACTGCTAGGTATCGATTATCCGGTGATCCAGGGCCCGTTCGGAGGTGGTTTGTCCTCTGTGTCCCTCACTGTGGCAGTCTCCGAGGGCGGTGGCCTGGGCTCGTACGGCGCGCACCATCTCCGTCCTGGCGCGATTACGAAGTTAGTCGCAGAGCTTAAGGCATCTACGACACGCCCCTTTGCGGTGAATCTTTGGGTGCCGCTTGGGAGGGAGGAGGAACCGCGGCTGAACGACGTTGAACTGGGCAGGCACATTGAACGTATCCGTCCCTACTACAACGCCCTCAGCATTGACGCCCCCTCGGCCGAAGATGTCCGGTCTCAACCGTGCTTCGACGAGCAAGTAGACGCTCTCATGGCGGCAGGACCACCGGCGGTCAGCTTTGTGATGGGTATCCCGCCCCACCGGGTGATCCGAAGGGCAAAGCGTCTTGGCATCGCGGTGATCGGGACAGCGACCACTGTAGACGAGGCCATTGCTCTGGAGAACGCTGGCGTCAACGTGATCGTGGCCTCCGGCAGTGATGCCGGCGGTCACCGGGGCTCGTTCTTGAAACCTGTCCGTGAATCTTTAGTCGGGACCTTTTCCTTGGTCCCGCAGGTAGCTGACGCCGTTGCGTTGCCAATCGTCGCCGCAGGCGGCATCGTTGACAGTCGGGGGGTCACCGCCGCCCTCGCTCTGGGCGCCGATGCTGTGCAGATTGGCACTGGTTTCCTGGCAACCCGCGAGTCAGGGGCAAGCGTCATACACAAGAAGGCGCTGGTCGGGTCCCAGGCGCGGACCACCGTGCTTACTCGCCTCTTCTCTGGTCGTACCGCGCGCGGGATCCCTAACCGTTTCGTGCGTGAGATGGCCGCCCATGAAGAAGATGTGCCCCCGTACCCCATTCAGAATGCACTGATGCAGCCGATCCGCCGCGCGGCGGCCGAACAGGGCCGGGGAGACTATGTGAACTTATGGGCTGGTCAGGCGGCGGCGCTCACGCCGGTCGGCCTTGGCGCAGGGGAGTATCTGGCCTCGTTAGTGGAGGCTCGACGGCGTTAGCTTGAGGAACCCCGATTGCTTAGATGCCGTTGGTGCCGCACCGGGCAGGCACCAACGGCATCAGGACGACAGATACTTTCCCTCCTCGTCCAGCTGAAGGCCGCATTGCACCGCCGCCTACGACCTGGCCGAGGCGGTCGAAGAGGCCTTCCCCAGTGCACCACCCTCAGCTTCCCTGGCCGCCGCAGGCGTGGGCGTTGCGGTGCAGGATCATTCTTGCCTGCGCCGAGGGCGCGTCGTATCTGGCGGGCCTTCGGGCTGCAGCCGCACCGGTCGGAGGCCTTCAAGCTGTCGACCGATCCGTACTTCGTCGACAAGGTCCACGACGTCGTTGGGTTGTATCTGGACCCGCCCGAGCGGGCGTTGGTGTTCTGCGTGGATGAGAAGTTGCAGATCCAGGCCCTGGACAGGTCCCAGCCGGTGCTGCCGATGATGCCCGGCGTTCCTGAGCGGGCCACGCACGACTACGTTCGCGCCGGTACCACGACGCTGTTCGCCGCGCTGGAGGTCGCCACCGGCAAAGTGATGGGCTCGCTGCACCGCCGGCACCGCGCACAGGAGCAAGACTCCCGTCATCAAGAGGTGGCTGCTTGCCCATCCTCGGTTCCATCTGCACTTCACACCGACGGGCTCGTCCTGGCTGAACCTCGTCGAGCGGTGGTTCGCCGAACTCACCAACAAGCAGATACGACGAGGCGTCCACAGATCCGTCCAGGCCCTGGAGAAGGACATCCGCAACTGGATCGCAGCCTGGAACACCGACCCGAAGCCCTACATCTGGACCAAGACCGCCGACGAGATCCTCGAACGCCTCGCCTCATATCTGAACAGAATTCCCGACTCAGAACACTAGGGCGCTGGCCGAGATCGGCGACGACCGCACATGCTTCCGTCGACGCTCACGGCCTGAAGGCCTATCCCGGCTCCTGGCGTCCGGCAATAAGACGTCATCTCATTTGGGTCGGTAGGCTGTCGGTCGTGGTGGGGATCGTTGAGCGGCTGGTGCCGGATGAGTTGTGGGAGTTGTTCCAGCGG
>NZ_JBIBVE010000057.1:0-8903 GCF_043080095.1 Streptomyces sp. NPDC015127
GCACGTCCTGTCGGACGCGAACGGACTGCCCCTCGTCGTGGGCGTCTCCGCGGCAAACGTCCACGACAGCCTCACACTGAAGCCCATGGTCGCCGGTCACCAAACGAGACACGACCCTCACCGCGGCCGCCCTTCAAACCCCACGCCTGCACGCCGACAAGGCCTACGACGTCCCCCACCTGCGGAGATGGTTACCCGGCAAACGCATCGGCGCCCGCATCGCCCGCAAAGGCATCGACTCCAGCGAACGCCTCGGCCGCCGCAGAAGGGGTCATCGAACGGGCGGTGTCCTGGCTGACCGGCTACCGCCGACTCAACCACCGCTACGAACGACATCCCCGCAACTACCTGGCATTTCTCGGCCTCGCCGCCACCATCTGCTGCTACAAGCGACTCATCCGCCTCACCACATAGGACACGGTCTTAGTCACCGCGCATCCGCAGCGGAGTTGCACTTCGTAAGCATAAATTACTCTACCGCAGATACGAAATGAGATGGAAGCATTTCAGCCACTAGGCGACAACCGGGTCGTCACCGCCGCTGACAGCCTCTCATAGTCGACATTGCGCCAAGGTGTTCGAGAGAACCAGGAATTGTTTCGTGAGCATGGCACGAACCCCCGAAGACGCAGTTATGCAGTTTGCGGCACTCTTCAATGCCGGGAACCTGAAAGGCATGCTCCCGCTTATCTATGACTCGGTGCTGACCGTGTTCGAGCCTGGAGAGCCTGGAGCACACGGAAAGCCTGCATGGAAAGATGGAATGGAGAGATTTCTCCGCCTCCAAATACCACTCGAAATTGAAGTGCGGGCTGTGTATCACGTCGGGGACACAGCCCTGGTTATTTCAGACTGGTCGATCAATGGCACTGCCCCGGATGGGGAGGTGCGTCAGGTGCAGGGAACGAGTGCAGACGTATTACGTCAAACGCCGGATGGTCACTGGAAGTACCTCATCGACAATCCGTTCGGAACGGCCTCGCGACAGTAGGGGATGAAGAATGTCTTCGACCATTCCTCCCACGCCATACGAGCTCTATATCAATCTTCGACGTCTTCGTTCGCTATGGCCATGCTCTTCCTCGGGTACGAATAATGTGGCCATATGCTGCGGCTTCCAAGCAGTCGAGCTGTGCTGGCGGCTTGTTGACCATGCTCTTGACGACGGAAGAAAGTCGGCCCACCAGCAGGAACGCATAGACCGCTACCTCGACGTGATCGTCAAGGCCCTGCGTACTGTCGGCGGATTCATAACAGAGCACGAGGATTCTGTCGCGCAGGCAGTGCCACCAACCCCCCGCCACAACTATTCACCCGGATTCGCCCTGCTACCAGGCCTTTCCACGCAGCAGATCCGTCGAGTTACGGACGCCTACTTTACAGAATTCAGCCATCTGTCATTCGATGTGGGCATCGGCGCTCAGCTGACAAAGATGCGCCAGTTCGCCGGGCTCCCCTCTGCTGGCGACATCCAGGATCGACCTGTAATGGCCTACCACGACATTGTCTCACCCGACGAAATTCATGCACTCCACCAGGGTGAGTCAGGCAGCCCTGAGGACTACCTCTTCGCTGGTGTACATCAGATCACGGAGTGCTGGCTCCACCTAGTCCACCACTTCCTGGACAACGCGCGCACTCTCGCCGATACAGGGCATTGGGAATGTGCGGCACAGGCCGTTGAAAATGCCACCTCGTCGCTTGCAATGGCCATAGAAACGGGGCAGCTCCTTGACCTTATGAACCTCGTGGACTATCACCCTCTTCGGGTTCGACTTAGAGATGGGAGTGGCGCTCAGTCCCACGCCGCTCAGCAGATACGTCCGGCAGGACGCAAAGCGATAATGCCTCTTCTCGATCTGCTCAGTCGCACTAAGGCGAGCTTGATTGACGTCCTGGATGCTCCTTACCTGTCCCCTGACGCGTATGAGTATCTTCGAAGTCTTACACGGTTTGGAAAGGTAAGTCAGGAATTCCTTTTCAAACACTATTTGCTTGCACTCGGCGTCATGGGGCAGCGCGGTTTGGGGTCGCTCGGATACCAGGTGAACCAGATGGTGGAGCGAGCAGCAGCACCCTTCTTTCCGGAGATCGATGAAGCGTGCTACGACTACGCAGTGCTGATGAATTTCTCGCATGGAAGTCACGCAGGGGAGATAATCAGCCGCCGGGAGTTCACACACGGATTTCGTTGTGGCGACATCGTCCCTGTCGGGGCGTGCCCACCCGAGACGGCGTCTCGTGTGATCCAGGACTACTTCCATCTCATGAGCTCAAAGAACGCGGAGGAATGGATTGCACTCTTTGAGCCAGAAAACGGAAGAATAGTTGATGCTGGAGCGCGCCCCTTCATAGGAAGAAGTCGCCTGAAGGTCTTCATCACTATGTTCTTCAACAACTTCCCCAAGGTCGCCGCATCCTACTCAGATGTAAGATTCAGCAAGAATGCAGCAACCGTCAAGTGGCGCTACGACCTTACGTCCTACAATGACATTCAGATCTCCATCAGCGGAGAAGAGAGATTCACCTTCAGTAGCTCTGGTCTCATTCTGGAAGCAGTCGCAATATGGAATCCGCGTGATCTGGCAATGCAGCTTCGCTCGGGCATGTCCCGTGCCGGCGCAGCCTTCTATCGCTAGGGAGGACAGTCATGCTGGCCACGGTCCTTTACGGCACCAGGGATGTGAGAGTCGAAGATGTTCCTGAGCCGGTGATGAGAGTCCCCACTGATGCCGTGGTCCGCGTTCTGGCCTCCTGCATCTGCGGCTCTGACCTCTGGCGCTACCGCGGTGTACTGCCGTCAGATGGTCCTGCACGAATCGGCCACGAGTTTGTCGGCGTGGTTGAGGAAACTGGCACCGCCGTCCACAGCGTAGGACCAGGAGATTTCGTCATTGCCTCGTTCGGCATCAGTGATGGAACATGCTTCCATTGCCGAAACGGTGTCCCGACATCCTGCATCAAGGGTGCCTGGTGGGGCGGGCGGGATAGCGACGGGTTCGACCTGGACGCCGGCCAGGGGGAACGAGTTAGAGTGCCGCTTGCCGACGGAACGCTCCTGGCCTTGCCCGATCACCCTGATGAGTCACTCATCCCGGATCTTCTCGCCCTATGTGACGTGCTTCCGACTGGCTACCACGCAGCAGTGTCGGCGGGAGTGTCTCCTGGCAGTTCTGCCGTCATCGTGGGAGACGGCGCAGTGGGTCTCTGCGCAACCCTGGCTGCCGTATACCTGGGTGCTGAGCGGGTCGTCGTGATGTCTCGCTATCCTCAGCGGCAGAAGTTGGCAGTTTCCTTCGGCGCAACGGACATCGTCGCTGAGCGTGGGGCAGTGGGCATCGAGCGGGTCAAAGACTTGCTCGGCGGAGTCGGCGCTGATGCCGTACTCGAATGCGTCGGGACGCCGAAAGCCCTGCAGCAGGCGGTCGGCGCCGTGCGTCCAGGTGGACGGCTTGGTCATGTGGGGGTTCCTGTTGAGGATCGTTCCCTGCCCATGTGGCCCCTGTTCCTCAACAACATCGCTGTCAGTGGAGGTCTCGCCCCAGCGCTTCAGTACATGCCACTGCTCCTGGATGCCGTCCTGGGCGGATCGATGCAACCTGGGCGGGTGTTCGACTTGGCATTGCCACTCCGCCAGGCTCACGAGGGGTACGCCGCCATGAACTCACGGCAAGCTATCAAGACGCTGCTGTGGAGTTGATGCTGGGGAGCTGCGCCAGCGACACCGACGTTCACCGGTCTGCGGATACGGCAATTCGAGCGGCTGCTGAAGGTGGTACAGGAGCGTGGCGGTGACTATCCCGGAGGCGCGCCCTTGGTGTCTGCCACAGAGTCAAGAGCTCCCAGGGCTGTTCGAGGACAGGGACCGTGACGCCCAGTCGGCCAGGCAGGTGCTGCCTTCCCGTGGATCGGCGGCGGTCCTAATGCGCAAGGTGGTGCCGTGTGGGCGCTGGGCGGATGCCTATCCCGGTCCTGGCACCGAAGCCCCTGCGAAGAGTGGCATTACCCGGTGTCCTCGTGGCCATCACGGCAGCTTGACGGGCGCTGGCGCCCGTAGGCGGCCGGACGATACCCTGCACGAATCGGGCAATGAACAGCGAATCGCGGGGATCCTCCCTTCAGATGCGGAGCCTGGGTGATCGGTCCCGACCAGGACCAAGGACGCTCTCAGTAGAGGGCTCTGTGCCCACGTAGCGGAAAGTGCTTGACTCTGGCCCGTAGCGTTCGAGAGAAGGTATGGGACCCCGCTCTATCACCAGTGCTCCTAGGCACCAGGTGGCAGGGCTGCCGCACCGCACCCTTAGAAGCGGCCAGCGGATCTCCAACGAGCTCAACTCCCTGCTCCCTGCTCCCTGCTCCCTGAGCATTATTACCTAACTGCCGTGGCCGCCTTCGAACCCTCGTAGAACCGCCCCTGCCACCCGACGGCACACGAACTGATCAAGCTCGCACCGGGCTGGGCCGCAAGGCCAACTCGCACAGCGGCAAGCCGCGCTCAAGCAGGCCGGCCGCAAGCGCAGCATCGGGGCCGAGGCCGAGTGGCTCCGCGAGGCCTTCGACTCGGCAAGCAGCTGTTCGCCTGGTCCAGCTGGAAGCCGCATGCCCCGCCCCAGACAGCTCGCCGAAGCGGTCGAAGAGGCTTCCCCAGCACCCGGACGCTGAGATTATCCTCAGCTTCCCCGGCGTCGGCATCCAGCGGCGCCGGGGCGCTCGCCGAGATCGGGGACGATCGCCGACGCCGACGACCTCAAGCAGCCAACTCATAGCATCATCATGGCGGGTTAGGGCCCTGAGGTGTCTCTCGATGCGGCAGCTTGCGCCGCTGTTCGGCTGCCCGCCAGCGGTGTGCCGGGCCCTCCAGCGCCTGCAGCCGCTCCTGGCCATCGAACCGACCACCCACCCGGACGACGCAGCGGTTGTGGATTGTGTACGGCACCAAATCCGGTCCGTGACCGGAAGGTTGGCGCAACCCCACGCAACTACCGCTTCTCGGCAACGTGCAGATCATCCTCGACGCTGATACCAAGCTGGCCGTCGCCGATAGCCGCGGGCCATCCCCGGCAACACCGCCGATGCGAAGGCCTGGCTCCCTAACACCAACCACCAACTTATCCGTGCCCAGGTCGAGCACGCATCCGCCCGGATGAAGCACTTCGAGACCTCCGCGACTGCCGACGAGCGCTGCCACGGTCTCCAGCAGGCGGTCCAAGCAACTGTTGCTCACACGCCCAACCTGGCCCTCGCCACATGATGCAGGCCGACCACGAACCGGGCACCGCCTGCCCTGCTCACAGGCTTCTGCAACACGTTTGGCCAGGAGGCCAGATGCCCTGCGGGGATCACGCCGACAGCACCGCCCAGCGAAGGCTGCCGTTGCTGTGCACGCGAACACCGTGGGCAAGAGCGATGCGGTCGACTATCTTCATGCCTCGCCCGTGCTCATCGGGCTCGCAGCTGGCTGCCCAGGCCCCTTCACGGCCAGCCGGTCCACCATCAGTGACTTCGACCCGAACAGCGTGGTTGCCTTCATCCACCGCAAGATGAAGTCTCAGGGGAGGCAGCGCATGCTCGATGGCGTTAGTAACCAGTTCCGAGACGACGAGCAGCACTGCATCAGAAATTTCGCTGTCAACTTACTTGAGAGACAACGCAGTTGAGTCGACAATGTGGTTCTGCTCTGGGCATCTGCGCGGCGCGAAAGCAAGTAAGGGATCGCGCCCAGCTTGCTACACCTTTGGCATCGTGCTCGAGTGTGCTTTTGAGCGACGCTCTGCAGGAGTCATGCCGCCCCAGATCCCCCTGTGCTCCCGCATGCGGAGCGCCACTTCAAGGCACTCTCTCCTCACCTGACAGCGGCTGCAGATTTCTATGGCTGCCCGGCCCCAGTCGGCGCTGGGCCGGCCTCGTTCAGGGACGAAGAAGATCTCGGGGTCGATGTCTTGCGACGCACAAGCAGCTTGCTCTTGCCAGGGGTTCCTGGGTATGGAAACTGTTTCGACGAAGGGTGAGTTCACGGCGTACTCTCACTGAGGCATAAGGAACCGATGGGCGCTACGGTCGCAGAGGTCCACTCCGGCCGCTATCCACAAGAATCTCCGATGCCGAGCGAAGGCTGATGAGCAACCCTTGCTCATCGCATCGCATACGCCCGGGCCGGGAACCGGGTATTTTGACCGCTGAAGACGCTGCTGGAGCGTGCCATCATCTCCCGAGACATTTCCTTATTCCAACCCGCTGGACTGGTTAATACTAGTCTCACCAAACGATGGCGTTGACAGTCCCGGCATATCACTGTTCAGTCGGGCCTGGCGATAATGGGCGCCGCTCCCTGGCGAGGTTACTGATCCTAGTTCGAAGTCAGACTGAGGCTCACGCTTAAGCATGCTGTCCTCCTCGCCCTTGCCGGTGGCAGTGAGGCCAGAAGGCTCGTGTGTAAGTCGGCAGTGCTACCCGCCCCGAGCGGATGACCGGAAGGCGGCTACCTGGGTGCTGGTGGCGTTCATGGAGCTCTGCTCGCTCCTGCCAGCCCCTGGCGAACAGGGCTCTGCCCCTCACTTCCTGGTCTGGTCCGTGCCAGTGTGCCTTCCTCTGCCCCATTCAGTAGGGAAGGGGGCGCCCTGATGGCGTGCGCAGATCTACCGGCGGACGCCGTGGGAGCAGCCTGGGTTTCTGGATACGAACCTGCGCCATGGTGAACCCGTCCTTGGATTGAATCCGTACTGCCTTGCTGTCCATGCTGCAGGCCGCCCAGATGCCAGGCTTGAGTAAGCGCTACCCAAGGGTCCGAGCTTCCTCATATTCGGCCCGGTGCAAGAACGCTCTCCTTCGTCGAAAAACCATGGGACGCAACGACTGCGCCAAGGTTTACATCGCTGAGCACCACCTTTTCCCGACCCCTCTCCCAGTAAGGCCTGTTTCGAAAGCAGGCGAGGACGTCGTGTGTGACACCGTGCCGCAGATGGACGAGCGGCCAGGAGCCGCTAGACGACCACCCGCTTGTACTTCGTTCCCGCACCAACGGCTCTGTCACGCGGGCGGTCAGTCCGTAATCACGGACGTCGAAATGCCTGTGACTCGACGCTCAGGCATGATCGACTTGCGTGCCTCAGCCCACACCACAAACAGCAAACGATCCAGCCCAGCCGTCATTACCGGTAACCATGCACGAGCTCGTTAGGGCAGCATGAGGGAGTCAATGACAGACTCCCAGTCGATGAGCGCGGACTCTGTCCCGCGTGGGATGAGATCGAAAGAGCGGTCGAGCCAAGCACGAATGGGATCGGATTCTGTTGTGAACAACGCGTGGCTGCCGGAAGATCTCAGCAGGATGCAGAGCAGGGGCTCTTCACCCTTGTCCGCTGGCCAGATACGGACATCGCCGTTGCCCGCATCGTGATTCATGCCATGGTACAGAAGATCACGGGAGAACCTCCACGATGTGATCAGACCGCTGGCATTCTGGAAGTCCAGGGTCACTGCGAATGGGTCAGCACTGCGGTAGCGCAGCTTGGTTCTTACGGGCAGCGCCACCTCGTCGTGGACGTACTGGTCCAGTACGGCCTCGATCTCTTCACAACTGTCCCAGAAAATGGACTCCGGCATCGTCTGGCCCTTCCGCCTACCATTTGACTTGTTTGCAGGGCTCGTCCTGCCATCGGCACCTGCGCGCTTGAGTGCCGGCTTCTGTGGATGTCGGTGCTTACCCCCGCCCCGGCTCATTAGCAGGCCTTGGCCAGGCACACGGGAGGTTATAACTCTCAGCGAGCCTGGTCAGGCCACGTAGTGGCCTGACCAGGCTCGCTGAGAGTTGTCAGCTTCGCATGAGTACGCCCTACTCAGTCCAGGCTTGGAGGAGGCGCCTACATCATTCTCCCTGTGGCGCAGGTCCGGCGTCGTTCAAGAGATCCGAGATCTCTCGTCATGTGACGTTGCGCTCCGGCGGGGCCAGCCGGGGAGGTTCATTCCGGTGTCGGGTCCGTCTGGCTGTTACCGCAATAACTGCCCCAACGCCAGTAGGCCGCACCCAGCAGTACTCGGTCCTCCAGCGGCAGGCCCCACGGCCGGCCCCGGCGAGGATCGTTGTTGCCCTGTCGCCGCAGCTGGCGCATCAGCTTGGCGAACACGTGCGGGCTCAGCCCCGTGAACGGGGCTATCCAAGACGACTCTGACGCCCTGATCACTCCAGACACGGCAAGATCATCTCAGCCACGACCAGCAGTTACAGGACAGCCCTTACTGATCTTTTCGTAAGTTCGGTGGGTGGATAGTGAGTCCCGTGTGGATGAGGAAGGACCATGGCAGCTGCTGGTTCTGGTTGATGCGGTGGATGCCTTGTTCGGTGGCGTCGGCGACATCGGCGAGGTGGTCGCCGGCAATGTTGGCGAGTTCGCGTTTCTTGAGCGACGACCACAGCAGTTCCACCGGGTTGAGCTCGGGTGCGTAGGCGGGTAGTCGCTCCAGGGTGAGCCAGTCCTGGTCGGCGACCCAGGCCCGCATGGCCCGGCTCCAGTGGGCGGACAGACCGTCCCTCACCAACACGACCCGCTCCCCGCCGTAGAACACCTTGACCTGCTCCAGAACTTCGATGAGAACCGGTAGTTGCGCGAGGAGGCACCGACCTTCCGGTCACGGACCGGGACCAGAGTCCCGTCCACAATCCACAACCGCTCAACCGGGTTGACGGGCCGGGATGCCGGCTCGATGGCCAGCAGCGGCCGAAGCCGCTGGATCACTCGGCACACAGTCGCCGGCGAGCAGCCGAACAGCGGCGCGACCTGCCGCATGGAGAGGTTCGCCCGGCAATAGACAGCCACCAGCAGCACCCGGTCCGCCAGCGGCAGGCACCACGGCCGGCCACCACCAGGACCGTCTCCGCCCCGCTCCCGCACCACCTTCACCAGCCG
>NZ_JBIBVE010000058.1:0-7982 GCF_043080095.1 Streptomyces sp. NPDC015127
GCACCGCGGGCCGGCGGTCGACACCGGCCGGGAGCGCGAGGTGCCCGATCATCGTCAAACCGTCGGCCGGGTACTCGACCGTACGCGTCGTAATCATCGTCATGAGGCTGGACTGTAGTGATCGTCGAGCCCGGTCCGGCCGGTGTTCTGCCGCTGGCAGAACAGCACGGGTGTCCCTCTGAAATACGGGACGGGCCCGGCGCTCAGGGCTTCAAGATCATCCCGTTGCCCCTTTGGCGCGTATCTCGGTCACACCCCGAGTCCGGCCCAGCGGGTTGACCACGAACCCGCGGGCCCAACCGCCAGAATCAGGAGATCCACCCGTGGGTTCGCGGTGAACAACCTTCAGTTTCTCTGAACCCGCGGACCTCTACGGCCGTGGGGACCAATGGAACAGCCAGTATCGGTGAGATTGATCATGGTCGGCTAGCACAGCTCTCCCCGGCCGCGCTGGGCTTCACGGGAAGATCGTCGATCACCGGTGAAGGGCGGCTACCGTCCGGCGCCTGCCGGTGGAATTTCTGACTGATGAGCAGGCCGAGGCGTACGGGAAGTTCGGTGAGGAGCCGACGAGGCCCGAGCTGGAGCGCTTCTTCTTCCTGGACGACGTGGACCGGGACCTGATCGCGCTGCGGCGTACGAAGGACCACCGGCTCGGGTTCACGCTCCAGATGTGCACGGTGCGGTGCATCGGGCTGTTCCTGGAGGACCCGCTGGCGGGGCCGTGGCCGGTGGTTCGATCACCTGGCCGCGCAGCTCAGTATCGAGGACCCGTCGTGCGTGAAGCGGTACACCGAGCGTCGGCAGACGTTGTACGACCACGCGTGGGAGATCCGGGACGCGTACGGCTGTCAGTTGGCCTCACGGGCAAGTCGATCCGCCGGCGCCTGCCCAACAGATGTGGAGCCTGAGCACGCGCAAAGCGTGAATGTCGCCCGAGGCACGCCAGGGCATCGACGTCAAACTCCCGCCCACTCACCGGCCAGTCCATGTCGGCGCACGGAAACGGGATCTCACCTGCAAGATCGGTTCAAGAGGGAGACCCTAGTTGAAACCCGCAGCGGCACGAGCGGCGAGTAGTTGTGCCTCTTTGCTGACGTTGGTGTCCCAGGCTGTGCCATCGGGAGGGCCAGCTCCGTAACGTACGGCGGCGCCGTGCTGGGCGGCGCGGGCAACGATGCCGGGCACAGCCCGTTCCGCAAGAGCTGCGACTGTTAGGGAGGGGTTGACAGTCAGCGACGTAGGAATGGCAGAGGCATCGGTGATGAACAAGCCTTTGTAGCCGCGCAGTTCATGGAAATCGTTCAGAGCGGAAGTGGTGGGGTGATCACCCATCCGGCAGGAAGAGAGAGGGTGGGCAGTAACAGCCCCGCCGAGGAACTCTTCACTCCAGGCCGTCACGGTGGACAGGCCATCCCGCTCGAAGAGGTCTCTGAGTCTGTCGTCGGCGAGGTCCCAACCGCGGCGGGTGCGTGAGGTGGGATGGTACGCCAGTGCGCTGCGTCCGAGACCAGGCGCGATCCGCACAAAGCTGCCGGTAAATGGAGGAGGACCAAAGGTACCTTCGTTGTCGTCCTCTGTCATGGCCAGCAGCGTAAGCCAGGATCGCCAGCGGCCGCGCATATTGCGCTTGGCGATGCCGAACCAGTCCTCATGTACGTCGGATACTGAGGCCAGGGTGTTGGTGATAGGAGGGAAATAGATCTGCTGCAGCGTGCACCTGGTGAATTCCGCAGCCTGGGGGTCGAGATAGTCGAACGTTGCTGCGGTGATGGGCTTACCTATATGCATGGCATCATACGCGGCGCCGCCAGGGCGGCTCAGACCAAGGACTGTGCGGACTCTGTCTTCATTGAGGACAGCGACACTTACTCGGTCACCGTTGCCTGAGAAGTGCATCCCTACCGCTTCGGGGACACCCCCGAGCAGCCGCGCAGAGCGTTTCAGGATGACCGGTGTTCCAGCAGCGCCGGCGGCCAAGACGACTACTTTCGCGTGGATGGTTTCACCAGCTCCGCTAGGCGTGTAGTCGCCGGGATCAAGGTTCAAATAGGTTACTGCGTACTGGTACCCGACGAGGGGGGAGCGACATAACGTCTGAGCCTCGCTCAGAGGACGGACTTCAGCACCGTGAGCCTGCGCTGCGGGGAGGTAGTTCAGCAACAGAGATCTCTTGGCGCCGAAGCGGCAGCCGCTAAGCATCCAGTTGCAGTTGCGGCATCGGCGCTCCTCAACAGCCAGCGGAACCGGGTTGCAAGTACGGCCCGCGTTCGCGCACGCTGCGGCCAGAACGCCTCCTGCGTATGAGATGTCGTCCCACCCCTGCCGGGCAACGGGCAAAGCCTGTTCCGCCCGGTCGTACCAAGGGTCAAGCCCCTCGCGGGTGTGGGCAGCGGGCCACAGGCGATGTCCTGAGCTGCCGCGCCGGTCGAAGACGAAGGCTGGAGCCCGAAGCGACGCTCCGAAGTAGACGACGCTTGATCCGCCTACGCAGTTGCCGGCGACGACTGAGATGCCGTCTCCCTTTATGACATCAACAATGCGGTTGTAGCTGCCTAGTTGGAGGTTATGGGTGAAGTCGGCAGGGTTGATGTACGGGCCGCGTTCAAGGACGGTGACGCGTGCGCCTCCGGCTGCCAGATGGTAGGCGGGGATTGCGCCACCGAACCCGCTGCCAATGACCAGCACATCGGTTGTCTGCTGCGTCATGCCGGACTCCCCGAGCTGGTGGTATTCGGGTGCAGGGGGGCGAGTGCCCGGCCGTAGGAATAGGCGGAGTAGCTCCAGGTGCCGCCCGGTCCAGGCGGTGGGAATCCCAGTAAGGCCAGACCAGGATGGCGGTCGGCTGCCGCGTCGGCAGTCGGTAGGTAGGCGGCCGTGTCGAAGGCCAGGCCGACTATGAGGCTGAGTGCCTGCCAGATCTCGCGGTCCGGTCCGTCGCTTTGAACAAGTTCATGTATGAGGTTGGCCCGGTGTACGAAAGGAAGCCCTACCAGCGCGGGCCGGAAGAACGGCAGGGAAATCAGGTGGACGACGGCGTACTTGGCGGCCCGGGCATTGAGCAGGGCACCGATGTCGGGAAGAAAATGCCGTAGCGGGAGGGCCTCTGAGGCGAGCGTGTTGAGAGCACCTGCCTGTACAGCGCCGGCTCCTGTGACGACACCGGCTATCGGCCAGTCGGTGACGTGGCGTCGTTGTCCTGGAATAAGGGTGTCGGCGAACGCCTCAAGGGTCTGGACCGTCCAGTCATCCAGCCCACCGTGGGCCGCAGCGGTTGCTACAGATGTGCTGCTGAAAAGTGTCACCAGCGCTGCACCGGCCGCACGCGCAATGGCGCGGCGGCTGGGCCCCTGCTCAGTCGGCATAGCGCTCACCTTCTAGCCGAGCAGAGAAGACTTGAAGCAAGCGGCTGCATCACACCGCTCTCTCCGGCCTCGTCGCCAAAGGCCGCGAGGGCGGCTGACAGCTCCGGGAAGTATGGACGCAGAGCCTGGACGGCATCCCCGAGGCCAGCGCTGAGCCCGCCGACCTTGAAGTTGGTCAACCGCACTGCCCCGAGGCCCAGGCCCTTGTCGAACCAGTACTGACCATCCCAGGCGACAAGAGGAACCGACCTTGGGGTCGCTTGGACACTCCAGTGATCACGCTGGTAGTAGCGACAGCTGGGGATGGCGATGGCGATGCGTGCAGGCTCAGCGGCCAGGAACCGCAAGGCACCGCCGTTGCTGAGGGTGATGTCTCGCTTCTCGTACTCGACACAGACAGGGTCGTTGAGGAAGAGCCACCAGGGCGGTGTCTCAGCTTCGCCATAGTGAATCCACTCACAGGCATCCGCAAAAGCCGGTTCGCTGTAGCTGCTCGGCCCTTCTTCAGCTGATGGCACGGCAGACGCAGCAACGGCAGCTGGTGACAGGCAGGTCAGCACGACCGCAGTGCCCCAGACAGCGAGTTGTCTCAAAACGCGGGTCATGGGCTCTCCATGCAGAGTGGGGTGAGCAGTGCATGACACGGTGCACCGAGAGAATGGCAGTGCACTCCCGCCTGGCACAAGTCTGGTGCACTGACTCATCCACCTGCCTCACCGTGCTGCGTGGACCGTGCTTGAGCAGGAGGAGCCGGCCGGATGAGCTCGACGGGGCTCAGAGATGGATCTTCCCCCACCTGGCGCGGAGTTCTCGCCGGTCTGCTACGCCGATCTTGCGGTAGATCCGATACAGGTGATTTCCAACGGTGCGTGGGGATAGGATAAGTGCATCTGCAATTTCTTTGTCACTGAGACCTCGGGATACAAGACCGGCAATTTCTCGCTCCCGCGCCGAGAGGTGGTTCACTTCGGCCAGCATGCGCAGTGCAGGAGTAACTGCTCCTTCGCAGCGGGAGGAGAGGCTTGCGGCCTGCTGCCGGGCAGCCGTGGAAGCCCTGTCGTTTCCTAGCCGTGTGTATAGGCGGGAAAGTTCGGCGTATGCTTCTGCCGCATAGAGATTGGCTCCGCAGGAAGCGAATGTGGCTGCTGCCCGCCGCAGCAGGCTCACATCACTCGATGCGATTGCCTTGGCGAATCCAACCTTCGCCCCAAGATAACTTCCCTGTAATGGAATTTCCCAGAATTCTGTCGTGTGGTGAGAGAACCCAAGGCGTCCCATCTCGTGAACCAGCCGTGCAACTTCACCGTACGCTTGGCGCCGCATCTGTGATCCTGCTTCAGTTAAAAGAATCTCGGCAGCCTGGTTAAATTTGGAGTTACTGACTTCCTGCCAGGCGTTGACGACAGCAGCATTGCTGGATAGATGGCCGAGCCCGTCTCCCGCTAAGACTTCCATGCCTGGGGCTTCGACTACCCATTCCCCGGGAAGAAGGTGGCGTGCCAGCAGTTCAAGCACTCTGCCTTTCCATTCGAGCACTTCCCAGCCCGTAGAGTATGCATCGGAGAGACTCAGGTATTCAAGGGCCGTACGAGGTAGCCCCATTTCGAGGAGTGTCTCCCCCAGGAATAACCCTCGACGGGCGTCTGAGTGGGAATTACTGCCGCTTAGAGACCTGTTGTACTCCGTGCTCAGGAACCGGGCAGCTTCATCGAGGCGGCCCAGTTGGGCGAGAGCTATGCACCGCATGTCCTCAAGATGTTCAGCGTACAGAAGAAACGGTGTGCTCCTATTGGAATCTGCAGGGTTCTGTAATTGCTCGCAGATATCCAGGGCGTCTTCTGGCCTTCCCGCTCCGCACAGGGACGCGCTCACGAAGACGGCAGCCTCGAGTCGGTGAGACGGATCTTCGTCGCTCAGGTACTTGCTGAGATGATCGATGCAGCCCCGATAATCACCCCGTAGGTACATTAAAATTCCCTGGCATCGGTTCTGTTCGACCTCAGTCAGATGGCGGAAGCGCGTCTCCGCGTCCCGATGCATACACTGGAGCATGAGGCCACGTGCCGCGATTGCCTGTAATTCATCAGCGTCGTCGGGAGCCTCATCGGCGATAGCACATGCGGCGGAGTGATTCCCTAAGGATATGGAAATCCGAGCGAAGAGAGAAGCTGCTTTCGGGGATTTATATTTCATCCATGCCGCGTATGAGAAGTCAGCTGCTGCGTGAAGGTCGTTCCGAGAGTGAGCGAGCTGGCAAGCGAACAGCAGGTCACTCTCCGTTAGTTCTCCTGGCGAGACCTCTGCACGCCACGCCAAAAGGCGGAGCTGATCTTCGTCCGCCAAGCCATTAGGGTCACGCGAATACACATCTATGAGCTCGCGGATGTGAGCACGCCTGCGTAAAGGCTTCTGCAGCTGCCGGATGCCGCACGCAATTAGTGGGTTCGATATGGATATGCGAGACCCGTTGCTGCGCGCAAGAGCGCGGGATGCATCTGCCGGAGAATCATCCAGGGCGATGAGGCCCGCTTGCTCTAATTCCAGAAGCGTATCTGTGCTTGCCATGCATTCCAGCATCCCCAGAGGGGCAGATTCGGCAATGGAGATCAGAGCGGCTACCCGGCATGCCGCACCGCTCAATGAATCTAATAAGCGAGCAACTACCTCACGCAAAGGCGGAGGCAAGATGATAGTGAAATTCATGGAGGGAGCGCTTCGGAGGCTTTGGTCTCCGTTGAGGGAAGCCTTCACGAGTTCCCTTAGGATGAGCGGATTTCCACCTGAAAGCAGCGCCAGCTTTTGTGCGCGGTGCGTGGTAGGGTGCCCGTTTATCCATAAGCGGGCAAGACGATGGCTTTCTTGAAGAGGGAGAGGGGAAAGGTCAACGCGGCGAACGTGCTCGTCCTTCCAGAGAGCCATCAAGGCCTCGCTGCTTGACCTCTGCATGTCCGCTGACACGAGGAGCATCGCTGTCTTCCTGCGCGCTATTTCGAGCAGAACTTCGGCAGTCTCCTCTTCAAGGTCATGTGCATCGTCGACAATTACTAGAGGGCGCCTGCTGGGAGGGGCGATAAGAAGACGGTGAATATGGTGTGGATTTGCTGGTCCATCGAACGTAAGAAATTGTGGCTCGGCGGGCCGCGGTAGATGGCCCATATACATAGCGCGAAGGGACGTGGGTCGCAGGAACAAGGTCCGTGGAGGGTTATTCGACGCGCGTAGATGAGCTAATATGTCATCGACAAGGCGTGTCTTTCCCACTCCGGGAGGGCCGGAAATCAGCGAGCCTGACTGGGTGCCGACTGTGCCGGAAAGAGATTTGAGTGATCGTGTTAACTCTTGATTTCTTCCGACCATCTCTACCCGGCCCAGTAGATCGTCTACCGAATTCCATTCAGGCATTGCAGGCTTTGCCTTCCGTTTTCCTTGACTGGTGCGCTAAGTTTACGTAAACCCGCTGCGTATTTCCCAGTCAATAGAGGGCCACTTCGATGAAGTATGCGTGATATTGCCAGCCGCGTGTACAATCCAGCATCCGTTCAGGGTGTCCGTAACGGCTGGGGTGCGCCTGAGTAATCAGTGCTCAATCGAGTCGGCGACGCCTAGAGGACCTAGCTACCTGGGGCGCCTGATGCATGTCCCAGAACGGGTATGTACCAGAAAATGAGGTACTGACGCGGCCGGGCGGGACCCGCCGCTAGGCCGTTTCCTTCGGATCATATTGCTGACCAGATGAAGATGGCGGCGAGGTGGAGTCCGGCGAGGTAGATGGTGGCGGTGTTGTCGTAGCGAGTGGCCAGGCCGCGCCACTGCTTGAGCTTGTTGATGCAGCGTTCGACACTGCACGAATGCGGGTGTGTCGCCGGCCTGGCCAGGCGTGAGAACGAACGCGAGTGGCCTGCAGCGGCTGTCGGCGGCGAGGTGGATTTTGGTGGTCAGTCCACCGCGGGAGCGCCCGAGGGCATGGTCGGCCGGCTCGTCGGCCGGGGCCCCTTTTGACAGGCCCCGGCGGCGTGCTGGTGGGCGCGGACGATCGTGGAGTCGACGGCGACGACCCAGTCGAGGTCGCCTTCGGCCGGGGCGAGCAGGGCGGTGAAGACCTTCGCCCAGGTCCCGTCCGCAGCCCACATGCGCAGGCGGTTGTGGGCGCCTTTCCACGAGCCGAAGTGCTCGGGCAGGTCCATCCACGGCGTTCCAGTGCGGTACTTGGACGCGATCACATCGATCACCTGCCGGTGATCACGCCACCGCCCACCCCGCCGAGGTGTCCGGTCCGGCAGCAACGGCTCGATGCGTGCCCACTGGGCGTCAGTCAACTACACACATCAACCAAACGATCCGATGATCTGAAGGAAACGGCCTAGACCCGTGCACGGTCCGGTTCCGGCTTCAGAAGCTGAGTCGTGGAGCAAGCCAGCTGCGGGTGCCCGCAGGGAAACACACCTCGCGCCGCATGAGACCAGGCTGAGCAGACGACTTCTGATGTGCCATGTGAGAAGTGCTCGTTACCGTCGGACATTCCCTAGTCTTCTGAGTCAGGAATTCTGTTCAGATGTGTAGGCTGGCTCCATGGCACGGACCGGGCGGCCGAAGGCCGAGTTAAGACTGTCGGACGAG
>NZ_JBIBVE010000059.1:0-7862 GCF_043080095.1 Streptomyces sp. NPDC015127
ACCCGCTGGAACAACTCCCACAACTCATCCGGCACCAGCCGCTCAACGATCCCCACCACGACCGACAGCCTACCGACCCAAATGAGATGACGTCTAAAGGAAGGCCTGGAGAGATGGAATTGAGTAATGTGAGTTGCGGGCAAGGAGGTCGACTGACTGATGTCAGGGCCTGCGTCCAGGACTACCATGCTGGAGAGTGTCATGAGCGTGCAGGACCGGGCGTCGCATTGGCCGTTGGTGGGACGCGTCAGCGAGTTGTCTGCCTTTTCGGCGGCTTGGGAGGACCCACACTGCAAAGGACTGGTGATTTTCGGTCCGGCAGGGGTGGGTAAGTCCCGACTGGCAGAGGAATGCCTGGCGCAGGCAGCCCATCGAGGTTCACGGGCTGCCCGGGCAACTGCATCAGCATCCGCGGCCGCAGTGCCACTGGGCGCGATCGCCCATGTGATCCCTGCTGGTGTGGACCTGTCTGACCCGGTCCAGGGCTTTGCCGCAGTGGCTCGGGCGCTCTCAGGGCCGAAGCGGCAGCGGTGGGCTCTACTGATCGACGACCTCCAGCTCCTGGACGCTGCTTCGGCGGTTCTGGTGAGGCAGCTACTAGACGCTGATGTGGTGCGGCTGATCGGCACTGCACGATCCGGCGAGCCGCTGAGCGGCTCAGCACAGGCTTTGACCGGCGACCCTGCGATGCAGCGGATCGACTTGGCTGACATGGATGAGGCAGGTACAGAGGAAGTGCTCCAGACCATCCTGGGCGGTCCTGTGGGCTTGCGCACCTTGCACGAGCTGTATAACGCGTCGGGCGGCAACATGCTGTACTTGCGTGAACTCGTCTTGGGCGCCGTCGCAGCTAAGAAGCTTTCGTTCAGCAATGAAGTCTGGGAGCTGGATGATGACCGGCCGGTCGCCACGCCCCGGCTGACTGAACTGATCGGCAACCGGCTGGCTGGCGCTGCCAGGGCCGCCCGACCTGTCCTGGAGCTGCTGGCGCTATGCGAGCCTGTTCCGCTGGCTGATGCCGAGGCTGCTTCCTCCTTTGAAGTGCTGGCTGATCTTGAACGGGCTGGGCTGGTCAGGGTCATGACTGACAGGCGGCGCACCACGGTCTCTCTCGCACACCCTTTGTACGGGGAGAACCTCCGCGCAACCACTCCTGCCCCTCGTCAGCGTGAGGTGCTGCTGCAGCAAGCTGCCCGCGCCGAAGGGTACGGAGCGCGTCGTCGCGCTGATGCGCTCCACATCGCGACCTGGCGGCTTGCCGCAACAGGTACAGCTGAGCCCGCACTGCTCGTGCAGGCGGCTGTTCTGGCGCGTCACGCCCATGACTATCAGCAGGTCATAGCCCTTCTCGACGCCATTCCTGAGGCTGATCACAGCGTGATAAGCCTTCTTTTGTTGGGTGAATCACTTCTGGAAATGGGGCAATGCGGTCGGGCGGAGGAGGTCTTTGTATCAGCATATGAGCATGCCGGAAGCGAGGAGGAGGAGCTGGCTATTACGATGGCCCGGACCTTTAACCTATTCTGGGGCCTCGCTCGCACCGATGAAGCCCTTACTGTCAATTTGCAGGCACAGAGGAGCCTGAACATAGCAGGGGCGGAAAAGGTCCTGCGGACAGATGAAGGGGCGATGCGGGCTGTCTCAGGGGAGCCGCTCCAGGGTCTTTCCCTTCTTTCCGAAATGGAGACAGAAATCGAAGAAGCGCAGAATGCCAACGTATGGCTTCTCGCTTCCATGATGAGGACAACAGCGCTTGCGATGACAGGCCATGGCAACGAGGCACTGGAATATTCTGACCATGCCTATAACTGTCACCGACGGTACAATGAAAAGGTTCTTGTCTCACATCCCGACACGCAGCTTGCGGCGCGCGTGGTCGCCTTGAGTGAGGTTGGGAGACTGGACGACGCCCGCACCGTGGGTGCGAAATTCTTCTCCAACCAGGAGTCTTCGATTCTGCCGATCACGCAGGCATGGATGACCTTCGACTTGGGACGCCTCGAGTGGATTTCGGGTCATCCTGTAGCCGCGCGGTATTGGTACGCCCAGTGTGTGGCGCTCGCTCGGGTGCATCACGTCAGGGTTCTGCACGAAGCCCTCCTCGGCTTGGCTGCGTGCGCTGGCGTCCTTGGCGATGCACAGGGTGCCGAGAGCCACATTAAGGAAGCTGGACAGTACCCTTCTATGAACGTTCTTGTGGGTGAGGAACGGCTGAGTGAGGCGTGGCTGGCGGTCACACAAGGCGATCTTGCCCATGCCCGTGCTGTCCTGTCCGAGGCCGCAGGAAGGGCCCGGGAGACCGGGCATCTCACATCCGAAGGGCTCTTGCTGACCGACTTGGCGCGCCTTGGCGGCGCGCACGAGGCTGTTGGCAGGCTGGCTGAACTGGCGGACGAGTGCGATGGCATGCTGATGCCTGCACGCGCACGGCTGGCAGCGGCCCTGGCCGCTGATGACCCACAACGCCTCCAGGGGTCTGCCACCGAGCTGGCACGGATCGGAGCGCATCTGCTCGCTGCAGAAGCAGCAATTACCGCGTCAGTTATCTGGCGCAATCAGGGCCTCACGCGGCAAAGCACGGCTGCCGCACAGCAGGCTGCACCTCTTAAGGCCCGTTGCGAGGGGGCTCAGACGCCGCTCCTTGCCCCAGCAGAAGCCACTAGCTCACTCACATCGCGCGAGCGTGAAATCGCCAAGCTTGCCGCTGCCGGAACCTCGAGCAGGGAAATCGCCGAAATCCTTACCCTCTCCGTCCGTACGATCGATAATCACCTTCAACGCATCTATGGCAAGCTAGGCATTACTACCCGCAAGCAGCTTGCTCAGGCTATAGACTATAATGCACCATAAGGCCCTATGCGTAGGACGACAGATGAACGCACCCTATGTTTTACAGGATTGAGTGCGGTGCGCTGGCAGCCTCGTATCAACGGTCAGTGTTTGCGGTGTCGGTGCCGGCATAATGGTCGCTCGCTTGCCCCGTGGCATCCATGGTTGCGGCCAGGAGCGCGCAGCATCTGAATGCTTTAATGATCGTCATTTAGTAGTCGACGGCAGCATTCTGGGCCATGGAAGTTGAGCGGTGCCTTTTGGATCAAGCTCGCTGACTTCCCGTCATGGTTCATGAGGATAAGCCTTTACCGTGATCGCCGTGCTCATCGACACCGGACACAACAACGCCAAGAGCCGAGCGGTCAATCGCATGATCGACCACAACACGTTCGGCTCCCGCAAGGCGGACAGCCAACGCCCATGAACACGCCGACCCCGCGGATACCTCCGCACCGCTCACCTCGACAACACGGGTGCCCTCGTCCACAACAACTCTTGGCGATGAATTTCGTTGAGAAAACCTCAACGAGAGGTGTCATCTGCCACCGAGGCCGGCAGGGAACGTGCTGCTCCCGCCCCCGCAACCACATCGAGGCTGCGCTGACGTCAAGCCGCGCACCTACTGTGCAGCAGGCACACAGCTAAGACCGTGTCCTACGTGGTGGGTTGGCAGTTGTGCTGGGCATGGGGAGTGGACGGTGGGGTTGGATTGTTCCGGAGGGTCTGTGGGAGATCGCCAGGCCGTTGTTGCCGCCGGCTCGCGTGCGGCCGCAGGGCGGCGGGGTCGCCAACATCGATGATGAGGCGGTCTTCGCCGCGATCATCTACGTGCTGGTCAGCGGCGGTGCCTGGCGGGTGTTGCCGCCGTGCTTCGGAGCGTCGAAGTCGACCTTCGTCAACCTCACCCACCCACTGCACACCACTGACCCGAGGGAGAGCCACCGATGAACTCCATACCTCTGCCGGACTGGCCGTGGACGCGATGTGGGCGCAGAATAGCCCTAAGGTGGGAGGCGTGGCTCGGAGGACTTTCGGCGAATTACCATTACTTTTGCGATATCAAGGGGCGGACAGTCAGGCTTTTAATATTTGACAAGGAGATGGAACATGGCGCGACAGTCCATAGACAGCAGGCAGCCCAACCCGTCGGCGCTTATGCAGACCGGGCTGGGATTCTGGGCCTCGAAGACGCTACTCGCCGCAACCAAGCTAGAACTCTTCACCTTCATTGGCGACAATTATCGAACCCCGGAAGAGATCCGGCTATCACTTGGCCTGCATGGACACGCCTTGCTCGACTTTTTGGATTCTCTCACCTCGCTTGGATTCCTTGAGCGTTACGGGACTGGCGCTCAGGTGAAGTATGGCAATACTCCTGAGACAGCTGCGTTTCTAGTCAAGGGGAAGCCCGCATATATGGGCGGTTTCTTCGAGATGGCCAACGACCGCGAGTACCTCTTCTGGGCTAACCTGGAAGAGGGGCTTCGTACAGGTAAACCACAGAATGAAATCAGAATTACCGGTAAGGAATCTTTCGAGGCGATCTATGAGGATCCAGAGAGGCTCAAGCAATTCACGGACGCTATGTCCAGTATCCAGCTTGGCGCCTTCCATGCCTTCGCTCAGAGATTTGACTTCTCCAAGCGCCGACTTATGCTTGATGTGGGCGGCTCGGGAGCGTCCCTATCCTGTATTGTCGCGACACATAACCCGCATATGAAATGCATTTCGTTTGACTTGCCGGCGGTCGAGTCACTCGCTAGGGAAAAAGTTGTGATGTGCGACGTCACTAAGCAGGTCGAGGTCCGAAGCGGTAACTTCTTCGCAGAACCAGAATTGCCGGCGGCCGACGTTATCACAATGGGTAACATTCTCCACAGCTTCGACCTGCCTGGCAAGATGTCACTACTTCGAAAGTCATACGAAGCTCTGCCTGATGGAGGTGAACTCATCGTAATCGAGCTCATCATGGACAATGATCGCCGAGCGAATACATTCGCCCTCCTCATGTCGCTCAATATGCTCATCGAGTCAGACGGAGGTTTTAATTTCACCCAGGCGGATTTTGAAGGATGGGCAGAAGAAGTGGGATTTCGCAGTATTCGATTTGAGCCGCTAGAGGGGCCTGTAAGCGCAGCGATAGCCATGAAGTGATTCGGCGAGGGATTTAGTCATCGAGGCGTCATTGCCACCGAGCCACCGGCCGAGCAGATGCTCTGCACCGCGCGTGCCGTACGCCTGCGAGATTCAGGGCCGGCGCGGAGCTGCCCTGAACAAGTGGGCCATACAAGCTCATCAAGGCAGCCCGGCCAGCGGGCAGCCCGCGCGGCGCTCTGGGCGACTGCACGCACATCCATCCGGCCCGGTCCAGGATTTGCAGGGCGTAGGAAGTCTCCTCTGCGGTGCTGTGGCAGCGCACCATCCATCACTCTGCTAGGGACCCACGTCGGCCCCATGGATCGGCGGCTGCGGCCTCCAGGAGGCGACGCTTCAGCTGTAAGGTGCGTTGCCTGGAGCGTGGTATGTATTTCTGTGTGACCGCATTCCCATGGGAACTCCCAAGCGCGCGACGCCTGCGATAGAGCACAAGCATCGTTTCAGTGACGGACCGTGACACGTCCGCTGCCCAGGGCAGACACGATCCGCCAACAGATTCTCCGCAGAGGATTCAGCATTTGCTCCTCTTTCATCTACCCTACCTGTTGAAGCCTCTTCAGGTTTCCCTTCAGTTTTATGAAAACGCCGCAGGACGGCGTGAGTAGCCAGTACTCAATAGTCAGGGAGACCTACGCTCAGGTCCTTGCCTACCGTTTCCGGCACTGGCATCAAAAGTGTGCGGGCGAGATCTGAAGCTGCATTGAACGTCCTCAGCTCCAAAGGACAGCGGATCCCGCCGACCGCACCGTTTCGCGCCGTTGGCACAGGTCCGGGGATTCCCTGCGCTCGACAGGTGTAGCCGGTACTTAGTTGCATGGCAATGTTCACCCGCCCGCAGGGATCGAGAACGGATGACCGCGCATGTCCGCACGTCAGCTCACTAGGCTTCACGGCCTCTGGGCCCGTACTTGGTTCCATAATCGTGTAGCAGAGCTGAGGAGCAGCCGGGCCGGGCTTGCGCCCGCCGAACGAACCAGAGGTGCGGCGCATACCAGGTGGGCTCATAATCCAGCACCGGCGTTGCGGACGGCCCTGGCCATGCAGGCATGGTTCTCCCCTCCCTGCACTGCCGTTGACCTTGCGGATTGAGGGCATGTTACGCGTCTTCAGTTTGATTAGGTATCTGGGATATCAGCTGGATTGGTTTCCCAGGAACGACGCAGAGCACCCCACTGGAAGACATCGCACTGGCCGATGGTCACCGTGGACGGCACCAATGGCAGGGGTCGGGACCGACCCACTATCCGCACCTCTCTCCGCTCGCCGGTGCCAGTTCCGCGCCGATCGTGATCTTTCACCAGGCGTTCCCGCAACGCCTGGTGATCGGGCTCCTGCTTCTCCGGTCCCCACAGTGGGGGCTCCTGTGTCGACCGTGAAGCATTGAGCCTTTCTGCAAGGGCACCGATCAGGTGAGGTCCGGGTCGTCGGAGATCGGCAACAGAACCGGACGAGGCGCCTCTGCGGTTGAGTGATACGTCTGATGATCTCAACTCTTCCGTCGGGAGCCGCGTTGGTTGCGAATCCTGCCCACACTGGACCTGCCGCATGCGGTAGTTGAGTGAGGCACCATGCTCATCGTCAACTGGGACGGCGACCCGCAGGCGTGAGCTCCACCTCTCGTGGCGAGGGCTGGTGGCACTGGTGCATCAGCGTCAGCCACGCCTATGTGCGCGCGGTCACCGATCTCTTCGCTCGCCGCGCAACGGGATCGGCCAGGGCCTTGCGAGGTGGATGCCGCTGCGAGGCGTCGATTCTCCATCAAGCACCTCCGCCACGGCGTGAACTCCGGGCCGCTACCGACTCGCAGCTGTGAGTTGAGGTCCCGGCAGCGCTCAGAGAGACCCGGCCCTTTGTATGGGGAGCCGCCTTGAACGTGCCATTCTGCGCTGGAGGCGATAGGTGGTTCCGAGAGGGAAAGGTGCAATGTGCATTCCGGTCGGTCGGCTGCCTGAGGGGGCCGTTTCTGCAGCGTGTGCGGCGACGGCAGGCATGTCGCCCCATTCCTCACACCCAGACCAACGATCCCGTGACCCTCGGCGCGGCACAGCCAGTCAGGGTGCCGTCCAGAGACCCGACCACTCTGAGGCTGCCCCTTGGAGCGCTCAGCTGCGGATGTGGGCCGTCGACGGCACCTGGGAGCGGGTGTTCAGCGCGCTCATGGCCCAGGCCGACGCCCACGAGGACCTGAACTGGGCGGTTTCGGCGGACGACTCCACGATCGTGCATGCCCACCAGCACGCGGCCGGGGCCCGCAAAAAGGGGCCCCGACCGGCGAACCCGACGACCATGCCATCGACCGGTCCCGCGGCGGGCTGACCACGAAAGATCCACCTTCCGGCCGATGCTCACTGCCGGCCCCTCGCTTTCGTCCTCACCGCCGGACACACCGGCGACGCGCCCGCCTTCGCACACGTGATAGCACGCCTGCGAGTTCCACGCCGACGCGGACGGCCCGCACCAGGCCGGACGTGGTCCTGGCCGACAAGGCCTATTCCTCACGCGCGATCCGCGAGCACCTGCGCAAGCGCGGCATCCGGGCGGTGATCCCCGTCCCTGCAGACCAACCAGGCCACCGGCTACGCCGAGCAGCCGGGGCGGACGCCCACCTGCCTTCGACCGCGAGGCCTACAAGCAGCGCAACACCGTCGAGCGGTGCATCAACCGCTTGAAGCAGTGTCGCGGAATCGCCACCTGCTACGAGAAGACGGCGACCATCTATCTGGCCGGACTGCACGTTGCAGGCATCTTCCTGTGGTCCGCCTGATCCAAACGAAACGGCCTAGTGATCTGAGTCAGAGATTCGTCGGCAGTATGCGGCGACTTTGTCGAGAATCTCGTCGGCGGTCTTCGTCCAGACGAAGGGCCTCGGGTGC
>NZ_JBIBVE010000060.1:0-7815 GCF_043080095.1 Streptomyces sp. NPDC015127
AAATGGCCGCGAACCGCGTCTCATCAGGCGTGTCCTGCGTTCCGCCGCCCTGCGGACGCACCCGCGACGGAGGGATCAACGGCTTCGCGATCTCCACAACCCGTCCGGCACGATCCAGCTCCACGTTCCCCGCCCCATGCCCGGGTCAACGTCCGCCTCACCACGTAGGACACGGTCTTAGACAGCCTCGCAGAGGCACTGCAGCCATGGGTGCTGCACCGCGACCGCCGGCCTGGTGTCTGCTCCCGTGAGCATCTTCTACTCATGAGATTGCTGCCAAGGGGCCCCCACAATGCCAAGAGGGGACAATCGCCCGGCCACACCACTGCCGGCAGACGATTCGGTACCTGAGCTCAGGTGTCGCGTCCTGGAGGCACATATGCGCAGTAACACCACGTCAAGCTCTTGCACGCGCAATCGCGAGATCCTCGCGGCTATTCACCACCGCACTACTCAGGTCAATAGCAGCGACGAGGATTGGGAGGAATTCCGTGCCCTGGCTCGGCTGCTGCTTCGGGCACTAGCCAGAGAGACGTTCTCTGCTCCTCCTCCGGAGAGGCTGGCGCGCCACGTCCACAAGACTGTACGCGAGCTAATCAATGAACGCCTGGCTACAGTAACCAACGGCCAGTCAGCCTCTGCCTGGCTGACTCGGACCCTGCGCGACATCGACAACGAAGAGACTGCTGCGGACAACCGTCAGTCCTACGTCACCTGGGTGGCAGCAGCTGGACGCGCCTTGACGTCAATCCTGCGGGCCACGGAGCCAGACGGTGTCCTTCCCGGACGCAGCGTGATGGCCTACACAAGCCGCGTCCGCAAGAACATCACCGCGTCGCTGAACAAGCTCGAAGGAACCCGGCTGCCTCAGCCGTAGCTAAGAATGAGGCGGATTCTTCGCGCACCAAACGACTGATGGGCGCCAGGCGCTCTCTGATCCCGCAATTCTAAAATAGTCGCACCCCCCTTGTGAGACTCCCCTGCTAGCTAGGAGAAACCCATCATGCGGTGCCCGGATTCCCACTCAGGCGGCTGCGTGTGCCGCTTGTCCAGTACGACGGCAGGCATGTTGTTCCTGGATCTCGTGGAAGATAACTACACAGTTAGTGAAGAACGAGGATTGCGGCGGCTTATTTGCCACGGAGAGCACAGAGAACCTGATGTACCAGACAGCCCAACAGGCATGACATCCTGAATCCTCCGGAAACCGCTGGCCGGGACTTCAATAGCGGGTACAGGGAGCTCGCGACGTCTGCGAAGATTAAAGACCGCACGCTCAGACTGTCTGTCCGAAGCGTAGGACCACGTTTCCACGTGGGCCAAGAGCAACGGCTGCCAAAGATGCCGATGTCGCTCGGACGGCGGGACTAGCCCGCATGGTCCGTGGCTCACCGCAGGATGACAGCCGGTGATGTCGATAGTTTCTGTTACCAGCCTTTGCCGCCGAGCCATTGGCTATCTGGCAAACGTGGAAGTCACCACGACCACGCACTCAGGCAATTATCGGCTCATCACTGTGCAGATCAGGATGGATGCCAATGATGCCGTCTCCACAGGAGCGACATACAAATCCTGCTTCCGAGCCCTCAACATGCCCGCGATGGACGTGATCCTTCACCGTCGACGAAAGGCTGAACCGGTCACGCAGAGATCTAAGATCCAGGAGGCATTCGTACCAGTACCATTCTCCGTCCTGCTGTGTCCAGACCTGGATAGGGCCAACTCGTGGCATACCACTGCTACACAGGTAGTCAGCCAAATCACGCAGATGTTTACACGTCACGCTCTCAAGCATAAGCCAGGCCGTGTGACTGTTGGTGATCGAAGCGGTTATCAGATGGAAGCCGTCAGCAGCGGTTCGCGCCCTGATGACGTCACAATCGTGCTACGCAGATCTGGCTGCGCTCATCTTCGTTCAGCCATGAAGCGTTGGAGCGGGTCTGAGTTCTGACCACTCTGGTACCAGCGGTGCGTGGCTGGCGGATCGCCCAGGTGCCGCCCAGCCAGCCCTCGAATGCTGGGTATCTCCGGGCAAGACCAGCGAAAGGGGCTCAGCGGTCGGATGCCGGGAAGTGCTGGATGGTGTTCACACCGAAAATGTCAGCGAGTTCGCGGCGAGTGGTGACGCCGAGTTTGGTGTACACACGCTGTAGGTGGTTGTCGACGGTGCGTACGGACAAGTTCAGAGTACTGGCTATGTCCTTGCTGGTGGCGCGGGCGGCGGCAAGCAGAGCGATCTCGCGTTCGCGTGCGGTGAGGGGGGCGATGGTTTCAGCGTTGGCCAGCAGTGGGGTGCGGGCCCCATGGCAACGGGCCGCGCATGCCTGGGCTCGCTGGGTAGCGGAAGCGGCACGACGGCCATGTCCGGCTCGGTGCCAGGCCGCCGCAGCAGCCGTTGCGGCTTCGGCGGCAAGCAGGTCGGCGCCGACTGCTTCCAGTTCGCCTGCCGCCGCGAGGAGCCGGTCAGGGTGGTCGGCCGCCAAAGCCGCTGCCAGGTGGGCGCGTGCAGGAGAGAACGCACCGTCGCACTGCTCGGCAAGCCCAGCAAGCCTGCCGGCTGCTTCTCCTGCCCCCCAAGACGGGCGAGATCGGTGAGCAGCATTGCCTCCGAAGTCACATAGCCGGTCGTGCGGGCTTGCTCGGCTGCCTCAGTGAGTACAGCCCGCGCCTGTTCAAGACGTCCCTGGGCCGCCAGCAGCCATGCCTCGCCCAGCCGCTCCTCGCCGGCCAGGAACGGCACGCCTGTGTAGGCTGCGCTATCGGCCAGCGCGGCTTTCGCAGCCGCGATGTCTCCGAGCAGTGCTGCGCATGCGGCCAGCCCCGAGAGCGCCAGCTTCACGATCAGGGGGAGGCGATGTTCACGGGCCAGCGCAACCGCCTCGGCGAATGAGCGTCGTGCTGTGGCGGGACGGCCGGCCAGCCACAGCGACCGCCCCAGGCTGTACAGCAACTGGGAGGCGACGATCACCCCTTGGTCTGCCATGGATCCACTGAGGCCGCGTTCAGCGGTCTCACAAGCCAGTTTTAGTTCACCGGAATCCGCATATGCGGTGGTCAAGGGGTTCAGCTGGGCTGTCGGATGCTGAATGACCGTGCCGACGCTGGCTCTCAAGTGCTCTTGATAAGCCCACTCGCCCAGCCGCACGGCCTCGCGGGTGCGGCCGATAGCGCTCAGTGCAGCAACCTTAAGCGCTAGCCCGTACAGGCGCACACGGTCATCCGGGTTCTGTTCCACGCTCTCAAGCAGGGCCAGGCCTTCCCATGGTTGCCCAGCGCAGACACGCATAGCGCCCTCGTTGACGGTCAGCGCCTCACGCACCGCCGGATGGCTTGTGGCCTGGCGGGCCGCGTCGTTGACGGCGAGTGCCTCCTGCACACGTGCAGCACCCCAGAACAGACTCTGGGTGCGTTCCATGGTGATAGCGAGTCTGTCTTCTTCAGTGCGTGTTTCTGCGTAGGCATCCGCGAAGAATTCTTCAGCCTCATCGATGCGCCCGAGTTCGTAAAGGGCCTCGCCGTGCAGCAGCTGGGTACGAGTGGTTTGCTGGCGGTCGGGCAAGGCCTCGAGCAGCGTAATGACCTGCGCGTAGTCATGGGCGTAGCGGGCCAGGAAAGCAGCCTGGGTCAGGAGAGCCGGGTCTGCGGTGCCGGTGGCGGCCAGCCGCCAACTAGCGATATGCAAGAGGTCTTCCCGGCGGCGGGCGCCGCACGCTTCGGTCCGCTCGGCCTGCTGAAGCAGCATGGCCCTGCGGGACAGAACTGGCAGGTCTGCACGCAGCGCCTCCCCGTACAGCGGGTGACTCAACGTGACGATACTGCGACGCCGGTCCTGGCCTATATGGATCAACCCCTGGTGCTCAAGGCCAGCGAGGACCTGCGGGCCGGCGGCGGCTTCGGCATCAGCAAGGGAGAGAGGCTCACATGCCGCCAGCAACTCCAGCACAGCCCACCCGGCGGCGTCGGCCGTACTGAGCCGGGCCTGGATCAGGTCGGTCAGGCGAGCCGTGCCCGGCAGCGCGGTTTCGGCAAGCCTCCAAACCTCGCTGTCGCTGGTCAAAGAGCCGACCGCCAGAGCGCCGAGGACCAGCTCATGAAGATAGAGCAGGTTCCCGCCGGACGCTGCGTACAGCTCCTGGAGGGTACGTCGCCCGATCTGACCCCCCAGCACTGTCTGAAGCAGGTCCTCGACTTGCTGCTTGTCCAGCACATCCAAGTCCACTCGCAAAACCGCGTCGCCGCGGCACAGGGCGTCCACCGCGTCTCCAACAGCTTCACCAGCACGCACAGTCGCGATCAGCCGAACCACGCCGGCATCCATCAGCTGCCGCAACAGCACCGCTGAGGTCGCGTCCAGCAAGTGCAGATCATCAACGCAGACCGCCCACCTGCGCCGCTGTGGTCCATCCAGCGCACTGACCACGGCCCTGAAGCCACTTACCGGGTCCGACTGAAGATCAATCCCAGCAGGGATCAGATGAGCAATCGCTCCCAGCGGCACAGCACCAGCTGCCGCGCTCGCGGTCGCCCGAACACCCGTAAAACCCTCACGAACAGCATGAGCCAGACACTCCTGGGCCAGCCGCGACTTCCCTACTCCAGCGGGACCCCACACCACAAACGCACGGATCCGCCGATCCGCCAGCACCTTCGCGAAAGCTTCCAGCTCCCGCTCACGCCCAACCAGCGGCCACTGCGGCATCTGACTCCCTGCCCGCACCACGCCTCCCGGCCTTACAGCGGCGGATCCCTCCAGATAAGGGGCATCCGGAACGGCGGACCATTATGCTCAATAATCACTCTAGGCACACACCGCTGAGACTGGCACCGGCGCCCAGAACATCGACGGATCCGGGGCAAGCCTGGGCCCAGGGGTGCCATCCCCCAGGGGACTGCGCGGTTAGCCCGGCACCGGACCCACGCTGCGGCGTCGATCTCCACCAGGCACTCTCCAACTCGCCCGCAGCATTACCAGCTTGAGACGACCCCGCGCGAGCTGATCCGTCGCTACAAACGCTCCCGGCCAGACGAGCTGATCCACGTCGGCAACAAGAAGCTCGGCGACATCCCTGATGGCGGTGGCTGGCGCGCAGACGGAGCCGGGCAACAGGCGAGCGTAACCGCCAGGCCACGACCGACGAGTGCAAGAGCTACAAGCCGGCTCAGGGCCGGCAATTTCTCTGTTGGGCGGTGGGCGCTCCGGACCTCCTGGCAGACGGTGATCACTTGAGCGGTCACTGGGAAGCTCAGCCGCTCGGGCCGCCTCGCGCCGCCGGTCCCGGTGGGCGCTGCTCCGCGGCGCAGGCTCAGAGGGCCGGATCGGCAATGAGAGGCGATGCGTTCCAAGGGCAGAGTCGGACGATTGAAGATCAGCAGAGACCCCAGCTGCTGCACAACTCTTGCATGCCAGCAGATCTTCCCTCATGCTGCACTCACATTGATGGAGAGAAATCATCCATCAATGTGAGTGCGACCTCATGGCATCTGGCGAAATAACTGGCACCTCGATCACACATGCGCCGCACGCAGGGTCCTCAGCACATGGATGTCCCGTCTTTTCGGGGCATAAGCCTGTCGCTGATCAGGAAGGCGCTGCCGAGAGTTCACTCAGCTGAGAGGTTGAACCACCATATGCGTATGGGTGTTAGTCGTCGGGAGTTACTCAAGTGGACTGCGATGGCGTCAGCAGGCTCTGCCTGCTCACTCCATACTTCAATGCTGGGCCCATCCAGAGTGAATGCCCCGATTGCGGACCCTCGAATTCGTGAGTGGGGGGAAGACACTGAGCACGCCTTCCGGGGATACAAGTGGGCAAATCTATTTCAAGGATTGGCGGCTGGGCGCACGTTCTGGTACACGGTGAGCAACCAGATGGGTTCGGGACGAGGCGTGTGGCGTTTCGATCACGCCTGGAAGAGTGCGCATCATATGGACGAGCTAATCCTGCCGAACTCCAGGCATCTAGGTGACATCGACTACGATGTGAGTCGCAATGCACTGTATGTTGCGCTCGAGCCTGGAGGGCATGCAGCAGTATGGGAGATCCTGCTTAGAGCAACGGGCAACGACGGCGTTACGAATCGCATAAGGTATCTCGATGTGAGCGGAACAAAACCGCAGGGATACTCAGCCCCGTGGTGCGCTGTAAATCCGGGAGACGGTCTACTCTACAGCTCAGTATTCGGCGGGGTAGATGAGCAGGTGAGATATATGGACCGACTTTATGCCTATGATCGCGACAGGAACTTCGAGCTCGCCAGAATTGTGCGTCTCCCGCCGGGATACCGGCACGAGAGAGTCCAGGGGGGCGCCTTCGGTAAGTTTGGTCACCTCTATCTTTCAATTGATAGCCACCCCAAACGGATAGCTGGCTACAGCATTCCATCGGGCGGCGATACGGCGCACTATCTTGGGTATGCTCTGATTAACGCTCCGGACCTAGAAGTGGAAGGTATTACGGTCGGCCCTCCCGGCAATTACGTCGACCCCTCAAGTGATCTCTCGCGAGAGTGGGTTCACGTGGGATGCCTAAGAAATAATACGCCATTTCTGCACGATGCCTACATCAAACATTACTGGGTGCCAAATTACTACTGTGTATAGTAATCCTTCTAAACAAAATTGCTAGCCTCGGTCTTTCGGGTCGTAATCACCGGTCGGCGCCGCGTCTGTTGGTGGCGAAGCACGTGAGAGGCATGCCGTCGGCGTCGGTGATGCGCAGCTGGGCTCGGGATAGGGACGTTCCTTGCGGACGATCAGCCGCATCCCTGCGACCATCCCTCCAGCAGGTCACCGGCGAGTTCGGCGATCCAGGCTCCATTGCGGACCTCCCCGTCGAGTTCGAGGCAGGCAGAGCCGGGACCTTCAGGACGTGGCTGTGGATGGCCTCGTTGATGACCACGCCGGCCGAGCAGGACAGCCAGCGATCCCCAGCTGGGTGGAGCCAGGCGAGGAAGTCGTGAGTCCCGCCTGCGAATCGCAGCGGATCAGGGTCTGGCGCCCGCGCCGGTACTTCTTCGGTGGCTAGGGGAGGGCCAGTTGGGCGATTGTGATGTGGTCTGCGGCTCGGCCGTGTTCGCGCCCGTGTTTCCCGGCCGGAGCAGGGCTGCCACCGGCTCTCCGGTCCCGCCCAGGCCATGGTCGACGAAGCCCATAGGGTCTTCTTCCAGATCGGGGCGGCGTCCTGCTTGTCCGAATGCGCGACGACCAGGACGCTGTCCAGGTCCACCGTCACCTCCGCCGTCCTCATGCAGGGCATTTTGCCGGTCAGCGACCAGACTCGTGCGCGGACCTATTCAGAGCGTGACCGTCGGACGCCTGCAGTGCCTTCTCCTCACCCGATACTACGAGGGCATCGATGAGGCGGGAGACGGTTGGATCGGAGGCCACCGGACCGAACACGGCTGGCTCGGCCGCAGCATGGCGACATCCGCGAGAAAGTCCCAATCGAGCGCGACCGCCAGGGCGAGGTCGATCAGCCTGGTCAAGACCGGTCTTGCAGACCGTTTCGACCAGCAGGACCGAACCGGCCTGCGAGACCACGCCCGGCCGTCGTCCCAGACACGGACATGCGAATGGGGTCCGGTAGTCTTCTTCACCTAGAAAGTCCCTCCGACCGGGGCGGAACAAGGACCTAGATAATCCTCATTTCCGCTGTTCAGGGGAACTTTCTCCTGAGCTGACCACCTGTCGGACAGCCCGCCTCATGAAGGCCCGAGGCCTTAAAGAGCGTTTTGTCCTGGCGAAAGTGTTTGGTCCGAGGTTCATGTGTCGCGCCAGTTCGGGGTGGATTCGCGGGTGAGCCGTCGGCTCATGAGG
>NZ_JBIBVE010000061.1:0-7643 GCF_043080095.1 Streptomyces sp. NPDC015127
AGGCGGAGATCATCGAGTCCCTGCCCGGCATGGGGCCGATACTCGGGGCGGAGTTCGTCGTCGCCGCAGGCGACCTCGCCGCATACGCCGATGCCGGCCATCTGGCCTCGGCGGCCGGGCTGGTGCCCGTGCCCCGTGACTCCGGGCGCCGGACCGGCAACCTGCACCGTCCCAAACGGTACAGCCGCCGCCTGCGCAGGGTGTTCTATCTGTCGTCGCAGACCAGCATGATGCGCGAGGGGCCGAACCGGGACTTCTACCTCAAGAAGCGGGGCGAGGGTTGCAACCATGTCCAGGCCGTGATCGCCCTGGCCCGCCGACGGGCCAGCGTCCTGTGGGCGCTCCTGCGTGACGGCCGAGTCTTCACCCCCGCCCCACCGGTCACGCAGGCGGCTTGACTCCATCATTGAGACTCCTTCTGTGATCGGCAAGACGTACCCGTTGCGATAGCGGGCGGCGGTGGCGACCGGATGGCTGGTGGGTGTGCTGGGTGCAGGGCTCATCGCGCCCTGGTCGCGTGGCTCGGCGTCGTGGCGGGCGTCCTCGGTGGTGTAGCCGGTGTCGCACCATGGGCGGCACAGCTGGCCTGCGGGTGCGCCGCACGTCTCGCACCGGTCGTCGAAGTCCTCCGGGCGCCACGGGCGCAGTTGGCCGCTCACGCGGGGAGCTCTCGGATGTGGTCGGCCAGGGGCCGGGCGGACATGACTGGGCTCTGGTGGGGCGGGGTGGCGCGGACGGCCCGCCATAGATTCGACGGCTGCCATGGGTCGAAGTCGATTCCGGGGACGGGCCGGATGGACCACTGGCGGCCGCGGGGGCCGGTGGCGGTGTACGTCAGACGCCGTGGGGTGTCCTGGCGTCCGTTGTCCTCCCAGGAAAGGCCGGCGGCCGTGAGCGCGCTGCCAAGCTCGTTGCAGCGCGCGCGGGTGATGTGCTCGAACTCGGCCGGAATCAGGTGGAAGTCGAACATGTCGCGGCCCCGCCACTCCTCCGTGTGGCCGTCTTCGCGGGTGAGGACGTACATGCGGGCCTGCTGGAGGGTGCCGTCTTCGCGCGTGTCGACGCGCTCTGACCTGGTGACGTCCCACACGCCCTCTGGACTGCGCAGCTGCTCGCCCACTCTGAGCGCGCGGGGCGGCTGGGTGTTGAGGAGGCGGGGGCCGGGCACCAGGCCGTTTTCCTTCAGGTCGGTGCACCGCCAGCACATCCACACCGTCTCGCCGCGGAGGCGGCGGATGCCCCAGCAGTCTTCGAAGCAGACCGAGCACATGAACCGGCAGTCCTGAGAGGCGAGGACCGTTGCTGCGTAGGTCATGCCGGGCATACGGCTGATGACCATGCCGAAGTGGCGTCCGACGGACACGGTTTCTCCTTCTGAGGGGGGTGGGCAGCGCGAGCGGCTGCCGGTGGGCTCAGGGGGGGGCGGTGGTCCACAGCGGGAGGCTGGTGGTGGTGCGGGCGCTGTTGCCCGGGCGCACTGGGACGTCGCGATAGTCGGACACCTTCACGTAGCAGCCGCGTTCGGTGTCGATGCGGACCGGGTCGCCCTCCCACTCCCACTGATCGATGAGCTCTGTGGGGAGGTTCTCGATGTCGTCGGCCTCAACCTGTATGGCCCAGGCGGTCAGTTCCTCGCCGTATGCCTGCCGCCATGCCCGCAGGGACGGTGAAGAGGTGGCCGAAGTCGTCGACCAGGGCCAAGGCGCGGGACTTGTCGGGGGCGGGGCAGTCGGCGTAGCTGGGTACGTCGGGACGGGTGCGCTCACCAAGGGGCATCAGCCAACGCATGATCAGATCGTCTCCATCGTCGGGCGGGCGGTGTGTGAGTGCGGGGCGGTGCATCAGCGGCGCCCGGACGGCTGCGGCTTGCGGTAGCGGTACAGGAAGCGCGCAGCCCACCCGCGGCTGGCGAAGCCGGGGATGCCGCCGCCGCTGCCCGGCCGGTCGCCGGGATACTCGGCAACCCACTTGCAGCACTCCGGGTCGTACCAGGCGAGCCCGTAACAGGTGTTCCGGTCCCGGCGGTCAAGGACGCGGTAGCCCAGCGATCCGGTGTTGACGGCGAACGTGAACTCCTCCGGCACGGTGGCCCCTTCGGTTGACCCAAGGTGCGAGAGGGGGCGGGTGGGGGGAGGACGCCCCCTCTCGCACAACTAATAATAGTGTCTTTTGCTGGAGTGTGAACCCGCCCCTGACGTGCACCTTTCCTTGTGTCAGCGGGCGGTGGCCCAAGCCCGGCCGCGGCCGCGTGGTCGGGCGTGCTGCTGGGCGCGCAGGGAGGCGGCTTCCGCCTGGGCGCGGCGGGCGTGTTCGTGCTCTCGGGCGGCCTCGGTGAGGCAGTAGGGGGCCCACCACTGCATCACGTCGACGTGGCGTGACAGCGAGCCGGGGAAGTCGGCCAGCATCAGCAGCAGGACCGGGTGCGGGGCGAGAGTGAGCCATCGCGCGGCGGTCCACCAGGCGGCCACAGCGGCTCGCCGCGCGGGGTGGGCGGCGCGGGCTTCCCGTTCCAGGCGGGCGGCTTCGGCGTGGTGGCGAGAGGCAGACCAGGTGAGGAAGCGCAGCAGGGCGGCAGTGTCCCGCTTCCGGGAGAGGTCCAGGATCACGGGCAGGTCGTCGCGCTGAGCGACATGGCCGGCGCAGGCGCGCAGGACGGCGGTGAGCGTCGCCGCCGCCTTCTCGGACGGCTCGTGCCCGGCGGCGGACTCCATCGGGTATGCCGTGACCTGAGGGCGGTGGGTGTAGTCGTCGGCGTGGAGGGTCAGGCTGCCGCGGTACCCCGTGCGGCTGCGGGAGAGCCGCGGCAAGGCGTCGTCGGGGGCGGTGGTCTGAATGGCGTTGACGGGGCCGAGACAGGCGCGCACGGCGGTGAACTCGTCCCAGCGGTGGGGGTGGTGGGTGCCGGTGACGTGCACGCTGCCGCGCATCGCCCCGCCCAGCTCGAAGACGACGGCATCGGCCTGGCGGGGGCCGGCGGTGGCGCGCACGGTGCCGGCGGGGGTGTCGATGGTCAGGCTCGGGCTGGTCATGGGCTGGGACTCCTCGGTGGTCGACTCGGTGAGCGGGCACCTGCCGCCCCGCGCCCGCCGAGGGGGAGGGCGCGGGCGTCGGGGCGGCAGGTCTTCGGCCAGTGGCGTGCTGGCCGGGTCGGCCGTCCGCCTCCCCGGGGCGGGGAGAGGCGAGAACGGCGTCTGTGGGCTACTCCTGCGGCTGCTTGTGGCGGCGGAGTCTGTCCCGCTCGGTCAGGGAAACCTCACGGCCACACGGGCACTCGCCGTAGCGGCGGCCGTGGAGGCGGAAGAACTTCGGGCCGGTGTTCTTGGTGTTGAGGGTGCGGATGCTGCAGAGGACCGGGGTGGTGTTGGTGCAGTAGCCGTCAGCGGTGACGGCGGGCGTGTCAGCCACGGTGAATCTCCTCGTCGGTGTCGGGGATCCGAATCAATGCCGGCGCCTCGTAGACCTCGCGGAGTACGGCGGGGATGTCAGGGCACGGAATGACGGCCTGCTGGAGGTCGGCCGTGTCCATGGGGTGCAGCCACCCGTTTTGTACGGTCCAGCCGCACACACGGGGGTTGGGATCGGCGGCCGTGGTGGCGGCCAGGACGGCGCGCCGGACGGTGCTGCCCTCCAGCGCGAACACGAGCAGTGTGCGCAGGGCGCAGAATGCCTCTTCGTCCAGCACGGCCAGGCGTACCGGTGCGACGTCGTCGGAGAGGTTTCCGACGGAGAGGTCGGCCTGACCCCTGACGAACGCGACGTCGGTCCGTTCGGCCACGAGATTGATCGTGTGTTCGCCGTCGCCGAGTGCCTGGATAAGGGCGGCAAGCGCGGTCAGGGTGCGGCTCATGGCGGCCGCTATGGCGGCGTCGTCGGGGCGGGTGAGCTCTGGGCGTGCGGGCATGGCAACTCCCTTGCGGGATGGGGACGCCGCGGGCGTCCTGACGCGAGAGGGGTGTTCAGTGCCAGTTCTGGGGGCCGGGACGGAACCGCGCCTTGAAGGAGGCGATTTCCTCCTCAGTGGCGGTGCGCCAACGGGCCGTCCTGTCCGCGAGTGAACGGAACACGGTGGACTCCACGCCGTCCCAGTAGTCGTCCGTGCCCCGGTACGTGATGTGGAACTTGTCGACGAGCATGATCTCTACGGTCGTCACACCGCACCACGTGTCCCAGGAGACGAATTGGCCTGCGGTGAAGTGGGGCATGGGGTTCTCCTCCTGGCATTGAGGGGCGGTGAGGGGCGGTGAGCGCCGGATTTGGCGCACTGCGCCCCGTGGCGCGGTAGGCTTTCTCCGCGGCGCGGCAGGCTCGGGCGGGCGCGCTCCGCGCGCTGGCCCGAGCGGCCGGCCGGTTCGGGATGACCGGGCGGGCACCCCCTGCGGCGGTCAGGGAGGGTGCCCGCCCGGCGATCGGGTGGGGGGCCGTGCGGGCCGGGCTTGGGGAGGTTCCCGGCCCGCACGGGGTCTGTCAGCCGTGCGCGGCGGCGGCCGTCAGTGCGGGCAGCGCGAGCGCCTCCAGGGCGGCGGCCTGGTCGGCGTCGGTCAGGGTCTGCGCGGTCGACGTGACGGCCTGCATCACGCCTCCGGCCGTCATCTGACCGCCCCGGACGAAGTGGGAGAGGATCATGTCCTTTGCCTCGGTACCGATGCTGAGCGTCTTGGTGACGTGCTCGATGGTCTTCGTCGGCTCGGCCAGCGTCTTACCGGCGGCGGCCTCCATCTCGCACACCTTGGCCGCGACGTACTCCCGAGACAGGAAGGTGCGCACGGCGTCGGCGGTCTTGGACGTGATCAGCTCCAGCGTCTTGCGCTGGGTCTGGCCGGACCAGGAGACAACTCCTTCGTCCTGCTTGCCTCCGAGGTGCACGGCGCGCATGACGTCCTTGGTCTGGGTGAGACCGTTGCGGCACACCTGGACGACCGCGCGCGGGGTGATGGTGTACGCCCCGGAACCGACTTCGCTGTTGGTGATGACGAATCCGGCCGAGATCAGGGGGAGTTCGTCACCGCTTCGGTCGTCGAACGGGGAGCGGTAGCCGCGCAGCAACTCGCGGGCCTGGACGGCGACGGCTTCGGACTCGACGCGCACATACATGCGCCGGTCGGTGAGGTCGCACCCCGTGACGCGGGTCGGGTGGCCGGACTGCTTCACCCCGTCCAGGGCGGCGAGCAGCATGTCGAAGTTGTCCATCAGCTTGTAGCTGTCGGACAGCAGGGCGCGGGCCACGCCCTCGGCGGGCGGCATGCCGGGGCCGCTGTCGCCCCGGAACGCCCGGAGCATGAAACGGCGCTCCGGCTCCTGGCGCAGCCACGCATTCACGTTCTCGTCCAGCAGAGGGACGTTGTCGGCGCGCATGCGGCGGAGGTAGGCGAGCGGGATGCGCAGCTTGTCGGAGATCCCTTCGTCGGCCACGGCGGTGGGCCGGTAGATGCCGTCGACGTCCGTCACGCCGTCTTCGGTGATCAGGGACTCTACGCCCTCGACGTGCACGTTTCCTTCACGGAACCGCAGCGCGGAGGCGGGGGCGATCACGTCCAGCTTGCGCCGGTTCTGGTCCTCCAGGATGCGGACCAGGTCGGAGAGTTCGGCGTTGCGGGCACCGGTGGGGGCCACGTTCGTGGCGCGTTCGGCGAACTGCTGGGTCATGCGGTGTTCTCCCCTTCGTGTTGGCTTCTGCGGTTCGGGGGCGGGGCCACCGCCCCCGAACAACTTCAATAATAGTGTGTTTCAGGTAAACCCACCCCTGACCAGCACACTTAGACCATGGCGCGGTGGTCGGCCAACGGCGTCAGACTCGCGCGCCGCACGTTCGTGACCACCGTCACCGGTGCGACACCACGCATCTCGCACAAGTCGTAGCGCAGCTCCAGCGTCTCGCCGAACGGGTCGGCCTGCGCATGGATCCCGTGCACCCAGTACGTGCCGTGCAGCAGTGCCAAGCTGCCGTGATACCTGACCTTCTGCCACATCACGGGCCCGTGGTCCTGCGGGTCCAGACTCCGCGCCACCGCGATCACAAGCGGATCCGCCGTCCGCTCGGCCATCAGCAGGGCGAACACGCGCGCGACCGTGCGACGGTCCACCGGCACGTCAGCCATGGCCGGACCCGTGTGACCGGTGCGCACGCCAAATGCCCAACCCAACTCGAAGAACGGCCGGACCACGTCCAACCGCTCGCGCGGCACCCGCAGCGCCTCCGGGTCGCCGCTCGCACTGCGCGCCAACTCCTTCAGCGCGTAACGGGCCTGCTCCCGCTCCGCGTCCGTGAGCGGTACCCCGGCCGCCTCGGCCTGCTCTGCCATCCGCGTGTTCTCCACGATCGTCCCTCTCCTCTCGGATGATGCCGGTTGAAGGGGGTGCCCCGCCTGGGGCACCCCCAGGGCGGACTACTTCAGGAATCCGCGCGACCGGAGAAACTCGGCCGTGATGTGCGCGATGCCCTGCGGCTTATAGATCTGCGGGAATCGACGCATCTCCACTTCGGTGCGCCCCTTCTCGTCCGGCTCCGGCAGTTCGTGAACGAGCCGGTAAGAACCGTCACCCGCAGGCATTTCCAGGATGACGGGACCAACCTTCGTGTCGAAACGAATTCCGGTGTAATTCGCGTCGGAGTTGTGCACGATGTTTGCGCCCGCCCGCTGACACATCAGCGGCAGGAAGTTGGCGACCGTGCGGGCCCGAATTGCAAGGCCGTTCATGGGCGCGTCCTTACCGCCGTGCACTCGACGGACGATGTCGTCTGAGATCTGAATCTCCATCACTTCCCCTTCGTTGGTTTTCTGCGGTTCCCGGGGTTCGCCTCCCCCAGGACTTCAAATAATAGTGGATGTTCTCCCGTGAGGGAAGCCCTGTTGCGCCTCGTGTTGCGCTGGATGTTGCGCACTGACGTTGCGTCAGATGCTGCGCTGGAGGTTGCGGCGGCCTGGCGGCCGGCTTCCATATCACCCCAGGTCAACGACTTGTAGGGGTGTGGTCGCGCTTGCTGACATCCCCTCTGTTGCCACTTGACCCGCGCCGGTTGAAGGATGAGAAGGAAATGGGGCGGGGGTGGGTGTGGCGGTGTCGGGGATGGGGGGTGGTGGGTGGTTGCGCGTCGGCCGGAGGCCTCCGCGCTACCGGCCCCTGGTGGGTCGTGTGTCCGGGGGTGGTCTTGGGGGTCGGTCAGATCTCTGCCGGGCCCTGTCTCTCCCTCTGCCCCTCTGTCCCTCCGTGTCCTCGGGGTGTTGGTCCTGCCGGAGGCAGGCTCACCCCTGGGACTCTCCGAACCTCCCTCCCCTGAAAGGTGTTGGGTCCCGGAGGGACCATTTCCGTATTCCGTGTTCTACTTATTACCCCGGAATACCCGTTCAAATCAATTCCCCTCCTCTCCAAGGGAATCGGAAATTCCCCGAATACACCATCTAGGAACGCACATGACGAACCCTCAACTCAAACCCCAACTCCCCACCCAACAAACAAAACCACCCGCCTTTCCCTCCTCCCGTGCCGGAGGCACGGGCACACTCCCGCATTTCGTGCCGGAGGTACGCACGTTATGGAATGGCCGGAGGCCAGTTCCATAACGTCCCGCCGGAGGCGGCACTTCGCGCGGGGACGCGCGAAACGAGCGAAGCGAGTATTCGGCTGCCGGAGGCAGAGCGAAGCGG
>NZ_JBIBVE010000062.1:0-7582 GCF_043080095.1 Streptomyces sp. NPDC015127
GCCTCGGCATCGTCACCGCCCTCGCCCCCACCCACGGCACCCACACCCACACCACCGGCCACACCACCCACTGGGCACGCCTCACCACCACATAACACCCACCCATCACCTGCAGCCAAGGAATCGGACCAAGTGACGGGAGACTGCGGCTGCTCAAGACCAAGTTGGTCAACGGCGACAATTGTGCCCGATGCCACACCAGAGAGCGCGTCGTATCGCTAATCCGCCCGGACCCCCTTCTGCTCGCCTCACCACACCGAGTACTCCCCTGACGTGTGGCTGGCCACCCACAAATCCTCCCCGACTGCAAATGTTCGTCAGGCCATGCTGGGTGGAAAGCTCGGGGGAGTGTCAACTTAACGGATGATCTGTGGTGTTGTGGGTTACTTGGCGGCCGGGATGAGACGGCCTTCGAAGGCGATCTGAAAGGCGTTCAGCGGCGCCTTCCAGCGTATGGTCCAGCGACGTCGCCCCTTGCCGGTGGGATCCAGCGACATCAGCGCTAGGTAGACGCACTTGAGTGCCGCGGACTCGTTCGGGAAGTGCCCACGGGCCCGGACCGCCTTGCGGATGCGGGGGTTGACGGACTCGATCGCGTTCGTCGAGCAGATCACCTTGGGAATCTCGACGTCGAAGGCAGGAAGGGCACGAACTCCGCCCATGCGTCGGACCACAGTTTGACCGCCGCCGGATACTTCTTGCCCCAGGTGTCACTGGACTCCAGGCAGAGTTCGGTCGCGGCGGCCTCCGAAGGAGCGGTATAGACGGGCTTGAGGTCCTTGGCGACCTTGTCCCAGTCCTGTCGCGCCAGATGGCGAAAGCTGTTGCGGATGAGGTGGATGTTGCGCGTCTGGACGATCGTGCGGGGCACACGGTCTCGACCTCATCCGGAAGGCCCTTCAGCCCGTCGCAGACGAGCATCAGGACGTCTTCAACGCCGCGGTTGCGGATCTCGGTGAAGACCTGAAGCCAGTGCTTGGCGCCCTCGCCGCCGTCGCCCACCCAGATGCCCCAGGATGTCGCGGGTGCCCTCGACAGTGACCGCGAGGGCGATGTAGACCGGCCGGTCGGCGACCTGACCGTCCCTGGCCTTCACGTTGATGGCGTCGACGAAGACGACCGAGTAGACGCGGTCGAGCGGACGGGACTGCCATTCGGCCATACCGTCCATCACCGAGTCGGTGATGGTGGAGATCGTCTGCTTCGACCCCGAGGCGCCGTAGACCTCGGCGAGGTGCGCGGAGATCTCGCCGTGCGTGAGCCCCTTCGCGGACAGTGAGAGCACCATCTCGTCGACGCCGGTCAGCCGGCGTTGCCGCTTCCTGACGAGCTGCGGCTCGAAGCTGCGGTCGGTGTCGCGGGGCAGGGCTATCTCCAGCAGCCCCACGTCAGTCAGCACGGTCTTGGACCGCTTCCCGTTGCGGGAGTTGCCGCCGTTCTTCCCGGCCCCATCATGTTTCTCATAGCCGAGGTGATCAGTGATCTCATCCTCCAGGGCGGACTCCAGCACCCGCTTCGTCAGCTGCTGCAGCAGCCCGCCCTCACCGGGCAGCTGCAGCCCCTCCGCCCGGGCCCGCTCGACCAGCATCCCGACCAGCTGGTCATCCACGGCACACGCTTCGGCAGCCGCCTCCGGCTCCGACGATGCCTTGGTCTCCAACTTGCGTACAACCTCAGTCATTCGGTGTCACTCCAAGATCCAGTTACACCGTTTGTTGTACACACCCAAGCTCGACGCTTGATCTTCGGCTAATCAGTGGGAGGAGGTTCTTGTACCAAATCAGAGACGTTGGTGCGCGGCGGGAGAGATTCTCACAAGCCGGGGTGCGAAACGTGCCGCAGTGGGGATTTTGATGGGCAGTTTCAATTCGCCCGATCGCCACCGCAGGTGGCTCGATGATGCCGACAGCTGTTGGCTGGTGACCATGCGTTTCAGCCCGTGGCTGACGAAGCGGCGGCCATTGCGGGGTGCCCCGAACTTCTCAGCGAGGGAGATCCGAACACCGACCACGGAAAAGTGCAGTACCACACCTTGACCGATGTCTTCCAGCTCGCGCCGCCCAGCGTCGTCTGAAAGCACCCTAGTGAGGACGATTACACGATTGGACTCGCCGGGCTTCCTAACAGATGCCGCTTGCGTCTCGACGCTAGGTGAACGAGCCAGTTGCGGTGCTGCACGGTCTGTCTCAGGGCTGATGGCCACAGCCGGGGCAGCGGCCATCAGCGGTTCATGCGAAGGTATAGCCAGGCCGGCCGGGCAGTCGGGAGAATCGCACAAAAGGGGAAATGCTAACATGCCCTTTCGCTGCTCACTGTCTACCCAGCAGGCGAGAAGTTACAGCAAAGGACCTTTATGCAGGAGGAGGTCAGTCGTGAACGCAGGAGCGTTGGTAATCTTCGGCTTAGCGTTTTCCATGATCCAGTTGTAGGCGGAGCTGGCGGTCGGGTTCGTCTTAAGTCGCAGAGCAGCTACGCCGCTTACGAATGCGGTCGCCATTGAGGTGCCCGAATCGGTGGCTGTCTGGCTACCGATATAGGTCGACCTGATGGCATGCCCCGGGGCATAGAGGGCCGTGCAGAGTCCAGTGGCGCTCGTCACACCGTCAAGGTTAACCATTCGCTTATCGGTCTTGTCTGAGGCGGCTACATTCATGACCCCGACCGCACTTGCCGGGGAAACGCTGCAAGAGTCCTCGCCGTTATTTCCGGCACCAGCGGCCACAAAGTATCCGGCATTGACGAGATCGGTCGCCTTCTGATTTAGGAAGAGGTTGAAGGCACCCGCCATGGAGATGTTGACGACTGCTGGCTTCTTGCCATTGAGCAGAATCCAGTCGAGTCCAGCCATTACATTCGCTGCTGACGTTCCAGCGGAGCATGCAGGGGTTACCTTGATCCCATGCAGCCTGACAGACTTAGCAACTCCATGGGTGGAAGATCCGATGATTCCAGCTACATGTGTACCATGCCCATGGCAGTCAGTACCCGCTGGCGTTCCGTTAATATCGAAATCGTTAGAGGTTCTAAAGAGCCCGAATTGTGGGTGAGAGGATTGAATTCCGCTATCCACGACATAGGCGTGGATGCCTGAGGCTGTGCTGGTGTACTGGTAGGTCTGATTAAGGGGTAGAGAAACCTGATCGATCCGATCCAGACCCCATAGTCCAGCGTCTACCGTTGATTGGGTTGCAGTAGCGTTGACAACGCTGTTCTCGACGATGGAATCAATAAGATCCCCTCGGCTTTGCGCGCTACTCAGGGTCTTCCCGGCGGCCGTCGCAGAGAATCCCCGAGCCGATCCCCCGCGGTATACATGCTTTGGCTGAATGCCTAAGCGGGAAGCGACCTGGCGGGGATCCAGTCCCTCCTTCGTCTTGAAGATGTACTCATTGGCAATCTTCTCCCCCGCGACTTGCGTAATAGGAACCGGTTTCTCCTGGGCGGCAGACGCACCTGCGGTTGCAGGTGTGATGCTTACCGAAAGAATTGCGCCTGCTATAGGGGCTGCAAGTAGGTACTTGATATTCAAGATCATTCCATTTCATTTTTGAGAGCACAAGGAACGGTATGCGCATTGCCAGAAATGGCTCTTAAGTACGAAGAATAACTGTTACTCTTGTCGTGTAACGGTTACTCCTGGTCGCGCCGACTGCGCCGAGTTGGGTTGGAGTCTGTGCCCCCTTTCCTTTAGGATGCGAGACTGGCATTTTGGACTCACGAGTAATGGATACTCAATGAGGTTCTCTGCTAGTGGGACGGCTTTAGAATCCATAGCCGCTCACAGTCGGCGACGATGCGGTGGATGCGGACGGTGGTGAAGTCCATGTTCCAGCCAGGCAGGACCGGCGGAGTACCAGAACAGCTTCCCGGCTGGGCCGCTCATGGTCTGAATGTCAGCTCATGTCGCCTTGAATTCAGTATGAAGGTCAGGACTGCGGCAAGATTCGGCCTACGGGCACAGCATGACAACCTTCCGGCTGAGCGCTGGCAGAAGATAAGTCTGTCTTCCCTTGTGCCGGCGGCGGCGGCGTGCTTATGCAGAAGTTCCTTCCCCCTGTCCAACCCTGGTGATCATTGCGCTGCCCTGCCCCGGGACGTTGAGTACCGTCAATGTCGTAGCGCAGCGACGCGAGGCCTGCAGATCGTGGGCCGCCAGGCGGATGGCTCGGTCTTCTGAAGCGCGATTGGTGCTGGCGCTGTCACTGCGAAAAGCCAGGGCAACCAGGCCGCCTGGATACGCCAGTTCCATGAATACAGCGGACGCCTGGTGCCGTCGCGCGCCTTCTACCAGTTCGGACACGATCAGCAGCACAGTCTCAATGACCGAAGGTCCTACCCGCCAGATCTTCAGCTGCCGGTGCACCGCCTCACGGGCCGCCGCCGCGGCGGCTGAAACGAGCAGCACACGCCAGGTAAGCGCCGCCCCGAGTACCCCGCCCATAGGCGGGAGTGCCCACACAACATCAGTAGTGCGGCTCCCAGAAGGAACGCGGCCATGGACGGTCATCAGATGCTCCCAGGGGTCTATGGAAGCGGACGCCTCTATACAAGGACCAGCGTCCGCTGCTGGCCTGAGTAGCCAGTACTCGACCTCATCTGCTGCAAAGCCCAGTAGGGCCGTGCCGTACTCGGTGAGGCCCCACCCCTGGCCGGCGAGACGGTGCTGCGCGTCGTGGAGGGAGCCCTGGTTAGTGTGAGTTGACCCTGACCGAGTAAAGAAATCCTCATCATCGCAGTAGTCAGAAGGAAAATCTTCCAGAAGAATATGAAGCTGGGGCCGTCGAGTGGACCGTTTCACTTAGTGGAGGAATTGTTGTGACCTTGCCGCTGTGACGACATCAATCCTGGATTGAATTCGGAAGCTGAGTACGTTATCGCATGGCCCCCGGCGTTTGGGCCGCAGTCCGTGATACCGCTCTTCCGTCTGTGAAGGTCACGATTGACGACGCCTGGGTCTCCGCGTCGCCGGCCCGGACACCGAAGCCGCCGCCCGCGTCAGCACCACGGCCGCCGCCTGGCAGCGCCGCCGCTCGCGTGCCGTGGCCCGCCTCGCGGCCGCTCTCCAACTGCGGTGCGCGGCATGACCCCGACTTCCTCTCAGGCCATCGTCCGCACGCTGGCACGACAGGAGCTCCGCATGCCCCAGACCACCAAGGCACCCCTGGACGCCAGCGAGGAGCGAGTGACCTGCGCAACGTCTGCTCATCCAGCTGGGTGCTGCCCTGGTCTCCTAGCCCTTCGACGCCCGCACCCACGACCGGCTGCGGGTCTTCCTCGCCGATGACGCCGACGAGGTCCTCGCAGCCCTGGAGGCGCTGCGGCAGCCACCGGAGGCCGAGCTACGCCGCCGCGTCGCCGAGCTGGCCGGCCACACCCTGTTTTCCGGCGGTGGTGCAGCAGCCTCATGAAGAAGGCGGCATGGACGTCTTGTCCCCGAAGGGCGCTGCCGCAGAGGGCGAGGAAGTCGAGCCGCAGGACCAGGACTTCGACGAGACGTCGCAGGATGTGGCCGGCTGGTCGACCGGCGCCCAGGCGAACATGTCGGCCGCGATCCGCTGGACGGCCTGGGGCTGCTCATCCTCGGCCCGCTGCTCGGCGCCGGCCGAAGCCGGACCATCGCAGAGGAAGCCCGCACCGGCCGCGCCGCCCACCATCGGGGCGCAGGGCGCGGCCGGCTTCGCCCAGCTCTTTGTCGCCGCCTATCTCGAGCGGGGGAGGGCGACCAGGCCAAGCTCGCCGCTTTCCAGGTGCCGGTCGCCACCGCCCTCACGGCCGTCGGGGCGAGCGGCTACACCGCGCTGGCGATGCCGGCGGAAGCAGCCGCCCCGGCACGGATCGAGGCCCCGGCGCTTGTGTACGGGCCGATGCGGCCGGCCCTCCCGTCGGACACACGCATGCAGGCCGTCACCGAGTTCCTGACCGCCTACTCACCGGCGTCGGCGGGCTCGACCGCTACCTCGCCCCCGGCACGAAGCTCACCGCCATCGCCCCCGCGCCCTACACCGGTATCGCCGTCGACAGCCTCGCCATCGAGGGCGAGCAGGGAGCCAAGCCGGTCACCGGCGTGACCGGCGACGGCACTCAGCTCCGGCTCCTTGCGTCGCTGCGCGCCAACACCGGCCACGACGAGGTCCGTAGGCCGCTCACTTACGCGCTGACCCTCAAGGCCCCGCGCCGGCCGCTGGGAGATCGCCGGCCAGGTACGGCGCCCCGGCCCGCGCCGTACCTCCGGCGACCGCCGCACCCAGCACCGGACCAGCGCCCACAACCAGGCCAGTTCGACCGCCACATCCAGCGCCGCTGGCCTGCGGCGTGAGCGTGATCGTCCTGCTGGTGGCGATCGCCGGGCACGTCGTCGGCCTCGGTCGCAGCGAAGACGAAGCGGCCCAGGTGAAAGCCGCTCCTGCCGGAAGCGGCAACGTGCAGGTATCCGCTTGCCCTCACCACGGGAACAACTGCCTCACGCGAAGGTGATCGTGGCGACCGGCGCTCAGATGCGGATTCCGGCCCGCGGCCAGGTCATCGCGCTCGCCACCGCCCTGCAGGAGTCGGGCCTTAGGAACCTGAACGGCGGCGACCGAGACAGCCTCGGCCTGTTCCAGCAGCGCCCCTCCCAGGGATGGGGCGCCCACGAGCAGATCATGGACCTGGTGTACGCGGCGACGAAGTTCTACAAGGCCCTCAAGTCACTCAAGGACTGGCAGAACCTGCCGCTCTCTGTCGCCGCCCAGAAGGTGCAGAAGTCCGGATTCCCGACGCCTATGCCAAGCACGAACCGCTCGCCATCGCCCTTCAGCAGGCCATCGCGCCAAACCTCGGCACCCCGGCCGCCGTCCCCGCCCAGGCCGCGGCGTTCCCTCACAGTGTCGGGGGCCGACTGCATCACCCAGGCGGGCACCGACTACGGCGACATCCCCCGCTGGCACACTGCTCGACGGCTACCAGATTCCCGCAGGCGCGCCCATGCCGGTATGCAACGCGATCCGCTGGGCCCTCGGCCGACTCGGCACCCCCTACCAGTGGGGCGGCACGTGCACAACCCCCATGGTGCCAACCCCCGCGACCGTTGCGACTGCTCCCTCACACAGCGCGCCTACGGCGTCGCCGGTATCGAGATCTCCCGCACCACATACACGCAGATCAACGACGGACGCGCCGTACCTATTACCGTTCTGCAGCCCGGCGACCTGGTCTTCACCGAAGGCAACGCCGCATGGCCCGAACACGTCTCCATGGCCATCGGCGACGGTCTTGTTGTACACGCGCCCCGCCGGGCGCGTAGATGAGGTGACGACACTGGATCACCTTGGCGAGATCTTGGTGGCCCGAACGCTCATCCCGTAGCTGCCCCCTGGGCAGAGCCAGCAGATGAGCGTAGGGGGCGTATCGGACTGATTGGTAGTCAGGCACTAGTCTTCTGAGTCAGGAATTCTGTTCAGATATGAGGCGAGGCGTTCGAGGATCTCGTCGGCGGTTTTCGTCAGACGTAGGGCTTCGGGTCGGTGTTCCAGGCCGTGATCCAGTTGCGGATGTCCTTCTCGAGGGCCTGGACGGATCTGTGGACGCCTCGTCGTATCTGCTT
>NZ_JBIBVE010000063.1:0-7228 GCF_043080095.1 Streptomyces sp. NPDC015127
TGGACGACGGTGTGGTGGACACGCTCACGCCGGAGCGGCTGGATGCGGTGCTCGCGCCGAAGGCGGACGCCGCCTGGCACCTGCACGAGCTGACCCTGGATCAACCCCTGTCGGCCTTCGTGTTGTTCTCCTCGTCGGCAGGTGTGCTCGGCGCGCCAGGACAGGGCAACTACGCGGCGGCCAACGTCTTCCTGGACGCGCTGGCCGCACACCGTCGGGCCATGGGACGCCCTGCCGTCTCGCTGGCCTGGGGCCTGTGGGAGTCCGGCATGGGCGAGCGGCTCGGCGAGGCCGAACTGCGCCGCCTGGGACGCAACGGCTTCCCCGCTCTGTCGACCGAGCAGGGCCTCGATCTGTTCGATGCCGCACTGGCCGCAGAGGAACCGCTGCGCGTCCTGGTCCGGCTGGACCTCCCCGCGCTGCGTGCCCTCGCCGCGTCCACCCCGCTCTCCTCGGTGCTGCACGGCCTGGTCCCGCCGGGGCGCCGTGCGGTGGGAACGCCCACCGCCGAGTCGTCCCGCACACGACTGGAAGGTCTCGCCGCCGAGGAACGCGGACCGGTGCTCCTCGAACTGGTGCGCCGCGAGGTCGCCCAGGTGCTCGGCCACCCGTCGGCGGACTCCGTCGCCGCCGACCAGGCGTTCACGGACCTCGGCTTCGACTCGCTGACCGCGGTGGAGCTGCGGAACCGGTTGAACGTTGTGAGCGGTTTGCGGTTGCCGGCGACGTTGGTCTTCGATCATCCGACGGCGGCCGCGGTGGCGGAATATCTCGATGGTGTCCTGTCGGGTGAGGGTGTGCGTGTGGCGCCGGTTGCGGTGGTGTCGCGTGTGGACGACGAGCCGATCGCGATCGTCGGGATGGCGTGCCGTTTCCCGGGCGGGGTGTCCTCGCCGGAGGAGCTGTGGCGGCTGGTCGAGTCCGGCGGAGATGCGGTCTCCGACTTCCCGGCCAATCGTGGCTGGGACGTCGAACGGCTCTACCACCCGGAGCCCGGCACACCCGAGCGTACGTACTCGCGCTCGGGCGGATTCCTGTACGACGCGGGGGAGTTCGACGCCGGGTTCTTCGGCATCAGTCCCAACGAGGCGCTGGCGATGGATCCGCAGCAGCGGTTGTTGCTGGAGACGTCGTGGGAGGCGTTCGAACGGGCCGGCATCGACCCGGCGCACCTGCGTGGAAGCGCAACGGGCGTGTTCGCGGGCGTGATGTACCACGACTACCAGGACAACAACAACACCGGCTCGATCGCCTCGGGGCGCATCTCCTACAGCTTCGGGTTCGAGGGTCCGGCGGTGACCGTGGACACGGCGTGCTCGTCGTCGTTGGTGGCGTTGCACCTGGCTGCGCAGGCGCTGCGGTCGGGGGAGTGCACGCTGGCGCTGGCCGGTGGCGTGACGGTGATGGCCTCGCCGGAGGTGTTCGTCGAGTTCAGCCGCCAGCGCGGTCTCTCGCCCGACGGCCGGTGCAAGTCCTTCGGCGCAGCAGCGAACGGCACCGGGTTCTCGGAGGGCGCCGGTGTACTGGTCGTGGAGCGGTTGTCGGATGCGCGGCGCAACGGGCATCCGGTGTTGGCGGTGGTGCGGGGTTCGGCGGTGAATCAGGACGGTGCGTCGAACGGGTTGACGGCGCCGAACGGTCCGTCGCAGCAGCGGGTGATTGCCGGCGCGCTCGCGTCGGCGGGGCTGACGTCCGCTGATGTGGATGTGGTGGAGGGGCACGGGACGGGTACGACGTTGGGTGATCCGATCGAGGCGCAGGCGTTGTTGGCGACCTATGGTCAGGGTCGTTCCGAGGGTCGTCCGTTGTGGTTGGGGTCGATCAAGTCGAACATCGGGCATGCGCAGGCTGCGGCGGGTGTGGCGGGGATCATCAAGATGGTGCAGGCGATGCGGCATGGTGTGTTGCCGAGGACGTTGCATGTGGATGAGCCGTCGTCGCAGGTGGACTGGTCTTCGGGTGCGGTGGAGCTGCTGACGGAGGCGCGGGAGTGGCTGCCTGTTGAGGGGCGTCCGCGGCGGGCGGCGGTGTCGTCGTTCGGGCTGAGTGGCACGAACGCGCACGTGGTCCTGGAGGAGGCCGCGCCGGCCGAGGCTGCGGTGGAGTCGGTGGACGATGAGGGTGCGGGGCCGGTGGCGTGGGTGTTGTCGGCGAGGTCGCCGGAGGCGTTGGGGGAGCAGGCGGAGCGGTTGCGGGTGTTCGCGGAGACTGTGCCTGACGGTGAACTGGCTTCGGTGGCTCGTGTGCTGGTGGTGGGTCGTGCGCGGTTCGAGCATCGTGCCGTGGTGGTGGGTGCGGATCGTGCGGCGTTGATGCGTGAGCTGGCCGGGGTGGCGGAAGCCGTTCCTGTGGCCAAGGGCGCGGGTTCGTTGGCGTGTGTGTTTACGGGGCAGGGGTCGCAGCGGTTGGGGATGGGCCGGGAGCTGTATGCCGTGTTCCCGGTGTTCGCGGAGGCGTTCGACGCTGTTGTGGAGCGTCTCGATGGGCACCTGGGTGGGGTGTCGTTGCGGGATGTGGTGTGGGGCCAGGACGCGGGGCTGGTGGAGCGGACGGGGTGGGCGCAGCCTGGTCTGTTCGCCATCGAGGTGGCGTTGTTCCGCCTGCTGGAGTCCCTCGGTGTGCGACCGCATTTCGTGCTGGGGCACTCGGTCGGCGAGGTGGCGGCCGCGCATGTCGCGGGCGTGCTGAGCCTGGAGGACGCATGCCGTCTCGTGGCGGCGCGGGGCCGCCTGATGGAGGTGCTGCCCCCCGGTGGCGTGATGGTCGCGGTGCGGGCCGGCGAGGCGAAGGTCCTGCCGCTGCTGAACGAACACGTGGGCCTCGCGGCCGTCAACGGCCCCGATTCCGTGGTGATCTCGGGCGCCGAGGACGCCGTAAACCAGGTCGCGCAGCAGTTGGAGGCCCAAGGCCACCGCACCCGCCGGCTCGCGGTCAGTCATGCGTTCCATTCGCCGTTGATGGAGCCGATGCTGGCCGAGTTCACGGCCGTCGCCGAGGACCTCTCGTACGCACGGCCGCAGATCCCGTTCGTGTCCACATTGACCGGCGGCCCGGTGAGTGAGGAGATCGCCGATCCGGGTTACTGGGTGCGGCACGTGCGTGAGCCGGTCCGTTTCGCCGACGGCATCACCGAACTGGCCGCCCAGGGTGTGGGCGTGTTCCTGGAGGTGGGCCCCGACGCGGTGCTCTCGACCATGGCCGAGGACTGCCTGTCCGATGACACCGACGCAGTCCTGGTCCCCGCCCAGCGCCGGGACCGCAGCGAATCCCACACCCTGCTGACCGCCCTCGGCAGGCTCCACACCCACGGCCTCGACATCGACTGGACCGCCACCCTCGCCGGACGCCGCACCCGGCACATCGACCTGCCCACCTACCCCTTCCAACGGCAGGTGTACTGGAACCGGTCCGATGCGCACAACGGAGACCCCGAGTCCATGGGCATGAGCACGGCCAGGCATCCTTTGCTCGGCGCGGCCGTGACCGTGGCGGGCTCGGACACCGTGGTGTCCACCGGCCGCCTGTCGGTGCACACCCACCCGTGGCTGGCCGATCACGTGGTCGGCGGCTCCACACTGTTCCCCGGCACCGGTTTCGTGGAACTGGCCCTGACTGCTGCCGAGCAGGCGGGCTGCGATGTGCTCGACGAGTTGGTGCTGGAAGCGCCGTTGGTCATTCCGGAGCACGGCGGCGTCGCTGTCCAGGTCGTCGTGGGCGCTCCCGACGACTCCGGCGTTCGCCCGGTCGGCGTCCACTCCCGGATCGGGGACGCCCCCGATCAGCCCTGGATCCGCAACGCCGTGGGCACCGTACGGCCGGTCGGGGATTCCGGCCCCGCGCCCGACGTGACCGAGTGGCCGCCGCCCGCCGCCGAGCCGGTCGACCTCACCGGCCGCTACGAGGCCCTGGCAGACGGCGGGCTGGCGTACGGTGCCGCCTTCCAGGGCCTGACCGCCGCCTGGCGGTGCGGCGAGGAGCTGTTCGCCGAGGTCGCCCTGCCTGTCGCGGCCCTCCCCGGTGACGATTTCCGCCTGCACCCGGCCCTGTTCGACGCGTGCCTCCAGGCGATCGGGCTGCGTGCCGGCGAACCCGCGTCGCTCCGGCTCCCGTTCGCCTGGACCGGAGTGTCGGTGCTCACGCCGTCCGTCACCCGGCTGAGGGTGCGGATATCCCCGGCGGCCGGGGGCACGGTCGCCCTGGCGATCAGCGACAGTACGGGTCTGCCGGTCGCCTCCGTCGAGTCGCTGGCCCTGCGCGAGACGAGTGCGGCCGAACTCGCGGCCGCGCGTATCGGCCGCCAGGACTCGCTGTTCGAGCTGTCCTGGGTGGACGCACCCGCCGCACCCGCACAGACAGCCGTGCCCACCGCGTACGTGACGCCGGTGACGTGGGTGCACTGGGACACGGTGGGCGCGGACGACACCGTGCCCGAGGTGGTCGTCCTGGCGACGGAGCGGGGATCCGACGCCGGGGCCGTACGACGCGAGGTCCATCGGGTCCTGGAGGTCCTGCGGACCTGGCTGGCCGACGACCGGTTCGCCCGGTCGACGCTGATGGTCGTCACCGACGGCGCGGTCGCCGTCGGCGAGGTCACCGACCTCGCCGGCGCCGCCGTCTGGGGCATGGTCCGGTCGGCGCAGTCGGAGAATCCGGGGCGTATCGTCCTGGCGGACCTCGACGACCCGGACGGGATCGAGTCGGCGCTGGCCACCGGGGAACCCCAGGTCGCGGTCCGGGACGGTGTCGTGCGGGTGGCGCGGCTCACCAGGGTCACCGCTCGGCCCGACGACGATCGGGCGCCGCTCGACCCCGACGGCACGGTGCTGCTCACCGGAGCGACGGGCATGCTCGGCAGGCTCCTCGCACGGCACCTGGTCACCACGCACGGCGCCCGTCGCCTGCTGTTGCTGGGCCGGCGCGGGCCGGCTGCCGAAGGCAGCGCGGAACTTGTCGCCGAGTTGGCCGCGCTCGGCGCGCACGCCGAGATGGTGGCGTGCGATGTCGCCGACCGGGCCGCGCTGGCCGGCGTCCTGGCGGCGGTGCCCGACGCGCATCCGCTGACGGCGGTCGTGCACGCGGCCGGTGTGCTCGACGACGGGGTGATCGGGTCGCTGACGCCGGAACGGATCGACACCGTGTTCCGCCCCAAGGTCGACGCCGCGCTGAACCTCCACGAGCTGACCGTCACGGCCAAGCTGTCGATGTTCGTGCTGTTCTCCTCGTCCGCGGGTGTTTTCGGCAACCCGGGCCAGGGCAGCTATGCCGCCGCGAACGCCTTCCTCGACGCCCTCGCCGTCCACCGCCACGGCCTCGGGCTGCCCGCGCACTCGCTGGCCTGGGGGCTGTGGGACAGCGCGGACGGCATGGCGGCCGAACTGGCGGACGGCGACCGGCGCCGGATGAGCCGCACCGGCGTGCGGCCCCTGTCCGAAGAAGACGGTCTGGCGCTCTTCGACACCACCGTCGGCACCGACCTGCCCTCCGTCGTGCCGATCCGGCTCGACCTGAAGTCCCTGGCGGACGAACCCGGCCTGCCACCGCTCTTCGGCGGACTCGTCCGGCGGTCCGCCGTGCGACCGGCCGCCACGGACGCGGCGGAGGTGCTGCTGCGGCGACTGGCAGGACTGCCGGCGGACCGGCAGGAAGCCGAACTGCTCGACGTGGTCCGGATCCACGCGGCCGCGATCCTGGGGCACTCCGGCCCGCAGGACATCCCGGCCGACCGGGCCTTCCAGGACATGGGCTTCGACTCACTGGGCGCGGTGGAGTTCCGCAATCTGATCAACACCGCCACCGGCCTGCGCCTGCCGCCCACCCTGGTCTTCGACCACCCGAACGCGGCGGCGCTCGCCACCGAACTCGCCGCCCGCCTGGCTCCTCGTGCCGATGACGGCAGCGTCGCCGACACCGAGCGGCAGATCCGGGACGTCCTGCACACGATCCCGCTCACGAGGCTGCGAGATGCCGGGCTGCTGGAACGCCTGCTGGAACTCGGCGGCGCCGCCCCGGCGACGCTCGAACCCGTCGGCGGCGACGGTGCCTCGATCGACGACATGGACGCCGATGCCCTGATCAGCATGGCCCTTGGCGAGCGCGACGACTTCGACCCGACCGGAATGAGTGGAGACCTCCGATGACCGGCTCCGACAACAAGCTCGTCGCCGCGTTGCGCAGCTCGCTCAAGGAAGCCGAATTCCTGCGTGCGCAGAACGCGAAGCTCACCGCGGCGGTCTCCGAGCCGATCGCGATCATCGGGATGGGCTGCCGCTACCCGGGCGGGGTGACCACGCCGGACGAGCTCTGGCAGCTGGTCGCCGACGGGGTCGACGCGATCTCGGACTTCCCGGTGAACCGGGGATGGAACATCGACCAGCTCTACGACCCCACCGGCGAACGACCGCACACCACATACGTGCGCCAGGGCGGATTCCTGCACCATGCCGACCGGTTCGACCCCGCGTTCTTCGGCATCAGCCCCAACGAGGCGCTGATCATGGATCCGCAGCAGCGACTGCTGCTGGAGGTCGCCTGGGAGGCGATCGAGCGGGCGGGTATCGACCCGTCGTCCCTGCGCGGCAGCTCGACCGGCGTCTTCGCCGGGATGATGTACCACGACTACGCCGCCAACGCGAGCACCGGTGCGGTCGCCTCCGGCCGTGTGTCCTACGTCCTCGGGTTCGAGGGGCCGGCCGTGACCGTGGACACGGCGTGCTCCTCCTCACTGGTGGCCCTGCACTCGGCCGTTCAGGCGCTGCGGGCGGGGGAGTGCTCGCTCGCGCTCGCCGGGGGTGTGGCCGTGATGGCGACCCCCGAGGCGTTCGTCGAGTTCAGCCGCCAGAAGGGCCTGTCGGCTGACGGCCGGTGCCGTTCCTACGCCGCCTCCGCCGACGGCGCGGCCTGGGGCGAGGGCGCGGGCATGCTCCTGGTGGAGCGGCTGTCGGACGCGCGGCGCAACGGGCATCCGGTGCTGGCGATCGTGCGCGGCTCCGCCGTCAACTCCGACGGCGCCAGCAACGGCTTGTTCGCCCCGCACGGTCCGGCGCAGCAGCGGGTGATCCGCCAGGCGCTGGCCTCGGGGCAGCTGTCCGCGGACGAGATCGACCTGGTCGAGGGGCACGGGACGGGTACGACGCTGGGTGATCCGATCGAGGCGCAGGCGTTGTTGGCGACCTATGGTCAGGGTCGGTCGTCTGATCGCCCGTTGTGGTTGGGGTCGATCAAGTCGAAC
>NZ_JBIBVE010000064.1:0-6879 GCF_043080095.1 Streptomyces sp. NPDC015127
AACCAGATACGAGAAGACCGCCACCTCGTACGAGGCAGCAGTCACACTCGCGGCGCTCCTGCTCTGGGCAAGATCCGTTTGAAGACGGACCCTAGCACGCCATGTGGTACAAGGACTCATGGGCCGTGCGGGTGTGATCGCACTGCTCCGGACGCCGGCGGAAGACAACTGCTGACAGAGGGCCCGAGGCACGGGTCAGCCGTCCGTCGGCACACAGAGCACCGGGAAGTTCGAGAAATACAGAAGTTTGTGTGGTGTTGAACCTAACAGTGCGCCGCGCATCGGGCTCTCCGCCCAGTTGCCGACCACGATCACTCTTGCCTGGTGACGTGGTGCAGCCTCGATTAGCGCCTGTGCAGGCCTGTCCTCAATGATCTCAACGGTCGCCGGTACCCAGCTGCATCGCATGCTCGGACAGCGTGGTCGAGAGCAGCGCGCCCGGGCCTGGCGTATGGCGTCGTAATGAGCTTGTACGCCTCGCCTGGACTGCCCGGGGCTAGACGAGTACCAGCGGCTCCCCGAAGGCAGCCGACATCTCGATTGCGACGTTCAGGGCGCGTGTTGCGCCCGGAGACTCGTCGTATCCCATCACGACTGACATCTCACAACTCCTTGCCGTGGACAAGGCTGGGGTCGGCCAGGCCAGGGCGTTCCCGCCAGAAGGTGCCCGACATCAGGCGACATACGGCCATTACCGCCAGGCCGGTGACAGTGATGCCGATGCCGATGACCAGCGGGGGGCCAAGACCGAACCATGAAACGCCACTATATGAATTTTTGGGGTCAGACATATCGATGATTGATTCCATGAGTAGCCACGTCAATAGAGCGGAACCGGCGACAGGACCAACGCCAATAAACAGGAAGTTACGGCTGCTCTCGGTCAGGTGACGGCGATAGTAGACCGCACAGGCAATTCCTGTAAGGGCGTAATAGAACGCGATAAGCAGCGACAGGGCCGTCAGTGAATCAAAAAGGGCATTGGTGCTGATCTGATTGACCGCTACATACCAGGCGATAGCGACGCCGGCCACCCACCATGTGCTCACATTCGGCGTCCGGAATCGTGGATGAATGTGCGAGAATTGCCGAGGAAGAGCATGGCGGCGCGCCATTGAGAGAACAGTGCGGGACGCGGGAATGATCGTGGTCTGGGTTGAGGCCAGAGCAGACGTAGAGACCGCAAGCAGGACAACCCAGTCCCAGCTCCCCATTACCTCGCTGGCGAGTAGAGCGAAGATGAACTCCTCCTCTTCGGAGTTCTCGGCCAGGAAGGAAGTTCCGGCATAGGCGACGACCGCAAAGCCTACGGACAAGTACGTCGTCAGAAGCGCGACCGTAGACCAGATTCCTGCCTTTCCCGGAGCGGAGGCAGGGTCCTCTACCTCCTCAGTGAGGTTGACCGCCGACTCCCACCCCCAGTAGATGAATATGCCCAGCAGCAACCCCCCAGTCAGGGCTGCTCCTCCGGCCCCGAGCGGATTCAGCCATTCGAACGACGGGCGCGCAGCTGAAAGCGTGCTCGTACCTGTGTACACGCGGTAGAGTGCCACCGCAGCAAACGTGAGCAGGAGTATGACCTGCGCGAGGATAAGAATATTCTGCAGCTTGGCTGAAGCCTCAGTTCCGATCACGCACACTGCTGTCATCGCGAGGATAATAAGGACCGCCAGCGCCTGGCGCACCAGGTCGTTCTCAGCCCAGCTGTCTAGGCCAATGGCAAGCAGGCCAAAGCTCACGGCGACGTCGGCGAGCGATCCGATGACTAGAACGCCAGTCATTGCGATTGCCCAGCCACCGAGCCAGCCGACCCAGGGACCCATTGCCCGCGTGACCCACGAGAAGGTTGTTCCGCAGTCCTGGTCGACCCTATTGAGGTAAAAGAAAGCTGAAGCGATAAGCAGCATCGGTACGAATGATGCCAATATCACGCCTGGGGCGTAAATCCCCACCAGTGTCACGATCGGACCGATCGATGCCGCCAGCGAGTAGGCTGGAGACGTTGAATTGAGGCCGATGACGAGAGCATCGATGAAGCCGATTGCATTCGCTTTGAGGGCGTTAGGCTGGCGTATTTCCGCGATGCTGTCTGTCATTTTCTCTCACTCGCCATTAGGGAAACCGGGAATGCCGGTCATCTGGGATTAAATCAGAATTGGCGGTGAGTGGATGAGTATTTACTGCTCAAAGCGGAACGTACTCGTCCTGGTCCGGCCGTGTGCAAGTAATTCGGACTGCCTGTGCGATGGGGTCGAGGAGGGCGTTAGGAGAGCTTGTCAAGGACCGTCTGGGCCGATGTGGGGACGACCTGGCTGCCCGCGGGCGCTGCTGCCCTGCCAGGCTCACTCAGGCGCAATCCGGGAACTCGCTGCTGGCCCGAGTTCACCAAGGTGAACGGCGTGCGCAGACTCAGGTTCCCGCGGGCTGTTCTCGAACTGCTCGGAGAAGCCGGTGGCCGGCTCGAGGGAAGATGTCCCCTCGGCCGTCCGCGACACCAGCGAACTGCGGGTGACGCTGCTCGCGGCCGCCGTGCTCCTCCTGCCAGGCGGAGAATCGCCGACCTCCTGGTAGATCGCCGGGTCGCCCTAGTCCACAAGACTAACGCCCATGGTTAGCGGGGGTGGAGAAGCAACTGCCACAGAAGGTCCGTGGCAAGAAGGGCAGCTGTGGTATTGGTACTGCGCTTTCGTCTCAAGGCTCTCGCGCAGCAAAGCAGTGTCTGCTCAGATGCGATCTGGCCGAAGTGCAGGCTGGCAGGGGAAGTGTGTGACGGGCCGGCCGCGGGACGGCTGGTTGTCACTGCAACGGATAGGCCTGGCCAGACAGGACTCGGTGTGGAGATATCCGGCCGCCCTCTTTCTGAGAGCCAGTGGCTGAGTCACTGCACAACTGTTGCCTCAAGACGCTTGCGTGCTTCATCCTGCTACCTCTGCGCATGACCAGGGAGGCGGCCCCTGTAAACGGAGGTTCTTCCCGCTCTGCTCCCGTTGATCAGGAGGCCACTGTGCTATTCGCGCGCCGGACGCCAGAGCTCCACCGACCCGCCAACCTCGGACTGCGACGCGTGTCGAAGCTTCGACGTCTGCACATGTACCGCAATGCGGGCATTGCGGCGGGGACAGCTGTTTTGCTGCTTGGAATGACTGGCCCTGTCTCTGCGCTGCCACCGGCGCGCGGGTCACTCGGATCTGCCGTGGCCAGCGAATTCCCTACTGTGCTGACGCACAACCTTATGCTGCTTCCCAGCGGTATCACCGATTGGGAGCCCGACCGGCGTGCCAGCATCGCGGCGGAGGCCGGCTATTTGCAGCCAAACGGCATACTCGTTCTCACGGAGTTGTTCGACAATTCGGCAACTGACGAATACCTTTTCCCTCTGCTGGCGTCCCATCACCCCTACCGCACGCCCGTGATCGGCAGAAGCTCCTCTGGATGGGATCGGACAACCGGAGGCTACTATGGGACCCCCCTCGAGGATGGTGGAGTCGTCATCGCCAGTAAGTGGCCCATCCGCCACAGGGCACAGCACATTTATGGCGGCGGGTGTGGCGCGGACTACTGGGCAGCCAAGGGGTTCGCCTACGCGGTCATCGATGCTGCAGGTAAGCGTATCCATGTCGTGGGAACGCACCTGCAGGCGGACGATCCTGGGTGCTCTGGAGGGGAAGCGGCGTGGATACGAGCGAATCAGCTTAATTCCATCGCCGGCTACCTTGCTCAACGATCGATTCCCTCCGGCGAAGCAGTTGTCATCGCCGGTGACTTTAATATCCCGAAGGCAAGCAGCGAGTACATCGGATTGCTGGATCGCTTGCGGGTCAACTCGCCTCAAGGGTCAAATGATATGACGCCGAGCTATGATCCTTCCACTAATTCGGTAGCCAATTACCGTGATCGCCGCGGCGTGCCAGTCCAGCTAGACTATGTTTTTTTGCGAAAGGGGAACTTAACTCCAGAGGGTGGCTGGATAAACCACACGCTAGACATTCACTCTCGAAGCTATCTCATGCGAGAGCAAGTTTTTCGGGACTTTTCCGACCATTACCCTGTCAGTGCAGGTGGTGCGGGAAAGCTCACTCGCCGCATGCCCTGAGTCGAGTTTCCTTGCTTTAACCGTAAGGTCGTGGCGTCGTCGTCCGCCATGAACCTTACGTTACAGTGGCTGCGCCAATAGTGCTTGCGCCGTCATTTCAAGGAACCAGCCCCGTGGCCTACGGCTTCTCAAGGAGTTGCGTCACCAGCGCTGCAATCGCAGAACGCTCGGAACGCCTAAGCGTGACGTGGGCGAACAGCGGGTGCCCCTTGAGCTTCTCGATCACGGTGACAACTCCGTCGTGCTTACCGACCCGCAAGTTGTCGCGCTGGGCGACATCATGGGTGAGAACAACACGAGACCCTTGTCCGATCCGTGACAGAACTGTCAACAGCACATTCCGCTCCAATGACTGTGCTTCGTCCACGATGACGAACACGTCGTGCAGGGAGCGTCCCCGGATATGTGTCAGCGGCAGCACTTCGAGCAGGTTCCGCGAAAGGATCTCCTCGGTCACCTCAGGGCTGGCCACCGAACTGAGAGTGTCGAGTACTGCCTGCGCCCATGGGCTCATCTTGTCGGCCTCAACCCCCGGAAGGTAACCAAGGTCCTGCCCCCCTACTGCGTACAGGGGCCGGAATACCATGACCTTGCGGTGCTGTTTCCTCTCCAGTACTGACTCCAGCCCCGCGCAGAGGGCCAGAGCCGACTTCCCGGTCCCAGCGCTGCCTCCGAGCGAGACGATGCCGATCTCCTGGTCCAGCAGCAGGTCCAGAGCCACCCGCTGCTCAGCACTGCGGCCCCGTAGCCCGAACGCCTCCCGATCGCCGCGGACCAGCCTGACGCGGCGGTCAGCCGTGACCCGGCCAAGTGCACGGCCGCAAGGAGAGCTGAGAACGAGACCTGTATTTGCGGGCAGTCCCAGAGCGCAATCGGCCTCCACCACCCCGTGACTGAAGAGGTGATCGATCTGCTCAGCAGGGACTGAAACGTCCGCCATCCCGCTCCATCCAGTGGCCGGTGCCGCTTCGCCTCGGTACTCCTCGGCGCAAAGCCCCATAGAACTGGCCTTGATGCGCAGCGGCAGATCTTTCGAGACGACGCAGACGTCGTACCCTTCAGCCTGCAAGTTGCGGGCAACAGCGAGGATTCGGCTGTCGTTGTCGCCGAGACGATAGCTGGCCGGCAGCGCAGTGACCTCGCTGTGGTTGAGCTCAACCCGGAGGGTGCCGCCCAGACGCCCCATGGGTATGGGCTCGTCGAGGCGACCCCACTGGACCCGAAGGCCATCAAGCAACCGAAGCGCATCCCTGGCGAAGTAGCCAAGCTCTGGATGGTCTCGCTTGGCCTCCAGCTCACTGACCACCACCACCGGCAGGACTACCTCGTGCTCGCCGAACCGAGCCATGGCCAGGGGGTCTGCCAGAAGGATGCTGGTATCGAGGACGTAGGTACGCCGGTCACCTTTCCTCGCCCGCGCCGGGCGGTCGAAGTCACCGGTCAGGAGGTCTTGGGATGTCAAAGGCTGCTCCCAGTCCAGTGCAGCCCTGTCAAGGAACTGCCGCGACATGCCAGGGCCACGACCGTTGAGGCTCGCCGCGGGCCGCGCCGGAACGAGGCCAGAGGAAGGGAATCTCTGCTTCGTGATGGAAGAACTGCTATGCCGGAATGAATCATCGCAATCACGACTTCAGGAGGGTGCGGTTTGGATCTCAGCACCATCAGCCCACTGCACGAGCCCGGCCACGCACATGAGTAGTCGGTGCTTCATGTCTGCTCGCGAAGCTGCGCGCCTTCGCTGGCAGTAGGCAAGCGCAGCGGTCCTGTCTGGGCTGTCGCGGCACGTATCGGTGGACTCCACCGTCTGCCAGGCTTACCAGCACGCGGCCGGGGCAAGGAAATGGGGCGCCCGGCCGGTCCGAACCCGACGATCACGCACTCGGACGCTCCCGCGGTGGTTTGAGCACCAAGGTCCACTTGGCCAGTGACAGCAAGGCACGGCGCCTGGCCGTCCGTGTCACCCCGGGCCAGGCCGGTGATGGGCCGGCTTCGAGACGATCACGACCCGCCCGGATCAGGGTCCCGCGCCGCGCACCGGACTCGGGAGACCACGAACCCGACCGGACGTCGTCCTTGCGGATCGGGTGATTTCCTCCCGCGCAATCCGCGGGCGTCTTCGCCGACGAGGTATCCGGGCCGTCATCCTGCAGCCCGTCGACCAGATCGGACACCGCCTCCGGCGAGGCCGGACAGGAGGCCGCCCACCCAGACCGGCAATCCGGTACTGCGCGAACCGGGCCCACCCCCCGGCCCACCGCCTGAGGCGTGGAACCGAGCCGGGCCGCCAACATCGCTGTTCGAAGCACCCGCAGCACAGGCCAGGACGATCCGACACCGCAACGCCCACGCCTGAGGCATGGAACGATACGCCGCACCCGCCTCTTGTGAGCTGATCCGGATCTTGTAGCGGCCCTGAAGCCAGGCAGGATCGCCTCGGCAGATGGGAGAACACAGGTCCGATGCCTGTGCCACGGGAGTACCCCGACGGGCTGCGCGAGCGAGCCGTCCGCGAAGTCCAGACCTCCGGTCGTCCAATCGCCCAAGTGGCCCGTGACTTGGGCATGCGCAAGGAGGCTCTGCGTCAGTGGGTCTGCCAGGCCGAGGCGGACCAGGGCGATCGGCCGGATCTGCTGACCACTGCCGAGCGGGCCGAGCTGGCCCAACTTCGCAAGAAGATAGCCGAGTTGCGTTGGGCGAGCGAGATCCTGAAGGCCGCCTCGGTGTTTTTCGCGAAGGAGCTCGACCAGCCCTGCACGAGGCCGACGCGGTGATCAACCACCTCCGCG
>NZ_JBIBVE010000065.1:0-6702 GCF_043080095.1 Streptomyces sp. NPDC015127
CAGCCCGCTGGGCGTGAGTCAACGACAACGGCGGAATCTTCGGACCCGGACGACTCATACCCAACCAACGACGGATCTCCGACTCAGGTCACTAGTTGGGTGTGGACCGCTCCACCATCACCTGGGCCGTCGGGGAGGGGCGGGCCGCAGCGAGGAGTGAGGGCGCACCGTCAGCCCCGGAGTACGGCTGCGGACCCTGGCCGAGGTCGTGGAGCATTTCGGAACGACCGGAACGACCGGGATCGTCGACGGCACCGAGGTCCGGATCCGGCGGCCGACTGTCGGACGCAAGGACAGGGACAAGTTTATCTCCGACAAGAAAAGGCAGAACGCCGTCAAGGCCATGGTCGCGGCGCTCACCGACGAGGACGGCCGTATGCGCTCTGCACTCCGATCCAGCCGGGAAGCCGCGCGGACATCACGCACGCCCGCCAGTTGGAGCTGGTTAAGCTCCTGGCCAACGGTCCCGCAGTGGCGATCCTCGCCATGTCGGCTGACGGGTGTTCACCAACAGATCGTTGACCTGACAGCGGCACGGCAGATGTGAAACCCCGAGTCCCGGCGAAGCCTTCGGCACGTCACCGCCAGTCATGCACAAGCTCGTTACATGAGGGGAGCCGCTGAAAGGTCTGCCAATTATACACAATTGGTCACCGTTTACTCATGTAGGCGCATAGACAGGGGCGGAGGGTGGTGGTCAGAAGGGATCGGCGGTGAAAGCGGGCTGTTCCGTGAGTAGCCGCCGACGGACGGTGCCGGTCGTGTGGGCGGGTGCCTGCGCCGCACGGCCTGGCCGAGGGCCAGCCCAGCGATGTGTGTGACGTTCTTGAGCATCGTGCGGAGGCTGTGGAGGCAGCCCGCCGTACAGCGCAGCGGGGGCGCTGGAGGAATGGCAGGTGGGCGGGGAGAGCGCGGAGGTCGGTGGAGATGGCGATACCAGAGCATCGTGGACGCGCTGGCTGAGTCCACGGCACCGCATACATCCCGGCGGTGCCGCCACCCACTGGGCCCGCCTTGCCATTACTTGACCAGCCCCGGCCCCCGGGCCGCCTGACAGCTAAGACCGTGTCCTATGTGGTGCTGGCTCGTTGGGCTCGGCATGGGGCGGGGTACGTGGAGTTGGATTGTTCCGGATGGGCTGTGGGAGATTGCGAAGCCGCTGATCCCGCCGTCGAAGGTGCGGCCGCAGGGTGGCGGCACGCAGGACACGCCTGATGAGACGCTGTTCGCCGCGATCATCTATGTCCTGGTCAGCGGCTGCGCCTGGCGGGCCTTGCCGCCGTGCTTCGGGATATCGAAGTCGACCGCGCATCGCAGGTTCCTCATCTGGTCCAGGGCCGGCGTCTGGGGCCGCCTCCACGAAGCGGTCCTGCACCGGCTCGACGACGCCGGCCTGATCGACGTCTCCCGCGTCGTCCTCGACTCCGCCCACGTCAGGGCGAAAAAGGGGGCGAACACACAGGTCCGAGCCTCGTGGACCGGGGCAAACCGGGTTCCACGATGCACGTCCTGTCGGACGCGAACGGACTGCCCCTCGTCGTTGGCGTCTCCGCGGCCAACGTCCACGACAGCCTCGCACTGAAGCCCATGGTGGCCGGTCACCAAACGAGACACGACCCCCACCGCGGACACCACTTCAAACCCCAACGCCTGCACGCCGACAAGGCCTACGACATCCCTCACCTGCGAAGATGGTTACGCGGCAAGCGCATCGGTGTCCGCATCGCCCGCAAAGGCATCGACTCCAGCGAACGGCTCGGCCGCCGCAGGTGGGTCATCGAGCGGACGATGTCCTGGCTGACCGGCTACCGCCGACTCAACCACCGCTACGAACGCCACCCCCGCAACTACCTGGCCTTTCTCGGCCTCGCCGCCGCCATCTGCTGCTACAAGCGACTCGTCCGCCACACCACATAGGACACGGTCTAAGGGGGCCTGGCCCGGCTGGCCGCAGCAGGGGACGCCACGCGGCTGGCCTTTCAGGAGGGGCGGGACCCGTCGTCGCAACCGGGTCCCGCCCCTTCCTGCCCCTGGCTGCGGCGCCGGGGTGCGCGGTCGGCGGGGCGCGCGGATGCTGTTGCCATGTGTGAAGCGCATACAGGTGCCGGGGCGAAGGCGGTACGGGCGCGTTGGGAAACTATCCGCGCCATTGATGTCCTGTGTCAGCGGTTGGCCCGCCTGCGGGAGGAACTGCAGATGTGCCCCGACGAGGTGGTGGAAGTGCGGGCGGTTCAGCAGGCGTGTGCGATGGGGACCAGTTTCTGGCTGGACGATCTGGCCTGCGCTCTGGCCGACACGGGGATGGACGCCGACGGCCTCTTCGATGCAGCATGGCAGCTGGTCGACTCGCTGCCGCTATCACCGGGCGGGTTCGAATCCCGCGAGGACCCTCGGTTTTTCGATGTGTTGCGTGCCGCGACCGCCAAAACCCTCGGCCGCCTGTGGATCACCGGATATCTGCTCGGTCCCGTGCCTACCCACGCCTGGCCGAACGCGGACCTTGCCCGTCTGCTCCTTAGGGCAATCGAGCAGCATGCCGACGACTTGGCACTGGGCGACGACCTTCGCCAGGCTGGCCTCGACACCCCCGCCGGCCCGCCCGCCAGTCCACAGTGATCCAGCAGCGCCGGCGGCCTATAGGCGTATGTGGTTCAGGGGCGCGCTCGTCCCGCCCCGATACCACGCTCGGCAGCCGACTGACCTGGGAGGATCATGCCCAGGTCAGATGCGGCTGCGGCTGTGGCGGCGTGTGAGGAGGACGGCTCCGGCGCAGATCGCCATGCCTGTCAATGCGGTGCCGGCGGCGATCTCGGCCGTGTTCGGTGTGCGGGCGCCGCCGAGACCGCCCTGCGCCGCAGTACCCGCGAGGACGGTGAAGGCCGCTTTGGCGGTTCGGCCTGCGCACTGGACGCGCAGGGTGGCGGCACCTGCGGCGGCGGTATTGCTCACCCGGGCTGTGGCTGTCGACGTTGCGCCTGCGGGCAAAGTGACGGTAGGGAAGGCGGTCGAGGTGACAGTTCCGCCGCGGGCACAGCCCGACGCGGTGACCGACAGCGTCGCACCCTGATGCACTTGCGACGGGCTCACCCTCACATCCGACGGTCCTGCCCCGGCAGCCGGCTTGCCGCCGGCCCACGCCATAGACGGTGACAGTGCCAGAACAGCACATGCCCCGGCCACCGTTAGACAAACCCGTGAACAACGCATGGCACTCCTCAAGACAAGGCATCCCTGGCAGTGGAAGGCACCCCTGAAACGTCACGAGAGGACCATTGGCGGCTGCCTCCTCTACACAGACTGCGCACGAACCCTGGGAAACGGCGCGCCCGCATCACCGCTACCCCACGCCCGGTGAGGATGGAAGCCCAGGTGACAGGCGGCGCCGGAAGCACTCGGTAGGTGGTAGCCGGTTGGTGCAGATGGCCGATCACGGTACAGCCGCACGGCGCTGACATCAGAGATAGGGAGCGACGGCGGACAGGTTGCTTGGTACACGCGAAGGAGACGTGAATTCACCCCTGTTTCCAGAGACGCTGCCCGGTGGAGGGCGTTTCGGACCACGCCTCGACCCAGACATCCCGAACCAGCCCTCGTCCTCAGGACACTCCCCAGTTACGGCCGCCGTGCCATTTCACCCAGCGAGGGTCGTCGAGTACTTCGTCGGGGTCCGTAGGCCCTGCTGTCTGCAGGAAGAGGATCACGTCGTGATCCGAGAATGCTGTGCTCAGGCAGTCCTGGCGTCCGCGGCGCATGACGCTCACCCGCCGACCGCTTGCCCGGGGACAGCTCGCCTCCGACGATACTCCCTGCCGTTCCTTCACCTCGCGCCGTCCTGACGCTTGCACACCACACTCCGACTCCCGACACCGGGCGGTTGGCTTGTCTCCGGACACGACCCGCGGGGCGGGTTTCACCCGTATACCGGCGATGTCCGGGATGCGGGTGCCGGGTCCGGGTGTTTTCCTGTCCCTCGTCCGCTCTCCCCTCCGCAAAGGAGCGATCATGAGCATGAATGGCGAGCCCGGGGCATGGCCGAGCAGATGCGAATCTAAGGCCCGGGAAATGAAGGACAGAGCCGAGCGCACCAGTGACACAGACGACTGCAAGCGGCTGCAGGACCAGGCGCGTCGGCTTCAGGACAGAGCGAGAAGCAGAGCGAACAGGACATGGGCGGCCAGGACTCCGCCGCATGCAGGGATGTGCCTGCCCCTGCACTTTGATCCCCGTCCAGCGGCTGCTGGCGTTCCCGAGGCGCTCTTCCCAGCCGCTGGACGGTCTGTATGCCCCTGCCCCCGCACGGCTGCTACGCCCTCGACAATACGTGCAGGGCTCACGGCCCCAGGCGGCGACCACGACAAGCGCTCTGCCGCTGTCCCGCGGCACTGTTCGGACCGTTGGAGCCATGCTCGCTCAGCGCATTCTTGGCCGCCCGCTCGGGATACCAGGTGGGAGGAGCCAGCCATCGTCTAAGGGCGATCAGAAGCGACACTGAGGTCAATGCCATGACGATGTTGTGGTCGATGACGGCGGGCTGCGCAGGGCATCGTCAGGTGGATGAGCTGGGGACCGCGAGCAACTCGACAGCTCCCTGCCTACCGAAGTGCTTGTGCCGGGCACCAGCCGCCAGGGCAGGGATCTGGTTATCGGACAACATGGGGGGCCAACTTCGAGAAGTCGCCACAGCACTTTGAGCAGCATCTACTCAGATGGCGAGCCTTCAAGGGTGATCAAATTAAGTCGCTGCCCAAGGTGAACAGAGGCCTTGGCAGCGGGGGTGACAGCACGCACTTCAGGGGAGGCGTGCTGTCCGGTCGGCAAGCATAAATCCCCCGTGGCTGCTGGCTCGTCCCTGTCCGACGCGACACCGGGCGGGGCCCCCACCCCTGATACACAAGCCCCTCGGCTGTCGGTGGTTGAGGGGCTTTGTCATACGAACTCGCCAATGCCTCGCCAGCTGCTTCGCCGAGCGGAAGCCTCAGGTGAATGAGCACACCTGAGACTGCAGCTGCCCTGGCTCCCATGAGCCTCAGCGGGCGACTGGTACCAGCAGCGCCTTCACTGCACGGGGGCCAAGGCCGATATTGCCTCCAGCGCATCGCTGCCCAGAACCGCCCGAAGGGCATCTCTGGCGACTCTGTGCATGGTGGCGGCTCTGCGCTGCCTCTGACGCCGAAGGCGAACAGACCTTCATCGTGGCACGCGGTCGTAGCAGCACAGCGCGTCTTGGATTCACGCCGAGTGTCACCTCCAACCGTCGGTGATGATGCCGCCCTACGTTCTTCCCGGGTCGATTGAGCCACTCGTGAGGTTCTGTCACCCAGGGGTGCCGAGTATGGCTTTGATGGTGCTGCCGTTCCCGTGGCTGAAAGAGCTTGGCCGCTTGGTGACCCGCGACGACTCGACCGCTGATTGGGATTGCGAGCAGGTCGCTGAGTAGGGCCACGACGGCGAGATCGTCTGCGGAACAACGTACGGAACGAAGCTCGCGGAGGAGGTGCCCAAGATCTGGGCTGGAGTGGGCGCCGGCAAAACCCACCACCACTGCGTCGCTAGTGATGAGGAGGGAAGGCGGCTGCTGTCGCGGCGCGTCTGCAACGAGGAGCCCGAGCTGCTTGAGCTCCGGGCCGATGTCGCTGACCTGGGAGAACAAGTGACCTGGGCTGTCGATCTCACGGACGGTGGTGCCGCGTTGCTGGTAGGCGTGCTCCTCAACCACAGCCAGCACCTCCTCTACATCCACGGCCGGACCGCCAATCGAGCCGCCGGGGCGTATCGGGGGGAGGGCAAGATCGACGCCAAGACGCCCGAGACCATTGATCTTGCTGAGCGGATATCAGAGTGCCTCCTCACTATGGAGGATCGGCGTTAAGCGCCGTACCACCTGGCTGCAGAACCGAAAGGTCTACAAGCCGCTGCCCTGGCCCAGGCCGCGGTGGGCGCCGCCGAGCGTCAGCACACTGTCCTTGCCGGTGAAGCCAGGCCGCCAGTTTGGTCCGGAGCCTTGCTAGGGATGTCCAGGTGCTAAACGAGCGCATCGACGAGGTTGAGCACCAGATCGAAGCATGCTTCCGCCAGCACCGTGTCAGGCCGAGATCATCACCAGCATGCCCGGCTTCGGCCCTCTGCTCGGCGCCGAGTTCCTTGCGGCCACTGGCGGTGACTTGACCGCCTTTCCGATCGCTGATCGGCTCGCCGGCGTATCCGGGCTGGCACCCGCTCCGCGTGACTCCGGACGCATCTCCGGCAACCTTTACCGGCCAAGGTGTTACTACCGTGGCCTTGAGCGGGTGTTCTACATGTCCGCACTCAGCAGCGTCCTGCGGCTGCACCGCTGCGCAGCCTCGCCCTCGCCGCATGAGCACAATCATCACCGAACCTGGCCGAAGCGCGAAGCCGTGTCTGGGGTGGTTCTGTTCACGTGGCGAGTGAGGCTGTGCGTGTGGGCGACGGCCTGGACTGCGTCGTGGAGACCGCTGCCGCGCTGTCGGCTGTGTTGGAGAGGAAGCGAACGGCAGCATCGTGTGGGCGAGACAAGAGAGATTCCGTGGAAGCTTGTCGGCTCAAGTCAGCACATGCGCCCCTCTACTGAGCTTGTAGACGTGGTGTTGTGGGGGCTGACAGGTGGTGATCGTCGCGGTACGCCCGAAGCATGAGGTATCCGCAGGGTGGCGGTCTGACTGCCGAGAGACAGGTGTTCCGCGA
>NZ_JBIBVE010000066.1:0-5903 GCF_043080095.1 Streptomyces sp. NPDC015127
TACGACACGCTCATGGCCGACCAGCTCGAGACGGCCGTCGAGAAGGACGGCAAGGGCGACCTCGCGACGCTCCTCGCCGGCAACGACACCTGGACCGTGGTGAATCTACCCAGACAGCACCGCACCATGGCCGACTAGTTACGCGTTCCCCCACCCATCGCGTCTTGACCGGTCGCGGGCCGTGCGGGGTCGGTCTCGAGGCGGGCGATCGTCGGGGTGATGCCGCGGCTACGGAGGGTGCGTGGGTAGGTGGCGACCTACACTCGCCATCTTTTCTCACCACGCACGCATACCATAATGAGCTCCATCGCGGCGAGAGAAGTACGTGAGCATCTTTCCCCCTGGCGTCGGCCCATACGGGCAGGGTCATGAGTCCGGTCAGACGGATTGCGGTGAACCAGCCGACACAAGCGGAAATTTCCTGGACTCGACCAGACGCACCCGTGCCAGGATTTCCGGTGACTAAGTTTTCTATGACGTCGCCTGAGGAAAGCCGTGCTATCGGGAGCATGGTGTTCCCCGGGGAAATTGGTATGGGGCCGCTATTTTGTATTCTCCCGCTTTCGGGGCATGCAGGTAGGTCCACTCGTCGCCCGCGCGGTCTTTCGGCGCTTTGGTCAGACAGCCGTTGCTGTTTGGAGATCCGCTGTTTTGCATCGGCGGCTTCAGGCTTTTGCCTTCGTCGTCGACCAGTGCGAGCCAGGGTGAATACGGAATGCGGACAAGCGCTGTTCCTGGTGACGGCATGGTGACGGTCAGGGCGTCGGCCGTCGTGCGCTCGGCTGCCGCGGGTGCCTCGGCCAGTGGCTCGGGGTCGCGAACCTCGTAGAGCTCCCAGTGCGCATCCGCCCAGACCCGCTTCAAATACGGCTGCCCCGCTTCGACGATCTGGGCTTCTTCGACGGCCGCATGATCCGGCTTGCCTTCTTTGGGCAGCACGACGTAGCGCACGGCCCAGCGCCGCAGCCACGCGTGATAGCTCTCTGCGGTGAGCGTGCTGTCGTAGAAGAGGGGATTGCGTTTGGCGTCAGCCTGGCGGTTCCAACCGCGGGCAAGATTGATGTGCAGCGCGAGAGCGGAAGACTCACGGTGACTCGCGGACGGCACAACTTCCACCCGGCCGCGCTCGGCATGCAGCCGCTGCAACTGGTCGAGCAGCGGTGCCAGTTTCGCGTGGTTCCACAAAGCAGCCGGGGACGTCCGCACCTGGTCACCGATTGTGTTTGTAACCTGCCATGTGGTGACGGCGAGGAAGGCTGTGCAGAGCACAAACCACTGGCGCGACCGTGGGGCGCTCCACGACATGGCGGCGACGAACACCACCCCTGCGAAGAGCAGCGCGAAACGAGTGACGTTGCTGCCTACCTGCGAGGAAACAGCCCCCGTGAGAACAATACCGACGGCATAGACGGCAGCGGCCAGTCGAACTATCCGCCACTTCCTCGGGACCAGCAATACGGCGCCGACAGCGCTGAGAAACGGCATGACAGCCGTGCCGAACGACATCGGCTGAGTCCCCGCGAAAGGGAACAGCCAAGCCAACAGACCCACGACGACACACGGGACGATTCCCAGGGCACAGGCCGCGGCACGGCGTCCGCGCAGGAACAACGCGGCAGCAACAACGCCGAGAAAGAGACCAGCCACCGGGCTGCCGGCGGTCGCGAGCCCGGATAGCACAGCCGCGGCCACCCCCTGGCACGCCCGGCCCCGGCGGGTACGCCAGCGGGACAGACGCGGCCAGCAGTAGACGACGGCCACAGCAGCCAAGGCGAAGCACAGACCGAGCCCGAACGTGACGCGGCCCGACACAGCACTGCAGGTAAGCGCGAACGCCCCCGCCAACGCAGGCGGCACAGGCCGCCTCACTCCAGGGCTCCGCAGGAGGATCAGCGCCAGCAAGCCGCACGAGACGGTGCCAGCTACCAGCATGGTGGTGCGGACACCGAGCACCGCCATGACATACGGAGAGATCACACTGTAGGAAACCGGGTGCAGTCCGCCATACCACCCAAGGTGGTAGGCCGAACCCGGATGCTCCCGAGCGAATCCCGCCCAGGCATCCTGAGCGGCCAGATCCCCTCCGCTGTTGGCCAGTAGTCCCAGCCACAGGACATGCAGTACCCCGCCCACCATCACAGTCAGGAAGACGGGCGACCGGCCTTGTCGCTGTTCGGCCTTGAGAAAGCCGCGCAGACCACCAGGACGAGAGCCATCCAGCGAGCGCGCGGGAACGGATATGTGACCTTCGATAGGTTCGCTACCCTCAGTACGAGGGGCCTTCGTCGTCATGGCTCCTCGTCGCGGCGGGGGGCCGCCCCATAGAAGTCGGAAAGCCGCGGCTGGCATGGGCAAGTTCACCCGTCAGCAACGGCCTCCTGTAGCCTCGACGACTTTCGGCTGCTCTGTCGTGAGTGTTCCCTGCTCTTTTCCTCGGCGCTGTGTTCCTGAGGGGACTCGCACAGCAATAAGCCGCGTCGCCATCGTGCTGAGCTTGGGGACGCCCGGTCCTCGAGTGCCTTATTTGGGTACACCTGGCTCTCGGCGAGACGGCCTGTTCCGTGAGGGCCTCACGCCGAGGAGGGATGACGGTGAAGGGACTCAGAAGCCTCTGACGCTCACGGGGGGAGAGGTCAGGTCGATCCGCTTGTCCATGTCGGGGCGGAAAGTGCCGTACGGGTTGTTTCGACCAGCACAGCGCGGTAAGCCCGCGCCGGTCCTCCTCCGTCAGCTTCTTCACCCAGCTTGGTTCGGCGAGGACCTGCTGAAGTAGCAGCATGTTGACGTGCACCAGGGCCGACTGGAGCAGGTGAAGCGCATCGAGGTCTCGGCATGTTCCTTGTCCGCCCCTGTGAGGGCGCCGTCCTTGCTGTAGTGCAGAACGGTGTTGGCGCTATTCCAGTTCTCCACGACCTTGGAGCCCGCCGTTGATCTCGCGGCGTAGGTCGGGCCTGGCAAGGTAGTCGCAGGCGAAGATGGTACGCACGGCCAGGCATCCAGCCGGTGCCCTTCTGCCTACCAAAGCGATCACACGTGGCTGCAGGACCGCTACAAGGAACCGGTTCAGCTCAGGCTGCCGCCAGCAGACGAACCTTTCGGGTGTTTTGCACCCGCATTGGGCATGGCTTACTCAGGAGCTGGTGCTTGGGGTGGAGGAGAGTGGGCGAGGGAGAAGAGGACCCAGTTGAACACTTGTTTCCCCACGCTCATCATCTCAAGCCGGAGGGTCCCGCTCAGGAAGTGACCGCCACCGCTCCTGCTGGCCTGCACCGGCCAGCACAGCGGCCCGGCAATCTGACCACTTAGGGGAAGCGGCGGCCGGCCGGCCCAGTTCCCTTCGCGTGATCCTTTCACCGTCCACGCCGCTCTCCTGTACACCATCAGCGTCCCGTACCTGGCCGCAGGGGACGGCGCGCCTACCCCGTCTCTGAACCCTCCTGGAGTCCGTCATGTCCCACCATCGGCCAGCCGGCGCCCTGAAGAGAGTGATGGGCGTGCCCGCCCTGGTTGTCTTCGGCCTCGCCTACATGGTTCCCCTAACGGTCTTCACCACCTACGGAGCCGTGGCACAGACCACCGAAGGCCACGTCCCCACTGCCTACCTGATCACGCTCGTCACGATGCTCTTCACCGCGGTCAGCTACGCGGTACTCGTGCGCGCTTACCCTCAAGCGGGCAGTGCGTATGTCTATGCGCGACATGCCTTCGGCCGTCATGTTGGTTTTCTGACCGGCTGGACGCTGATGCTCGACTACCTTCTTCTCCCACTCATCAACTACTTGGTGATGGGCATCTATCTGCACGCGCAGTTCCCGTCAGTCCCGGGCTGGGTGTTCGCACTGGCCGGGATTGTGGTGGTGACGGCGCTGAACATCGTTGGCATCACGCTCGTGCGTGACGCCAACCTCCTGTTGGTGGGAGTACAGCTCCTCTTCGCCATGGTCTTCCTGGCAACCGCGGCGGCCCACGTCGCCGACCACCCGGGAACCTCCTTGCTCCAGCCGCTGTACGACGCCGGAATGACCACCTCCGGCCTCGCGTCGGGCGCTGCCGTTCTCGCCCTGTCCTACCTCGGATTCGACGCCATCTCGACTATGTCTGAAGAAGCGCGCGATCCGCGCCGAACCGTGCCACGGGCCATTGTCCTGACCACCCTCATTGGTGGTTTCGTCTTCACCATCATCTCGTACGCCGCGCAACTCGTTCAGCCTGACTGGCGCGACATTGACGAGCCCGACGCAGCGGCAGCCCAGATCATGGGGATCGCCGCGGGCCACTGGCTCGAGGTGTTCTTCCTTGTGGCTTACATTTCTGGATGTGTGGCGGCGGCCATAGCCAGTCAGGCCAGCGTGGCACGCGTTCTGTACGCGATGGGCCGCGACCGGGTGTTTCCCCGTCTGGTCTTCGGTACCCTCAGCGCCCGCTTCAGCACCCCCGTGGGAGCCACGCTGGTCGTCGGCTTCATCTCGCTGGCCGCCCTCTTCAGCGACCTGGGCACTGTCGCCTCCTTGATCAGCTTCGGTGCGCTGGCCGCGTTCTCCCTGGTCAACCTCTCCGTGGTGAAGCACTTTCTGATCGACAGGAAGCTGCGGGGAATGAACGCGATGCTCCATTACGGCGTGGTGCCTGTTTTGGGCTTCGCTCTCACCGGCTGGCTGTGGTCCAGCCTGTCGTCCCTCACCCTCACCGTCGGCCTCTTCTGGTTCGGTGTCGGAGCCACTTATTTGGCTCTCTTGACCCGCGGCTTCCGCCAACCGCCCCCGGCAGTCGAGTTCGACGAGAGCAGCCCCGGCCACACCCACGAGCTGGAGCCCACACCATGAGCAGTTCCGTACCTGTGACTTCTTCACCCAGAACGCCCTCCCTGCGCCCGAAGTGAGCTGGCCGAGGCCGAGACGCTTCGGGCATGCGATCGCCGCCAGTCCGCTGGGAAGCCAGAAGCGAACTTTCTGAATCACTGGTGGCGCCCCCGCCCTGGCCGGCGCCTTTGACGGAGAGCAGAACCGGTTCGTCGTCTAGGCGTTGGCCTAGGACCGTGTCCTATGTGGTGACGGCCCGTTGAGCTATGCATGCGGCGAGGTACGTGGAGTTGGATTGTGCCGGACGGGCTGTGGGAGATCGCGAAGCCGCTGATCCCCACCGTCGCAGACGCGCCCGCAGGGCGGCGGGACGCAGGACACGCCTGATGAGACGCTGTTCGCGGCGATCATCTATGTCCTGGTCAGTGGCTGTGCTTGGCGTGCGTTGCCGCACCTGCCGGTGCGCAACCGCCTGGACCCGCCGGGCACTGGAGGCTGCCGGTTTCTCCGGCACAGACCGCTCACGCTACCTACACCATCACCTTGAGAGCTTCAGGCCTCGTCGCCATACGCTCGCCGATCTCACCAAGTCCACTGCCCCTCCCGGTTGGCACCTACACCTTCGCGAACCAGACGGCACCCGCATCGGTGAAGCATTCATCAGTCACTGCCTGCCAGGCACCGCAGTCCTGGAGTGGCTCACCCTAGAACCTTGAGCTGTCCCGACTTTCGTAACGGCCGGTTGCGTGTTTTCAGGCGGCGTTCGGGGCTGCCTGGGGTCGGTGGTGATGAGCCTCGAATTCCTCGGGCGGGAGGTAGTCGAGGGCTGGGTGCAGGCGCTCGGTGTTGTACTAGCCGACGCACTGGACGACGGCACGTTCGGCCAGGTCAGCGTCGCGCCAGGGCCCTTGAAGCTCGATCCCAGTTCCGCCTTGAAGGAGCCGTTGAGGGCCTCGGCCATGGCGTTGTCGTAGCTGTCCGCGTCAGAGCCGACCGACGCGGTCGCGCCGGCCTCGATCAGACGCTTGCCGTAGCGAATCGACACATATTGTGAGCCGCGGTCGCTGTGATGAATCAGTCCTGAGCTCTTTTTGATTCCCCGCC
>NZ_JBIBVE010000067.1:0-5900 GCF_043080095.1 Streptomyces sp. NPDC015127
AAGGTCAGTCCAGGAGCGGCGATCTGCACACCTACGTACAGATCCGTTCCCGGCGTCAGATCACTGATCTTGGCCTTGTGGCCCCGTTGGAATTCTCTGACCATAAACAGAAATCTCTCATCAAATATCCCGATTCGATCAACCAGGAATAAAGGAAGGCGGCCATTCACATCAAAAGCGGATATTTGAGCCAGGCCCCTAATGAAACAGTCCAGCACAGCAGAGCACAAGATTCATGAGTATTCTTTACTCATGAACGTCGGCAGCTCAACTGCCAGCCGGTCCGGTGCACAACCGCCAAAAAAGCCAGGAAATGACACTATAAGTCAAACATGACGGACGCCACACAAGTTTCAGTTGGAGCGACCTAGGCAGTGTCTTTCCGATCATCTGATCGTAGGGCTCGCTGTGAGGACCAGGAGATGTGTGACGCCGTATGGGCAGTGGTCGAGCCGCTGCTGCCGCCTGCGGGTCGCGCCCGAGGCAGGTGGTGTCTGCCAGGGCCCGAACCGCTCGGGCAGATCCCTCCAAGGCACACCGGTCGGAACTTGAACACGATGCCCTCCTTGAACACGATGCCCTCGAGGACCTGGCGGTGATCGCGCCGGTGCGCGGACGCTGCGCCCGCTGGGCGGCCGACGGCACCTTCGGCCGGCTCGGCCGGAGCCCAGAGCCGGGCGGAGGTGGACTGGCTGTCGCGCTGGACTCCACCGTCGTGCGGGCCCATCAGCACACCGCGGCCAAAGGGAGCTTGAGGAACGAGGACTCGGGCGCTCCCATAGCGGGCTGACCAGCAAGATCCACCTGGCCTTGCGACGGGCGGCGGCGACCGCTGTCTGTCACGGTCACGCCGGGCACCCGCAACGACTGCACGCAGCCCGAGGCCGTCATCGACCGCATCCGCGTCACCCGGCCCGGCCCGGGACGGCCCCGCGTCCGACCGGATCAGGCGGTGGCGGACAAGGGCTACCCCGCCCGCTCCCTCCGCGCCTACCTGCGCAGACATCGCCACTCTTTACGAGAAACAGCCCGGCCGCCACCTCACCGCCATCACCCAGGCCAGCACACTCATCTGGCTCGACCCATGACCGCCAAGACGCTACCTAGGCCCAGGGATGTCATGGACACCCAAAACGCCTGCCGCCGCATTGCGGGGCAGTCGCCAGCTCGCCAAGAAAGTCAAGAATGCCCTCACACGCATCCCCGCAACACCATACCCGGCGACCCTTGACACCCGAGAGATTGGCCCTGTGCACGACAGCGATTCTTCGAGCGGAAATAACTCGAAGGATAGTTCAGCCATTGAGCGCACCGGGCGGCGAAAACTCATTATTCTCTTCCCAAGCAACTGAAACCGCACACCGTCACACGCCTGAAATTCCAGCCTGTAAGTGATTCCACGACCAACAAAAGGGGCAATTTCCATCTCACCGGAAACACTCTCAGACGCCCAGCCATCGATCCACACACTGCCCCGGACGGAAGCCACAGCAGGGACCCATGGAATTATAACGTGAGGCACGCGAATATATAGTCTCAGTTGAACGCGACAGGGGGCCTCTTTCCCTCTCAGAATAACAACACCATTCAACTTCTCGGCGAAAACAGTCGCCCGACGCTGCATCGAGCACAACTTCCGAGCGCGGGCATATCTCTGAAAACACGCAACCGTGATTAAGGACGCCCAGGCAGAGGGAGGCATAAAAGAGAATTTCATAGAGACTTAACCATCCAGAGCAGGCTGACTCAGTGGCTCATCCACTGAGCACAGTCAGCAAAGCAAGGGCGCATCAGAACGTCAAGATCTTGAATCAGACCTTCCTGAATGCGGCATGCCTTCACAGAAGGCCTATGACAACAGACGGAACGCCGCGGGTCGCCAGAAAGCCCGGCCATGCAGCGATCTGACCTGGAAGCGCTTTGCGCCAGAATGGCGCAAACACGTGAACGTCAGATTCACTCACGTCCGCTGCGCCGAATCTTACCGACACTCGATCAGGAGAAGGTGTTCCTGACGAGAAACTGCCGTCTGAGGCCGGCATGGAGCATCTGCAGCCTTGAGTGCAGAGTCACACCGCATAGGTGACCATCCACACTTCGCCTGCTACTCGCCAGTCCTGACCTGCCTCCGGGGAGATCCAGGTCGGGACTCAGGTCGTAAGAACTGGAGAGCGCGAATACTGTCCATACGGCCCGGCACGGCGGGCATCCTAACAGGCCCAGGACAAGGAGCACGCCGAGATCTCGTTGCTCCCCCCTGCACCTGCACGTCATGGAGCAGAGCATCGGCAGCTCCACCATGGAGGGCCGGGCGATGTTCGGGATGCTGTCCGTGCTCCCGAGCTCAAGCGCGAAATGCTCGTGGCGAACACCACCGAGGACTCACCTCCACGGAGGACTAGGCAGCACTCGCTCAGCAGCTCTACGACGCCTGCGAGAAGCTGCCTGTCAGAAAACCGTGTCCCGCCAGCCCACGAAGACCGCGGTCACAGAGCCTGACCGCTACTTTGTGACTGGCATCCGAGTTCGGACTCTAGGGCCGAGAGCAGACGAAGCGGGTCCGGCCATGGTCAACGGCGCTCGCCGTCCTGCTGCGTTTTTCCGCCGGTTGAGCGCCGGACCGAATCCCTCGAGTAAGTGAGCTCCCCCGAAATCCAGCGCTCAGTGTGACACACAGTCGATACAGGTCACCGCAGCTCAATTCAGAGAAATGTCGAACGCAGCGGATCTGACATACGGAGTGCGTTCAACACCCAGCCCAAATGCGGCGTGCCTGGCCTAATCGGTGCTCTCGCTGCCACGCAGAGTCATTTCGGTACCACGATAGCCCTGGAGATGGCGTCTGATTGCAACTCAGTAAGCCGTGCAGGGAGTGACCGCTTGTCCAGCAACATCCAGCCGTGTTTCCTCGGCCTTTGAGTACTAATTACTCCGTTTCACCCTGGAGTCTGACGGAAGCATGAGAGTCAGCTCCGCCAACACCGCGACTCAGTGATGTCCGCTCGAGGAAAGCGCCAGAGCCGCCTTTAGCTGGCAGCAGAGAGCGGATCATCGCCTCATGCCATGGGCGAGTGACCGCGCCCCATCTTCTCAGTTATCACCATACGATTCCCATCCATTTTTGCGCAGATTGTGAGACAATACATGGCCGCAAAACCAGCTGACATTCTGCACTACACAGCCTTCTCTGACGATCCGAATGGAGGAAACCCAGCTGGTGTGGTGATCGACTCCTCCAGTCTCCATGATGCAGACATGCTGGTCCTTGCAGCCAGGCTCGGCTACAGCGAGACCGCCTTCCTGAGCGATCCCCCTATAGAACTGGCAGATGTACCGGGCCGTGTTTTTACTATCCGATACTTCAGCCCGAAGATAGAAGTCCCTTTCTGCGGCCATGCCACGGTAGCCGCATCGATCGCCATAGCAGAACGGATCGGGCCAGGACATCTCACATTCGCGACTAAAGCCGGAATCGTTCCGGTCACCGTGGCCGAAATGGAAGGCGCGCTACGCGCCACGCTAACTAGCGTGCCTGCAAGGGTCTATACGGCTGCGGCAGCCGACATCAACGAGGCACTTTCTGCACTTGACTGGACGGCAGAAGAACTCGACCCCGCTCTTCCGCCCCGCATCGCCTTTGCAGGCGCCCGTCACCTCGTGCTGTCAGCCCGCACTCGAGTCCGGCTTGCCACATTGTCGTATGACTTCAACCGCCTGGCTTCGGTCATGCAAAAACTCAACGTAGTCACGGTGCACTTGGTATGGAGGGAGACACCAACGACCTTCCATGTGCGCAATCCGTTCCCTGTGGGGGGTGTAGTCGAGGATCCTGCGACGGGTGCCGCTGCGGCCGCCTTCGGAGCGTACGCTCGTGAACTCGCCCTGGTTCCAGAAGAATCAGAGCTCACCTTGCACCAGGGCCACGACATGGGCCGGCCCAGCCTGCTGACAGTCACCCTAAAAGCAGGCGATTCGCGTGTTCAGGTGACTGGTTCCGGAAGCCGCATCCCCGCTTAATCAGCCTCGTCCGCCGAGCATGAACCGACAGAGTAGCGAGAGAGGTGAGCACACAACCGGGACCGGGAAGAGCGGTTGGGCATGTGGATTCCCCACCGCAGGTGACGCAGAGACATGCAAGACCGCACGACACGGAACCCCAGAGGGGTCCGGCAACAAAGCCCTCATCCACGACGCGTCTGAAGTAGTCAGGACAAACACCTCCGCTCAACTGAGCACCGAGTCGGTCTCGACCAACCGGTTAATGGAACATGAAGGTTCTGGGATCTCACTCGAGGCGAGGAGGTGACTTGCCTCGTCCTGCGTACTCCGCAGCTCGGTCGCACCCGGCGCTGGCAGTTCCTCTCCGTCGCTTACTGTGCAGCGCGGTGTGCGCAGGAGAGCAAGAGTTGCACAGAACTGCTATATGCCAATCTCCACCCTTTTGGACGTGGCTGGCCCAGCGCGTCTGCCATTGGGCACCGAAAAGAAAGTCATGAATGCGAATCACAGAACTCATCGGGAACTTCGGGCTGCGCTAGCTGTTGCACGGGCTCAACCTGGAGTATCTGCTCTCGAACTCCCTTCCCGCGCCATAACACTGATCCAGCTGGCTATTCGCCAGGCGCAGCGTTCAGACTGTCGGCAAAAGGTTGGCGCGGTTCTCGCCGTAGGAAATCGGGTTCTGGCGGCCTCTCCCAACCTGCGCAGAAACAGCCCGGCTATCGACTTCCGTCACGCTACCTTTCACGCTGAGGAGGCCGCACTCCGCCGAACGCGTCGAGCAGTTGGGGCGACCGCCTACATAGCCCGGGTAAATTCAAGCGGGCTGCCGTTGCTCGCTCGGCCCTGCCCCCGCTGTCACAATGCGCTCTGGGCTGCTGGTGTCGTGCGCGCTTACTTCACGACTAACCCTCAGGACGCTGAAATGCATATCGGATTCTCAGCATCGTCGACACTGCTCACTGGCCAGGGTTCCCTTTCTGCTTGACCTTTCCCTCTATTACCTGCACCTCGGAAGACACCCACGGCTGCGCAAGAGGGCCGCGCGTTTCGACTCCTCTCTCTGTAATGGCCCAGGTGCATCTGAGTGGAGATTACTCACTCGGAGCGTGAAGCGGCGAGTCATGGTCGTAACGAGTTCCGCAGGTATCTGACCTGCACAGCACATATGCAGGAGGAGGTTACGCCGTGGACGGGTCGAATCCCGCTGAGGCAGGAGGCTGGTTCTACGAGCATGTCGTTACCAGTTGGACGCTGGCGCTCTACTGCTCTCCCTTGCAGGCCGAGGATCGGCCAAGTATGTCGGTAGTTCAGATGGCTATCCTTGATCACCTCTCCGATGGAGCCCGTTTCTCCGGCGGAACACCGGCAGAAGACGGCGAAGAGTGCAACGAGCGGATGGGTTGGTGTCGCCGAACGGCTGCTCACGCCTATCGGACACTTGTGGCCTCCCTCATACCCCAGGATCCTTCGAAGGCCGCTTAGCTTTCCTCTGGTCACCCGACGCAGATGAGCAACGCCGGACACTGTGCTCGCAGCGAAGGCCCCAAGCCGGACCAGGCGCGCAGCCTGTGGTCCGTCCCGTGGTGCGACCTGACAGGAGGCGGTGGTGGCGCTCAAGGCCCGGGTCGAGCGCGGTGAGCCGATCCTCCAGGTGCGCAACCTGGTGAAGGACTTCACGCTGACCAGGGCATCCTCTTCAAGAAGCAGGTCGGCGCAGTAAGACCGTGTCCTACGTGGTGAGGCGGACGTTGACCCGGGCATGGGGCGGGGAACGTGGAGCTGGATCGTGCCGGACGGGTTGTGGGAGATCGCGAAGCCGTTGATCCCTCCGTCGCGGGTGCGTCCGCAGGGCGGCGGAACGCAGGACACGCCTGATGAGACGCGGTTCGCGGCCATTT
>NZ_JBIBVE010000068.1:0-5898 GCF_043080095.1 Streptomyces sp. NPDC015127
GTACGGGACGTCGAGCATGGAAGGATACGGAACCAACAGGGCCCCTCGGTCGCCGGTGTGATGAGTGAGATCACCACGCCAACGACGAGGGGTCCCGTCCTGTCACGCCCCTGCCCACCAGGTCATTTCCCACCGCGGGGCAGGATGAAAGAGGTTCAGTGGGGCCGACGAGACGACCTCCCGCCTTTCGGCAGTTCGCCAAGCGACTCCTGAATGACCGGAACGCGGCCGTCGCCGGCCCGGTGAGGCGAGTCATGAACCGGCGACGCGGCCGCATCCTCGTCATCGGCCACGCCACCCTCTGGCAGTCGACCACACGGATCGAACAGTCGTCGCAGCCAGCTACAGCGCATCTGCCGAGACGAAGCCCCGTCGACAAGGTGAAGAGACAGCTCCGTCCTGACCAATCCTTGCGAACAGGGGCATCATCTGAGTGCCGTCACCCAGGTCACCGTACGGTCAGTGACACTGCAAGCGGGATTCCCCAGGCCGTCGACGAGGACGTAGCGCCAGCCACCTGTGGATCGGACCCGCCGCGCCGCCTCAGGGCCCTTTTCGGAGATGCCGGGACATGGGCGGAGTCGACTACCCCCAGGCCCAGTCCGGTTGCTTCGCAGAGCGCAGCTGCGCCACCAGGACAGCCGTGGCACACCGACGACTAGCCTCGCCGCCGGATTCCGGCAACAACGGCTCAATCAGCGACCCCAGTTCGACAGAGACGATCCACGGTCGCGCCTCCCTCTTGCCACAGCCAGACCAACGAGCACCCACGCCGAAAGCGCACCGATGCAGCTCTTCTTTAGCACCTTTCAGGCGCCAGTCCCAGAAGACCTTCTTGAGCAAGAAGGAGGGTGGGGTGATCGGCTGCAACGACATCCCTCAAGAGCTCGATCGTACGGTGGTAATATTCTCGTGATTTACTGACTTCGCCTTGCGACCGGAAAACCGCGGCCAGATTAATGACGGTCGTGGCACATTCAGGGTGCCCTAGACCCAAGATCCTCTCCTTCATCGCAAGCGCCCGCTGATACCCTGACTCTGCGACGCTAAGATCCCCTTGCCGGTGAGCAATGGCCGCGAGGTTATGCTCCGTCACAGCAATATCGTAATGCTCGGGTCCGTACGCAGCACGGAATGATTGCAGCACGCTTGTAAGGATCTCCTGGGCTTGATCACTACGACCCAGGCCCTGCAGAATTGCCGCCCACGCTGCCGAGTCCTCGGCCACTTGAACAGTATCGGGGCCACAAACAGCGCGCCGAATTACGACCGCTCGGTATGCCCAAGGTTCGGCCAGCGCATATTTCCTTTGCGCGTGGAACAACCCGCCCAAGTTATGACAAACGGTTGCAACACTGGAGTGAACCGGGCCGTACTCGCCCTCGAGGATTCGCAAGGCCTGAATATATAACTCCTCAGCCAGCGAGAAGTTTCCTGTATATTTGCCCCACACCGCCAGCTCATTACAGACCGGAACTATCTTCGTCGAACCGGAACCGATATTCAAGGTCGCATTATCGAGCGTCAGACGCAAAAGAAGTCCAGATTCCCGATATCGCCCCTTCATTCTCCACACTCCGCCAAGTGTGGATTGCAAAGCAATACGGTCGTGTAATTCGGGGTTTGAAGCGAGTGCTTTACGCAGAGTCCTCTCCGCATCATCAAGACAGCCTTTCATCTGCTGCCTGCGAGCTTCCGCCAAGATTCGCTCTACGTGCGGGAATACTTGCGACAAAATTCCCCCCTCTCAGAGAGCCCTAGAAGTTACTCCCGACTGCCGCAGTCCGAGAGATTTCCACTTGGAATCATGTTGACTTGCCGGGAGATCCTCTTCTCCAGAGACCAAGAAATTACCGCAGCCAGCCCAAGGGCAACGAGGAAGCAGATAAGGATCCGTGCGCCAAACCCTCCCTCGAGAGCAAATCCAGCCAATGCCGGCCCCACGGCGAACCCGACTGTGCAGGTCAAAGCTGACGCACCGTTGTATCGGCCACGCAGGTGGCCAGGAGCCATATCGTTCACAAGAGGCGGGATGCTCGGCGCAAAAAGGGTTTCACCGATGCCAAAGACGACGGCGTACGCGATACACAAAGTCGTTGCAAAAGTGTGCGCCACTGAGCCCGCGGCAAGTAGAAGAACCCAAGCAATTGCCCATACGGAACACAGCACCATGACTGCGCGAGTTCTGCGCCAGCCAGCCACCCTCCGGCTCACAGCGAGCTGCACGGCGGTCACAGTCAGCGCATTAGCCAGAAAGGCCACACTCACTGTCCCCGCATCCAGGCGAAGTGAATCGGTTACATAGAGCGCAAATATCGAGTTAAACTGAGCATACCCAACGGCAAACAAGATCGCAATCAGCATCAAAAGGGCAAGGAATATCCGATCCTTGGTCACTGCGAGATATCCGCTCGCAGATTCCCCCTCAGCAGGCTGGCTACGGGGTTCAGACAAGTTTGCAGTGCTATCCGATTTCGCCAGTAATGCAACCGGTACAGCGATAAGGAATGTGGTGGCATCTAGGAGGTAGAGGACAACGAAATGCGAGAGGCCTCCAGAAGCCACTATCATGGCGGCGATAAGACTGCCAATAGCGATGCCAGCGTTGTGTCCTGCATGACGGAGCGAGAATGCCTGCGACCGTAAATCGGAGGCCACGAGGCGAGAAATCAGAGTATCTTGCGCGGGTAGTGCAACAGCTAACCCAAGACCAGTAAGTGCCGCAGATACAATTGCATGGGCAGAGGTTTCCGCCAAGGCTATGGCGACCGTGCCGGCCCCGGCTATCGCCAGCCCAATGGCTAATATAGGACGTGGCCCAAGTCGGTCAGACAGCGATCCGCCAATTGGGTTCCCCGCCAGCCCAGCCAGCGCTAAACAGGAGGTGGCAATCCCTGCTGTGCCGAGTGGGATTCCTCGAACACTATGAAAATACATCATAAGGAACGGCATGGTCATGCCGCTTCCTACAGCCGACAATGAATCGGCAGCCACAACGAGGAGGGCTTCTCGTCCCAAGCGGCGAAATATGGATCCAGATTTATCGAGCGTAGTTGTCACCATTTGGACACTGCCTTTGCCTACCCGGGGACCCGCAGAACATACGGGTCCCCGGGGCTAAAGTGAATTCAGCCTAGAGGGCAACAATTTCGTTGTAGTTCGACGCAAAGGCGTAGTCCACAACCTCCTCATTGTGGTTGGGATTCAGCGCGTAGTCCACAACCTCCTCATTGTGGTTGGGATTCAGCGCGTAGTCCACAACCTCCTCATTGTGGTTGGGGCTCAGCGCGTGAAAGGTTTCAGTGTTCATGACATAATCCCTTCGGGGGAATGAGCTTGAACGGAATCTCCGTTGTCGACCCGTTGCCGTCATCGAAGCTCATTTATCGCCTTCGAAATTGAGTAATCAATGCTCCACGATGCTGTCAGCGGGCTGACGGATGCGCCGCATGGCTTGGCTGATCGGTCGCCTTGCGAAGCCGCCAGTAGCCCGTGGCCCCTCTGACGACTAAGCCCGTCAGCACACCCGCCGCTCGCGCGGCTAGTGTGGCTTGGCGCACTGGGCAACCCCAGGCGTTGCCCAGCCGGAGCTCAGCCCGCCCAGCGAGATCGACTGGTCTGCCCGACTTGAGGTATTTCGCCATACCCTCTCTAGGGGTGCCCCGGCACTTGATACTGCCGCCGATTGCCATGGCCACCCTTGACACAGAGAATGTCGGCCACCCCTGGGGCCGCTTCCCCGGCCCTTAGGTTGTTTGGCCAGGGCACGGACTGAGCGAGATTTACGAGTCGACTTGTTATTTCTGGTGATGGTGCTCTACCTTTCAGGTATGGCTCAAAAAATCATCACCGTCTACACGGACGACCTCACCGGCGAGGAAAGCGCAGAGGCCGCAACGCATGCTTTCTCCCTCGATGGTGTCGCGTACGAGGTCGACCTCGGACCGGACAACTACGACAAACTGTTGGACGCCCTGGCACCCTTCATGAAGGCTGGCCGCAAGACTGGCCGCCTGAAGGGTGGGGTTTCAACTCCGCGCAAGGCGAACAGGACTCAGGACACGGCCCAGATTCGTGAATGGGCTAGAGAAAACGGCTATGACGTGAGCGAACGGGGCCGCGTGCCTGCCGCAATCCGGTCAGCCTACGAGCAAGCGCACTAACTAGTCAGCGAACGCAAGAGAATCGAGCGCGGCCTGCACTCAACTGCAGGCCGCTCGGCCTCACTGCGTCCCGCCCGCCCTCCGACGCACAGGACATGGCGGTTAGGGCTGCTGAGACAACCGTTCGCGGGCTGGCGATGAGAGCTCGGCGGCGGGGCTGTCAGCGAGGCGGTGCCTGCTCGTTCAGGTTGTACGGCTGGACATGTACAGATCGGGTGCGCATTGGGCCCTTCTGGACTCCAAGCGGTACAAAGAGGACGAGACTGAGTAAGCCGTCTCTTTGCTGACCGTCGCGCCTGGCAATAGGGGCATGATGCCCTGCTGCTTGAAGTCGATGGCGACAAAGGTGGCCGAGGTCATCACCGACACCCAAATCGAGCGCTCCCCTACGGGGGTGATGCGACGTCTTCCTCCGTAATCATGAAGAACGTGACCAGCTCCGCGACCGGCAATCTGACTGGCTTTCCACCCATCCAGGTGACGATGCTCCTGACTGCTGCGTTCCTTGTTCGGGACGGCGGCTCCAGTTCAGAGGACAGCGGGAGAAGAAGAATCACGCGGCTGTGCTGGCGAAGCCGAGTGCTCGGGCTTGCGTTCGTAGCGGCATGTAGTCGCGGTGCCCCCGACAGTCGGGTCACCCCTGGCCGCTCTCGCTGCCTGCCAAGGCAGCGGCCACTGGGCCTCGACTCCGCGCACGCCCATGCGGTCCTGGCAGCGGCCTGGTCCTCGTAGCCAGATATGCGCATTCGAACTCCGCCGCGTGGAATCGAGGCGGAAGCCAGACAGCTCCGGGGACATCTCGCCAGAGCGTCGATGACTTCGCAGCGGCCAGCGAGGAGGCGTCCTCACTCACCCGGACGCGGAGAGCATCAATCAACTTCCCTGGCCTGTCTGGTCATGTCGGAAGCCGTGTGGCCTGGCCGACATGGCGATGATCGGGCACGGTTAGCCAAATCTTGGACACTGAAGGTATGACGCACGCCAGTGCGGCTCCCGTGACGCGGACCTCCGGCGGCAACCACGTGGTGGTCGCAAGGACCGTCAAGAACCAAGGCTTGGCCTCCATGGGCGCCTTCGCAGTCCTTCACTCACAGGCGCCGCGCAAGCACTACGACCTCCGGGTCGGCAACGAACGGCACACCGCAGCCCTGCGGAACCTGTTCAACAAGCTCCTCCGCTGCTTCGTTTTCTACAGAGAGACACAAGACCCCCTTCGCCCCGGCCACCTGCTGATGGGCCCTCACTGTACGTAGAGTCGACACAGAAATCGTCCAGTCGACCTCGCCCATGGCGCCAAGGCTTGCAGCATGGCCCAGCAGCCCAGTCCCGAGTCACGTCCGTCGACCAGTGGCGGAATCCTTCATAGATCACCTTCCACGGCCGTGCGTTCTGAAGGTCTCAAGCCGCCCCGTGGACAGCTTCGGGAGAATCCCGTTGCCCCCTGAAGTCCTGCCCTGGCCTGCCCGTCCGCCGCAAAAGTCACAGCACTATCCACGACACACCAGCCAACTCACGACGGCACAAGGAAGCCGGCACGGTTGAGTGAGCGCCCCTATTGCAGCGCACCGCCTCATGTTCTCGACGGGTCATGACGAGGCTAGTCCACGTGCCAGCTGTCACTCCATGTCTTTCCTTAGACCGTGTCCTATGTGGTGAGGCGGACGTTGGGCTTGTCATGGGGCGGGGTACGTGGAGTTGGATCGTTCCGGACGGGCTGTGGGAGATCACGAAGCCG
>NZ_JBIBVE010000069.1:0-4880 GCF_043080095.1 Streptomyces sp. NPDC015127
ACAACAAGACACTCGCACTGCCAACGTGTACGCGGTGTTCAGGAACACCAGCCGCTACCCCGGCACGACCTCACGCCAATCACGCACCAGGTCGTAAGGGCTGTCCCGTCCCACCGCGACCTGTGCTTCAGCCAGCGCCTCTATGGCCCGCACAGAGCCAGCCGAAAGCCCACTGAAGCGGACCTGTATGCCTGGCAATCCTTCTGCCGGGAATCGCGTATCCAGCCTGCAGCAATTCGCTTGGACCGGGGACGTCCCTCCGCGTTCATACGGTGGGGATGAGAGCTGACAGGTGGATGCAGAGTCCGGCCCACCACAGCAGGGGGCCTGGTTCGGGCGGCCAGGCTCGCCACATACGGCTGAAGCCGATGACCGAACGTGGCGGCGACTTCCTTGGCCTGCTCAGCAATCACATGACGGAACCGCTCCGGGGTCGGACTGGCATTACAAGTGCCGCCTGCGGCCGCATGAACGTCTAGCGGCTGAAGGAGGACGGTCGCCCCCTGCATGTTCCGCACCGCATCCCATGGCAACCTGGTCAGCCAGTTCCGGATCACGCCCTAATACCCCGGTGTGGGCCAGAGTACGCATGTGAAGCGCATTGTCCTGGTCACCGTGTCAGCTCTGGTCCGGCACCGCTTGTCGGCCCGCCACACGGCAACCACTTCAGGGAACAGCAAGTCGTCTCCCCTAAGGCTGGCGGGAAGGCCGCAGCCATGCCCTGGCTCCCAGCAGACGAGCGCGTTTCCGAATAGCCAGAGAGCGTGGCACCTTACGAAACCACTGCAAACTCCCCGTCATCAGCCGGCTGATGCTGACCAAGGCCGGGCTGCAGGTCAGGAAATGACGAGGGGACCTGCCAGCCACGTGAGTATTCATCCCTCAACAGTCCACATTCCTGTGCCCATCCAGGCCGCCGCGCGCAAGATCCCATGCGATGGTTCCGTCACACTGAAGGGGCACAATGAAGATCTTCTTGAAGAAGCTGTCCATCGCTATGCTGGCGACTGCGGCGATGGCTGGCGCGGCGCCTACCGGCGCAAGCGCTGCCGAGCTCGGCCCAGGCACAACCTCCGCGGCCCCATGGGTAGACTCTCCGCTATCGTACGAGTATGACTACTCATTGGGCATGAGCTTCTTTTATGATGCCGAAATGGTAGCCAACGGGGCAGACACCCACTTCTACGACACTTTTCCATTCGAGGAACACTGCGGCTCCTTCGGTAACCTACCTCCGGAACACAATCCACCATTCACTTGCTACCTTAATGTCGCCGGGTTAATGAACCCTATAGCCGTCACGGATCGAACCCCCACAAGCTTCACTTTCAAATCGCTGCCGGGACACGTCGAGGGCGCAGGCCGTTACATCCGGTTCACGTTCCACAGGACAAGCACCTTCGATATTCGCATGCATGTCGAAAGCTGGGGGCCCTGGAACTTCAACGCCTGGTCATCAATTAACAGTGGGGCAGTGAACGGGATTTGGGCGACCTATTCAAATAATCTAAAGAACCGCATAACAAATGGAACTCTCTAGTCCCCCTCCCGCCGGTGCCGACTGAGATCAGGCATATCGTCCCGGGTTAATCTGATTCCCAGATATGCCGCAAATACCGCCCGAGGCCTGAAGCTAATACGGGAAGCCCTGGAAGGGGATCACTCCTCCGAAGTAGTCACCTCTCGCGGTTGCCGGATCGGTTTCTCCGGCGGGTGCAGGTGTGTAGAGATTGTCGCCGTTCTGGCTCTTGATCCGGACGGATTCCGGGTCGACCGCTACGCCGAGCGGCGCTGCAGCAGCACTGGGGATGCTGAGGGTCTTTTCGGCGCGGAAGTGTTCGACGAATGCGCTGGTGGTGGCCTTGTAGGCAACGGACCGGTGCTTGGTGTCGCCGAACTCGTGGGTACCGTTCTTGCTGAGGATGTCGCCGCCAGGGTTGGGGCCGTGCTCCCTTCCGACGGTGGCGCTGAAGGCGAGACTGCGGTAGGTGCGGGTGCCCGGGAGCCCGCTGCCGGGCACATCGTCGAAGGGCATGGACCACTCGCCGATGACATCGATCTTTCCGGCCCTCTTCCGGCTCAGATCCAGGCTGGCGGTCAGCGTGGCCTTCGTCGCATTGATGTCCCGGGAGACCTCCAGTTCGGGATGGCAGGGGTTTTCATGGGTGTGCGCACGGCGTGCACAAGCGTGAGGGGCCTGCTGGGGGTGAACATCCAGTGCTTGCCCGCCAGAATTTCGTCTCGGACTTCTTCCAGGCTGATCTGCTGGCTGCTCGACTTGTCCGTGTTCCACTCCCCTACCCAGCTTTTGATCTTCTCCCACATACCGAACTGGTCGATGTCTGCAGCTATACGCAGTTTCGATGAGAGACGCAGGCGATAGATGGCGCCCGGGGCAAGCCTGACGTCAAGGGAACGGGTTTCCTGAAGGAATTCCTGTTGGGCCATGAGTTCACGCTGCCGGCGAAGGGGATGACGGTGCGTTCGGTGTTTCCCGGCAGGCCCTCGATCACGGCTTCCCACGTATGAACTCAGGAAGGTAGGTGATGGGAACGCTGTCAGCGTCGAAGTACCAGGAGTTCTCGTTGGGCGCTGGCTCCTGGTGAGCGATGGGCAGGGCTTCCAGCCTGGCCTTGTCGCGGTTCACGAGGTCGGTGTAGGCAGCGGCGTTCATGGGGTGGCCGTTGGCCAGAGTGTCGAATGCCCCGTGCTGCCCGGCGGTGAGCCGTGCTGTGCGCGGAGGGACGATGTGGCGTTCGGCTGGCGGGACGTTGTTGTCGGCCGCGTTGGCGCGGTCGTCGGACTCTCCTGCACCGCGGGGCTTGCGCAGCAGGATGTTAGGGGCGTCGACGGGCGTGCTGCGGCCGTAGGTCACGGTGGGGGTAACGTTGGCCGGCTCCTTGGGCGATGTCGTTGGTGCTGAAGGGCAGGCTGTTGCCGGCCAGGTCGACGATCCGGGCGCGGGCCTTGTAGCGGTGACCGAAGCGCAGCCTCGGCAGGCTGTTGGGCGCGACTGCGAATCTTGCGCGGAATTCTCCATGGTGTTGTCGTCCGTGAGTGCCTTGCCCAGGCGGTGAACGGCGAGACTCCATCCTGTCCAGCGGGCGAGGTACTCCGAGAGGTAGAGGTCGGTGTCGTTGGCGTTCGTTCTCGTGGTGAGGCCACGACTTGGGTTCCCTCGTCGCTGATGGATAGGGCGGACTGGCCGAGGCGCAGGAACTCATACTGGCCCTGCCTCGCCATGAGGGAGCACCACTCTCTGTCAGCCTCGTCGCGGATGTCCCACCGGTAGCCGCGGATGAAATCTTCCAGGAAGACGCTTGCGTCGCCTGGCTTCTTGTCGCCGCTGGAGGAAAAGGAGATGTTGTAGAGAGCCTTCGCTCGCGCCACGCTGGCAGCCAGCTGGGCAGCCCGTCCCAGGGCGTGCAACGGCGATGCTGTCGGAGGACAGTGCGGGCAGTGTGTAGGAGCTGGGTGAGCCCGGCGTGCGTTGACTGGCTGATGTCGTCGGCGAACTGCAGAGCCCGCAGGCCGACGCTGTCGGTGTCGACGGTGGTGACGTGGAAGAGACCTGGGTCTCCCAGGCGGAGCAGGCCATTGATGCTGTCGTGGGCGTTCAGGTAGAGCATCTTCTCGAGCCCGCCAGAGACGTGTGTGACGGCGACTGCCGCCCCGATAGAGGCCAGGTAGGACAGAAAGGTCGGCGAGGCAGCCCTGGCCGCCTCCATGCTTGTGCGGCCGCCTCGTCCGAGGAGTCCGCCTGTTGCCGTCCAGCTTGATCAGAGACGACGCTCCTCCATCATTCGCCACACTAGGCCCAGGTCTCACAACAGCTCCGGCGCAGCCACCGGTTGAGGGGTCAGCTCGTGCAGGAGCAGCTGCGATGGTCAGTAACGTTCGCAGACAGGGAGTAGCAGCAGATGAGCAAGGGGTACTCATGCAATGCCCTTGCCAGCCAGAGCCCTTCATACGCTCTTGTCCCGAGGGACGGGAACTCCAACAGTGTCTCACTGTGGCTTACGCTCTGATAAATGTGTAAATTTCCCACGAGAGTCAGATGTCGCTGCTGATGGCGGTCGGGCGGTCCGGTGCGGACCGGCCGAGGGAGAGGATGCCTCGACGACTGCACTGCCGAGTATTCGGGCGTTAGCGCCCGTGACTCACAAAACCGGTGGTATACCCCCTCGAACCCAATCCATGAGGAGCCGCTCAGTCATGTCGTCTGTCGCCAACGGCGAGGACTTCAAGGTCGCCGACCTTTCCCTCGCCGCCTTCGGCCGCAAGGAGATCACCCTCGCCGAGCACGAGATGCCCGGCCTGATGTCGATCCGCAAGGAGTTCGCCGCCGCCCAGCCGCTCGCCGGCGCCCGCATCACCGGCTCGCTGCACATGACCGTGCAGACCGCTGTGCTGATCGAGACCCTGGTCGCCCTCGGCGCCCAGGTCCGCTGGGCCTCCTGCAACATCTTCTCCACCCAGGACCACGCCGCGGCCGCCGTCGCGGTCGGCCCGCACGGGACCCCCGAGAACCCGCAGGGCATCCCCGTCTTCGCCTGGAAGGGCGAGACCGCGGAAGAGTACTGGTGGTGCACGGAGCAGGCCCTGACCTGGCCGAACACCCCCACCGGCGGCCCGAACATGATCCTGGACGACGGCGGCGACGCCACCCTCCTCGTGCACAAGGGCGCCGAATACCAGAAGACAGGGCGCGTCCCGGACCCGACCACCGCCGAGAGCGACGAACTGCGCTTCATGCTGGAGCTGTTGAAAGGCTCTTCTCTGGACTGGACGCAGCTCGCGTCCGAGATCCGCGGCGTGACGGAGGAGACGACGACGGGCGTCCACCGTCTCTACGAGATGCACCGCGAGGGCACGCTGCT
>NZ_JBIBVE010000070.1:0-4878 GCF_043080095.1 Streptomyces sp. NPDC015127
GGGATGTCGACGGCCTCGTAGCGGCCGTACTTGTGGATCGGCATCCCGGACGGCTTCTGCGTGTGCGTCGTGTTGGTGATCGGGGTGGGGCGGCCAACAGAGTGAAGGGAAGATGAACGAACGGGTGTGTGCACGACTACTACTCCCTGTCGTAAGCCTCTCCAAGCTGGCTTCGCCAAGCCAGCGGCGATAATTAGCCACTATGCGAACATGGCGCACGCAAGACGTGAGTATTTTCCACTTACGGATAGCTCGCCTTGGCGGCGGCGCTGAAGAATTTGAAGAATTCGGTCAGCTGCCTTACGACCTCGTGGATGGTTGGGATGAAGTCGTGTTGGGCTGACTGTCGGTGTTGTGATCACCTCACTGCGGTGGGCGGTGCGAGGGCCTTGTTGGGTTGCTTGCCGGGCCTGTTTGAGACGACCCGCAACGGCCTGGATGGTGTCGGGGTGTTGCGCTTGGAGTAGTGGCCGCGAGGGCTCGCAAGCTCTTGAGGTGGTCGATGCCGTGCTCGTCAGGGATGCGTGGTGAGGAGTGGGCGAGCCAGGCGGCTTCGTGGTGGGTCACGAGCTATTTCAGATGTTCGAGGCATTTGTCTCGGCATGCAGGCGTCGAGCACATGCTTCTCGAGCACTTCGTTGACCGCGTAAACGTCATCGTCATTCTGGCCACCCGCACAGACCTGCGGCTCTCTCAGCCACGGCACCCGCCGCGCTTCCTCCGTTGCGGACGCTGAACCGCCCACCTCCTGGCACCGACCTCGGCTTGTCGGTCACCCTGTACCACGAACACCTGCAACTCGACGACCGCATCGTCCTGTACACCGACGGCATCACCGCAGCCTGCAATCCCCGAGACCAGGAATTCAGCCTCGACGGCTTCCTCGAATCTTCCTGCGCCACGACGTCGACGGCTTGACTGCCCGAAACCCTGCGTCGTCTCGTCCGCATGGCCCCCCTACGCAGCCAGGCCGAAGCCCTCTTCGGCATTCCGGAATGAACAATCGTGAGCCGCCACGTCGGCGCCTACAGAACCCAAGATGAGCTCACGTGACTGATAACTCCGGTCAGGGCTGCTTCCGCATGCCGAGGTCAGTCGTTGGTCAGCGCATGAACCGTCGCAACGACGAAGCGGTGCCCGTCGGGGCCCTAACCGACGCTCGCCTGCTCACCAGTGACCGAAGCCGGCCCGCTGAACGCGACCCCCCGCGCTGGTTGCTGCTGGCGGGGACCGGCCGGGCCATGATGATCGCTGCCGCGGTGACCACCGTGATCATCGCAATGGTTGCGACCCTCCTCGGATGAGGAGAGGCTGCCAGGGGAGTGCGGTTCAGGGGCTCGTGCCGGTGGCCGATGCGGTGATCGTGTTATCGGCCCAGAGGGGACTACAGCGGCGCAAGGGTGTTGTCGGGCGCTGGCCTTGAGGGCGCGGTCAGCGGCGCGATCTGAGAGCTGTGCGATCGGCCTCGCCCGATTCCGTGGTCCGCGCGATGCGTGGATTCGGCTCCCACTGCCACGCCGGCGAGGAGTCGATGCAGCTCCTCGCCGGCCCTTCTCCACGTCGAACGCGCGGACGCGACTCTTGACCATCCTCGCTATCGCCAGTACGGACGGCCCGTCCGCTTGGCGCACTCCCCGCTGAGGCAAGGCCCATGTTGTCGGCGGGACGGAGCACCCGGCCGCGGACCACCCGGCTGCGTGAGGCGGCCGGTGTCACACAGGCGTCTTGCCACCGCGTTGCAGGCGACGCAGACGGTGGAGGACTGCGAGAACAGTGGCGACCGTTCCGTTCGCGCCAGACTCACTTCCACGCCCGGCACCCGCCGGCCCGTATCCGCTGGACAACCCGAATTTCCGCAGCTCAAACGCTCTGTCACTACGGCCGGTCGCGACAGAAAGAAGTGCGGGGCTGAAGCAAGCGCAGGACGGCCTGCGCGGCGATTTGCTGCGCGTCCTGGGTGTAGGCAAGGTCGGGACGGCCGACCAGATCCAGGTCTTTCGTTGCCGCACCTACCTACCGGCACACTCTCAAGGAAACAGCGTCCTGTGGCGGCAGGGCCTGTTCGTCGACGGTGGCCGTAGCAAGGGCGCGGAAGATAGGGTTGCTTACCCTGGCCAGGCTGGACGCTGGCACGCGAGCGAGTTGGGCAGGCTTCCGGAGGAGATGGGGGCGGTGTTCCGAAGGGCGCGGGTGGCACCGGCGCTTCGCCCGCGATGACCGTCAACGAAGCCACCATCGCGATGATCCGCCCGAAGCCCCGACCTCGCCTGGTCGCCGGGAGCTGCTCCAGTGAGCCGGTACCCCGAACATGGCAGCCGCCTCCGCAGAGCCTAGGTGAGACAAAGCGCTCTTTGGGTGAGCAGTGCCGTTATCCCTCGGACACCACGGCGCCGAGTGGGTCTTGCGAGACCAGCCGCAGCGGCCGACGGCCGGAGGAACATCCCTGCCGCGAGATTGTCGACACGATCCGCTATGTCATCGACGCCGGCTGAAAATGGCGGCCTTACCTGTGGAGTTCCGCCTTGTCTAAGGCTCTGGGGACTTATGGGCCGCTGGACGGCAGCGGGAGTCGTCGGGCAGAGCCACGATCAACGCGCCGGACGTATCCGCCACAAGTATGCCCGCCGTTGGTTGTCGAACATTCCCTGGTCTGGATGATGAACTCCCGCGGATACGAACGGCTCGTCCAGCACTACAAAACCTCATCACTTGGGCCGCGATAACGCTCATGACTAAGGTCTCACTCCACCCGAAAAGTCGCACCTCCGGTGATCAGCCGGAGGTGCTCTGGCAGGCAGCCTGAATCAGGCGCTGGACTGCCTCACACGGTAACCATCGTGAGCGGTGGACACTTCATTGAAGTTAGCGAAGTCGTCGACCAACTGCTCGGCATCTTCGGGTGCATCATCATAGAATGGCAGTAATTCGGAAATAAGATGCTTACTCGTCGCTAGTCGTAAGCGTGATGCGATGAAGCGCGCTTCGTTCGCACTGACATGCCAGTGAGAATTCGACATGAACCTTTTCATAACTACGGTCTGGTCGTCCGGCTCAAATCCCAGCATGTGAAGTGCTTGCTCCAATCCTTGTCCAGCAGCGGCGCCAGCCTCCCACATGACCTCGTGGACAAAGCTCATCTGCCAGTTACTCAAAGCAAACGTGCCGCCAGGGGCCGGCTGTTCGAACTCAAATTCGTATCCCATGGAGGTAGCGTAATCGATCGTCAAGCACAAAGACTTGTCATGATGCCCTCACAAACAGGGTGCTCACTCCGGGGTGTTGGCTGCACAGCTGGGCGGCGGTCAGGGCGTCGTCGCTGCGAGGCCGAGACCTGGTGCAACCTCATTTCCCGATCGCCGTCATCCACCTGCCCGACGGGGCTAGCGCACAGACAGTGGACGTGGGTGCGGTCGAGTTTCGTAACAGGAGTCTGCCGTCCATCGTGGGGTCGGCTGCACAGTATGAATGTGGCGTCCGTGTCGTTGAGCTTGAACAGTGCGTTGCTGGTCTGTCTCCGTCGTACGCGTTGCTGTCGGCGTCGATCTCGTGGAAGAGCGCAGGGGAGGGGATGCTGCCGGTTGCCGGTGTGCGTCGCGACGTCGTCGATCAGCCACCGGGGTGGCGTGGTCGGTTTGCTGCAGCCATCGCTGCCGCACGTCAGCCGTTCGGGCATGACAGGCGTGCAGTCGGGATCGGCGGCGGCCAGGAGCTGTCCCGCGGGCCCGCAACAGCAGGGCGATACGCGCCGAATGTGGAGGGTTCGCGTGTGGCGTGCCATTCTCTTCCTGGCCGGGTGGGGGAACCTGTGACGCAGGCACGTCAGGAAGGTGGGCAGGTGGCGGTCACGTCAGTCGGTATGGGTGTGAGGGTGCGCCGGTTCGATGGTGCGGACCGGTCGGCGGTGGGGGAGCTGGTCCATGCGGATCTGCTGCCCGGCCGGCCTGCCGCTGCACCGCTCCTGCTCGGGCTGGCTCTGCAGGCGGGGGCGGGGCTCGACGGCGCGTGCTGCGAGGTGCTGGTCTCGGCGGACGGCGCCATTCTGGGGGCGGTGTCATACGGCGTCCGCTCGGGGGACGGCGCGGGGATGCTGCTGTGGCTGCACTGCCTTGAGGACGAGCAGTCTCTTGCGGAGGTGTTGATCCGTCATACGCTGGCGCAGTTGGGGCGGCGGACGGTGCACGCCTTCGCCGGGTCCACCGTGCTGGCGCCTGCCGGGCTGCCGGTACGCAACCGCCTCGGCACCCGCCGGGCACTGGAGGCGTGCGGGTTCTCCGGCACCGACCGGTGGCGCTACCTTCATCACCGTCTGGACACGCTCAGCCCCCGCCCGTACGCGATCGCAGACCTCACCCCCTGCCCGGACTGCTGGTAGCTGCATCTGCAGGAGCGAGACGGCACCTGGATCGGCGAAGCCCGCATCAGCGCCCCCGTCGACGGAACCGTCGTTCTGGAATGGGTCTCGCTGGCCCCGGAGCGCCGACATCTGGGGCACATCCTGCTCGAACAGTGCCTGACCAAATTCGCCGACCGCGGCATCCGTCACGTCATCACCTGTCTGGAAGCCCCCGACGACGACCGGCCCCACTACGAAGGCGCCGTCTACCTCCACGAGGCCGCCGGTTTCACCGTGATTGATCACCTTCACACTTACACCCGCTGCCCCTGACATCCCGGCCCGAAGGCAGATATGGCGTATGGACGCAGGGGCGACGGAGAAGCCGTTGACTGTTCGGCGTCCTGGCGATCATTCGCTCAGGGTCGCAACCGCGTAGCGGATTTGTACTAGGGTCCGTCTTCAAAGATCATCGGATGGTGGATCATGGTTGGGTGATACGTCGCCATGAACTCACCGATCAGGAGTGGGAGTTACTTGCTCCG
>NZ_JBIBVE010000071.1:0-4858 GCF_043080095.1 Streptomyces sp. NPDC015127
AACCAGATACGAGAAGACCGCCACCTCGTACGAGGCAGCAGTCACACTCGCGGCGCTCCTGCTCTGGGCAAGATCCGTTTGAAGACGGACCCTAGTGTCCCTCCCCCTGGACATATTCGTCTGTACGGGTTTCGCTGAATATCTGCCGCATTCGATGAGCGGTCATGCGGCAGGCGGCCGGGCCCCGGACACCATGTCGGCAATGCGGCGGGGCCCGGCACGCCGATGCCAGGGGAGGCGAGCGGCATGGAGATCACCACGATCGTTGGACGGGGCGGGCGGTGGGCTATGGTCACCGTGGCGGGGGCTGGACATCCGCACCGCTGCGCGTGCGCCAGGCGTGCTGCTGCGGTGGCGGTGTATGCGGAGTCGGTGGTCGAACTCGCTCGCCTTGACTTCTGTGACTGCGCGGGCCTTGGCGGCCTCGTGTCGGCCGGCAACGCCGTCTGCGGCCGCGGTATCCGTCTGCGCTGGCAGCACGCCCCCGGCCGTCAGCAGCGGCTGCTGCGTGCCCCCCCGGCACCCGCCTGACCGGGCACATCTCCAATTCCCGGCGGAAACCACATTTCACCGAGGCGGACGGACGGCCCCGCGGTCCACGAGCCCTTGCCGACGAGACGATGCTCCTCGGCACCTGTGCGCGGTCTTCGGCGGCTGCTGCGGCACCGAAGACGCCTACCGCAACACACGGGCCGGTAGCGTCAAGGCGCTCGGGGGCAGCTCCCATTCCGGCCCACCCATGTGCCGGGCGGGACGTCCCCACTGATCGGCGTCGAGGAGGTGCGGCAGTGGTCGCAGACCGGCCAGTCCCCAACGCTGAAGACTCGCGGCCTTGACGTCCGGGGGTTGCCCGGGGCACGGCCGTAGATGTTGTGTTCTTGAGGTTCATCACCTGCATCTACGGCCGTGTAGATGCAAGTGGGCGGGGCGTCGCAGAAGAAGCACTTGCCGGATCCCACGGACTGAGCCGTACCCTTCGCACGGTGCCGTCCTTCAGCACCATCTCCATCTCTTGACACTTCAGCCGAGAACAGCCGAAGGCGTCGAAGACGTCCGTCTGCGGGGAAGCGTCATGCCGCCCTCGTTCGCGGACAGAAGAAACCATAGGAGGTAACCGCTCCGGTCCAGCGTTCCGCATGGGCGAGGTGGACTGCGGGTTCGCCTTTCCCTGGTGCGTGTTCGTGTCGCCGGGCGCACACTGAAGGCCATCAGTCATGTCCAGGTCCTCTGGCCGGAACCATGAAAGGGATCGCGGATGCATGTGAACGTGGGTGATGTACTGCGGTTTCCCGGTCGCAAGGTCGGCTCTGCCGAGCACCGCGTGAGAGTGGTGGAAGTTCTCGGGCCGGGCGGTGAACCGCCGTACCGCGTGCGCTACGACGACGGACACGAGAGCGAGGTCTTCCCCGGCCCGGGCTGCGTCGTGGACAACTCCGCACAGCGCACCGTCCCGGAACCAAGGGATTGAGCGGCATACTCTGCCGCATCTCCTGACGATCGGCATTCTGTCGCCTTTGTGGGTGGTGATGGCCGTGGAGCGTAGTCGGATGGTGTCGGTTGAGGTGACCCCGGACGGCTATGTCGTCTCCTGCCCGGGCACGGACGTGGTCGGGCGTGGTGCGACTGAATCGGATGCATGGCAGGACTTCTGGGACGCGGTGCGCGCCGACTGGCAGCCGCCGCGCCCGACCACGGTCACCGCTCTGGGCGGAAAGCTGCCGCCCCGCCGGGCGCGATGGCTGCGCATCCGCACGATCCGGGTGCGGGACCTGTTCGGCTGACACGACACGGGCCCGTCCCCGGCGCTGTGACTGCAGCGACTGGTATGTGCTGGGGACGGAGTACCAAGGCCCTGGGTGTCAAGGCCGGGGTGGGAACGGTCCACCAGCCACGGCGTACATCTGGTGTGTGCCATGTTCCTGCTGCCAGGCGGCGGCGGAGCTGCCGAGGGCGGTGCCTGCATCCGCCCGCCGCACACGTGCGCTTCTGAACTCTTGATCATTCGTTGGGCAGTGCGTGAATGCTCGCGGTGATGGCGCGGGTCTTCTGTGACCTCTGTCGCAGGTTACGTCGTCGGGCATCAACGCGTGAAGGCGGCTGGCGTCGTGGAACGGATGGGCGATGATGGTCGGTCTCGCCCTGGGGCACAGCTAGACGGACTGACGGACGGATGCCTCCTGATCAACGACTTCGATCTTGAGAAGGCACTCAAACTCGACACGCAATCCAGAGTTAAATCTGGGGCGGCGAAGTGCCCGCCCGCACCGGACCCGTTCACCGACTCCGCGGCGCAGTCGGCCGCGCTGATCGCCCATACCCTGCCCCCCGTTGAGGCGGTACCCGCAGCCAAGCCGTCGACATCATCGCGCCGTTCGGCGGTGAAGTAGGCCGTCGCGAAGCCTGCCGTGGCCGACCGCGCTTCCGCATGGTCCGCTCGCCGTGCTGGACGGCGACGGCCAAGGGTACTGCGCCGGCGGGATCGTGCTGGAGTGCCCAGCCACCCCGATTGCGCAGCTGGTCGATTGGACCCTGCAGGAGTCGGGAATCGGCGCCGGGCGGCTGCACCGCAACGGCAAGGACGCCGACCCGCTGATCGTGCTCACGGCGGCTGCGGCCGATGAAGCTCGGCCTGCCTGAACGGCTGGAGGGCCCGGAGGCACGCCGCTCGCTGCGCCAACAGCCTGCAGGCCGCCCGACTCATGGACGACGCCGTCGGCGCTTGGACCCCGCACATCCTGCTCGCCGAAGCCCTGCCGACGGTGACGCTCGCACCGCCCTCCTCGACACCCTCACAACCGAGCCCCGCACTGCAGGCGGCGTCACCACCGCCGACGTCCGCATGCATCTGCCGACAGGAGCGTGGGCCCTCGAATGCCAGGGTCCGGACCACACTGTCGCCCTGCCCGGCTCCAACCTCTTCGTCAAGCTGCAGGGCTTGAGCGACGAGCACTTCGCCGACGCCGTCGACCTGCTCACCCCCGCAAGCAGCGATGCCGACGTCCCAGCGCCGGACTGGACCCATGCCGACGCCAGCGACCAGGACGACGACGAGCAGTCGCAAATCAGTCGGTGCGCACGAATGGCAGCGCCGACCACGAGGCCGACGCGGAGACAGCAGGGGCCGGGGACAGGGGCGAGGGCACGGCAGGCGAGGGCGAAGCGGACGAGGACGGGCTGCCCGCCTAGTACGCCGAGCCCGAGACGGACGCCGTCGCCGACGACGGGCCGACGCCCGGGACCCGAGAGCGACAGCACCGGACCTGCACCGACGGCGGACCTGGCCAAGCCCCAAGCTCAGAACGAGGCCCTCCCGCAAGAGAAACCCGCCGCCGGACCCTCGCTCGCCGACGTTCTGACCTTCATCGACGAGGACGACGAAGTCGCTGCCGAGCCGAAGGCTGGAGAAACCAAGGGGGGCGCCCCCGCATCGGCAGCAGGACCAGCGGAGGCCGCGCCCGCCGACCTGCCCCGCGTCCAAGACACCGGCGACAGCCGCTACCGCCTCGGCCCTGCCGTCACCTGCGACTGGACCCGCTTCCCGCGCCTCGCCCGCACCGGCCTTGCCCGATACGACGAAGAGGGCGACCTTGCCCTGCGCCGCGCGCTCGCCCTGGTCCGCGGCCGCCCCTTCACCGGCATCCCCCCAGCGCTACGCCTGGGCCGAGCCGATCATCTAGGACATGGTCTTCGCGATCGTGGACGTCTTATACGAGCTGTCTGAGCGGTGCGCGAAGCCGAAGACATCCCCGGCGCCCTGTGGGCCCGCCCGCCGCGGCGTTCTCGCCGCGGAGCAAAGCGAGATGCTGTACCGCCAGCTCTTCCTCGCCCACTCTGCTGCTGGCGATATCGACGCCCTGCGCGAGGCCGCCGTGCGCCTCACATGCATCAACGAACATCTCCTCGGCGGCGGGCGCTGCGGCGGCTGGAGTCGATCCTGCCGGTCGCGCCTTCGAGCAGGGCCGAGTGAGCAGGGCCTGCCTGAAACAATCGAGCTTCCGCCGGGCGGCTTGATTTCACGCCTGCGGGCGTAAAGCAGCCACGTAACATGCTCAGCCAGCTCGCACGAGACGTCGAGCATGGCTCGATTCGAAACCACAGGGCCCTCCAGTCGCCGGTGTGATGAGTGGTATCACCATGCCAACGACTAGGCCCTGTCTGATAATTGATCTTGTGGTGGGTCGTGGTGAGCTGACGGATGCGGCATGGGAGCGGATAGCGCCTCTGCTGCCGGGTGTTGACGGGCGAGGTCGGCCTTGGCGGGATCACCGACAGGTCATCAACGGGGTGTTGTGGCGGTTGCGGACCGGTGCTCCGTGGCGTGACCTGCCGGAACGCTATGGGCCGTGGCAGACGGCCTATGAGCGGTTCGCCCGCTGGGAGACGGACGGAACCTGGGCCCGACTGCTCGAGCAGGTCCAGGTCCGGGACGACTCCGTTGGGGCGGTGGAGTGGACGGTGTCGGTCGACTCCACGATCAACCGAGCCCACCAGCACGCCGCCGGAGCCCGCAAAAAGGGGCGGCGACGGGGGACGAACTGGAAGATCCGGCACGCACGACGGCTGGCCAGGCGCTCGGGCGGTCCCGGGGCGGGCTGACCAGCAAGGTCCATCTCGCCTGCGACGGCCGGGGCCTGCCCCTGGCCGTCGTCGTCACGCCCGGCAACGTCAACGACTCCATCGTCTTCGACGAGGTCATGGGCGCCTTGAGGGTGCCTCGGGCCGGCTCCGGGCGACCCCGCCGCAAGCCCGACGCGGTCATCGCAGACAAGACATCCCACGCGGATAAGCGTCAAGCCGCGATGGCGGAATGATCTGCCAGTGGCTGGTTTGGGAAGGCTTTCGTCTCGTCGTAGAGCCG
>NZ_JBIBVE010000072.1:0-4787 GCF_043080095.1 Streptomyces sp. NPDC015127
AGAAGCAACCGTACACAGTGGGAGATGATCTCCCCGGGTACCGGTGACCCCAGTACGACGGAGGATTGCCAGTGTCGTCTGCCCTGAGCATTCAATCCCCCGCGCCGATCAGTGGAGGCCCTAAGGCCCTATTGAGTATCAATTACTCATGAGCAGTGAGTATGCGCTTGGCAATTCTGGGATCAGTCACCTTATGGTTCGCCAAGGCCTGACCTAGGCCCCCTGAAACCAACACAGTCCTCCGCCTAGGCAAGGCAGCAGACTGCGAATATTGCACCGGTGAGGCAAGGCCAGCCCGTGCCGGAAGACCGATCGAGATTGTCGGATCCGAGGCATCCGAATCGTGGCCGCCCGCCCGTGACAACGGGGCGCCGCCTCTTCTGGCTATTCCGGAAGGCCGGAATGTATCTGGCGTTGCTGGGCGCTCAGCATCGGCTCACTGTTGGGAGCGACTCTGATCTGAGCGGACAGCACGTATCTTTAGAATTCGGGGATATATTGAAAAGGTTCGTTATGGCAGCTTTCCCTCATAGCTCCACGTCGCCGGCGGTTACGGTCCCGTCCTCACTCGCCCTCCCGGTCATCGAGGCCTCATTTCCGAGGCGCCTTCACCCGTATTGGCCCACACTGCAGGAGAAGACACGCTCCTGGCTGCTGGAAATGCGACTCATGCCTGCGAACAAGGTGGAGAAATTCGCCGACGGCCTGCGCTACACCGACCTCATGGCGGGGTATTACGTCGGTGCCCCTGACGATGTCCTCCAGGCGATAGCTGACTACAGTGCTTGGTTCTTCGTCTGGGACGATCGCCACGACCGCGACGTTGTGCACGGCAGGTCCGCCGCCTGGTCCCGGCTCAAGAACGCGCTGCACATGGCCCTCGACTCGCCCCAGGGCAATCTGTACCACCAGGATCCCCTGGTCGCATCGTTCGCAGACAGCGTGCTGCGACTGTACTCCTTCCTGCCGGCGACATGGAATGCCCGCTTCGCCCGGCACTTCCACGCGGTGATCGAGGCGTACGACCAGGAGTTCCGCAACCGCACCGAGGGCGTCGTGCCAACAGTGCAGGAATACCTCGCACTGCGCCGGCTCACCTTCGCGCACTGGATCTGGACCGACCTTCTGGAGACGTCCGCGGGCTGTGAACTTCCGGATGCCGTGCGGAAACACCCCGCGTATCGGCGTCCGGCACTGCTCAGCCAGGAATTTGCCGCTTGGTACAACGATCTGTGTTCACTGCCCAAGGAAATTGCAGGCGACGAGGTGCACAACTTTGGGATCAGTCTCATAAGGCACGAGGGAATGACCCTGGATGAAGCGGTCTCGGAAGTCCGGCGACGGGTCGAGGAATGCGTCAACGAGTTCCTCATCGCGGAACGCGAAGGGCTTCGGTTTGCGGACGAACTAGAGGACGGCACGATACAAGGTACGGAACTTGGTGCAGCCGTACGGGCATGTATCGGAAATATGCGGAACTGGTTCAGTTCCGTCTACTGGTTTCACCATGAATCCGGACGGTACAGGGTCGACAGCTGGGACGACCGCGCCACGCCCCCGTACGTCAACAACGAAGCCGCAGGTGAGAAATGAACCTCGAGTCAGTGAAGCCCGAAGCCGCGCCCCACACGGCGCTGCCTGAGCCACCCTTGGCCGGTGGCGCGGTCCCAGTCCTCGGCCACGGCCTGAAACTGGTCCGCGACCCGCTGGCCTTTATGTCCCGGCTGCGCGGCCACGGCGACGTCGTCCGCCTCAGGCTCGGCCCGAAGACGGTATATGCCGTCACCACGCCAGCCCTCACGGCAGCGCTGGCGCTGAGCCCCGAGTACATCATCGCCGGCCCGCTGTGGGAGTCCTTGGAGGGTCTGCTCGGCAAGGAGGGAGTGGCCACGGCCAACGGTCCGCGACACCGTCGCCAGCGGCGCAGCATCCAGCCCGCCTTCCGGCCCGACGCCATCCCCGCATATGGGCCGATCATGGAGGAGGAGGCGCACGCCCTGGCCGAGCGTTGGAAGCCCGGGGAGACCATCGATTGCACCTCGGAGTCCTTCCGTGTCGCGGTGCGCATCTCGGCCCGCTGCCTGCTGCGCGGCGAGTATCTGGACGAACGAGCGGAGCGGCTGTGCACCGCGCTCGCCATTGTCTTCCGCGGCATGTACCGGCGGATGGTGCTCCAGTTGGGGCCGCTGTACCGGCTGCCCCTGCCCGCCAACCGTGAATTCAACCGTGCGCTGGCGGACTTGCATCTCCTCGTCGACGAGATCATCGCCGAGCGCCGCGCATCCGGCCGAAGGCCGGACGATTTGCTGACAGCATTGCTGGAGGCGAGGGATGAGAATGGCGGACCCATCGGGGAGCAGGAGATCCACGACCAGGTCGTCGCGATACTCACCCCCGGCGAAACCGTGGCCTCCGCGGTCATGTGGCTGCTACAGATGCTCGCGGACCACCCGGAACACGCGGACCGAGTGCGGGCCGAGGTCGAATCCGTGACCGGTGGTCGGCCCGTGGGATTTGAGGACGTCCGGAAGCTCACGCACACCAACAATGTCGTCTTTGAGACGATGCGTTTGGGGGCCGCCGTTTGGATATTGACGCGACGGGCGGTCACCGACACCGAGCTCGGTGGCTATCGTATTCCGGCCGGGGCGGACATCGTGTATAGCCCGTACGCGATCCAGCGTGATGGGCGGTCGTTCGCAGACAACGTGGGGTTCGATCCAGACCGGTGGCTTCCGGAACGGGCCAAGGACGTGCCGAAGTACGCCATGAGCCCGTTCAGTGTGGGCAACCGCAAGTGCCCTGCCGACCACTTCTCGATGGCGCAGCTGACCCTCATCACGGCGGCTCTGGCGACGAAGTTCCGCTTGCAGCAGGTGGCTGGGTCGAATGACGCGCCGCGCGTGGGCGTCATGCTCCGCCCGAACAAGCTGCTGCTGACGCCAGTACTGAGGTGAGCGTGCTGAGCCGCGACGCATCATCAGTGCCGCCGTCAGCCCTCGGGCTGCGAGCTACTCGAGGGTCACCTTCCATCGAGCGCCCCGCTCTCCTTCCGCTACTCCACAACCCTCGTTCAATCCCCCATTACTCAGCAAGCCCCTTCAGCCCCAGAGATGGGCACCTATGGCAACCGGGCGGCCGCAACTTCGAAGCAGTGAGTGGTTTCCAAGTCGCCCAACACATCCTCGCCTTCGCCGCCACGATCTGGCATGACCACCGACCGGCACTCCAGTCACCACCCGCACCTCCCAATGAGGCCCAATGGCAACGAACCTACCTTCCTTCCCTGCCCGAGACGAGATGCCGCTCGACACCTGCATTCGGCTGCGGGAGATTACCCCCGTCGTCGCAGTGGAGTTCCCCGGGGGCGTCCCCGCCTACCTGGCACTGACCCACCAGGCCGTGCGGGAGATCCTCGCCAGGGACAACAAGACCTTCCTGCGAGATCCCAAGCACTGGCCTGCCCTGCACGACGGATCGATCCCTGAGGACTGGCCGCTGCGCGCTATCGTCGAAGGCGATCACCTGGCCACCAAGGACGGTGGCGACTACAGGCGACTACGCGGCCTGATCAGTAAGGCATTCACGCCCGCACGGGTACAAGCGCTGGAGCCGCGCCTACAGCAGATCGTGGACGGCCTGCTCGACGGCGTGATAGCCGCAGGTGACGGCGTCGATCTGGTTCCCGCTTTTACCGAGGCGCTGCCGATGTGGGTGATCTGTGAGCTGTTCGGCGTGCCAGCCGAGGAACGGCACCAGATGCGCGACTGGACCGCCGCGTTGCTGGCGCACACCACTCCGCCGGAGGAGGCGTTCGCGACGCAGAACGCCCTTCAGGCGTACTTGCACGAACTGGTGGAGTGCAGGCGGCGGGAGCCTGGCGACGACCTCACTTCCAGCCTGGTCCAGGTCCGTGACGAGAGTGACAGGCTCACCACCGACGAGCTGGTCGGTGTGTTGTGGCTGATGCTCGTCGCCGGCCACGAGACCACCGTCCATCTGCTCGGCCACGCCATTGTGGCGCTAGCTCAGAATCCCGATCAATTTGAACTGGCCAACGCTGAGGGCCGGTGGGCTGATGTGGTCGAGGAAACCCTGCGCTACCGCCATCCGGTGATGATTCCCGGCTTCCGCTTCACCGCGGAGGACGTGACCATCGCCGGGGTGCACATCCCCAAGGGCCAGGCGGTCGGCGTGGTCTACCAGGCGAGCGGCATTGACACGGCGGAGTACGGCGAGAGCGCGGACCGGTTCGACATCACCCGGGAACGGAGCGGACACCTTAGCTTCGGCCACGGCCCGCGGTACTGCATCGGCGCGTCACTGGCTCGGCTGGAGGCCCGGTTGGCGCTCTCGGCGCTGTACCGGCGGCTGCCGGAGCTCACCCTCGCCATCGACCCGGACGACATCCCCTACTCGCCGTCGCTCTTTACATTCGGCCCGCTTTCACTGCCGGTCACCCTTGGCACCGTCAAGCCCTGACACATCCCCGGCACCGGCGACTCCAGATGGCGGGCCGAACCGCTCCCCCTGCGAGCCAAGCCCGACCAGGCTGTCCACCGCTCAATGCTCCTCAACAGAACAGCCAGGCGCGGTGGGGCGGTCGCCTGCGCCCCACGTCGATGTATGGGAACCGGATCTGCCGGTATGGCGTTGATGCCCCCTATGGATATCAAGTAGGTGTCGCGGCCTCCGCGCGGCTGGTTGGGGGGTCGGGGTGGCGAAGCCGGTGGATGTCCCGTGCGGTGTTGCGCTTGAGGCAGTGGATGGCCTCTCGGTGTGTCGTG
>NZ_JBIBVE010000073.1:0-4731 GCF_043080095.1 Streptomyces sp. NPDC015127
CCGACCCGAAGCCCTATGTCTGGACGAAAACCGCCGACGAGATCCTCGAACGCCTCGCCTCATATCTGAACAGAATTCCTGACTCAGAAGACTAGCGACCCCACACGCGCACTGCCCACGGACACCCCGCCCGCCGCAGCAACGTCACTCGATAGGTGGCCCTCGAACTCGCCGGAAATCTCCAGCTGGCACCGAGTACACCCCCGCCAACGGACGGAGCAGCAGTGGCTCCCGTTCCCGGCGGAACCATGGCTCCCACCTGACCCGACAAAAACAACCGTCCCTCGTTCGCTCTCCCCATCACAATGAGCATCATGAGCATGACCGATGAACCCGGCGCCAAAGCCGAGCAGATGCGCGCGGGAAAAGAAGGACATGGCAAGCGCGCCACCGGCCTGACAAGCGCAAGCGCTTCCAGGACGTGGCCCGCCAGCTCCGGGAAACAGAGTGACAAGGAGCGCGAACCGGGTGTGGTTGGACGGCCAAGTCTGCCGGTTCGCCGCCACGGGCCACGACGCCGATGACCTCTCAAGGCGGCGTGGGGGCTGCTGGACTTTTCCACTGGCGACGAGCGGTTTCGAATGGGGCGCGGATCCGGCGTTCTTCGCGGTGCTGCGGGACGCCACCGCTGGGACGCTGGCCTGGTTGTGGATCACCAGCTATCTGCTGAGCCCGGTACCGGCGGATGCCTGACTGAACGCCGATCTGACCGCATCCGGCTGGCGGCGTTGGAGTACCACGCCGATGACCGCACACTCGCGGAGGACCTGAGGCTAGCAGGCCCTAGTTCAGCCCGAGGAGACCGATACGAAACCCTGACCGCGCCTGCTTCCCACTCCCACCCAGAGGGCGTCTCACCTGGCTGCGGGCAAGTTTTTGATTTTGATCCAGTCGCGGCTGCGGCGGCCGGGTAGGTAGGGGCTGGTGAGGCGCTTGGCGACGACGCCGTCGTAGCCCTCCGTTCGGGTGTGCTCCAGGGCCTCGGCCGCCATGGCGGGCCAGGCCGGCGGAACCGCGACACCCGGACCGGTCGGGTCGAGGTCGTCCAGGAGCTCCCGGCGGGCGGCATAGGGCAGCTGCACGACGGCCTCTCCGAGGTAGAGGATGTCGAAGACCATCAGCTGGACGGGAAGATCTTCGCGGGCATGGGCGACTGCGGTGGGATGGTGCAGACTCATGCGCTGCTGCAGCCGCTCCACTGAAGGGCGTCCCTGACCGTCGAGGGTGACGATCTCCCCGTCGAGCACCGCCTCCGGCGCGGGCAGCAAACCGGCCAGGGACTGCAGTTCGGGGTACTGGGCGGTGACGTCCTGCCCGGCCTGCGACAGCAGGCACACGCTCCCGTCACCGGGCAGATGGGCGATCACCCGCGCCCCGTTCCACAGCGTCTCGTACGCGTACTCCGCTTCCTGCTCCGGGCGGGGCAGCGGACCGATGACCGCCAGCATCGGCGACAGCAGCGACGGCGGCACGCCAGGGTTTGGGAAGGGGTGCACGCTCACGTCTCCACAGTGAGCCCCATGGCCCGTGTCGGCCACTTCGACCGGGCGCGTTTCTGCACACCGCCGGGCGCACTTCCGGCCCGATATCGCGTATGTCTGCTTTTGAGTATGGGTTGCTCAGGGGAGCGGGAGGCGATCGGAGGAGAGTGGTCTGTGGAGAGACCGAGATCCTGAGTGTCGGGTTTCGTGCCCCGCATGAGCCGCAGAAGTTCGTCGGAAGTGATCGTCATGTATGCCACTGGATACGACAGGTTCGCCGGCCGGACCGGTGGCGAGGGAGTGCGGGTTCCCGCTCCGCGCCGCCCGGTGGACGATAGCAATGACGTGACCGAGGCCCTGGAGCACCGGCCGCAGGCCGTCCGTGCGGCCCGCCACGCCGCGCAGAGAGTGCTAGAAGGCTGGCGGCTCCCTAGTGATGCGGTGCTGCTGGTCGTTTCCGAACTAGTCACCAATGCCGTCGAGCACGCCGAGCCGCCGCTTGCGCTGCACATGCACCGTGAGCGCGTCGGCAACCGGGTGTGGGTGGGTGTCATCGACGGCGGCCCTGCTGAGACGGAAGGCGCCTGGACGGCCTCCTGCGCCGGCGATGAACACGGCCGCGGCATCACCATCGTGGGCACCCTTGCCGACGCCCACGGCAGGCATGCGCACCCCGGCGGCACCACCCACTGGGCACTCATCGCTGCCTGAACGCACACCCACTCATAGCCCCGGCCCCGCCCTGACACGGGACCGGCCGGCCCGGCCGCACCGGGGGAGCGCCAACGCGCGCCGGGCCACGAAGGGGGCGGGATCCGATCCCGTCCCCTTCGCCATGCCCGGGAGTTTTCGTGCGGCGCTGCGGTTGATGTCGGTCTACACGCCCTCAGTAGAGGCCGGTTTTGAGTATTGGCTGCTCAGGGATTGTGTGCCGTGGGGGAGTGTGCTGGAAGCAGGGCCAGTAGACATGCCGGCCCTTTCGGGATAGGTAGTGATCCCCATGGCATCCACGACGATCTCCCGTTATAGGCAGCCGCTGGGTACTGCTGAGGCGGGCCAGCGGGTGTTCGGTCTGGATCATGGACCGCTGGCTCCGGCCATCGCCCGGCGCGAAGCCCGCCCGGTGCTGATCCCCTGGGGGCTGAGTGATGAGCAGGTCAATGACATGCCGCTCATCACCTCTGAGCTGGTCACCAACGCCGTTACCCATGGACTGCCGCCCGTGGTCCTTCACCTGCACGCCGCAGCGGATGGCTATGAGAGGGGCCAGGTCCACGTCAGCGACGGTGGCCCCAGCTTGCCCCTGAAAGTTGGGAGGCGGCCCGGCCAGCTGATGGGCATGGCCGTGGCGCCGCGATTACTTCCGCCCTGGCGGGCGACGCTGGCATCGGTGGGTGACGTTGAAGGCCTGATCGATCACTGGGCTGGCCTCGCGGCAGCCTGAACAACTTCGTCATCCTAGAAGAGCTCCGCTGCCTGCCGCCGGAGCACGTCAGGGGCGTAGGCATTGCCCACCTGAAGGTTTGGGAGGTGGCCGTGCGAGCGGAAGAATTGCTGCAGATCCGCAGCCAGCGGCGCGGGGACACCGTCCTGCTACAGCTGACTGGAGAACTCGACATGGCCACCGCACCCCTGGTCGAGCGAGCGGTCAGCGCGTCCATGGCAGGGGGCATCCGCTGCTTCCGCCTTGATCTCACCCACCTGATCTTCTGTGATGGTGCTGGACTGTGGGCCCTGCGGCGTATTACTAACACTGTCCGTGCCGCCGATGCCGTTTTCGTTCTCGAGGGCATCCATCCCAACGTGCGCCGCACCCTGAACCGCCTGGGAACTCTCTCGCCGTGGTCTCCACCGATAACTCTGGATTGACACCCCGCATGAACGGGCGAGATGGATCTCGGCCCCTCCAGTCGCCATGCACCATCGAGCGACGGAGACTGAGCCAGCAAAGCGACTAGGAACGTCCCCTGCCGTCATCGGGCCTCGTGCATTGGGCACGACACCTCGCGCTCCGAGGAGTTAAATAGACTGGTCTTCGCGGCACGCCATGCCTGACCATCGAATTTGTGGCCGCAGTCGTACGTCACAGCAGAAAGCCCCGGCCAGCAGTCAGGCAGCTTTCCTGGCTGCCGGTGGATTTGCGCCCATGGACCTGATCGCACGGGCCTAAAAAGTGGGCGAGGCGGTGGCAGATGAGGGCGCAGGCGATGCTGCTGAATTCGGTTGCCCATCACGAGAGCGTCCGGCAAGAGTGCAGCATCACCCGACGCTGGGTGGAGAAACGACCGGCTCAACCACGCCAGCTCCCTCTGAGCCCTCAGCTCCCTCCGCCACTCATCCTGCAACAACGGCCTACTATGGGCGACGCGAGGGTGGCGGCTCGCATGCCACCGCCGCCGATATGACCTCTACAACCGCGCGATCGGTCAGACACCACTGACTCCGCCACCATAAGCACTGCTGCAGCACACGAGTCACCATCCCAGCAGCTTCACACAGAGCCCCCTCTTGCAACCGTCGGGTGCCACACCAAGGTAGGAATGAGCAACGATTACAGTCGACGTCCGACCATTAGCTGTGTTCACTGACTCTATGCCGAAAGAGATGCACACAGCTGCCGGGACAGATTTATCAGCCTTTCGCGAGGAGTACTCGGCCATAGTGGCGGGCTGGGCCGGGTCCCCGGCAGAGGCTGCCATGTGGTGTGGGCGAGCAGATTTTCCCTTCCCACCAGAGGTGGTCGTCAGCTGGCAGTCAACGACCTATACGCGTTCCTATGTACTCCGGTCCGGACAAGACATCGTGGCCTATGGAGAGTTGTGGTTCGATACGGAGGAGAACGAAGCCGAGCTCGCTCGGATCGTTGTCGCGCTCGAGGCCCGCGGGCAGGGCATGGGGAAAGAGCTGGTACGTCGACTTACGACGCTAGCCATGGAATCTGGCTACAAAGATATCTTCATGCGCGTACATCCGGACAATCTTCCGGCTCTGCGGTGTTACCAACGCACGGGCTTCCTGCCGGTTGACGCCAGACTTGCTGCGGAATGGAATTCTGCCCAGCCTATCGACTATGTCTGGCTGCAGCACTTTGCTATCGAGGAAGAATCCTGAACTCTGACGCATAACAGCCAGGTTTCCGATGTGTGAGGGTGCGCTCAGTGAACCTCTTTCATCCTGAATACGTGCAGGTCATGAGGGTGTGGACGGCCTGGACGATGGTGCCGATGCGGCGGGTGGAGCATCTGGCCCG
>NZ_JBIBVE010000074.1:0-4694 GCF_043080095.1 Streptomyces sp. NPDC015127
ACCATCCCCCAGGCCAGCAGGACGGCACCACACATCCACATCAGCCCAGGTCAGAGCCGGTGCCACGGACGTCAAGGCGCCAATGGGTTCGTGACAAACCCACTGGATCGGCTACGAACGACTGCACCCGGCGCGGCACGAGGACGCCCAGCGGTTCTGGGATCCTCCACCCGCATCCGGCGCGCACAACACACAAAGCTGACTCCCGGGGAAGCGGACGGCCGCACGCGCCCGCGGGCTCAGCGACAGCCGAAGAACCGCCCCGAACCACCAGGCCCAGCATTCGCAACTGAATGCTCATGAATAGCGGCGGTCGGTCACGCTGGTCGCTGCCATCACCTCGTGGCGGGTGTCTACTGGGGTGGCCCGGCCCGGCTGTCGCCGATCCGGTTGCACTCGGTGATGGTGTCATCCGCCAGGATGTAGTCGGGACTTCGTCCGGTGCAGGGCTGGCAGCAGGGTCACAGCCTTGGCTGTCACGGGAACCGTTGATACGGGGGGCCGGTAAGGGGCGGACCAGATGGAAGAAGAAGTTCCGTAGCCACCTGCTGTCCCCAAGTGCCAACGCCACCGCCAGGGGGGTGGTGGCCGCCGCTGCTGCCGCCTGCGGGCCGGGCTCGTGGCCGGTGGCAGGACCACCGCCAGGTGCTCGATGGCATCGTGTTCAATTTGCCGAACGGAACGCTCGACCGCCTCTTGACCGCGGCTCAATCCCCGCGGAGTTGGACTGCTGGTCCACGGTCATTCAGGCTCACGAGCACACCGGTCAAAGGGGGCCCAGCGGTCTGACCAACAAGGTCCACCTCGCCTGCGACGGACGTGGGCAGGCCCTGGCGTTCCTGGTCGGACGGCCCCGGACCCGACCCGAACATGTGATGGCTGACAAGGACTACTCGGCCCGCTCGTTTCCGCGCCTGCCTCCGCAGACGCGGAACCAAGGATCCCAGAACGCTCCGACGATCTCGCGAGCAGAGCACGGCCCCATGAACGCCGCTGCGGATTCGACAAGGCCGCCTGCCGGCGCCGCACGTCGTCGAAACGCTGCTGCCACCGCTCAAGCAATGGCATGGCATCACCACCCGCTACGGCAAACATTCGACCGCTACCTCGCTGACCATCACACTCCCCAGTGCACTCATCTGACTGACCGCATGATCGACAAGACGCTCCCTAGAGCGGGGCCTGGCGCACTTTCCCTACAGGCAGACCGCCCCCTCTTCTGATCTCGCTACAACTGACAGCTACTCGCTTACTGATCGCCATGTTCCTCCACTGCCCGGAGTCGAGACATAGGCCGCAGCCTTCTCACTTCCCCAGGTATTATCCTGCCGATAGGGAGAGAAGAAAGTCTCCGAATAGCTCGTAGCCTTGACGGTCTTACCGTAGTAACCCTTCCAGTCCAGCTGGATCCACTGCACGTTGTGCAAGGCGACCGTGACGTCAATTAACTTGTCATAGCTATTATAGTTATAGACTCTCACGGATCCGTGATCTGCATAACCATCGGAGGTTATGCATACCTGGGCTGAGAGTCCGGGTCCAGCATAGGTCCAAGATGAGCATTGGGTGGATGCCGCTTGAGCGGTCCCGGATGTTACCCCAATAGCCGCAAAGGCGGCCACTATGGCAATTATGGACGATAAGGCACTCTTTATTCTCATAGCGATTACCTCACTTAAATTCTTCCACTCGACCCATGGCTCTGGGCTGCCGGAGCGCAGAGCAATAATCCGGATGGCAGAGGAGCGGCTGAGATTGGCCGTCAGATGGCAGTGTCAGCCAGATGCTGAAACTTGGCCATGGGTAATGCATGCTCCTTTTGCTGCCGAGGGATTGGCCGGGTGAGCTGATGAACTGTCTGTCAGCTGTCCAGCTGCATGGCTGGCATTTCCCTTGTCGGGTGTGGAGGGGTGATCCGCTGTGGACGGAAACGGTCACCGGGTTAACCTCGATCTTGCGTGAGGCCGTGGACGGAGTCGGCGGACCTGCTCGCTTTCCAGGGCGGGGGTGGGCGCCGGGTTTCACTGCCCGGGGTCGGGTGGTGCTGTCGTTGGGACGGAGGTCTGCTGGTCAGCCCGGGGTGGGGAGCGCGAGTCGTTCGAGGGCGCCTGTGATCTCGCCTGTCCAGAGCCAGTGGCGGGTGAAGCGGAGGCTGCGGCGCCGACTGGTGGGACGAGCTGGGCGGCTGCGGAGAAGAGACGAACCGCAGTCGGCGGGGTTCCCAGAGCCGGGCTGTGCCGGTCAGGGCGAGCATGGGCATCCAGGCCAGCAGGTCGAGTGCGATCTGGACGATCTCCAGCCAGACCCTGTTCTGCGCGGTGTGGTGCAGGGGCAGGTTGCGCAGTCCGGTGGTCCTGGCGGCCCAGATCCGGTCTTCCGCTCGGGCGCGCAGCCGGTGACGGAGCTCGAGCTCGGCGATCGGCCGGTCAGGAGTGTTGGTCGCGAAGCAAGGTGATCCGCATGCCGTGCGCGTCTGTGATCCTCAACTGGGCTCCGGGATGCGGTCGTTCCTTGCGGACGATCAGCTGCATGCCCTTCGGCCAGCCGGCCAGCAGCTTGCCCGTGACCTCGGCGGCTCAGGCTTCGTCGCGGACCGTGCCGTCGGCCTCGACGGCCGGCGTCCGGGCCGACGCCAGGATCTTCGCAAAGTGCTGGTGAATGTGATGACCATGCCGACCGAGTGGGACAGCCATCTTCCTCGCTTGGCGAGCCAGGACACGAAGTCGTGAGTGCCGTCGGCGGAGGCCGTGCGGATCGGGGTCTGTCGCCCTCGCCGGCACTTCTTCGGTAGCTGGGCCAGGGCCAGTTGGGCGGTGGCGATGTGGTCGGCGGCCGTGTTCGAGCCCGCGTTTCCCGGTCTGAGGAGGGCGGAGACCGGCTCTCCGGTTCCGCCCGGGCCATGGTCGACGAACGCTGTCAGGGGGTGATGGCCATAGGTCTTCTTCCAGGTCGCGTTCCAGGTCGCGGCCGCGCCCTCTTGTCGGAGTGCGCGATCACCAGGACACCGTCGAGGTCGCCGTGACCTGGCCCGGCGTCCGGACCGTGCGGACCGGATGGCCTGCAGGGGGCCTTCTCGCCGGAGGCGGTAAGGACGTCGATCAGGCGGGAGGCCATCGGGTCGGAGGCGACCGGGCCGAAGACGGCCGGCTCGCACCGCAGCATCGCGACATCCGCGAGGCAGCCGCCGCCGAGTGCGACCGCCAGGGCGACGTCCGGGAGGACCTTGCCGGGATCTGTATGGCCCTAGGGCTTCTGCCACGGGCCAGAGTTGCGGATATCGCCGCATGCAGACCGGTCTTGCGGACCGTCTCGACCAGCAGTGCCGCACCGGCTTGCGAAACCACTCCGCGACCGCGGCCCTCGACGCGGACACGCGGGTAGGACCCGATACGCCTGGAACGTGCCTCCGACGGTGGCGGGAACAAGGACCTTAATTCTCACTGGTCAGAGGCACTTTCTTCCTTCTTGACCACCAGTCGGACAGCCCGCCTCGTGAAAGCGCGAGGTTAGGGATGTGGCAGTCCAGTGGTTCCTGAAGGTTGTGCGGGAGCGGGGGAAGGTTCCGGTAGCGGACGGCCGTGGATTCTGCCTCTGACGGACAAGGTGCTGCTGGTAGTGGTCTCTACCGGACGAACCTCACGATTCGGCAGCTCGCGCCGCTGTTCGGATGCTCACCCCAAGCGACGGTGTGCTGGGGTATCGAGCAGCTGCGGCGTCTGACGCTGGCCCCCGCCCGACCGGAACGTGGACATCACCGCCGCCCGTATCCACAGCACCGTCGCTGACTGTGAACGGCTACTGAATCAGGTGCCGGCCGACCAAGCCCACCAGGGTGCCAGCGGAACGTTCTGTACGCCGTCCTCTCCCTTGCGAGGCCCGGTTCGAGAAGCCCCTCACCCCCTCATGGACTGGCGCATCTTCCACCATGCCCGATGCAGCCCCAACTGGCTGATGCCATCGCCCTGGAGCAGCACCGCTGCAGGAGCTCACTGAGTATCCATTACTCGTGAGTCCGAGACGCCAGCCTCGCATCCTGAGGGGACCACAGACTTCAACATGACTCGACACAGACGGCACGACAGGAGGTGCCCTCCGCGATGAACGCACACGTGAGTAGCTTCAATGCTCAGTCCGTCCTCGCCTCAGTCAATCGACGAGCCAGCGAGGCGGTACATCGGGCTGATCGGCAGCTGTTCCGCCTTTGGTCGTTGCAGTTGATCAGGCCTCTTTTGCAGATTCAGAATAACCCTCCGTCGACCGACAGTCTGGGGCAATACTTCGAGGAAACACTGGTAGAAACCATCCATGGCGGCCTCGCGGACGCCACCTGTGGAACCCCCGTACCTATGTGGCTTGCACGAATTCTCCGCCGGGCCGAGAGCGACACGGCAACAACTGCCGAGTACGCAAGGTGGGTGGGCGCCGCCAGCCGGGCGCTCAGTCACGTACTCCAGGCTGTGGACCCGGACTTCGTGCTACCAGGCCAAGCCGCAGACCGGATAGCGCGCCGCACGCATAGGCAAATATGTCAGGCACTTCTACCCGTGGTGAGAACTCTCTCGGCAGACTCGCTGCCCGACGCTATGCCCCGCAGGCGGTTACTGAGCTTGTAGACGTGGTGTCGTCAGGCTGAGTCCGGTTTCGGCGAGGCATCCGTCGATGACACTGCTGCGGTATTGGATCTGGCGGAGGCC
>NZ_JBIBVE010000075.1:0-4329 GCF_043080095.1 Streptomyces sp. NPDC015127
ACGCAATCCCCGCAACTACCTGGCCTTCCTCGGCCTCGCCGCCGCCCTGTGCTGCTACAAGCGACTCGTCCGCCTCACCACGTAGGACACTGTCTAAGGCCGTGGACGGGGGCTCCTTCTATCTCTACCAGGGCGAGACGCTCGGCATCGTCGGCGAGTCCTGCTGCGCAAGTCCACGGTCGCCAAGCTGCTGATGACGCTGGGGCCCGCCACCGCTGGCGAGGTGTCTAGGGCCAGGACATTCCTCAATTGCACAGAAGTAGAGCGAAGTAGACGTGAGTACTGGTTACTCATGAGCGCCCCTGCCTCCTCGTGAATGGTGAGTGGGACGAAGCTCGCACTCGATGCGATTCACATCGCCACGGCAGCTCCTTTCTCGAGCTGCGTGCCGCTGCCCCACCCATCTAGTTCCCTGATGGCCGGCCTAGCCTCTGTTCCCCTTCAGGGGACAAACCCTTCACCACGGCCATCAATGAATGAGGCCCCATGCCGAGGATCCAGTTCCAGATTCCTTTCACTACCCCCGTCAGCCAGCATCTGGAAGACGCCAGAGAACGTCACCTGCACTGGATACGCGAAGCAGAACTTGTAAGAAGCCAGGATGCGTTTGATGAGTATCTTTCCTGGGATCTTCCGCAGGCCGCGGCACGCACCTATCCATTTGCGTCCGCGGAGGACATGTTTGTGCTGATGAACTGGTTCTCGCTGGCGTTCCTGTTCGATGACCAGTTTGATGCTGGGAAGCCTGGCCGCGCCGACCGCATCGCAGATGTCGCTCGAGAGCTCATCGTCACCCCGTTGCGTCCCGCTGGAATCAAGCCCCGAGTTGTTTGCCCAATCACGCTGGCATGGGTGCAAGTATGGGAACAACTTTCTGACGGCATGTCGCTGACATGGCAAACACGGTTCGCCGCATCGTGGGGACGCTTCCTCGTGGCGCATACAGAGGAGATCGACCAGGCCGCCCTTGGGGGCACTTTGGACTTGGACGACTACATGGCGTTCCGGCAGCGCACGGTCGGTATCCATCACAGCATCGACGCAGGTGAACGTAGCCGCCGGTTTGAGGTTCCTCCACAGGTACAAGCGCACCCAGTCATGATCGGGATGCGCGATGCAGCAGCGGACGCCATCGGATTTATGAACGATATCCATTCCTTCGAGCGTGAACTGCGCCGAGGAGATGGCCACAACCTAGTACTGGTTCTTCAGCGCCAGAGGCAGTGCTCGCTGGACGAAGCCATAGCCGAGGCATATCAGATCACAGACCAGCGGCTCGGCCACTACTTGTGGCTTGAGACTCAAGTACCCAGCATGTGCAAGGAACTGGGTCTGAACAAGGATGAGCGCCGCCAGGTGCAAATGGGCGTAGAGGCGATTCAGCACTGGATCAACGGAAACTATGAGTGGGCCCTGGACACGGGGCGCTACGCCGCGGCCAAGGATAGTGCTGCGACTTCCGCCGAACGGTGCGGCCGGGGCTCCTTGGAAGATCTCCTTTCCACCGGACATTGATCGGTGGGGCCAGTGCGACTGCAACTTGAGCTACCCGACGCCGCAAACAGCCGTCTTGCAGCCAGCGTGCCATCTGCCGACCGGGACGATCGCGAAGCTGCCCACCTTGGCCGCCTATCTGGGCGTCCAGTCCCTGGTACCTGATATCGGGGCCAGGATCTCCACCGCGGGCCTGCCTCCAAGGAGTGTGACCAGGCCCAACTATCGGGCATGAGTGATGTCGGCCTGGCTGGACTGCAGAACAGCAGCTTGCAGTCGGAGTCCGTGACGACGATGGGCTTGACCGATCCCCGGCTGGCCTGGCCTGCGGACCCGGATCTCGTCCCGTCGATGATCCTGGCCTGCCCATTGACTCCGAGATTGGTCGATGACCTCGGCCAGTGTGCGCAGCTAGATGCCGGGCACAATGGTGCAGCCACGCATGGCGAGCAACGACCGCATATTGTGGATTGCCCCCCGCGTGATGGTGGATCGGTCGACACCAAGCAGCAGCCGGCACATCGTGGGTGGCACCAGGTGAAGGTGACGAGGGTGGTCCAGCAGAGCCGGTCTACGAAGACCAGATTGTGCTTCGTGCCGGCGCCGATTGCCCGGCGTCGCGGCCGCGACGTCAGCGCAGCCTGATGCCCATCATGTACAACGGGCTAACACTGGCGACGAGTTCAGCCACCACCTGGGCGTCAACCCATGATCCCCTGGACTCCGGATAGTCGCTGCACGTGCATGGCTGCCCCACCACGCAGAGGAACAACGATCACGACCCCGGACACACCACCGCCAACCATGCACGAGCTCGTTAGGAGCGTTCCACGCGATGTTCCCCGGCTCCGCCCTCGCGGATGTCCACTGCAGCATGTGATCAGCTTGCCGAACTGCCGCGCCCCTCAGCCCGGTGGTCCAGGACAGCTCTGACGCCGTGTTCACACCGGAATGCACAGGATCGTCCCTCAGCAAGATCACTGAAATGCTGATATCAGCCGATCAGAAGTTCGCCCAGTACTGAAAGACATCTCGGGTGCCGGACTCATCGGCCACTGGGTCACAGCTGAGTGTGATATGCCGGGTCAGCGGAGGGTCCTCGAGGAAGCCCTACCGAGGCTTACGAGCGCCCCCGATGCCAGAGTTCAACACATCGACGACGCCCACATCCTCGCTGCAAGAGGGTTGTCGACTCACCCAATCGCTTACCGGATAGCCCTTGAGGATCGGGCTCCCTCCTCCGCTACCGCGGGACGCGAACTTGCATTCCAAGTTCCGCTCTATTCCTTCCTCGCATGAAGCAGAAACTGTGGGTAAGTAGCGATCACACCTCGCGTCGATCGAAAGTCAGATAGCCCTTCCAAGACGGTCTTCAAGTCCTCCTCGCTAACCATGGAAGGATTCGTACGAAGAAACAACTTAGTCGCACTGGCAAAGAACTCATTGAATTGACAGCCGGCCTCAATATTATTGCGCAAAGCGATCTCAAAGGAAGCTATCGTGAAACCTGCACGTTCAACAAGCGACGGAAGCTCTCGACCGATTTTGCTATTACTTCCACCCGCCGCAGTCACGCGGCGCCAGATATCGAAAGCTGTCTCGAAATTCGATGATGGAGGGTAGGAATTAAACAAGGCATCGTCTTCCTCAATGATATACAGGCTTCCGCCTGCGGGCAGGGATTCATACACCGCCCGCAAGAGCTTAAGCGGGTCCGAAACATGCTGGGAAACGAATCGTAGTACACACTGCCTGAACTCACTTTGAACATACCCGGGAAGCGGTTCTTCGCCGACCTTACACACCGTTATGGAGTAATTATCGGGGCAGGTGGCAGCATCAAGGCGAGCCGCCAAGTGAGGATTCGCCTCCACGCCGAATAAGGTCGATTCAGGGAAGTCACTCGCCAAGCGAGAGCCATAGTTTCCGTTAGCACTGCCGATTTCGAGGATTCCAGCCCCTTCAGCCCCCAGACCCTTCGACCTCATCCAGTCAATCTCTCGCGACGCCAGGAGGCGGGTCTGCACATCAAGCAATGCATCCCACTCGACGAGAAGATCTTCATCTTCGATATTATCCATAATCCCTAGGGTCATCCAGGGGTTATCTCCATCGCCTGATATGAGAGAATGAATCCCTTCATTACCAGGAGCCTTAAAATTGAGCTCAGCCCACGACGGGTGCAGGGAATTGGTCATCTATCATTTCCTTTTCTGAATGAGGGCAGCGGCATCACATGATGCAGGATGTTCTCTTTACGCATCTATCGGAAACCCGAACGGGTGCATCATTTCATGTTATTGGAAAATCGATGACGGTGCAGAGTACTCGCTACTCACCGGCGGGCTTGGAAGGGGCATCAGCGCTCTTGATCACCATGCTTGCCCTGCCTTCCAAAGCATGGGCCTGATGTGATCGTTCGTGAGACCAGCGGGTCCCAGGAGTTGTGGTCATGGCTGCGAGCTTGTCGCCGTTTGGGCGACTCAGAGTGGGCCGCTCCCAGGACCCGCAACGACTCAACAGCTGATCGGGATGCTCGATCCTGGTGCAGGACAACGCTTGGCGAGTGCCTGCAGGGCAGAGCCGTAGCGACGAGACAGCGGACGAGAACGTAGCCCCCCTCTGGCCGGAGTGGCCAAGGGGTTTCTCTGAGCGGCGGCGGCCAGTCTCCGTGGTCGTCGCGGCGTCGCCGGCAGGAGGCCTTGGCGCCCTGTGCGATGCGGTGATCGATGCCGGACTTAGATGTCATCTCATTTGGCGAGTCTGCGGTAGCAGATAAGGGTGCAGGCGATGCTGGTGAAGGCGAGGAAGTGGTCCGCTTTGCGCTCGTAGCGC
>NZ_JBIBVE010000076.1:0-4296 GCF_043080095.1 Streptomyces sp. NPDC015127
TCGTACGGGACGTCGAGCATGGAAGGGATACGGAACCAACAGGGCCCCTCGGTCGCCGGTGTGATGAGTGAGATCACCACGCCAACGACGAGGGGTCCCGTCCTGTCACGCCCTTGCCCACCAGGTCATTTCCCACCGCGGGGCAGGATGAAAGAGGTTCAGGGAGCTCCGTCACGCATCAGTCCACCAGCAATGTGTGAGACGCACTCTCAAAGTTGCTGAATGTGTTCGAGCTGTTCGGCCAGGGGCCAACCTCTTCAACAACGACTCTGGCCTGCTGCATCTGAGGCGGGCAGGGAATTCGCGGTGCGGTGTTCTGCACGGTGACCCCGGCCGGTTGGATGTGACGCACCCCTGGGACCGATGGCACGAAGTCTTCCACAATGATCCCTGCCTCCTGGATGCAGGAACTTGTGTCCCCTGGTGATTTCATGCTCAACTCCGGGGACAGTAGGGCAAGAGTAATAGCCGAAGCCGCAACAGTGTAAAGTGCCCAGCACTTTAAGGTATGCATGTGCTTCTCTCTGTACTGTTCCCAATCAATGGCACGGCTGACAGTAGGGGCGCCAACCCGAGGGCAAATGAGTATTCGCTGCTCAATCCTCGCCGCGTGGACGGCATACAATTCAAGATCACGAACCTTGGCGGCAAAGTTGTGGTCGACAGATTTGCAAGTGATCTCCGCAGTGCCGCCCTGTATGCGGCGATATCTACGGGTACCCATACATGAAAGCTTCCCGACTCAATGATCTAAGTTTAAGGCCGGTAATGGGGGAGTCACAGTGGCCTGTGGGCGCCGTCCGAGCTATCGGTGACAGATGCACTGCCAGGTAGGCGACTTGTGAAGATGCCATGTGGTGGTAGCACGGATACGAGTAGCGTCTACTCATCTCCCTCGACCCGCTTTCCTTGTTCACTCATCGGCAATAGATGCAAACAGGGAGGCATGTGCGATGGTTTCCAAACTGATCAAGTGTCATATGTCGGTGAGGGCTCGCCGAGGTCTAGCCGCTGCTCTTACGGTCGGCCTACTGGCTGTGCCTGGGGCTCTCGCAACTGCAAGTCCAGCCAGCGCATACGAAAGTAGCTCGAGCCAGCTCGACCGGTGGATCAATGATGCGCTTGCGGTGATGAGGGCGAACGACATTCCAGGCAGTTATCAGGGAATTTATCGGAATCTTATGCGGGAATCGAGCGGGAGGCAGTACGCGATCAACCTATGGGACTCGAACGCGAAGGCTGGTATCCCCTCGAAGGGCTTGATGCAAGTGATTGATCCAACATTCAGGGCGTATCACGTTAACGGAACCTCATGGGATATATACGATCCGGTGGCAAACATTGCGGCTGCTTGTAACTATGCTGCTCACCGTTACGGCTCGATCGATAACGTATATTCGGCCTATTAGTGATTACTCGGCTGGCGTCACTGGGCCGATGGCTCACAGGACAACTTGCGCCGTCTGGGCAGAATCTGCACCGACCTGGTGATATTTACGTGCCTCATCGCGTCCAGCGCCAAGTTCATAGGACAGCCCATGAGTCTACTATGCGGCTAGCGCGCCCCGGACGGTCCCTAATGTGAGTGCGCCGATGTCTGTGGCGGGTCCGGCTCGTCATCCCCTAATTTCTGCAGCAGCCTGCAGTCCCGGCCAACTGCGTCTGCCGAGCCTTGCCCTTGCGCCGCCGGACGGCCCTGCGGCGCAAGGGTAGCCTGACCCTGTGGAGAGTTCGGGCTGTCAGTTCAGTTGAGCGGAAGGCGACAGTGATATTAGAACTGGACTGCTATTCCTTCTCGGGAGTGGATGCTGGTTAGGAGATGCGTATGTTGCGCTGGCTGCCCCAGGGGCATGCTCACGTCAGATCCCGGCGCCAGAATGAGCAGCCAGTACTCACTCGCGGGCACTCGCTCGCATCCTAGCTTCGCCAAAACGGGCCTGACTTTAGGAGTTCTGTGCTGGTCAATCTCTTTCGGTCAGGAATGCATGAAGATTCCGGGTGCAAGGCGGTTGTGCATGCACGGAACGAGGTGGTGCCGAGGTTGGTCTGTATCGAGGATTACTCTCTTTGGACGGAGCCGCCTGGCTGTCCGTAGGCCGTGGCTGCAGTCCTCTGACCGGGAGACTGTGAAGGGCATGGTGTCCGGGAGCCGTTGCCGGGTCTTTTGCGGTCGCACGTATCGCCCTGCCGAAGTCAGGCTGCCTTGGTGAGAGCGTCTGATGATCGTCAAGAGCTCTTGCTTCGAACGTGAGTCCGTTCGCGTGTCCCGTTTGTTGGAGCACCAAAGGATCCTTTCTGAGGTGCGAGCGCAGAAAATCACAGATGATCGAGTTGCTCTATAGTTGAGTGGCGGATACTGTGCGGCGTGACTTCTGTCACACCGGTTTCGGTCCGCTCCGGGGAGGTGTCCATGGCGGGACTGATGAGCATTGGGGGCCGGTGGCCGCTGGTGGGGCGTGATCAGCTCTTGGCGGAGTTCAGGCGGTTGCTTGCTGATGTACGGTGCAGCGGGTTCATGGTATGTGGGACGGCTGGGGTGGGTAAGTCACGGCTGGCTGCTGAGTGCGCTGAGGTCGCGGGTGCTGCGGGGTGGCAGGTGGGCCGGGCGGTGGCTACGGAAGCCGCCCGGAATGTGCCGCTGGGTGCGATCGCGCATCTGCTGCCGGCCGGTGTGGATTTCACTGATCCTGGATCCGGGTTTGCCGCGGTGGCGAGCCGGATGAAGGCTGCGGGCGGCGGGCGGCTTGTGATGCTGGTCGACGACGTTCCGCTGCTGGACGCCACTTCGGCTCTGCTGCTGCGCGAGCTCATCGACACGAAGACCATTTTTCTGCTTGGCACAGTACGGCGCGGACAGAAACAGAGTGAAACTGTCGAAGATCTGATAAATCACGACTCTGTGAACCGGGCTGAACTGGGTGAGCTCACTAAAGATCAGGTCTCTGATCTGCTCCAGCGGACGCTGGGCGGATCAGTGGGCCGCCAGACGACACACGAGTTCTTCGCGGGGAGCGGTGGGAATCCGTTGTTCCTGCGGGAGCTGGTTCTGGGGGCGTTGGCTGCTGGTGATCTGGAGAGCGATGGTGAGGTGTGGGATCTTGCGCGTGGTGAGCTGTTCGGGCGCAGTTCGGTGGGGACCCAGCATCTGTCCGAGTTGATCACCGCCAGGCTGACTGCTGCGGAGCCTGAGGGCAAGGCGCTGCTGGAGGCGCTTGCTGTCTGTGGGGAGCTCTCGCTGAATGGTGCGGAGGCCGTTGCCCCGCTTGGTGTGCTGGATTCCCTCGAGGACGCCGGCCTGGTGCGGCGGGCCACAGACCGCCGCCGCACGAGTGTGATGCTCGCGCATCCTTTGTACAGCGAGATCCTGCGTGCGCGGGTTCCCTACCTGCGGCGACGGGAGATCCTGCTGAGGCAGGCCGATCTTGTGGAGAGCCGTGGGTCCCGGCGGCACGGGGATGCGCTGCGGACGGCGTCGTGGCGTCTTGCCGGCGGCGGGAACGCCGACCCCGAGCTGCTGATCCGCGCAGCAGCCCTCGCGAAGCACGCACACGACTACGGTCAGGTCGCCTATGTGCTCGAGGCCCTGCCAGACAATGCCCACACACTGGCGACGCGCCTCATGCTCGGTGAGGCATTGCGGGAGATCGGGCGCAGCGCCGACGCAGAAACGGTCCTCCTCGAGGCTGATGGTGCCGCCAGAGATGAGCGGGAAAAGATAGCAATCACCGCCGCACGCAGCCTCAACATGTTCATGGCCGGCGCCCGCACCGACAAAGCGCTTGCCTTGATCGACGAGGCGGAGGGGGCCCTCAAAAGCCCAGCTCATCAAAGAGCTTTGAGGATCAACAAGGGGGCGATTCTTGCGATCTCGGGGCGCCTGTCCGAAGCCCACCACCTCCTGGAGGAACTGGAGGAAGACGTCAGCCAAGCAGCGCACCCAGTGGTCTGGCTGCTCGGCTTGAGCACGACAGGCGGCGCGCTTGCCATGAGCGGGCGACTTGGCATGGCGAAGGAAGTCGCGCAAAAATCATATGAAGCGCACGTCAAGATCAACAGAAGCACTCACCCCGCACTGACCCGTATCCCACTGATGGTTGCGTTGTCGGAGAATGGTGAGATTGCGGAGGCGCGCAGGGTTGGGGAGCAGGCATTCAGTGATCTGGTGGCCAACCGGGTTTCGCTGCCGCGGGTGTGGATTGCGTATCACATGGGCCGGGTGGAGTGGCTGGCGGGCGATGCCGCTGCCGCTCGCCGCTGGTACGCGGAGTCCGTCGCGCTCGCCCGCAGTCAGAACCA
>NZ_JBIBVE010000077.1:0-3880 GCF_043080095.1 Streptomyces sp. NPDC015127
CCGCGACTACGAAACCCACTCCCACCGCTCCGAAGCCATAATCCACGTCGCGATGATCAACCTCATGAGCCGACGGCTCACCCGCGAATCCACCCGAACTGGCGCGACACATGAACCTCGGACCAAACACTTTCGCCAGGACAAAACGCTCTTTAACAAAGGCGTTGGATGTGTCGGTGGGTGACGAGGCAGCTGGCAAGCTCGAGGAACGCTTTGGTCGGGCAACCGCGACGGCGCCCATTGTTCCTGGGTGTGCGCCAGGTTTCCTTGCCCGCCGGCCGCACATCGACCACGGCGAAACGCGGGTCATCATGCCTTTGCTGCCCTGCCGTCGGACGACTACCGCACCGGGACGCCGTGGGATGGACCTGCCCGAGCACTTCGGCTCGTAGAAAGGCGTCCACGCCCAGGCCGATACCATCAGCGATCCCTCCTGGCAGAGACTACACATGCTTACGAGCCACACCGGGGCCTACACGAACTCTGGGCAGTCGTCGGCTTGTGTTGTTGCTCGCTCCTCTGGGTATCGGCTGAAAAGTCCATCGGACACTGCAGGCGCGTCGCAGATGGAGATCGCGCGTCAAGACGAGCAGAACGCGCTAACGCGCCCTCTGAGGCGGGCTACGCTACCGATTGGCTCTTCTGGAACACGCTGGATGCAAGCAGCGGACATGGCGGACCCGCCAGGCCAGCGACGTACATGTCCGAGTATCGGTTGACGACTTGTAGACCTGCAGAGCTTCTTGCGGACGCGGAAATAAGGTCGACCGACGCCACCGCCAGATCTGCCAAATCGACGTACTAAACCTTTCGAGGCACAGCGATACAAGGCGTAAATCATGCTATAGCGAGGCCTCTGGAGAGGGAGAATCCAACACAACCTCCCCGCTCACAAGCAGGAGCATTCCCAAAGAATTTCCCTGTGAGAACCTGTACAAAATCCCCAGCCTGCCAGAATGTCAATCAATTCATACCCACTAACCGCCTATACCCGGCACTCAATGAACCCGTGGGGGCAATCAGAAAGCGCTGATTGCCCCCAGAGGGCGCCAAGGGCGGGCCCTCACTTCACCGAGGTGACTCAGCTTCTCAAGAATACCTACTCTTTCGAGACTTTTTCCGAAGGCCGGATTTGCCTTAATTTCTTTATGCGGTCGTCAGCACTGTGACGCCAAGATGAGACTCCACTTGAGAAACCTTCTCAGCGAACACCACGTCGCCCGACAGGCTCCCACCTACGATCATTCCTCTAATGGTCGCCCCACTGGTTCCAGAAGGGCTGTAAACGGGGCCTCCAGAATCTCCAACCTGGCCGATCACTGAGAATGGCTTATAGATGGTGATCAGCCCGGTTGTCCATCCGCCGCCCTGGAACATTTGGCCAGTCAAGCTCACAACCGAGCCGCCGCAAACCGCCTTCGTGAGGCGACCACTCGTGCATACCGAAGAGTTGAGTGCCGGATCTCCCTTACCTGTAACAGTCCGCGAAATCGGAGAGCCTGGATCTGTATAGATCTTGTTGGTGTAACTTCCCCCGCCAGTGATATGCATCATGTCATATGAGGGGTATTCCGACTTGCCGTATGCCCACCCGAAGAAATTGTTCCCGGAGGCTAGTCCGATACCATTCTCGTAGCAATGGGCGGCTGTCACGGAACCCCTAGTTCCGTTAGGGAATTTCACAGAAAAACCCGAACTGCAGACACTTCCCTCAGCGTCGATCGCAGCTCCCCCCCAGTGCGAGCTAGCATCATTCGTTCTCCCGCCTTGGAAACGCGCCGCGCCACTGTACTTAACGTACACTGCTGAGCCGAACTTTTCCTTTAGGGCCTCGCCGACGGCTCTGTCAGACGAAGAGAAACTCACATTGAGTCGAGCTCCGTCCTGGCTAGGATAAAATGAAAAATCGGTGCTTCTCGCCTTAGGGTGCCAAGATAGCCCCTTAATTCCCGAATAGGCTGCAGCGGTTCCTTGAGAGCTGAAACACTGGGAGCCAGCCTTGACGTCTGCGACGCAGTGCGCGGGCTGGGTCGCGGACGCGGCCCCGGCCGTGAACGGAAGTGACCCAAGGAGGAGTGTGGCGGCAGGTAATGCTGCCTTCAGTTTATTGTTCATGAATATATTCGATCCGACCTGCGGTCGGATGGGCATGAGTAATCCATACCTCAGCTGCTCTCTCATCTTCCTTAGCTCCTCGGAAGACACGATCAGTCTGACCAGAAATTTTTCACTACCCTAGGCAGGGCGGGCGTGACGAGCAGGCTGCCTAGTGCCCTGAGATGTGCTGTCGTTTCGTCCTGAAGTGACTGGATCCTAATATTTTTGTCACGCGCTATGCGGAGGTAGATTCGCTATTAGGCCGGTCCTTAGCAGATTGATCATGGTTTCTGAGCGGTGCGGGTGCGCCTCGTAGGCGCGGCTAGTGACCAGAGTCAGAGATTCTTTGGCAGTAGGCGGCGACCTTGTCGAGGATCTCGTGTGCAGTTGGTCCGATGAAGGTGCGAGGGTGGTCGTTCCAGTCGGCGAGCCAGCCGCGGATGCCGCGCTCGATGCATGGACAGAGCGGTGGATGCCGCGCTTGGCTTCTTTTGTGAGCTCGGAGAATCATCGCTCTACCAGGTTCGGCCAGGACGAACCTTCGGTGTGAAGTGCAGTGGAGGCGGGTGTGCCACCAGCCACTCCCTCGGTGCAGCATGCGGCAGGACTGGTCACGGGAAGACGCGGTGGCGTCCTGGTCTGTAGCGGACGGTGGCTGGCCCCTGGTGGTCAACAAGAGTGGCCCGACTTGGCTCGGTTTCGCCCTAACTCTGAAGTTCTTCGAGCTGGAGGGGCGGTTCCCCATGTTCGTCGGGCAGATCCCGCGGGCCGCGGTCTAGCACATCGCGAGCTTGGTGAAGGTGCCGGCCATCGAGTTCGCGAAGTACGCGTTCACCGGACCGCCGAGTACCACCGCAGCAGATCCGCGGCCCTGCCGCTCCTGCCGGAACGGCTGCATCGCTCATGGTGGGCATCGGCCCGGCCGCGTCGGAAGCGGTCCAGCAGGAACGGGGTTGGTGATCGGCCCGGTGCCCTCCTCAAGGTGGAAGTCGTAGAAGGACCGCAGCACCGTCTCGCTGTGCGTGCGGGTGGTCGGCGCGTACTTCCGGCCCGTCGGCTTGCCCGTCACCGGATTCGGCGTTCCCGGCTCGGCCCACTTCCTTTTGCCCGGCCCGGGTGAATGGTCACGCCCTGGCGCTGGTACCGCCAGTGGATGCGGAGGGGCATGTCCGCCAACTGTAGCCAGCGGGAGAAGTCCCGGGCCTCGCCGCGAGTCGCCCGGTCCCAACCGACGTCAACCGCCCACAAGAACCGGAACCACCGGAGCAGATCCATGCCGTACGACCGAATCGTGGTCGTGGACCTGCTGGCCACCAGCAACTCGGCGAAGAACGCCGCGACTGGCACGACCGGCAGGCCGTCCGGATCGAGCAACTGGTACGGCTCCTGTGACTCACCGGACGCCGGAGTTAGTTCAGTGCACGGGCCCTCGACCTGCTGGACGTCCTGAAGAACGCCGACTTCCCCACCGGCTTCACCGACGAATTCGCTCGCCGCCTACGAGCGCATCGACTGCGCCGGCCTCCAACGCCGCGCTGTTCGCGCTGGGCACCAACATGGGCATCCGCGCGCGCCATGGTGGCGACCGGCGAACACGGCGAGACCGCGGCCGCGCTGCGGCACGTGCGCCAGCACCTCATCACCGTCGACACCCTGCGCTCCGCCGTCATGAAGCTGTCAACGCCACCTTAGACGTCATCTCATTTGGGTCGGTAGGCTGTCGGTCGTGGTGGGGATCGTTGAGCGGCTGGTGCCGGATGAGTTGTGGGAGTTGTTCCAGCGG
>NZ_JBIBVE010000078.1:0-3706 GCF_043080095.1 Streptomyces sp. NPDC015127
TCCGGCGGGCCAGATGCTCCACCCGCCGCATCGGCACCATCGTCCAGGCCGTCCACACCCTCATGACCTGCACGCATTCAGGATGAAAGAGGTTCCCTGGGGCCATATGGTCGGCGGATTCCGGTGACGTGACGCTGCGTCCTGTCACTGGCTGAGTCCCTCGTGTGCCGGCATGTCTGGATGCATCGAACCTCGTTAAGGGAGAGTGCTTGACGAGAGGGAGTCGCAGTTCCGATTGCGGTTGAGAGTACGCGGTACGCCGGGCGATGCTCCGCTGGAAACGTGCAAGAGGCTGGACGCATCGACGGGCACGCAGTCGGCCCGCTGCGTCGCCGCAGCCCGCGCGCCTCGCAAGCCATTCCCCCGCAGGCATGACCGTCCTGTCTCACTCTCCGTCGCCGCTGGAGAGCCAGCGGGAACGCTTTCAAGCCGTCAATGGCTGCTGGGCGGCGCAACACGTCAGCATGCTCACGCCATGAGCAGTGGTTACTCATGTTCGGTTTGGGGGGCGCGCGCACCTTTATTACGGAGACTCCGTGATTCGCCGACCTCACGACTGGAAGAGATCCTGATGGCTTTCTGGGAACGCCGACTGCCTGCCGGCAGCGCCGACTAGGACCTCCTCCGCAGCCCGGCAGTAGTGGTGGGCCGCACACAGACATTCACGCCTGGGTGCCGCTCGTCTCAGGCATCCCCCGCGGCCCAGCCGTTCTCATGCCGTGCTCCTCACATTCCTACCCCCTGGGAGAATTCGAATGTGTGACCGCACTTGCCTCAGATGGTCTGCTGTTTTCATGCGTCGGCGCAGGAGTTACCTGGCCACGTGGTCCACGCAGACAGGGAAGCTGTCCCATGCGACGCACGCCTGACAAGCCAACGATGGTAGTGGTTGGCTATGGGACCGTAGGCCGGATGCATGTCGTCCAGCACACCCTGAATGGCGTGAAGGTGTTGGGCGTTGTCGAGCCTCACACCGCCTTGCATGCTGATATCGCAGCCGACGGGCTAGTCCTGCTGCCGGGTATTGAGGCCGCGCGACGGGTGAATCCCGATCTGTGGGACGTATGTGTGCCCACTTCAGGACATATTGACGTCATCGACTCCATCAGTTTCGTTGACCCATGCGCCCGGATTTTGGTGGAGAAACCCGTGTGTCATCCCGAAGATGCTGAGCGGCTCGCCGCGGTGTTGGTACGCCACCAGGGCAAGATCGTTGTCAACGAGAACTACGCCTCCTCTACAATCACTTCGTGTCTACGCGACATGATCGAGGAGCTCCAGGTGACTCCGACGAGGCTCATCGTCGACATGAGTAAGCAACGGCAGCCTGACGTCCTCCAGGGTCGCTTCATCGATACGGTTCTGCATGCCACCGGCTACGAGGGGCCTCATCTCGTTACAGTCGCCGAGGACTTGCTGGGGGAGGATGCTAACTGGTCAGTACTCGGGGCGTGGATCCGGGATCACGCCGGATTCGCCCCGGGAGATCTGCGCGGTACTAGGCAAGGTGGGGCCCTGATCCGGTGCGTCACCGAATCAGGATGTGTCCTTGACCTTCACACAGCACTTGACGGGCAGCTTCATGAACCAGGGCCTTCAAGCTCGCCGCATCTGTGCACATGGCACACGGGGCCCTCAAACCGCCACCGGATAGCCCGCGTCGATGGGATGCGACCCAACGGGGAACCTGTCACGCTCGTCGGCTGGTATGCACCGCTGCCATGGGCGCAGGACAACCGTACTCGCGGCGCGGTCGGCGTGTTCCGAGAAGGGGTCAATACGCCACACCTGCAGGAGATCTCAGACAACTCCCTGGGAGCACACCTCCGTCGCGCCGTCTCTCACTTCACTGCCGATCTGCCGGACCCGTATCCCGTGGACAGGTCCCTGCGCTGTCTTCGGTTCCTTGAGAGCTGGCTCAGCAGTGCCCTGGGCCTCGTGGAGGCTTCATGAGCGCGCCACAGCTTCCTGCCGGCATCGGGATGTCCCGGGTCAATGTCTATGAGTCTGCAGGGCCTGACGGGCTCAGGGGCGGCACCCCGCATATGCACCTCATCTGTACCGAAATGTATGTGGGGCTTTCCGGCCAAGGTACGGCCGAGTTCATCGATAGCAGTGGCTACCACCGGTACTCCCTTGGTCCGGGTGACGCTTTTGTCTTCACCCCGGGCACGGTTCACCGTCTTGTCTCTGACGATGCGCTGACTGTTCTGGTGGTGATGGAGAACGATTGGCTCGCTGAACTCGGCGATGCCGTGTTCCCCTTCGCCGCATCTGGTGATGACAAGGACTACGCCACGCTCGCCTGTGCAGGCACGGAAATGAGTGTGCGGCAGCGTCGTGATGCCGCTGTGCTCGGCTTCAACCAGCTCGCAGACAGCTGGAGACAAGGTGACACTGACACCGCCCGGCACCAACTCAGAGCCTTCTACACAGAGGCAGCACGGCGTCAACATGCACAGGGCACGCATTGGGCAGCCACTGTGGCACAAGGGACCATGGCCGTGGCTCTGGACGCGCTGCACGCCAGGGCGGCCGCTGTCGATGAAGCTGATCCCAAACTACTTCGCCCAGGCCGGGTCACCCCTCTCCCTCCATCTCCCACACCCCCGGCCATCCCGGGGATGTGCGGCATGCGCCGCCCCTACCTGAACACTCCACTCCACGACCGCCTCCTCGGCCAGTCTTCCGCCAGCGAACCGATCTGACTACAGACCTCGGGTCTCATATCCGCCCACCCCAACGGAGACACCTCTGATGTCCTTCACCGCCGCAGCTACCAACGCCCCCGGGTACGTGTACGACAACGCCGACGCACACGCCGAAGATCAGCACAGCCACCTCATCGGGGCTTACGACAGTCTCACCACGCGGCGCCTGGAGCGCCTGAGCATTCAGCCTGGCATGCGCTGCCTGGAAGTCGGAGCCGGTAGCGGCAGCATCGCCACCTGGCTGGCTACACGCGTGTCTCCGTCTGGGTCAGTGCTAGCCACCGACATCGCACCTCGGCACATCAAGAAGGCTCCCAATCTGGAGGTCATGGCCCATAACATCGTCACGGACCCACTGCCCGAGGCGGAATTCGACGTCATCCATGCCCGCCTGGTCCTGCTCCACCTGCCTGAGCGACGACTCGTCCTCAATCGCCTGGCTAAAGCGCTGCGACCTGGTGGCTGGCTGCAGATCGAGGACTATGACGAGACCACATACGGTCCGCTGCTGCTTGCTCCAAACTCTGACAGGCAGACGCACAAGTCCTACGCCAAGTACATCGCCGCAAAGCAGCGACTTCTGGAGGAAGCAGGTGTCGAACTCACGTGGGGACGCAAGATAGCCCACGCAATGGACGAAGCAGGGCTCACAGCCATCGACGCCGAGCCCTACGTTGAGCAATGGCGTGCAACGTCTCCTGGTACCGCTCTGCAGATCCACAACACTATCCATCTCGCAGACCGCCTGACAGATGCCGGGGCTACACAGAAAGATCTGGAAGACGCCCGACGGGTTATGAGCGACCCAGGCTTCCTTGCCACCTCATGCCTCATGTACTCCGTGCAGGGGCAGCGTTGATGCACCGCATCTCTGGGCCCGCCGCACCTGCCGTGCGCTTCCTAAAAGAGCGTTTTGTCCTGGCGAAAGTGTTTGGTCCGAGGTTCATGTGTCGCGCCAGTTCGGGGTGGATTCGCGGGTGAGCCGTCGGCTCATG
>NZ_JBIBVE010000079.1:0-3647 GCF_043080095.1 Streptomyces sp. NPDC015127
CGTCAAGCTCACCACCCTGCGCCCGGAGCAGGCGGAGTACATCGGCGTCAAGGTCGAGGGCCCGTACAAGTCGGACCACTACCGCTACTGATCACTACGCGATGCTGATCACCTCCGATCGCCACTGATCTGGTCACTGATCTGCGTCACTGAACTGATCGCCGGACCGCCGCCGAGACATCGGCGGCGGACGTGGCCGGTACCAGGCAGGCCCCCGCACCCCCGTGTCGGGGGCCTGCCCCGTACCCTCCTCGAACGGTCCGGTCAGGGCGTGTCGCCACGCCGCCGAGCCTCACCGCACAAGGACACCCACGCCCCCATGCCCCGCGGCCGCTATTCGCTCCACGATCCGCACGATCACACCCCCCTCGGTGAAGAGCACTTCCAATGCGCCCCCGGCCCTTCCGGCTGGCGCTACGTCTCCCGCACACTCACCCCCTCCGGCGATCAGGCCGGCACGATCGACCTGGCCATCGACGATCTCGGCCGCCCCATCCGCCTCGAACTCCACGCAGCGAACTGGCAGGTCCGAGGCGCCGCCCTGGACGGCGTCACCTGGGTCCGGACCGACCCCTCCGGTGCCCATGCCACGGAAGGCAATGTGCGCGCCCACGCCTTCACCGGCACTTCCCCCGCCTTCCTCGTCGCGACCGCCCGCCTGCTGCGTCTCACCCCTGCCACCCCCGCGACCCGCGTACGCCTGGTCGCCTTCACGGACCCGGTCCTCGCCCCCCGTACCGTCGACCAGTCCTGGGCCCTGATGAAGAGTGAAGCGCACACCACTGACAACGGCCCCCTGACCGTGGACGAATACCAGGTCAGCGCCCTGGACACGGGCGAACAGCACACCGTTCACATCGCCGGGGACGTGGTCCTCGCAGCGCCCGGCGTCGAATTGGAAGACCTCGAAAGTCCGCCGTCGGTCTTCCCCTGACGGCCCCGCGCCGCCTCCGGACCTCGGTCCGCCGGCCGCACGGCCAACACCCGTCCTTCGGCGGCGGCCCAGCCCGCCCGGCAGGTCAGGCGGGCGGCGCGAATCCGGTCGAAGGCGGCGGCTCGACGTCGGCGTGCTCCGAACGCCCCGGCCGCCCCGACCCACCTCTCGGGACCACGGCGGCTGCCGCCGCAGCACCGGTGCCGGCACCGGACCCGGCTGCCGCGCCGGGACTCGCCCAGCCCGCTCCCCTTCCGGAGGGAAGACCGGCACCGACAGCTCCCCGCCCTCCGGCGCCAGGCCCCGTGGGAGCGACCGCTCCCGCATCCGGCGAACCCGCAGCCGGCGCAAAGCCCGGCGATCCACCCGACAGCTCCACCGGCCTGGCCGCCCCCGCGCCCACAGCGGCACGGCCGTTGGCCTCGGCGGCCCTGGCCGCCGCGGCGAAGGCACGCCGCGCGTCACGCGCCTGCCGCTCGTTCACCACAGCAGCCAGATAGGCGGCAGGCGGCACTCCTTCAGGAGCGGGCGTTCCCGTACGCGCCGCCAGGTCACCCGCGAGCCGCTGCGCCATCGACCAGCTGACGGCGGCGTCCAGCTGCCGCATGCGCGTCAGGTACTGGCGTATCGCCAGCCACAGATCATCAGGCACGGCCGACAGATCGAGCCCGGAGAACCGCCCGACCAGCCACGGTGGTGGCGGCGGAACCACCAAGGCACCACGGGCCGCCGGCACCCGCTCCCGTACGACCAGCGTCCCGGCGAAGACGTCGCCGATGCGCCGCCCCCGCGCCGAGACCAGCGAAGCGATACAGGCGATGACCCCGAACGACATCAGAATCTCCACCACCCCTATCGCCCCGCGCACCAGCGCGTGCCGGAACCGGATGGGACCGCCGTCGTCCCGCACGACCCGCAGTCCGCAGGCCAGCTTTCCCAGCGACCGCCCATGACTGAGGGTCTCCACAGCGATGGGCGCACCCACGAGGACCAGCAGAAACGTCGCGATCGACACCGCCATGACCGCCGCTTCGTCCAGAGATGCCGTAGCCACCGCCAGCCCGATCGACACCAACAGGTACGCCGACCACACCACCACCAGGTCGATCGCGATCGCGAGCGCCCGGCTCGGCAACCTCGCAGGCTGCAGCCCCAATACGACCGCGTCCCCCGTCACAAGCCCGCTCATCGCTGCCACCCCTCGCGTTCCTCGACCTTCCCTGCCCCTTGATTCCTCAGTCTGCCAAGCTGACCAGCAGCGCGCCGCAGTAGTACGGACCGTACGCACCCAGTGCCCTGGAGCAGCAGCCGACCATGGACCTCGACGTCTTTGTCACCGCCCACCGCGCAGAGTGGGACCGTCTCGACTACCTCCTGCACAGGGGAGGTCATCTCACCGGAGCCGAGGCGGACGAACTCGTGGCCCTGTACCAGCGCACGGCCACGCACCTGTCTCTCATCCAGTCCAGCGCGCCCGACCCCATGCTCACGGGCCGGCTCACCCAGCTCGTGGCGCGGGCCCGCGCCACGGTGACCGGCACCCGGCGTGCCGGGTGGCGGGACGTCGCCACCTTCCTGACCGCGGGCTTCCCGGCAGCGGTCTACCGCTCCCGTCACTGGTGGATACCGACAGCAGTGCTCTCCACACTGCTCGCAGCCGTGATCGGCTGGTGGATCGGCGCCCACCCCGAGGTCCAGGCCGCGATCGCCGCCCCCGAGGAACTCCGGCAGATGACCAAGCCGGGCGGGGACTACGAGACGTACTACTCCAGTCACCCCGCGGCCTCGTTCGCCGCCCAGGTCTGGACGAACAACGCCCAAGCCGCGGCCATGTGCCTGGCGCTCGGCGCGTTCCTGTGCCTGCCGGTGATCTGGATTCTGTTCATCAACGTCCTCAACCTGGGAGTCGGCATCGGCCTGATGTCGTCCGCCGGCCGCCTCGACACGTTCCTCGGCCTGATCCTTCCGCACGGGCTGCTCGAACTGACGGCTGTCTTCGTGGCAGCCGGCACCGGCCTCCGGCTCGGCTGGACGGTCATCGATCCCGGCCCCCAGTCACGACGGACCGCCCTCGCTCAACGAGGACGATCGGCCATCGGGATGGCCATCGGCCTGGCCCTGGTCCTCTTCGTCTCCGGCGTGATCGAGGGCTTCGTGACCCCGTCCGGCCTCCCGACCTGGGCCAGGATCGCGATCGGCATCGTCGCCGAGCTGGCGTTTCTGGCGTACGTGTACATCCTCGGCGGCCGAGCGGCCCGGGCCGGAGACATGGGCGATGTCGACGAGGCGGACCGGAGCGCGGAGCTGCCCTCCGCGGCCTGAGGGGCGGATGTGCGTAGAGGCCCCGTGACCTGCTAGTCTCCTCTTCGCCCACGGGACCATTGACATGGGACCCGTGGGGAGGTAGATTCGGACAGTTGCCGGGACTGGACAGGTTCGGGCGTGAACATCTAGAGTCTCTCTCGCTTCCGCCGGGACACGGTTCCCGAGAAGCCATTCCGAAGCTTTATCTGAATCACCAAGCCGATTTGGTTCGGCCGAAATGCTTCTGATAAAGTCGGAGCCGCCGGAAAGGGAAGCGCGAAAGCGAAGAACTGGAAAGCACCGAGGAAATCGGATCGGAAAGATCTGATAGAGTCGGAAACGCAAGACCGAAGGGAAGCGCCCGGAGGAAAGCCCGCAAGGGTGAGTACAAAGGAAGCGTCCGTTCCTT
>NZ_JBIBVE010000080.1:0-3633 GCF_043080095.1 Streptomyces sp. NPDC015127
CGGCTTCGTGATCTCCCACAGCCCGTCCGGAACGATCCAACTCCACGTACCCCGCCCCATGACAAGCCCAACGTCCGCCTCACCACATAGGACACAGTCTTAGACGGTGCCTACGTGGTGAGGTTGCGGAAGCGTTTGTAGCAGCAGATGGCGGCGGCGAGCCCGAGAAAGGCCAGGTAGTTGCCCGGGTGTCGTTCGTAGCGATGGCCGACCGGCTGCCGCTGGCTCAGTGTGCGCTGGCAGAGGACCTTCCACGGCCATACCCCCGAGAGCGCTCCGGGCAACAGCTATCCCCGTGCTGCAATACCGAGAAACAGGGCCAAATTTCCGCTGAGGCAGGCAGCATGGGGAACCCACAGGCGACTCTGGATTTGGACACTCCATCAGAACTCTCGATGCCCAGGTCAAAGCCATGGTAAACCTCTGCAGGATAATCTGCAGTCCAGAGCTGAAGAGCCGGGAACGTTGACAGGAGCCACAGAAGGCATTCGCAAACACACTCGGAGACGGTAGCGGTGACCGGCCCGTCCGTCGACAGAATGCCGGGGACGAGTAAGTAGCACTGGGAGGCTGGTCAGATGCTCTCCCTGTATGGCATCATCATCATTTCACAGGACGAGAAAGGGATCAGTGATGGCTCAGAAGGTTAGAGTGTTCCTTGTCGACGACATCGACGGGGGAAAAGCAGAGAAGACGGTGTCCTTCGCACTGGACGGTAAGATCTATGAGATCGACCTGAGCGACAGGCACGCCGACGAGCTGCGAGCCGCCCTGGAGCCCTTCACTAAGGCCGGGCGGCGGATCGGCAGTAAGCCAAACGGGGCACGCCGGGGAGGCGTCCCCCGCAGTGCAAATGGAGGTGAAAACACAGCTGCTATCCGTGCCTGGGCCAAGGAGAACGGCTATACCGTGAACGACCGGGGCCGCGTTCCCGCGGAAATCAAGGCCGCGTATCAGGCAGCGAACGCTTAATACCCACAGGGGAATTATCCCTTTCGGTCCGCCTACGTCCACACTGCAGCGCCGATCCGCTGCCGAAGATGCGCCCCAGCTCCCCGGCCAGGAACGGCCCTGTCGTGCAGACGACGCAAGCCGGGGGTCGGCGGCAGACACGTCCCTGGCGGCGTCTCTATTCGCTGCCCGGCCACCTGCGATGAGCCCATGGGTTGTAAGAGACCGAAAATTCAGCAAGTCCCGATACAGTCTCAGGATGACCAAAGATGTAGCGGGCAAAATACTCCCCGGCAGGGGCGTCACGCAGGATTTCTATCTGGGTAAATACTGCAACCGAATTGAGACGGGCAGGGAAAACTCCCGAGACATTGCGACAGGTGAGCGTCTGCAGGTCGGGGGAACGGAGTCCTTGGAACGTAAGGGAAGAGCCAGCGCGGTTTATGTGGAGAAAATCCTCAGTGATGCGGATTCCCGTGGGCACCTGTACCTTGACTAAGGCAGGCGCTGTTTCATCTTCCACTGACGCAACAAGAGTTACCCCGGGGTGCAGAAATTCCCCTTGCATCGCAGCGATCTTAGGGTTCGGCGTCACAGCTAAGTACGGGTGCATAGTGTCCGATTCTACGGCCCGCCTGCGGCCGTCCTGGGGCGCCGTTCCGGCGTTTCAGCCAGCACCGGGGCCGATGGCGCGACAGGTGCGACTGCCTAGGTCTCCCCGGATCGGCAAGGATGGACCAGATATGCTCTCCTTCCCCGAAGGTCAAAGCAATGGCAGATCTGGCAAGGCTATGCCCACATCCGCGAGCGGCGGGACCCTTGACGATGACCGCCGTCGAACTCCTTGCCTTTGGAGCGGTGCGCGCTATGAGGCAACCGCGGCGTGCCCGGGGCATCCAGGTTAGCTGCCTGACGTGGTCTGTTGCCTAAAGGTTGTCCCTGTTGGGGCTGGAGTTGTCCCGTGAGGGCGACGTTGTGAAGTCGGGCGATTCCGGTCATGGCCTGGTGGACGCCGTTGTCTTTGGCCCGGCAGTCCCACAGGATCTTCTGGCTCTTCAGTTGGGACAGGGCGTGCTCGGCGCGATGCCCGACCGCCACCGTGCACGAGATCGTTCAGGCTTTCCGTAGCTGCGGAGCGGCCGCAAGAGCCTCTCGAAGCGCCGCTGCCCCATCGCTGCCGCGGGTCGCCCTGGCCTGCACCGAACTTCCCGTCCACGATCCAGTGGCCCCGCTCGGGGACGATGCCTACGGCATGCCGGGAAGGCGAACCGTGACGAGGAGGCCGCCGGTGGGGCGGGGGACGAGGTCGAGGGTCCCGTCGTGGGCGCGGACGATGCTGTCCACGATGGCAAGGCCGAGACCGACGCCGGCGTGCTCGTCGGTGCGTACGCGTTCCGTTCCGCGCTGGAAGGGTTCGGCGAGGGTCGGCACCAGTTCCGGTGGGAGCGGATGACCCGTGTTCTCGACCCGCACCACGCTCGCGTCGCCCTGCGCTTCGGTGTGGACCGTCACGGTGCCGCCGGTGGGGAGGTTGTGGACGATGGCGTTCTGGACGAGGTTCGTCACCATCCGCAGCAGGAGCTCCGCGGAGCCGCTGGTCCGTGTCGCTCCGCCGGTGACGTCGAGCGTGATCCGGCGCTGTTCGGCGAGGGGGAGCAGGGTTTCGGCGGCCTCTTCGGCGACGAGGGAGAGGTCGACGCTCTCGCGGGTGAAGTTCCCGCGGTCGCTGCGGCACCCGGGCAACTACCTGGCCTGCCTTGGGGGCGAGGGATGACGGCACGCGCACTCAGGGGTGGTCGTGCTGTCCGGCCGGCACGTACAACCCCGTGGCTGCTGGCTTGTCCCGTCCGCAGAGACACCGGGCCAGGGGCCCAACGCTGACACGCAAAGCCCCTCGACTGTCGGTGGTTGAGGGGCTTTGTGGTACGAACCCACCTGCACCTCGCTAACTGCTTTGCCAAGCAGAGGCTTCAGGTGGGTGACCACGCCAAGGGGTCCTAACAAAGGCGTTGGACGTGCCGGTGGGTGATGAGGCAGGTGGCGAGGCCGAGGAAGGCTTCGTGTATGTCGTCTCGTCGTTCCCAGCGGATGCGTAGTCGGCGGAAGTCGTGGAGCCAGGCGATGGTCCGCTCGACGACCCACCGGTGGACGCCGAGCCCGGACCCGTGCGGGGCACCACGACGGGCGATCACCGGCTTGATGCCTTGTGCCCGGACGAGTCGGCGGTACTTGTCGTGGTCGTACCCACGGTCGGCGAGGAGAGTGCCGGGCCGCCGTCGCGGTCGGCCGACCAGCCCTGGAACGGACGGGATCTTTGAGCTGTCGCGACTTCCGTAAAGGCCGGTTTGCGTGTTTTCAGGCGGCGTTCGGGGCTCCCTGGGATCGGTAGTGCTGAGCCTCGAATTCCTCGGGCGGGAGGTAGTCGAGGGCTGAGTGCAGGCGCTCGGTGTTGTACTAGCCGACGCACTGGACGACGGCACATTCGGCCTGGTCAGCGTCGCGCCAGGGCCCTTGAAGCTCGATCCCAGTTCCGCCTTGAAGGAGCCGTTGAGGGCCTCGGCCATGGCGTTGTCGTAGCTGTCCGGGACAGAGCCGACCGACGCGGTCGCGCCGGCCTCGATCAGACGCTTGCCGTAGCGAATCGACACATATTGTGAGCCGCGGTCGCTGTGATGAATCAGT
>NZ_JBIBVE010000081.1:0-3465 GCF_043080095.1 Streptomyces sp. NPDC015127
TCGTTGCCGAACGACGCCGTCTCCGAGGTGAACCTGTCACCCGTCAGCTGCATGCCGTCACCGGAGTCACCCGCGAAACGGATGATCACCCGGTCGAGAGAGCGGACCGGCTTGCGGAATATCGGCTCTGTGACGGGATCACCTGTCCTGGCGCCGGGGATCCGTGCTTCATGGCCGGAGAGGCGCGGTCGTGGGTCGGCCGAGGGGAAAGGGTGAGAATCGGCGTGCATGGCACTCCTGGCTTCAGCTGCCGTCGGCCGGCAGCGGACTGGAGGTTGTGGTCGTGAGGTGGCGTATGGGCCTTTGCTGAGGCAGCCTGCGACTGTCCAGGTGCGGGACCAGGTCGGTGACCTGGCGGGCGATGTCCGGGGCGGTCAGGCCGATCTCGGTCATGACCTCGTTGCGGGAGGCGTGGTCGAGGAAGCGGGGCGGGATGCCGAAGTCGCGGAGCGGTACGTCCACTCCCGCGTCGCGCAGGGTTTGTGCGACGGCCGAGCCGACACCGCCGACGCGGCTGTTGTCCTCGACGGTGACGATGACCCGGTGCTGCTCGGCGAGCGGTGCGAGGGCCTCGTCGACCGGCTTGACCCACCGGGGGTCGACGACGGTGGTGGTGATACCCTGCCTCTCGAGTAGGCCAGCGATCTCCAGGCACATCGGGGCTAGCGCGCCGACCGAGACGAGCAGGACGTCGGGACGGTTTGTGCCCGGTTCGCGGAGCACGTCTATGCCGCCTATGCGGCCGAGGGCCGGTACGGCCGGTCCGACGGCCCCCTTGGAGAAGCGGACCACAGTCGGGGCGTCGTCGACGTCGACGGCCTCGCGCAGCTGGGCGCGGACCTGGTCGGCGTCGCGCGGGGCGGCGAGCCTGAGGCCGGGGACGACCTGGAGGATCGACATGTCCCACATGCCGTTGTGGGAGGCGCCGTCGCTGCCGGTGACCCCTGCCCGGTCCAGGACGAAGGTCACGCCGCACTTGTGCAGGGCCACGTCCATCAGCACCTGGTCGAAGGCGCGGTTGAGGAACGTCGCATAGACGGCGAAGACCGGATGCAGGCCGCCGGTCGACAGTCCCGCGGCGGAGACCGCACCATGCTGCTCGGCGATCCCGACATCAAAGATGCGGTCCGGGAAGGATTTAGCGAACGGCGCAAGGCCGACCGGGTGCAGCATGGCCGCCGTGATCGCGACGATGTCCTCGCGCTCCCTGCCTAGCTTGACCATCTCCTCGCCGAAGACGGAGGTCCAGTCCGCGCCGGAGGAGGCGATCGGCAGACCAGTCTCGGCGTTGATGACGCCGACGGCGTGGAAGCGGTCCTTGTCACAACGCTCAGCGGCAGGGTAGCCACGGCCCTTCTCAGTAAGACAGTGCACGACGACCGGGCACCCGAAACTGCGGGCCGTGGCAAGGGCGGACTCCAGCGCCGCCACGTCATGGCCGTCGACGGGGCCGATGTACTCCAGGCCCAGGCTCTCGAACATGTTCTGGGGCGGGACAGGCTTCAGGAGTTCTTCGCCAGCATCGTGCAGGGGAGCGGAGACGGGCTGGCTGGCATCCCTGACGCGGGGGAGACGTTTGTGGCCCTGGGTACGCAAGGCCGTGAGGTGGTTCGCGAGGCCGCCGATGGTAGGAGAGTAAGAGCGCTCGTTGTCGTTAATCACAATGACGAGCGGCAGGTCCCTGGCGGTGGCGATGTTGTTCAGCGCCTCCCAGGCCATGCCACCGGTGAGTGCACCGTCGCCGATGACGGCCACAACAGGGCGGTTCGGATCGCCCTGGACCTTGTTAGCTTTGGCCAGGCCGTCGGCGTAGCCAAGCACCGTCGAGGCGTGGCTGTTCTCGATCACATCGTGGTGGGACTCGGCGCGGGAGGGGTAGCCGGAGAGGCCGCCCTTCATCTTCAGCTTCGAGAAGTCCTGCCGACCGGTGAGCAGCTTGTGAACGTATGACTGGTGGCCGGTGTCGAAGAGGATGCGGTCGCGCGGGGAGTCGAAGACGCGGTGCAGGGCGATGGTCAGCTCGACGACCCCGAGGTTGGGGCCGAGGTGGCCACCGGTCTTGGAGACCTCTCGGACCAGGAAAGAGCGTATCTCGCTGGTCAGATCCCTGAGTTCATCTGAAGTCAGACAGCTAAGGTCACGGGGGTGACGGATCTGTGCCAGCAGGCTCGGCCGTACACAGGGGCTGTCCTGCCCGACGTGGTCGTCGAGTGCTGGTCCGGCGCTTTCGGACGTGGGAAAGCCGGTCGTGGTCATTGCTGGTCACCTCGTGCGCTTGATGACGAACTCAGCCAGCGCCGTGAATGACTCCCGCACGCCTTCAGGCATCGACACCTCATTCAGCGCGGCCAAGGCTTCCTCGTGCTGGCGGCGTGCTTCATGCTGCGTCCAGGTACGGCCGCCGGCTGCCTCGATGAGGAAGGCACGCTTGGCGAGCTGCTGATCGTCCTGGTCACCATGACCGCCGGGTGCAGCGATGAGGCCGGCGAGCTGGCGGGAAGCCTTGCCCCCATCGGCGAGAGCGGCACAGACCGGCAGCGACTTCTTACGCCGACGCAAATCCCCCCAGTGAGGCTTGCCGGTTGACTCTGGGGCGCCCCAGATGCCCAGCAGGTCGTCCACGGCCTGGAAAGCCAGCCCCATGTGATGGCCAAAGCGTCCCAGGGCGTCCGCGGTGACATCATCAGCGCCGGCAAGCACCGCACCGATGGCACAGGCACAGGCCAGCAGGGCAGCGGTCTTGTCTGCTTCCATCTCCAGGCATTGCTGGACACTGATCTGGCTGTGGTGCTCGAAGGACAGGTCACGAGCCTGGCCGTCGATCAGCCTGCGGCTGGCTGTGGTGAGGCGCTGTACTGCCCGGGCGCGGTCGGAGGGCGACACTCCGTCAGACCGATTGCTCAGCAGGACATCGGAGGCGAGCGCGAGGAGGGCGTCGCCGGTCAGAATAGCCAGCGTCGGGCTGAACACTGTCCAGGCGGTGGCCCGGTACCGCCGCGTTTCGTCGCCGTCCATGAAGTCGTCGTGCAGAAGCGAGAAGTTGTGTACTAGCTCCACCGCAACGCCGCCCCTCACTCCGCCTGCTGGTGCGCCTGCTGCCTGGGCGGATATGAGCGCTAGTGCAGGCCGCAGCATTTTGCCGCCGTCTCCAGCGCTGGGCTTCCCCTGGCGGTCGGTCCAGCCGAAGTGGTAGGCGGCCACAGCGTCCATGGGAGAGGCCAACTGGCCCACGGCTTCTCGCAGAGAGGGCATGCACAGCTCGCGGGAACGTTCCAGGAGAGCCGGCACGGAAAGCTCAGGTGGACGGGATATGGTCGAGAGCTTTTCGGTCATAGGAGTTCTCACGATCTGTCAACAGTGCTTGTGTGCAGTCAGCCGGCGATGGAGATCTGGGGCTCGCCGGAGGCGACGCCGTCCTTCTCCATCTGCTCGGCGATCTTCATCGCCTCGTCGATCAGCGTCTCG
>NZ_JBIBVE010000082.1:0-3442 GCF_043080095.1 Streptomyces sp. NPDC015127
CGCGCAGCCCGTCGGGGTACTCCCGTGGCACAGGCATCGGACCTGTGTTCTCCCATCTGCCGAGGCGATCCTGCCTGGCTTCAGGGCCGCTACAAAATCCGGATCAGCTCATGGGTGATGTCGGCAACCGACCCGGCTCGTACCTCGCCACAGAACAGCAGTTGTCCGCGTTCGTCGGTGAAGACGAGGGCACTCATCGCGTTGATGTGGCTCTTGCCGGAGATGAAGCGACCGCGTCCGCCGCGGTGTGCCGTGGGTCTGCGGACCCGGATCTCGGTGGCGTCCATCAACGCGGTCTGACCGGTGGCGCCGAGATGAACGATGACATCAGCGAGCGTGCGCAGCCGCAGTCCGCCCTCGATGCGCCAGCCGCGGTCGGCGAGCAGGGCCCGATCTCCCCGATCGCACGCGTGATCGTGGACCGATCGACACCGAACCAACAGGCAAGGACGTCGTGGGTGACACCGCGCCGAAGATGAACAAGGGTGGCCAGCAGCCGGTCGACGAACACCAGCTTATACTTCGCCCCCGCACCCACGGCTCGACGGCGCGGACGGTCAGCCAGCTCGGCATCTCTTCTGGCCTGCCACACCGGCCCCAACTCGGCTACCAGATCTGCGATCACGGTCGCCGAAAGTCCCGTGGTCCGACGCTCCGACATGATCAGACTGCGTGCCTCGACCCCCACCACACACAGCCCAACGACCCAGCCCAGCCGCCGTCACCGCCAACCACGCACTAGGTCGTAAGACCGTGTCCTATGTGGTGCTGGCTCGTTGGGCTCGGCATGGGGCGGGGTACGTGGAGTTGGATTGTTCCGGATGGACTGTGGGAGATTGCGAAGCCGCTGATCCCGCCGTCGAAGGTGCGGCCGCAGGGTGGCGGCACGCAGGACACGCCTGATGAGACGCTGTTCGCCGCGATCATCTATGTCCTGGTCAGCGGCTGCGCCTGGCGGGCCTTGCCGCCGTGCTTCGGGATATCGAAGTCGACCGCGCATCGCCGGTTCCTCATCTGGTCCAGGGCCGGCGTCTGGGGCCGCCTCCACGAAGCGGTCCTGCACCGGCTCGACGACGCCGGCCTGGTCGATGTCTCCCGCGTCGTCCTCGACTCCGCCCAGGTCAGGGCGAAAAAGGGGGCGAACACACAGGTCCGAGCCTCGTGGACCGGGGCAAACCGGGTTCCACGATGCACGTCCTGTCGGACGCGAACGGACTGCCCCTCGTCGTTGGCGTCTCCGCGGCCAACGTCCACGACAGCCTCGCACTGAAGCCCGTGGTGGCCGGTCACCAAACGAGACATGACCCCCACCGCGGACACCACTTCAAACCCCAACGCCGCACGCCGACAAGGCCTACGACATCCCTCACCTGCGAAGATGGTTACGCGGTAAGCGCATCGGTGTCCGCATCGCCCGCAAAGGCATCGACTCCAGCGAACGGCTCGGCCGCCGCAGGTGGGTCATCGAGAGGACGATGTCCTGGCTGACCGGCTACCGCCGACTCAACCACCGCTACGAACGCCACCCCCGCAACTACCTGGCCTTTCTCGGCCTCGCTGCCGCCATCTGCTGCTACAAGCGACTCGTCCGCCTCACCACATAGGACACGGTCTAAGACCGTGTCCTACATGGTGGGTTGGGAGTTGTGCTGGGCATGGGGAGTGGGCGGTGGGGTTGGATTGTTCCGGATGGGCTGTGGGAGATCGCCAGGCCCTTGTTGCCTCCGGCACGCGTGCGGCCGCAGGGCGGCGGGGTCGCCAACATCGATGATGAGGCGGTCTTCGCAGCGATCATCTATGTACTGGTCAGCGGCTGTGCCTAGCGGGCGTTGCCGCCGTGCTTCGGGGCATCGAAGTCGACTGTGCATCGCCGGTTCGTCATCTGGTCCCGGGCGGGGGTCTGGGGCCGGCTGCACCAGAAGGTTCTCCAACTCCTGGACGAGCAGGGCCTCGTCGACCTTTCCCGGGCGGTCCTCGACTCGGCCCATGTCCGCGCTAAAAGGGGGGCGAACTGGCAGGCCCGAGTCCCGTGGACCGGGGTAAGCCCAGTTCCGCGATGCATGTCCTGTCCGATGCGGACGGACTGCCCCTACGCGTCGGACTCTCCGCGGCCAACACCCACAACAGTCAGGCGCTGAAGCCAATGGTGTCCCATTTCCACATGGGACACGAATCCCACGCGACCGATTCCAAGCCTCAACGCCTGCACGCCGACAAAGCGTACGACGTCCCCCACCTGCGGAAATGGCTGTTGGGGCACGGCATAGGGCACTGACGCTTTGTGCCACTCTGCGCATACTTGGGCAAGCCCCGAAGCTCGTTGCAGAGTGGCAACTGCGCTGCGTCGGTTGGGTCATCAACTGACAATGCGCTGTGCTCCGCCACTCGCACGGAAGGTAACATGCGCGTCTAACAGAAGCTGGTGCACATTGCCGTAGGAGCGGCCGGTCTCCTTGGCGAGTGTGCGGATCGAGGCACCGCTTTCGTATCGCGCCCTAAGCTCGGCCGCCAGGCGATCGCGTTCAGGGCCAGGGGCCAGCGGGCGGACCCGGGTCGTACGGTACATGGAAGGCTCCATTCCTTGTAAAGGTTTGGCCATGGTTACGTCTGGAAGCCAGCGATCGCCACTATTTACGCACATAGTGCACTCATTTCGTTATATGTACCGCATGCGGGACACCTGTATTGATCATGAGCGTTGTTAACGCTGGCTGGTCTTGATCATGGCGAAGACCTCCGGTGTGGTGGAGGTGTCTAGGCTTCACCGCACGGAGGTCTTCGTGTCCCACCGTAATGCCCGGCTGACCGTTCACGGCAGACGGATCCTGGTCGAACGTGTCCTTTCAGGCCGTCCTGTGGCGCATGTGGCCGCGGAGATGGGGATATCCCGTCCCACCGCCCACAAGTGGGTCCGCCGCTGGCAATCCGAGGGCGACGTGGGCTTGCACGACCGTTCCAGCCGGCCCCGTACCACCCCGCACCGGACGTCCGCCGCCGTCGAGGCACGTGTCTGTCGCCTGCGGACCGACCGCAAACTCGGCCCGGCCAGGATCGGCCCGATCCTGGGCATGTCGCCGTCGACGGTGCACCGGATCCTTCTCCGGCACGGCCTGAACCGGCTGGCCTGGCTGGACCGGCCCACCGGCGAGCCGATTCGCCGCTACGAACGGGCCAGGCCCGGAGAACTGGTCCATGTCGACATCAAGAAGCTCGGCAACATCCCCGACGGCGGCGGATGGCGAACCGTCGGCCGCGCAGCCGGTGACCGCAACACCACCACCGCTGCCACACCGCACTGGGCGGACGCCCGCCCATCACCCGCGTCAACAACGCTGCGAGCCAATACACCTAGTGACCTGAGTCGGAGATCCGTCGTTGGTTGGGTATGAGTCGTCCGGGTCCGAAGATTCCGCCGTTGTCGTTGACTCACGCCCAGCGGGCT
>NZ_JBIBVE010000083.1:0-3151 GCF_043080095.1 Streptomyces sp. NPDC015127
ATCAATCTGGCGCATGCCGAGCTGAAGGAGCTCGGGATGATCGGCGAGGCGTCGGTGGGGCGTGGGTTTGCGGATCTGGCGTTGTCGGGGCTGGAGCTGGGTCATGGGGGTCTGGCGGCGGAGTTCGAGACGTTCTGCAGCCGGTGGGAGTGGGGGGTGCGCACGCTGACGCTGAAGGGCAACGCCTTCGCGCAGGGGGTGGGCCTGTCGGCGGGTTCGTTCGCGGAGCAGGAGCAGTACGTCAAGGACGCGGTCAAGATCGGTGTGAACTCGCTGAACGGCAATCCTCATCTGTCGGAGGACGAGGTCAAGCAGATGCGCTGGGACACGATTCGTGACCAGCATGCGTGGGACAACGCGGACTACAGCTACGAGTCGATGGTCGAGGCGCACGGCGAGGTCAAGCAGACGTGGCAGAACACCACGTATGACGTGATGGACGCGCAGATGGACTCGATGGAGCGGTCCGGGCTGATCGACCCGGTGGCGCGTGACCGTATGGACGAGGAGTTGAAGGAGGACCTGGATCCGGACCAGGTGACGGTCGATCAGGCCGAGCAGCCGCGGTGGGGGGAGAGTCGCTGATGGTGGACTGGCGGGAGTGGGGCGACAAGCTCGTCGACGGTGCCGACCGGGCGATCGACAAGGGCAAGGAGATCGCCGGCGAGGGCGTCGACTATGTGACCGACAAGGCCGGTCAGGGTCTTCGGCACTACGGTCACGACGCGGTCGCCGAGGCCGTCGAGGACTGGGGGGACGAGACCGCCTCCTCGCTGGGTGCGGAGGTCGGGGAGAAGCAGCTCGGGCAGACCGAAGAGGCGAATGAGCTGATCCACGGCAAGCCGGAGAAGATCGCCGCGACGGTGAAGAACCTGCGGGACTTCCAGACGGCGTTCGACCTGGTCGGCGGGGGGATGAAGAAGCTCGACTCCAGTCACTGGAAGGGCGAGGCCGCCACCGCCTTCCGGGAGAAGTTCCAGACGCTGCCCACCGACTGGCTGCACGCGGCCGACGCGTTCGAGGACGCGGCCAAAGCGCTGGAGACGTACTCGAAGGCGATCGTCACGGCGCAGGGCAAGGCGCGTGAGGCGATCGCTCTCCACAAGGAGGCGGAGAAGGACTACGAGACGGCCCGGACCGCGTTCAACAAGAAGGCCGATGCCTACAACGCGGCCCGCAACGGGGACAGTCCGCTTCCGCATCCCGGTGAGTTCAAGGACCCGAGCACGGCCAAACGCAAACGGGCCCAGGAAGTCCTGGACGACGCCCGCGCGGCGCGGAATCAGGCGGCCGAGGCCGCGAAGGGCGCGGTCAAGGCCGCTCTGGCGCACGCGCCGAAGGACAAGACCGGGCTGGACAAGCTCCAGACCGAGCTCATGGACTACAGCCTGGGCCAGAGCATCGAGCTGGCCCACTTCGGCGGCGGAATCATCAAGGGCACCGCGGGCATCGTCAACTTCGTCCGGTCGGTCAACCCGATCGACATCTACAACCTGACCCACCCCGCCGAGTACTACAAGGGCGTCAACATGACGCTCGCCGGCCTCGCGTCGACAGTGGCGAATCCGGATCGGGCCCTGAAGAACGCCTGGGACGCCGCCAAGGGTGACCCGTCGGAGTTCCTCGGCCGCCTCGTCCCCGAAATCTTCGGCACCAAGGGCTTGGGAGTCGCCAAGGGTGTGGCCGGTGCGGGCCTGCGGAGCACGGCCAAGCACACCGTCACGGAGGCCGCCGAGTCAGGGGCGCGCAAGGCCCTGGACGATCCGGCTCAGACGTCCCGTCCCAAGGACGCCGTCGAAAGCGACAACACGGACCCGATCGACCTCGCCACGGGTGTGATGTATCTGCCGCAGACCGACATCGCCCTGCCCGGCGCATTGCCGCTCGCCTTCCACCGCCGGGTGGCGTCCGACTACCGGGCCGGACGCTGGTTCGGACCATCCTGGTCGTCCACCGCCGACCAGCGGCTGGAGATCCACCCCGAGGGCGTCATCTTCGTCTGTGAGGACGGCCTGCTGCTGTCCTACCCGCACCCCGCCCCCGGCGCCCCGGTCATGCCGAGCCACGGCCCGCGCTGGCCGCTCGACCGTGACGTCGACGGCGACTACACGATCAGCGACCCGAATGCCGGCCGCGTGTGGCACTTCACCACACGCCACGAGGACGTGGCCCACCTCGCCCAGATCGACGACCGCAACGGCAACTGGATCACCTTCGAATACGACGAGTCCGATGCGCCGACGTCGATCGTCCACCACGGCGGCTACCACCTGAAACTCACCACCAGCGAGGGCCGGATCACCGGCCTGCACCTGGCAGGCGCGGCACCGGACGGCTCGGACCAGGAGATCCTGCGCTACGGCTACACCGACGGCCACCTCACCTCGGTCACCAACTCCTCCGGCCTGCCGTTGCGGTTCAGCTACGACGACCGCGGCCGCGTCACCTCATGGACCGACACCAACGGCAGCGCGTACACGTACGAGTACGACGACCAGGACCGCTGCATCGCCGAAGGCGGCTCGGCCGGCCACATGGCCCTGCGCCTCGACTACAGCGACCCGGACCCCGAGACGGGCCTGCGCGTCACCACCGCGACCACCAGCGGCGGCGCCGTTCGGCGGTACATCGTCAACGACGCGCACCAGGTCGTTGAGGTGACTGACCCGCTCGGCGCGGTCACCCGCTACGAACGCGACCGCTACAACCGGCTCCTCAACCAGACCGACCCGCTCGGCCGCACCGCCCGGTTCGCGTACGACGAATCCGGTCACCTGACCACCGTGGTGCGCCCCGACGGCCGCGAAGCCACCGCCGAGTACAACGAACTCGGGCTCCCGATCCGCGTCATCAACCCGGACCGGACCACGGTCCGGCAGGAGTACGACGAACGCGGCAACCGCACCAGCGTGACCAGCCCGTCCGGGACCGTCACCCGCTACACGTACAACGACGCCGGACACGTCACCGCCGTCACCGACGCACTCGGCCACACCACCCGCATCCGCTGCAACGCGGTCGGGCTGCCCGTCGAGGTCACCAACCCCCTCGGAGCAACCACCCGGATCGACCGGGACGCCTTCGGGCGACCGGTCACCCTCACCGACCCGCTCGGCGCGGTCACCCGCCTGGAATGGACACCCGAGGGCAA
>NZ_JBIBVE010000084.1:0-3104 GCF_043080095.1 Streptomyces sp. NPDC015127
CGACCCGAAGCCCTATGTCTGGACGAAAACCGCCGACGAGATCCTCGAACGCCTCGCCTCATATCTGAACAGAATTCCTGACTCAGAAGACTAGGTAGCGTCTTGGCGGTCATGGGTCGAGCCGGATGAGTGTGCTGGTCTGGGTGATGGCGGTGGGGTGGCGGCCGGGCTGTTTCTCGTAACGGGTGGCGATGCCGCGCGGCTGCTTGAGGCGGTGGAGGAGCGTTCGACGTCGTTGCGGCGGCGGTAGACGGCCGAAGCTGCATGGCCGTTCACGGCGTCGGCGCCGGCCCGCGAGTTGGTCCACGCGTTCCGGGGATGGCCGCCTTGATTCCGCGTCTGGCAGGTAGGCGTGGAAGGAGCGGGCGGAGTGGCCCTTGTCCGCCACTACTTGATCGGGCCGGATGGGGGGGCCGGGCCGGGTGACGCGGATGCGGTCGGTGACCGCCTCGGGCTGCGTGCAGTCGTCGCAGGTACCTGGCGTGACCGTGACAGACAGCGGTCGCCCCCGCCCGTCGCAAGGCCAGGTGGATCTTGCTGGTCAGCCCGCCGCGGGAGCGCCCGAGTCCTCGTTCCTCAAGCCTCCTTTGGCCGCGGTGTGCTGATGGGCCCGCACGATGGTGGAGTCCAGCGCGACCAGCCAGTCCACCTCCGCCCGGCTCTGGGCTCCGGCCGAGCTGGCCGAAGGTGCCGTCGGCCACCCAGCGGGCGCAGCGCCCGTGCACCGTCTGCCAGAGCCCGAACCGCTCGGGCAGATCCCTCCAGGACACACCGGTCCGGAACGTGAACACGATGCCCTCGAGAACCCGGCGGTGATCGCACCACCTGCCTCGGACACGACCCGCAGGCGGCAGCAACGGCTCGACCACCGCCCACACCGCGTCACACATCTCCCGATCCCTCACAGCAGCCCAACAATCAGATGACCTGAAAGACACCGCCTAGGGCCCCAAGGTTACATCTGCGGTGATGAGAGCAGGACTTCGGGCGAGAGAGTTGGGACCCAGGACCTCCGGATCACCCGGTCGCCACTGACCGGCGGCGACGAGCCGCTCGATGACCTCGCCGATCTGCACCGTGGTCACCGCAGCGACGTCGGCGCCGGGCTCCAGGCGGACCGCGTCCAGCACCGCTGTCCAGGACGTGCGGCCACTCTCCAGCGCGGCCACAACTGAGTAGGGCCAGCCGGGCACCATCTGATGCTTGCCCTCACCCCGGCCGAACGTGTGGCAAAAGGCCCGGTCAGCACATGTGTTGCTGTCCGGCCGCAGCCACGGCGAGACATCCACCGCCAGCACGAGCCGACCGTCCGCCGCCCTCGGCAACGGCACCCCCTGGCCAGGGCCCGACGTAGCCGGGCGACGTCGATCCGCCCTGGTTGAGCCCGCCGTACAGAGCCCCGTGCCCACGGCGGTGTTCCGGCGCGACGCGAGATCAGCCAGCGTCCGCACCGGCCCGTCCGTGCACAGCAGCGCATCGCACAACTCGAACAACGCGTCGCCCCCCGCGGTCAGACACGCGTACCGGAAGTGTGACACTTCCGCGAACGCATCCCGCAGGACACCTCGATGCACCAAACTCACGACCACGGCCTTCGCGCTGATCCACCTGTGACGGAGCACAGGATCAGACGGAGGCCGCTTACACGTCCGCCGAACTGCGAAAACCCGGATCAAGTTTGAGCCGCGTTCGACGCCGGACCATAAACGACTTCCCAATGAGAATGTCAAGCAGCCACCGTGACTGGTGGTGCAGTTTGATAGCACGCTTCGTCGCGGATCATCGCCCACAGAACGTTGGCTCTGCGACGTGCGAGTGACAGCACGGCCTGCTTGTGCCCCTTCCCCTCGGCGCGCTTGTCGTTCGTAGTACGCCCGTGACGCGGGACACGACCGCAGGCTGGCCATGGAGGAGAGGTAGAAGGCTCTCAGGAGGCCGCGGTGGTAGCGGCGGGGGCGGCGCATGTTTCCGCTGACAAGTCCGGAATCGCGTAGAACCGGAGCCAGGCCGGCGAAGGCGGCGAGTCGGTCGGCTGTGCCGAAGACCTCCATGTCGCCGCCGGTGGCGGCGATGAAGGTGGCTCCGAGCATGGCACCCATGCCGGGCAGGCTCTGGATCACCTCGGCATGCGGGTGCTCGTGAAACCGGGCCTCGATGAGGACGTCGAGCTCGGCGATCTCCTCTTCCAGGGCCATCACCCCCTTCGCGAGGCGAGCACCCATCGAGGCGGCCAGCTTCTCGCCGGGCAGTGCGGTGTGCTGGGCCTGAGCCGCTTCGACGGCGGCTTGCGCAAGCAGGGCGGCGCCTTTGACCTTGCGGTTCTTCAGCCAGGTCTCGATGCGCTTGGCTCCACTGCGGCGGATCGCGGCAGGCGTCTGGTAGCCGGTCAGCAGCAGGATCGGGCCCTTGTTCGTCAGGCTGAGGGCTCGCTCCAAGGCCGGGCAGTTTTCCAGGAGTTGTTCCCGGAGCCGGTTGATCTGGCGGGTGCGGTCGTTGACGAGGTCGGTCCGGCGTCGGACCAAGATCTTGAGGTCGACAGCTATCTCATCGCCGGGCCGGAGCGCGCCGAGGTCCTTGCGCATGCGGGCCTGGTCGGCGATGACGAAGGCGTCCTTGGCATCAGTCTTGCCCTGGCCGCGGTAGGCGGCCGACGCCTGGTGAACGGCGAGCCCGGTCAAGTAGACCATCGGCTGGTCGTGGCCGAGCAACAGACCGATGAGCAAGGCGGCTCCGCCGTGGTTGATATCCACTGCCCACAGCGCACCCTCGGAGGGCGCGAGTACGTCACCGATCAGCTCCAGCAGCGCGGACTCATCGTTCAGTACCCGCCGCGGACAGTAGGCGTTCGCCCTGCGCATCGATCACCACGCAGTGATGGTGTTCCTTGCCGATGTCCACGCCGGCCCAGATCTCGGGCACGGTCACTTCCGCCAGCTCGTCGTCCAACTGCAGTCCCGCAGACGACCTCGCCGACGTTGTCCTACACAGCGATCGAGTCGCGTATCCCAATTAGACAGTGTCCTACGTGGTGAGGCGGACGAGTCGCTTGTAGCAGCACAGGGCGGCGGCGAGGCCGAGGAAGGCCAGGTAGTTGCGGGGATTGC
>NZ_JBIBVE010000085.1:0-2975 GCF_043080095.1 Streptomyces sp. NPDC015127
GGGCATACTCAAAGGCTTGCTCCGCGCCCCGAAAACTGGTGCCAACCCGCGACCATGATCGGGGCTCGCGTACCAGCCTTCGCGTCCCATTAGGCCTACTCGTCCCGGGCGATCCGCCAGTCCCTGCGGCGCACCGGCATCCGGGCGGTGATCCCGCAGCCCGCCGACCAGGCCGCCAACCGCAAACGGCTCGGCCGGCTCGGCGGCCGCCTGCCGACCTTCGACCGCGAAGCCTACAAGCAGCGGAACACCGTCGAACGCTGCATCAACAAGCTCAAGCAGTGGCGCGGCCTGGCCACTCGCTACGACAAGACGAGGTAGATGGTGGCGGTCGGACTCCGCCTCGCCGCCATCTTCATCTGGTCAGCAAAATGATCCGAAGGAAACGGCCTAGGCGTGCCAGTTACATTACGCTGGCCGCAGCAGATCTCCCGGCAAAGCGGGCGACTGCCTTGTCGCCGCCTGGCCGGCGGGCATGCCAACGCCCTCGCATAACCAGGCCACTGGCTGTCGCCAGCGATGATTACTGATCTGGTGGCGCAGTTGGGGCCGGTGCGGCAAACCAGTAGCCCGTAGAGGTGCAAAGCTGCTCGATCCACCGCGGCGGGGCAGTCAGCGCCAGCGCGAAGTACAAATTGGTGTGCGTCGACCGGTTCTTGGATACGCTAGCCCCCCGGTCACGGTGTCACACACGACGTGCTGGTGGTTTACAGCGGACACTCAACGATCACACGCACGATCGGTGAGATATCCAGCCCTTGCTCACCGACCGGGGAGGCCGCATCGAGGGCGGCCTGCGGCTTCGCACGCTTGCCGACGTGGTCGCGATCCGGGTTCACAGGCTCTCCGCCCACCGCGGCGGACGCAGCTGCGTCACTTCTGACGAAAGCCGCATAAACCGCAAACGCCGCGGCAGGCACCTCGAACATCTCCAATGGCTCATGGGGCCCACCACGAAATAGGCCGCTTTGCGCTCCTCGGCACGCATCCCCACCGAGCACGCCATCGCCCACCTCAAGAACCCACGAGCCCTCGCCTGATACTACTCCCGACCGGACAGCCTGCCCGACACCACCCAAGCCGTCATCGGACTCCTCACAGGCTGACAAGCAACCCAACAAGGCATTGCCCAAACCATGCACGCGGTCGTAAGCAATCACTACCTAAATGATCGCCGCCCATGTACTGCCGACTGGCGGCTAGATAACGTGCCGAACAAGCCTGATGCGCGAGCCTCTGAGATGAATTCCAGCGAAACGAGCTATTGAACCCTTAGACGTTTCCGAGCGAGAGGTGACTGATATCATGGAGATTTCACGCTTTGCGAGACGCGGCACGATGGCCTTAGCTGCCGCATCCCTGGTGGCAAGTGGACTATTTGCTGCGCCATCTGCTGCGGCTGTAGACAGTGGTGTGGTATGCGGCGAGCAGGAGCCTTTCGGCGCAAACTTGTGGGCAATGCAATGCATAGAGAGGTCGAACGGCTACGCCCGCATCCAGGGAGTTTTCGTCAACCGGAATTCCACAACGGAGCGGGTCAGGTTGGCCGAAACCAAGCTCAATACCCCGAGTGGGCAAATAGCCCTCACATGCAACAATGACTACTGGGTGAATATAGCACCTCGCACGGGCGCCAGTTGCTATAGCGGCTGGTTCCCTGCGGGAAATCAAATCGTCTGGGCGCAGGCGTACGCGGTGTGGTTTTGGTTCCCTTCCGTTAAAACTCCTTTAGTCTCAGGTGTCAGCTACCCTTAAGAGCCTCGCGAGCAGTCAGCGCAGCTCGAAAGGCTTCGCGGTTTTCGATCAGGCTATGTACGGGAAAACAAGCGGTTGACGATTGCCCGGAGCTAAGCAGCTGCAGTCCCCCGTTCACGATGAGGCCACATCCGCTCCTGAACCTAGAGACAACGACACTGCCAGAAGGAGCCGAGTGCATCTGGGACCCAATGCTTTCCAACTGGAGCTGAAGAGACTTCACGAGAGCTGCTGATAAGTCCATCGCGCTGGCAGCCGGCGGTGTCTTCGCAGCCTCATTGCAGGACTTCGAGCCCGCTGGCTGCCATCCAGATCGGCGTCTGACGAGGATGGCATGGGTATTCGACCCATGCCATTCGCCGATAATGCCGGTACCGTTCATGGACGGCCTTCCAGCCGTCAGCCCGCTGCGGAAGGTCCTGGACGGTATGCCAATTCGAACCTGGGAACATTACTTTAACCTTCCAACGCCTGTGTCGATTCCCAGGCGAAGGAAGGTGAATTCTCCCGACTATTCCTTCTTTTTTTACATGATTTCTACGACTCTTTAGCGACCGGGGAGGGCGAAGCGCTCCCGGCTGTCTACTCGGACATATCGGGAGCCTGTCAAAAACGGAACGCGGGCGAAGAAGTCACTCGTGTCGACATAACCGGAGGATCCCAGCTTAATCGTTATCTGGGCGTCAGGGTGACTGGCTCCAGGGTAAATATATTCAGGATAAAGAACCCAATGTTCAACATACTCTTGTGCGCTCTTCGGTCGCGCGGGAACAAAAATCTCGCCGACCCTTAAGCCGTTCTGTAGGATGTCAAGTGACCGACCATCCCCAGGGTCTAGTTGCGCCATGGCCGGAGTTACTCCACCGAGAGTGGCCAATGCGCATGCTGATCCGATTGAAAGCAGCGCGGCCCTCCTGTTGACGAGACGCATCATCCACCCTTCTTTCAATTAAACCACGAATATACTATCGAGCTTGTCGTGAATCTATCATCGCGGCAATGCTGATGACGTAGGTAAGCGATACTCTTCATTTGAGTGCAGACCCGGAAGCAAGAGGCCGAGTCGCCACGATGCGTTCCCTTGCCCTGCATTCGCGGATGCGTCGGCTGTGGCGGGGTCCGCAGGGTGCTGTCACGTTGTTGGGGGTGTGGCCGTTTGATGGCGTGCCAGGGTGTGCCGGACCCGATCTTCTGGTCCGTTCAGATCGTGGCAGGCAGGC
>NZ_JBIBVE010000086.1:0-2694 GCF_043080095.1 Streptomyces sp. NPDC015127
TGGTTCTGACTGCGGGCGAGCGCGACGGACTCCGCGTACCAGCGGCGAGCGGCAGCGGCATCGCCCGCCAGCCACTCCACCCGGCCCATGTGATAGGCAATCCACACCCGCGGCAGCGAAACCCGGTTGGCCACCAGATCACTGAACGCCTGCTCCCCAACCCTGCGCGCCTCCGCAATCTCACCATTCTCCGACAACGCAACCATCAGTGAGATACGGGTCAGCGCGGTGTTCTTTCTGTTCGTGCGCAGATGAGCTTCGTATCCTCTTTCAGCGATCTCTTTTGCTGTGGTCAATTTTCCGGTCATAGCGAGAGCGCCGCCTTTTACGCTGGCTCCGAGCAGCCAGACGGGAGGGTACGCAGATTCACTGACGTCACCTTCCAGCTCTTCCAGGTGGCGGAGGGCTTCAGTCAGGCGGCCTGAGAGAGCGAGGATGTAGCCCTTGGTGACGTGAAGGGCGTGCTGTGCGGCTGGACGGCTCAGCGCTTCCCGCGTCTCATCGATGACCGCGAGTGCCCTGTCGGTCCGGGCGCCGACCAGAAACAGGTTGAGGGCACGGGCGATGGTCACTGCAAGCTGCTCTTCTTCGTCGCGGGCGTTGGCACCGGCTTCCAGGAGGACCGTTTCTGCGTCGGCGCTGCGCCCGATCTCCCGCAATGCCTCACCGAGCATGAGGCGCGTCGCCAGTGTGTGGGCATTGTCTGGCAGGGCCTCGAGCACATAGGCGACCTGACCGTAGTCGTGTGCGTGCTTCGCGAGGGCTGCTGCGTGGATCAGGAGCTCGGGGTCGGCGTTCCCGCCGCCGGCGAGACGCCACGACGCCGTCCGCAGCGCATCCCCGTGCCGCCGGGACCCATGGCTCTCCACAAGATCGGCCTGCCTCAGCAGGATCTCCCGTCGCCGCAGATAGGGAACCCGCGCACGCAGGATCTCGCTGTACAAAGGCTGCGCGAGCATCACACTCGTGCGGCGGCGGTCTGTGGCCCGCCGCACCAGGCCGGCGTCCTCGAGGGAATCCAGCACACCAAGCGGGGCAACGGCCTCCGCACCATTCAGCGAGAGCTCCCCACAGACAGCAAGCGCCTCCAGCAGCGCCTTGCCCTCAGGCTCCGCAGCAGTCAGCCTGGCAGTGATCAACTCGGACAGATGCTGCGTCCCCACCGAACTGCGCCCAAACAGCTCACCACGCGCAAGATCCCACACCTCACCATCGCTCTCCAGATCACCAGCAGCCAACGCCCCCAGAACCAGCTCCCGCAGGAACAACGGATTCCCACCGCTCCCCGCGAAGAACTCGTGCACTGTCCACCTTCCGACGGATCCGCCGAGTACTTGCTGCAGCAGATCCGCCACCTGCTTTTCCGTCAGAATGCCGAGTTCTTCCCGATGAACAGCCTCGCTGGCAGTCAGTTCCTGTACTGCATGGCTCAGTTTCTGTCCGCGCCGTACTGTGCCAATGAGAAAAATGGTCTTCGTGTCGATGAGCTCACGCAGCAGCAGAGCCGAAGTGGCGTCCAGCAGCGGAACGTCGTCGACCAGCATCACAAGCCGCCCGCCGCCCGCAGCCTTCATCCGGCTCGCCACCGCGGCAAACCCGGATCCAGGATCAGTGAAATCCACACCGGCCGGCAGCAGATGCGCGATCGCACCCAGCGGCACGTTCCGGGCGGCTTCCGTAGCCACCGCCCGGCCCACCTGCCACCCCGCAGCACCCGCGACCTCAGCGCACTCAGCAGCCAGCCGTGACTTACCCACCCCAGCCGTCCCACATACCATGAACCCGCTGCACCGTACATCAGCAAGCAACCGCCTGAACTCCGCCAAGAGCTGATCACGCCCCACCAGCGGCCACCGGCCGCCAGCACTTGTCAGTCCAGTCACGGGCACCTCCCCAGAGCGGACGGCATCATAGTGGGACGGGCATCATGCCAGGTGGTACTGGCAGCCATGACAACTTTACCTCCCTCGGAACGAAGGCGTTGTGCAGAACCACCGGCCAAAAAATGATCCCAGGTGTTACTTTGACCAATGCATCGGAAGAACCCCTTCAAGGATCGCATGCTAATCAGTACACACTCCAGGCGCGATGCGATTTTCGACTCTCCGTGCCGAGCGCAAATTGAAAGCGAGGTATTGTTTGTGCTGCGTCTTGTCATAAATGCACGCTGACCACGGCAGGGCACGGGACCCGCACGGACCAGGAACAGTCTGCGACCGCCCCGTAGCCAGTGTCAGAGGCCTGCCGTCACGGCAACGAGGGCTGGGGGAGCACCGTCCGTTTCTCCGTAGAAAACCCGCCAGGACTCGTCGTCGGCTATCCCGCCTCGGCGCCTGCTCTTCCAGACATCGTCTGAAACCTCAGAAGGGGGCACGGCGTTTCGCCCGCCAGAAGCGGCCATAGCAGCCGGACCGCGATGACGCGGCAACGGCACCTGTGATGCCGCTGCGGGCCGCGGCGGTGCTGCTGAGCTACAGCCAGCGGGCGGCGAGCTGCCGACTGACATGTCGCCGCGCATCGCGAAGGAAGCGGTGCGTGAAGGCTCAGTGAACCTCTTTCATCCTGAATACGTGCAGGTCATGAGGGTGTGGACGGCCTAGACGATGGTGCCGATGCGGCGGGTGGAGCATCTGGCCCGCCGGAGCAGTCGCCAGGTCTTCAGCTGTGCGAAGGCACGTTCTCCAGGAGCCCGCA
>NZ_JBIBVE010000087.1:0-2645 GCF_043080095.1 Streptomyces sp. NPDC015127
GGCGGGCCAGATGCTCCACCCGCCGCATCGGCACCATCGTCCAGGCCGTCCACACCCTCATGACCTGCACGTATTCAGGATGAAAGAGGTTCACTAGCGTACGCGCGGAGTTGATCACCATAGCCATCTCTTCCAGGTGCCCGAGTCGTGACAGTCGGGGCCATTAGACGCACACCTGAACGACGCCTTTGACAGTCATCGAATTTGGCGAGTCAGCGGTAGCAGTGCAGGCGGTGCTGGTGAAGACGAGGAAGTGTTCGGCTTTGGCTCGTTGCGGCAGTGGAGGCGGCAGCAGCCGGCGAGCCCGGCGCAACGCGATGCCCCGTCCGCGTAGCCGCCGTCGCAGGTGGAGTAGTCGTAGTCGTTGTCGGCGTGAAGCTTTCCCAGCCCGCGCCATCGGCGTCCGCGGCTGGAACGGATCGGCAGTATCGGAGAGCCTGGCTGTCGTACAGGTTCGTGCCGGAGATTCCCACGGACGGAGGCACAGCAGTCGCGTCAACGAGTGCTGCTCTGACGCGTGGGCCGGCGCCTGCGCACCGACTGCCCCCATTCTTTGGGGCGCACCTCAGGTGGCGGTGGGCCACGTGCGGAGCAGTGCGGCGATCTTGGCGGCGGTGCAGCGGGGATCGAGAAGGAGGTCGCGGAGCGCCATCGCGTCGTTGCGCGTTGGTTTGACCGCGATGCCTGCGGCTTCCAGATACATGACGCCGCTGGCGGCGGCGACGGCCATGTTGGAGCGCTCAAGCCATCGGCAGCGGCCCAGAGTGTGCACCAGCGCTGCGGCCTTGGGGTAAGGGCCGTCGTAGACAGGCTGTTTGAAGAACTCGGCGCGGTGGCGCGCGATGGCGGCGAGAGGCACGCCGTAGTCGTCGGGGGCCGGATCGTCCGCTCCTGCGATCTCGGCGACCTGCAGGATCCAGGGGACGTCGATGTGCAGTTCCATCAGGCGGCGCGCGCTGCCGGAGTCTGCTGGGCGTCCTCGGCCTCGTCAAAGATGTCCTGGTGCTCGGCGAGGAAGCGGGCTGCCGCATCCACAGCCCGGGCGCGCAGCCCGCTGGTGTCCTCCTGCACGAGGCGGGTGAGATAGTCCCCCACGCTCAGCCCAAGGTCAGCGGCGCGCTGCCTCGCGAGTTCCGCTACGTCCTCGTCCACCCGTGCACCGATCTGTGTCTTCGCCACACCCGCATGGTAACAGGCGTTACCAATCGTGCGGAGGGGGGTACCGTGGTTGGCAGGCGAGCGACAGCGAGGGAATCGCCACCGGGCAAGGACGTGCCCGGTGAGGCGGGAGCGGGCTCGGGCAGGACTGAATTCCGAGTGCCTGTCCGATCGCTCCGGTGACAACTGGTCGGCTATGCGGCAGAGCAGCTTCGTGTCCGACGTCCCGGGTGAGGCGTTCGAGCGTGGCAGGGCATTCAAGGCGGCCACGGGCGCCTGGTCGGCAAACCGGGTCAGCTGCTCCTCCAGTCGCCCGAGGGTCTCGGAGATGTAGGGGCGGGAGATGTCGATGTCTTGAGGCCGCTGTCGTCAACCCGGTTCCAGTCGATCGGGTAGCTCTTATCCGCTGCCCGTTCACGTTCTGAGAGGACGGCGGATCCTGCGACCTCGCAGGCGTGCAGGAGGGCACTTGAGTTGTTCTCAGCCGCTATCGCGGCACGCTTGTCGCCGGTCTTGCATTATCTGCCTGCCGCAGCTCGGCACCGCGAGTGCTTCGCGCCCCTGTTTTGCACTCTGCCTACGAGTGTCGGGGGCACGTCACGCTGGCATTGGCCTGTACTGGAAGGCTGCGCCGGTATCCGGTCAGGGGCGATACGCCGGGCCGCGCCCAGAAGGCCGTCTCGGCTCCCCATTCGTGACAGACTGCGATCAGTCACTTCTTCAATGAGTGACCATCAGTTCCATCAGCGTGGTAGCAGGCTGAGGTTTCCGCCAAGTATTTAGTACTCACAGTTGCTTGTCCGGTATCAATTACTCATATCGGCCTCTCTCTTCGAAAGCTACCTTGACGGGCATGATGAATTTAACGCGCCTATTCGGCGCCACTCTCGCAGCCGGATCACTCGCTCTTCTCGGTGGTACGCCGGCGAATGCTCTCGACACACAGAGCGTCAAGGGTGCGGTTTACGGCGAACCGCAATGCACTACGGGCGCATCGGGAGACAGGACATGGACGCACTGTGTGTACGTCTACGCGGTGACCGGGCTCGCAGCCGGGAATAGTTTTGGCGAGGCTGCACAGAAATTGAATCCTGGAATTTCCCAATTAGTCCAGACGTATGACACCATGGATGGCTGTGGAGCTTCAATGGGACCAACAAGCACTAAAGCTATCCACTTTCCTACAGATGCCGCGATGAGTGATAAATATCACTGGATGCCCGGAGACCCCGAATACGGTGCCGAACTCAGAGGTAATATTACGCAGGTGTGCCTGAACTGGTCTTCTTGACCTCTGAATCACTGAACCTCTTTCATCCTGCCCCGCGGTGGGAAATGACCTGGTGGGCAGGGGCGTGACAGGACAGGCCCCCTCGTCGTTGGCGTGGTGATCTCATCACACCGGCGACCGAGGGGCCCTGTTGGTTCCGTATCCTTCCATGCTCGACGTCCCGTACGAGCTCGTCGAGCATGTCTCCTGGCTCATC
>NZ_JBIBVE010000088.1:0-2498 GCF_043080095.1 Streptomyces sp. NPDC015127
CCGACCGCGACGGAGCCCACCTGGATCTTCCGGCTGACCCTCCGGTCGGCGAGCTTCGTCGGAACGGACGGAATTCCGAGAGAAATTGCAGTCATGATGAGCCTCCCGGCACGGCCTGGCGGTCCGCCCTGGCAGAGGGATCACTGGCAGCCTCAGCACGCAAATCGCGACGGAGCTCCTTGGGCAGCGAGAACTGCACATGCTCCTCGGCGGTCCTGACGGTCTTGACGTCGGTATAGCCACGTGCGGCGAGGAACTCCAGCACGCCGTCGACCAGCACCTCGGGCACCGAGGCGCCGCTGGTCAGGCCGACGGTCCTGGCCCCTTCCAGCCAGGCGTCGTCGATCTCATCGGCGAAGTCGACCAGATGCGCGGCCGTGGCTCCGTACTCCAGGCCGACTTCGACCAGGCGGACGGAATTGGAGGAGTTCCTTGAACCGACGACGATTAGCAGATCAGCCTCGGGCGCCAGCTCCCTGACCGCAGCCTGGCGGTTCTGGGTGGCGTAGCAGATGTCGTCGCTCGGCGGTGAGACCAGCAGAGGGAAGCGCTTCTTCAGTTCGCCGACGGTAGCCATAGCCTCGTCCACCGACAGTGTGGTCTGAGACAGCCAGACCACCTTGGACTCGTCCCGTACCTGCACGCTCGCGACGCCTTCAGCGCCGTCCACGAGGTGGATCCGGTCGGGCGCCACGCCGATCGTGCCGATCACCTCTTCATGGCCCTCATGGCCTACAAGCAGGATGTCGTAGTCCTCCTCAGAGAAACGCTTTGCCTCCCTGTGCACTTTGGTCACCAGCGGGCAGGTGGCATCAATGGCGGCCAGATTCCCGGCTGCGGCCTCCACATGTACCGACGGTGCGACACCATGCGCGGAGAAGACCACGATCGACCCCTCAGGCACTTCCTCTGTCTCGTCGACGAAGACCGCGCCCTTCTGCTCAAGGGTCTGTACAACGTACTTGTTGTGCACGATCTGCTTACGGACGTAGATCGGCGCCCCGTACTGCTCCAGAGCCTTCCCGACAGCCATTACGGCGCGGTCGACACCTGCACACCAACCCCGCGGGGCAGCCAACAGGACACGGCCAGGACCAAGCGCTTTATCAGGCGAACTGCCTGGCGCGTTGGTGAGTCGTTGAAGTTTATTCATAATTAACAATATTGCCTTAAGTGGTGCCTGGGAGAGCTGTCGAATCCATGAATGCCGAGCGATACGCCGAGAAATCACAGGCCGACGAGCTTGAGTTCGAGGGACGCCTGGATCCGGGAGGAGAGGGAGTGCCGGAACCAGCACAGGCGCAGAAGTCGACGGTGGGCGAGAGCCAGATATAGACGGCCTTGAAGAAATCTGACCGCTGTATCGCGGGATCTCCCAGACCGGCCCGGTTTCTGCCACTGTCTATGCCGTGCATATGGGCGGCATTTATCCACAACCTCGGGGACCCTGAATTCTGATTTACCGATCCATCTGTAGTGTGTCGATGCTCACACGATGCCTGGGCTATGTTCGCCTCTAGTGAGTAATACATACTCATCCCTCAATGGGAGCCCTGCGCGCCTCCCGAAGATCCTGTAGGCGACGCAGCCACCGCCCGGCCCAAGGCTGACTGTTGCCGTCTATACCGGACCCGGACGTGTGGACGCGCTTTGGGGACTGCCCCTCTCCGGCGGTGGACCTTGGGCTAGCCTGTTACATGGATCACCAGCAGGCGGTCACGTCCCATCGTTCAGAACGTCTCAGGCCGTCGCCATCACGCTGGTGAAACATCATGCGATCCTCTGTGGAACGCACACCCTCGAGGGTGATCTTGCCAAACCGTCCAGGCGGGGAGACTACGGCACAGCGACCGAGGAACTCTCCACCCTGGAGTACGTGCAAGTAGGCATGAGCCAAAGAGACGACAGCGGGCGGATGGATCCCGGCGCGCGATCAGCGCCGAACGGGAGTCAGGCCTGTCGATTCCGGGAATGTGTGAGCGATTCCAGCGGCCCCTTCTCGACCGCGAGCCGGCGCATATTGAACACTCAGCTGGCCGGGCGGTGGCCCCGATGCGGCCCACTGCCTACCGCATCGTCCAGGCAGCTGGGCGATCATTGGCCCCCTAACCCACACCGGACACGCCGCCGCAGCCCCGGAAACGCCCGGCTTCACATCTCAGGGTGACCGCAGCGGCTCTTTGCGGGCTGACAATGAAGGCCAAATGGACGTCCGCACTCGATAAGACCTGTCCACGCCGGTGCACGGAACGCGAGCTGGGGAGTGCGTTCTAGCAGCTGTTCGCCGTGCGCCATGACCGTTCCGCACCTTCCGCGACCTGCACGTACGCTCGTGCGCTTGCCGTCCTGCTGGCCTGGGGGATGGTTTGTCCGGGTTTGAGTACGGGTTGCTCAGGTGGGTGTGGTGGGTGGGGAGGAGTGTGGTGGGTGGAGGGATGCAGATCCCGAGAGGGTCTGGGTGTTGTCCCCCAGGAAACTGAGTCGGATGCCCTTTCGTG
>NZ_JBIBVE010000089.1:0-2476 GCF_043080095.1 Streptomyces sp. NPDC015127
AGCAAGTAACTCCCACTCCTGATCGGTGAGTTCATGGCGACGTATCACCCAACCATGATCCACCATCCGATGATCTTTGAAGACGGACCCTAGTAGCGGATCCAGAGGCGTTTGAACTGGTGGAGCCAGGCGAAGGTCCGCTCTACGACCCAGCGGGTCTTGCCCAGACCGGAGCCATGGGCTGTGCCTTTCCGGGCGATCTTCGGTGTGATGCCGCAGGCCCGGAGAAGGCGGCGGTACTTGTCGTAGCCGCGGTCCGCGAACAGCCGGCGTGGCCGGTGACGCGGCCTTCCTTAAGCGCCGCGCTCGTGCAGCTGCGGCCAGACACCGGCCTCGGTCCAGTCCCGCAGACGCCGCCATGCTGTCACACCGCTGCAGCCAACCTGCTCAGCCGGAACGTCCCGCCAGCTCACGCTCTTGCACAGCACGTAAACGATGTCCCGCAGAGCACCCGGTCATCCGCCGGCAATCGCCCCGGATACCGATGCCGCCGAGGCGGACGCGCAGGCAAGAGCGGGGCCACACCGGCTGTTTCATCTCCACGTCACACGGACTCGCTGCGCGGCGCTTATGGATGGTGTCTGTCGGTAACATTCATGACCACCGGGGCATCCCGATCACCCACCGCTCAGCTGGCTCGGCCGTGAGGACGTGTACGCGGTGTTCAGGAACACCCGCGCTGACTACACCTACCCAGCCCATGTTTCAAGGCCAGGAGAGCTGCCCTCTATCGGGACGGACGCCGGCAACCAGCATCCGTCCCGATAGACGTCAGCACGCTAAAACGCCAACTCACGACCACCGTACACATCTGCCGGGAGACAAAACGCAAGCCAAGAGACTTCCACTCCAAGTCCGCCGACTGCCTCGTCACCTCCTAAACCACCGGAGAGTGAGCCTGGACATCATTTTGGCTCCGGCTTCTTGCTTAAACTTGGTGAGACCAGACGGTTGTGGAGAAGTACTGCATAAATCCGGGGTGCCAGTAGGTGACGGTCGACTCTGATGCATTCGCAAAGGCGGTAGAGTCGGGAACCCAGGAGCTGCGGCATTCAACCGCCTGTCCTGATGCCAACGAGAACACACCGGTCTTGCATGCCGTGTTTCCACCAAGCCCCTGCATCGAAGTTGAGACAAATTTCCCTGACACTGCGCCAGGCCCAAAATTCTTAACCAGAAGATAACCGCGCTTATATACGCCGTCAACTTCAACACAGCTGAAAGCGTACGCATTGGGCCACGCGGTCCGGTTGACGGTCTGCCAGCCAGTGCAGCCCTGGAATGATGAGGCAGCTTGGGCACTGGTGCCAGATGTTAGCAACAGGCCGAGAGACGAAATGACTGACACCGCGAGAGCGGCTATTTTTCTGACCATTTCTTGGCTTCCCTTCGACGGTACTCGCAGACCGGGGCGCAACCGTCTGGATGTGGTCCACAGCGCCGCGCGTGACGGCAGCAGCCCAGGCGGAGAGAGGTTTCCCCCTCTTCGACCAGACATTTTCCACTCCCAATCTGCTGTGCCCTTGCCAGAGACTAGGCGCTTCTAGCGCAGTCTTGTAAGGTGGATAGTTATTTGCACTCGCTGAGCTAGCCCCAGCTGTACGCAGTGGCAATCTGCTTGCGCTGTACTCATAGCTGAGGCGGACAGACCATCGAAGCAGCGTCAGCCGTTGCTCCAATTGCCTGACACTGCAGCCAAATACTCCGCTAGGAGTCACTTCAGCATAGGCTGAATTCGTGCCTGAAACGGTGGCCTAGCCTGAAGACTGCACAGGCGCCGGTAAGAGGCGCCATATTCATATGTCTTCCAGTTATTTTTTTCCAGAAACTCCGCTTGCATAGGCCTCAACTACAGCATGCCTTCCGGAAGTGAAGAGGCCGTTGTCAGGGATCTTTCCGTACCAGCGCTCACAGATCGCGAGAACATCACGGAGTGAGGAACAAATACCCATCAGCCGACCACTCCGATATACCGCAGAGGGGCTGCCTCCGGAACTCAGCCGCACCCGTCAGCCTGAGGCGTCCTTGCTCGGTGCTGCGCGCCCGCACCTGGCCCCCAAGAGGGTCTGGTCTCCTGCCATCTGGCTGGAAATCACGTCGCTGTTGCAGATACGCCGTCGGCTACGTCCGGCTCACCGTGCTAGTGCAGGTGCCTGGCAGGAGGCAGTGAAAGCGGAGGCAACAGACTCTCTTAGACCGTGTCCTATGTGGTGAGGCGGATGAGTCGCTTGTAGCAGCAGATGCCGGCGGCGAGGCCGAGAAATGCCAGGTAGTTACAGGGATGTCGTTCGTAGCGGTGGTTGAGTCGGCGGTAGCCGGTCAGCCAGGACACCGCCCGTTCGATGACCCATCATCTGCGGCGGCCGAGGCGTTCGCTGGACTCGATGCCTTTGCGGGCGATGCGGGCGCCGATGCGTTTGCCGGGTAACCATCTCCGCAGGTGGGGGACGTCGTAGGCCTTGTCGGCGTGCAGGCG
>NZ_JBIBVE010000090.1:0-2289 GCF_043080095.1 Streptomyces sp. NPDC015127
CGGCTCTACGACGAGACGAAAGCCTTCCCAAACCAGCCACTGGCAGATCATTCCGCCATCGCGGCTTGACGCTTATCCGCGTGGGATGTCTTGTCCGCCAAGACCACGTCCGGGGTGATTCTGGGACGGCCGGTCCGTCGGGGCACTCGTAAGCGGGTCATGACCTGCACGAATGCGGGTGCGTCACCGGCCTGGCCAGGCATGAGAACGAACGTGAGTGGCCTGCAGCGGCTGTCGGCGGCGAGGTGGATTTGGTGGTCAGTCCGCCGCGGGAGCGCCCGAGGGCATGGTCGGCCGGCTCGCCGGCCGGGGCCCCTTTTGACAGGCCCCGGCGGCGTGCTGGTGGGCGCGGACGATCGTGGAGTCGACCGCGACGACCCAGTCGAGGTCGCCTTCGGCGTCGGCCTGGGCGAGCAGGGTGGTGAAGACCTTCGCCCAGGTCCCGTCCGCAGCCCACATGCGCAGGCGGTTGTGGGCGCCCTTCCACGAGCCGAAGTGCTCTGGCAGGTCCATCCACGGCGTTCCCGTGCGGTACTTGAACGCGATCGCATCGATCACCTGCCGGTGATCACGCCACCGCCCACCCCGCCGAGGTGTCCGGTCCGGCAGCAACGGCTCGATGCGTGCCCACTGGGCGCCAGCCAACGACACACATCAACTCAACGATCCGATGACCTGAAGGAAACGGCCTAGCCGGCCCCTTTCACTTCCCAGGGAATCCCCGTCTCCAGACAAGAAAGGCATCCGGTCTGGAGGGTTGCGGGGCGCCGGCCCGCGGCCTAGTGACGTGTTGCTCCAGAGCCATGTCGCGTGATGTGGAGTAGTGACTAATCGAGGAGCGACCGTCTACTGCCTCCGATCATGGCCATGGTAGCGCCCGTAGTCTGGACCTTCAGACGATCACGGGCCGCTTCATGCTCTGGAACGAGATCACGATCCATGCTCCCAGAACGCCTGAATCCACAGACGAAGGACCTGAGGCGGTTGCTTCGACTCGCAGAGTGTGGAGACACTCCGGTATGAGCAGCGCAGATCGTGTTGGCCTCGAATGCCGAGGCGGTGATGGAGTCGCTGACTCGCTCAGACGACCTGCAGTTGGAGAAGTTGTTTTTTGGCCCTCGCTCTGTTCGCTGGGGGGTGGGGCGTCAAGGGTTGCACGACACGGGCAGGACGGTCCTCGGCACCGCCCACTCGGACCTGGTCCTCTTCCTCGAAGCTGTCGGACATCCTCGTCCAGAGGCAGTTCTGGCCGATCCGCGCTGAATGGAGCGCGGTGGCCGCGCCTCCGGCTCGGTAGCGGGGACGCGGGTTGCGGGATCCGTCTGTTCCGCCGCGGAGACGGGTGGAGTAGTGATCACTTCCGCAGAAGCCGAGGTTCCGTGATCGAATCAGGTTGCGATTACGGCAAATGGTTCCCCCTGTCGCATCGCTGTGGGCTGTCTCACGGGGCGGAGGCAGCCCACCTCCATTTCCGCCCCAGTTTTGCAGCCACTCGTTCTGCGGGCGATCTTCGCCCGTGGTTGGTTCTCGGCCTACGTCCTGAGGGCTGAGCTGGCAGGGGCTGCCGGGGGGCTTCCGTTCACGGCTGACTTGGACTGTTACCAAACGAACTCGTGCATGGTTGGCGGGTGATGTATCGAGCTCCTGATCATGGTCATGTTGTGGGAACACGACTCGTGCAGCGATCATCAGCAACCGGAGCATTGCCTGCCCGTCGGCCGATGTGATCGCTGAACTCCTCGCGGAGTAGGTCCGTTGGGGCATGAACGTCACCGGGCCAGGTTTGTCTCCTGGCCCGGAAGCGGGCCGTGGGCGCCGGCGCGAAGCACCAGCATCTCCGCGGCGGGTCACTCACGACGTGCTGGCCAGGCTAGGCCGTTTCCTTCAGGTCATCGGATCGTTGGTCGACGTGTGTCATTGACTGACGCCCAGTGGGCACGCATCGAGCCGTTGCTGCCGGACCGGACACCTCGGCGGGGTGGGCGGTGGCGTGATCATCGGCAGGTGATCCGGCGGGCGGCCGCCGAGCCAGCCGAGCCGCTGGTCGGCGGGCTGCGGGACACCGTCGAACGCTGCATCAACAAGCTCAAGCAGTGGCGCGGCCTGGCCACTCGCTACGACAAGACCGCCACCATCTACCTCGCCGGACTCCACCTCGCCGCCATCTTCATCTGGTCAGCAAGACGATCCGAAGGAAACGGCCTAGTGATCTGAGTCAGAGATTCGTCGGCAGTATGCGGCGACTTTGTCGAGAATCTCGTCGGCGGTCTTCGTCCAGACGAAGGGCCT
>NZ_JBIBVE010000091.1:0-2125 GCF_043080095.1 Streptomyces sp. NPDC015127
TTGATGGAGCCGATGCTGGCCGAGTTCGCGGCCGTCGCCGAGGACCTCTCGTATGCACGGCCGCAGATTCCGTTCGTGTCGACGTTGACCGGCGGTCTGGTGGGTGAGGAGATCGCCGATCCGGGTTACTGGGTGCGCCATGTGCGTGAGCCGGTTCGTTTCGCCGACGGCATTACCGAACTGGCCGCCCAGGGTGTGGGCGTGTTCCTTGAGGTGGGCCCCGACGCGGTGCTCTCGACCATGGCTGAGGGCTGCCTGCCGGATGACACCGATGCGGTAGTGGCGGCGGTCCAGCGCCGCGATCTCAATGAACCCCACGCCCTCCTCACCGCCCTCGGCAGGCTCCACACCCACGGCCTCGACATCGACTGGACCGGCACCCTCGCCGGACGCGTCACCCAGCACGTAGACCTGCCCACCTACCCCTTCCAGCGCGAGCGCTACTGGGCCGACTCACGCGAGTACTGGGCCAACGCCTGGGCCGGCGCGGGCGGCAGTGATGTCGTGTCCGCGGGGCTTCGCCCGCTCACGCACCCCATGATCGGTGCAGGCGTGGCCGTGCCCGGCTCCGGTGAACTCGTTCTCACCGGCCGGATCTCGCCCGCGACACACCCCTGGTTGGTCGACCACGCCGTCATGGGGGTGGTGCTGCTGCCGGGTGCCGCGCTGGTCGAGATGGCCGTACAGGCCGGCGACCAGGTCGGCTGCCCGGAGCTGGCCGAGCTGACCCTCCACACACCGCTGACCCTGCCCGACCAGGGAGCGGTGGTGCTGCGTGTCGTGGTCGGCGCACCGGACGCATCGGGAGCCCGAGCGGTCGGTGTGTATTCCCGGACCGCGGACGACGCGCCGTGGGTCCTGCACGCCGACGGGCGACTGACGGCTGCGGTGTCCGCGCCGCCGGTCGACCCGGAGCCGGGCGCGTGGCCGCCCGCCGGCGCCACGGAAGTGCCCACGGCCGACTGCTACCGCCGTCTGCTCGACGACAGCGGCTACGCGTACGGCGGGGTCTTCCAGGGGCTGAGGGCGGTCTGGCGGCGGGGCGATGAACTGTTCGCCGAGGTGGCGCTGCCGGAAGGGGCACACGCCGACGCGGCACGGTTCGGTATGCATCCGGCGCTGCTCGACTCCTGTCTGCATGCGCCGTTGGTGGCCGCCGCGTCCGACACGGACGGCGGCGGCGCACTGCTCCCGTTCGCGTGGACCGGGGTGGTGCTGCACGCCACCGGTGCGACCGCCTTGCGGGTACGGATCGCGCCGTCCGGCAAGGACAGCGTGACCGTCACGGCCACCGATGCCCTGGGCGGTCCGGTGCTGTCGGTCGCTTCCCTGGTGTCCCGTCCGGTCGCGCCCGACCAGCTCGCGGCGCGGGCAATCGCCCAGGACGCCGCGTACCGCGTGCAATGGACGCCCGTCCCCGTTTTCTCCGCCACGACGACCGCACCGGCGGTCCTCGGCGAGGCCGCGCCCGACGGCCTCGGCGGTGTCGCCTGCTACCGGGACCTGACCGCGCTGGCCACGGCGGTGGCCGCGGGCGCGGCCGTGCCCGAGCGCGTCGTGGCGCGATGCGGACCGCTCGACGGTGCCGACGAGGTGCCCGCCGGGGTCCGTTCGGCCACGGGCCGCGTCCTGCGGCTCGTGCAGGAGTGGCTCGCGCTGGAGGGGTTCGAGGATTCCCGACTCGTACTCGTCACATCGAACGCCGCCGCCGACGGCCCGGGCCCGGTCGACCTGGCAACGGCCCCGGTGCACGGCCTGGTCCGGGCGGCGCAGGCCGAGCATCCCGGGCGCTGCGGGCTGATCGACACCGACGACCATGCGGACTCGGCCCGCGTGCTGGCCGCGATCGTGGCATCCGACGAGCCGGAGATCGTCCTGCGTGAGGGCGAGCCGCGCGTGCCGCGACTGGTTCGTGCCGATGACGGCGCCACGTCCGTGGACTCCGACGACCCGTTCTCCGGCTCCGATTCCGGCTCCGATTCCGGCTCCGATTCCGGCTCCGACACCGGTACGGCTCCGGCATTCGACGGCGCCGGTACGGTGCTGGTCACCGGTGGTACGGGTGGGTTGGGTGCGGTGGTGGCGCGGCATCTGGTCGTGGTGCACGGGGTGCGTCGGCTGGTGT
>NZ_JBIBVE010000092.1:0-2070 GCF_043080095.1 Streptomyces sp. NPDC015127
CGGCTGCTTGGTGCTGCGGGTGAGCAGGCGAAGGCCTTGGATGTACTGGCGCCGTAACTCGCCACGGGCTGGTGGCGGGCTGCCCGGGCGCAGGCAGAAATGCTCGAGTACTGGGGACGTGGCGCGGAGGCAATCGCCTTGGTCCGGCCTTATGCGCAGTGGGGCGGGCATGCGCTGGAGTTCTTCGCGCGCCTGCTCGTGCGTCATGGGGGCCAGGACGAGGCCGTCGTCCGGTTGCGCACCCCAAACGGGGCGATCGAGTGAAGTTGGCATGTTTCTGCCACTCACTGATCAATAAGGTGCTTTCCGGTCAGTACGTTCCCCAGGATCGACTCCTCCGCTCGCTCGGGGGGCCCGATTGCAACGACCCCTCATCGACAGGAGTGACCGACGATGACCACGCACGAGTTGAAGCGGCGAATGTCAGCCCTCACGACGGCCCTGGGGCTCGGCATCGCACTGCCGTTCACCCTCGCCACGCCCGCCCATGCTCAACCCATCTTGAGCATCGACAAGAGCCACGAAGGAAACTTCACACGAGCAGGGCAAGGCCTCTACCGCATTACACTGACCAACACCGGCACTGAGTTCGCCGACAATGTGGAGCTCACCGACAACCTCCCCACGGGTCTCACAGTCGCCAGCCTCGCAAACAACCTCGCACAATTTTGTCAGACCACCAACGGCGGTACGACGGTCCAATGCAACTTCGACATCGGGATTGCCACTGGCACACTCGACATCATCGTCAACATCGCCAACAACGCACCGTGCTCCGTCGTCAACACCGTCACAGTAAATAGCGCAAACGCTGCCAGCGTCTCGGACAGCGACCAAACGACGATCACCGGCGGCAACTGCAACGGTGGCGGTGGCGGTGGCGGCTCAATCCTGCCAATCAACCTCAACGGCATCATCCCCATGTTCAACAACATCAGCACCAACAACAACATCAACAGCCCGAACGCCAGCAACACCAACAACCAGGTCTTCGGCGTGAACACGCCCTGACCTCGAAACACCCAGCCCAGCCACCCATGCCGAAGCCCCACCCCCCTTCAGTCGCCAGCTGGGGCTTCGCGGGGCCCACCGACGACAAGCCACGAAGCCGAGCCAGGGCCGGCCCTTCGGGCCGGCGTCCTGCGCTTCGCTGCGGACTGCTCCGGGTCCGCTTCGCTTCACCGGAGCTGACATCGTTTCACTCGGTCTGTTCCGTTGGCACGTTGGTGCCTGCGGGTGCTGCGCGCCCGGCACCCGCCCCGGCGCCGTAGAGCAGCGTGAACCGCGTCCTATGGAGCGGGCGTTCGACATCTGGCGCTCCGCTCTCTGTGCCGGCTGGGGGGCTGCGCGGACGCGTCGGTCGTGGCGGTGGGAATCTGTGGCGGAAGCTGTACCGGGTCAGCCGTGACCGGGCGTCGGCCTCAACATGGCGCGAGCTTGCCCGGGACCAAGCAGTCTGGATCGCGGATTGAGGAACATCAGCGGTTCGACCGCGCCCCTGCTGCGGACCGATCGTCCGCCAGAACTTCTGCACTCCGGATAACCTCCCCCGTTGTCGCAAGTTCCCCCATCCGGCTCTCCGAGGTCGCTGATCAGGCGGCCACAGGGTGGTCTGGGATGGCGCACGCGCGACTGGAGCGGGCGCCGGACGAGGGTGGCCCGTGCCGAAGAGCCGGGCCCAGTCCACATCGAGAAGTGGAGAGCTCAATGCCTCACAGCGAAGGCCAGCGTGTCGAGTACCGGGACGACAGCAACCGGAAGTGCCAGGGCACGATCCAGAACGTCCAGGGCAGCGGTCAGAACGCGATGTACGTCATCCAGAACGAGAAGAACCAGCAGCAGGATCGCGTCCCGGAAAACCGGGTCGAGCGGGATCTGTAGCAGATCCCTACCGGCCCACCCAGGCCCATAAGGCTGATAGCCCTCGGATCCTGGGAAGCCAAGGGCTCCCGCAACCGAGGCAAAATCCGGTCGCAGGAGCCCTTATCCGGCCTTGGGGACCAATGGAGCAGCCAGTATCGGTGAGAACGATCACGGTCGTGCCGTCGTGATCCTTTAGTACAAGCGATT
>NZ_JBIBVE010000093.1:0-1937 GCF_043080095.1 Streptomyces sp. NPDC015127
TCGCGATCTCCCACAACCCGTCCGGCACGATCCAGCTCCACGTTCCCCGCCCCATGCCCGGGTCAACGTCCGCCTCACCACGTAGGACACGGTCTAAAGAGCCGCCGGAGGGCCCGAGCCGCTGGCCGTCAACCGCAAGGTCCGGCTGGCGGACCCCAGCGGCCAGTCGGTTGCTCGGAGCCAGGTCGTCGAGGAGCACGCCTGTTCGACGCCACTACTTCCTCCGTTCGCGATAGGACGTACGGCATCGCGGCTCCCGGTGGTGTTCTCGGGGGCAGGCAAGGGTAAGGAAGACCGTGGTGAGGGCCTGCACCATGGCGGATGCTGCGGCGGGGAAATGCAGATTCTCCATCAGCTCGTTCAGCCACATCTGCTGCTCCTCAGGTGACTTCTGAGCAAGACCTACCAGCGACACGTCGCTCGGCGGATCCCCAAGGTATGGACGCAGGTGCTGAAGCCTGGCGCTCGGTGACAGCATGGCTGCAAGGCCCCGCCGAAACGTGCGGCGCGGACGTGAACGGGCTGCACCGCTTCCGACTCGTCCATTCTGTGCAAGACCTTTGCGAGCATCGGCGCGAAGCTAAGACGCGCCGCGTAGTCGTCGGCTCGAAGCTCAGCCCGCCCGCTTGATGGCGGCTGACCAATAGGAAGCAGCACGAGAGGGGCGAGCATCCAGAACATCGTGGCCATGACCGCTACTGGGGTGCCGCCAAGGAACACTGCTGCGACGAGTCCGAAGAGCTCCATGGACGTCAAGGGTCTGAATACGCTGCCTCTGACCAGACGGGCCTCATCTTTCTTCGCTCATCCTCTGTCAGCCGAACGGAGCCGGAGAACGTATCGTGCGAACATGCTCTCCGTCGGCCCTGTGTAATGCCAGCAGTCCGAGAAGCACCCACATCGCGAGGGGAAACCAGGCCCAGGCCCAGTTGACCGGCATGCCACAGGCCCGCGTCAGCACCCACAAGATGAGAACACTGGCCGCGACGTTCGGCACCGAGGACATTTCTCGGAACGCATAGAGGTGGATGCGACGGCCCTCGTTGTACGACAGATCATGGTGCGAGCGACAGGGCATGCTCTGGTTCTGGTGGTGTCGGTGGGGCCATGCAACTATCCCGCCGCAGCTAGGCAGTGTCTTTCCGATCAGGTGTGTCCTGGAGGGATCTGCCCGAGCGGTTCGGGCTCTGGCAGACGGTGCGCGGACGCTGCGCCCGCTGGGTGGCCGACGGCACCTTCGGCCGGCTCGGCCGGAGCCCAGAGCCGGGCGGAGGTGGACTGGCTGGTCGCGGTGGACTCCACCGTCGTGCGGGCCCATCAGCACACCGCGGCCAAAGGGGGTTGAGGAACGAGGACTCGGGCGCTCCCGTAGCGGGCTGACCAGCAAGATCCACCTGGCCTTGCGACGGGCGGGGGCGACCGCTGTCTGTCACGGTCACGCCAGGTACCTGCGACGACTGCACGCAGGCCGAGGCGGTCACCGACCGCATCCGCGTCACCCGGCCCGGGCCGGCACGGCCCCGCGTCCGGCCGGATCAGGCGGTGGCGGACAAGGGCTACTCCGCCCGCTCCTTCCACGCCTACCTGCGCAGACGCGGAATCAAGGCGGCCATCCCCGGAACGCGTGGACCACCTCGCGGGCCGACGCCGACGCCGTGAACGGCCATGCAGCTTCGACAAGGCCGTCTACCGCCGCCGCAACGTCGTCGAACGCTGCTTCCACCGCCTCAAGCAGCCGCGCGGCATCGCCACCCGTTACGAGAAACCGCCCGGCCGCCACCTCACCGCCATCACCCAGGCCAGCACACTCATCTGGCTCGACCCGTGACCGCCAAGACGCTACCTAGTCTTCTGAGTCAGGAATTCTGTTCAGATGTATAGGCTGGCTCCATGGCACGGACCGGGCGGCCGAAGGCCGAGTTAAGACTGTCGGACGA
>NZ_JBIBVE010000094.1:0-1848 GCF_043080095.1 Streptomyces sp. NPDC015127
GATGGGTAGGGGAGCGTCGTGTGCCGGGTGAAGCAGCCGCGGAAGCGAGTTGTGGACGGTTCACGAGTGAGAATGCAGGCATGAGTAGCGATACACACGTGAGAAACGTGTGCGCCGATTGACTAAGGGTTCCTGGGTCAAGCTGATCTGCCCAGGGTAAGTCGGGACCTAAGGCGAGGCCGACAGGCGTAGTCGATGGACAACCGGTTGATATTCCGGTACCCGCTTTGAAACGCCCAGTACTGAACCCATTAATGCTAAGGCCGTGAAGCCGCCGGCTGAGTCTTCGGACGAGGTCGGAGTGGTGGAGCCGCTGACCCAAGGTGGTAGTAGGTAAGTGATGGGGTGACGCAGGAAGGTAGTCCAGCCCGGGCGGTGGTTGTCCCGGGGTAAGGGTGTAGGCCGTGTGATAGGCAAATCCGTCACACATCAAGGCTGAGACCTGATGCCGAGCCGATTGTGGTGAAGTGGATGATCCTATGCTGTCGAGAAAAGCCTCTAGCGAGTTTCATGGCGGCCCGTACCCTAAACCGACTCAGGTGGTCAGGTAGAGAATACCGAGGCGTTCGGGTGAACTATGGTTAAGGAACTCGGCAAAATGCCCCCGTAACTTCGGGAGAAGGGGGGCCATCACCGGTGATGAGTCTTGCACTCTGAGCTGGGGGTGGCCGCAGAGACCAGCGAGAAGCGACTGTTTACTAAAAACACAGGTCCGTGCGAAGCCGTAAGGCGATGTATACGGACTGACGCCTGCCCGGTGCTGGAACGTTAAGGGGACCGGTTAGCTCTGTTTCGACAGGGCGAAGCTGAGAACTTAAGCGCCAGTAAACGGCGGTGGTAACTATAACCATCCTAAGGTAGCGAAATTCCTTGTCGGGTAAGTTCCGACCTGCACGAATGGCGTAACGACTTCTCGACTGTCTCAACCATAGGCCCGGTGAAATTGCACTACGAGTAAAGATGCTCGTTTCGCGCAGCAGGACGGAAAGACCCCGGGACCTTTACTACAGTTTGATATTGGTGTTCGGTTCGGCTTGTGTAGGATAGGTGGGAGACTGTGAAGCTCATACGCCAGTATGGGTGGAGTCGTCGTTGAAATACCACTCTGGTCGTGCTGGATGTCTAACCTGGGTCCGTGATCCGGATCAGGGACAGTGTCTGATGGGTAGTTTAACTGGGGCGGTTGCCTCCCAAAGGGTAACGGAGGCGCCCAAAGGTTCCCTCAGCCTGGTTGGCAATCAGGTGTTGAGTGTAAGTGCACAAGGGAGCTTGACTGTGAGACCGACGGGTCGAGCAGGGACGAAAGTCGGGACTAGTGATCCGGCGGTGGCTTGTGGAAGCGCCGTCGCTCAACGGATAAAAGGTACCCCGGGGATAACAGGCTGATCTTCCCCAAGAGTCCATATCGACGGGATGGTTTGGCACCTCGATGTCGGCTCGTCGCATCCTGGGGCTGGAGTCGGTCCCAAGGGTTGGGCTGTTCGCCCATTAAAGCGGTACGCGAGCTGGGTTTAGAACGTCGTGAGACAGTTCGGTCCCTATCCGCTGTGCGCGTAGGAGTCTTGAGAAGGGCTGTCCCTAGTACGAGAGGACCGGGACGGACGAACCTCTGGTGTGCCAGTTGTCCTGCCAAGGGCATGGCTGGTTGGCTACGTTCGGAAAGGATAACCGCTGAAAGCATCTAAGCGGGAAGCCTGCTTCGAGATGAGGACTCCCACCTCCTTGAGAGGGTAAGGCTCCCAGTAGACGACTGGGTTGATAGGCCGGATATGGAAGCCAGGTAACTGGTGGAGTTGACCGGTACTAATAGGCCGAGGGCTTGTCCTCAGTTGCTCGCGTCCACTGTGT
>NZ_JBIBVE010000095.1:0-1735 GCF_043080095.1 Streptomyces sp. NPDC015127
GCCTAATGGGACGCGAAGGCTGGTACGCGAGCCCCGATCATGGTCGCGGGTTGGCACCAGTTTTCGGGGCGCGGAGCAAGCCTTTGAGTATGCCCGGACCCTCGAGTCCTGTTGACAAGACGAGGTCGGCTTCGCGCCCGGCACGCACACAGACCTGTCTCCAAGAGCATCAAAGCGCTCGTGATGGTGCAGGTCAGAGCGTTCTTCATCGTCCGCCCACTGTCGCGCTCCGATGCGATTCGCTGTTCGTAGTCCGAGTCGGTTGTGCGGACCACCTCTCCGAACTGCCTGAGCCTGAGCTCCGAAGCAGACCGAGGGCCGCACCACTCGCTGGGGTTGCGAACGGCTGGTGGGATGACGTGCCTTGAGCACTTCCATTAGGGAGCACGCGCACCCTGCACAGGCTCTGACCTAGGAGAAGAGTCACAACAACGGAGGGTGGAATGGAGATCACAGGGTTACCGACACCCATGTTCTGCGGGGTGGACTGGGCGGAGGATCATCATGACGTCGCGCTCGTCGACGCCGGCGGAACCCTACTCGCCAAGCTGCGGATCAGCGACGATGCCGCCGGATTCGCCCAGCTCACCACCTTGCTGGTCGAGCACGGAGACCACGCGGACACGCCGATCCCCGTCGCGATCGAGACCTCTCGCGGGCTTCTCGTCGCCTGTCTGCGGGCATCTGGCAGGCCGGTCTTCGCGATCAATCCGCTGGCGGTCGCGCGCTATCGCGACCGTCACTCCGTCGCCCGGAAGAAGTCCGACGCCTTCGACGCCGCGGTGCTGGCGAACATCCTGCGGACCGACATGGCCGCCCATCGGCCACTGCCCGCAGACTCCGAGCTCGTCCAGGCCATCTCCGTGCTCGCCCGGGCCCAGCAGGACGCCGTCTGGGACCGAGGCCAGGCCCACAACAGGCTCCGCTCACAGCTGCGGGAGTTCTACCCGGCGATTCTGGAGGCCTTCACCCAGCACAAGCACGGCTTGTGCTCACGAGAGGCCCGCGCCATCCTGGCCGCCGCCTCCACGCCGACCATGGCCGCCAGGCTGACGCGCCGACGCCTTCAGGCGTTGCTCAAGCAGGCAGGACGAGTCCGCGGCATCCAGGCCGAAGCCGACAGGATCCATGAGGTCTTCCAGCGCGACTACCTTCACCAGCTGCCCCAGGTCGAGGCCGCACTCGGTCGGCAAGCAACGGCCCTGCTCAGACAGCTGAACACTGCCTGCCAGAACGCCGACGACCTGGAAGAAGCCACTGCTCAGGCCTTCGATGACCATCCGGATGCGAAGGTGATCCGCAGCTTTCCGGGCCTTGGATCCCTAACCGGAGCCCGGGTCCTGGCCGAGATCGGTGACGACCGAACTCGGTTCGCGAACGCCGGCTCGCTCAAGGCCTACGCCGGAAGCGCCCCGGTCACCCGGGCCAGCGGCAAGAGCTGCGTCGTCATGAGCCGGAAGGTCAAGAACCAACGGCTGGCGGCTGTCGGCTACGTGTGGGCCTTCGTCTCCCTGACCAGATCACCCGGCGCCAGAGCCCACTACGACCGCCGCAGAGAAGCCGGCGACCGCCACGTCGCCGCTCAGCGCAACCTCTTCAACCGCTTCATGGGCATGCTCTTCCACTGCCTCCAACACGGCCGGCTCTACGACGAGACGAAAGCCTTCCCAAACCAGCCACTGGCAGATCATTCCGCCATCGCGGCTTGACGCTTATCCGCGTGGGATGTCTTGTC
>NZ_JBIBVE010000096.1:0-1696 GCF_043080095.1 Streptomyces sp. NPDC015127
CCTGCCTGCCACGATCTGAACGGACCAGAAGATCGGGTCCGGCACACCCTGGCACGCCATCAAACGGCCACACCCCCAACAACGTGACAGCACCGTTGCACCGAATTCCTTAACAGTCCTGGCTACGGGTGCTGAGCGAGGAGAGGAACCGCGGTGTCGAGGACGTCCTCATGCTGGTCTGTGACGGTTTGAAGGGCCTGCCCGACGCGGTCGGTGAGGTCCGGCGGCGACCCGCTGAAGGTGTCGGACATCCCGCAGCAGCGCCCATGATCTGGCCGTCCACACCCCGCTCATTAACCCTTTCGCCCAATTTTTGGATATTTTTTACTCTGCGACGCCTCGAACGTCCCAATGTTGAGTAACAAGTACGGTAGTCGCGCGGAAGTTGCATCCCTTAATTAGTAATGACATAGTCGGCTTTCCGCCGAGTGTACTGCTTACCACCTGTAGAGGGTGACGGATCTAAAGCGAGGGTACATGCGTAATAAAATAATCAAAATTGCTTCGATGTGCATTGCTCCGACCGTCGTCGCAATCGCCTTGAGTACTCCTGCTCACGCTGCCACTGTGACACCTACCGGACAATACGGATGCAGCAACTGGAGCCCTTTCTCTCCAGCTCCTTATACGGGCTACGTATTACCGTCCAGCGTGCAAATGCAGACTTGCATTTATAAAGGGCAGGGTAGCGACGGGGGCGAATATTTCTACGGCGTTTCGAAGGTGCGCAACAACTCAAGCGAAGAGGTGTACGTAGACTGGGGCGCCATGTACGCCTACTTCAATGGCAGCAATAGCCCCTTTGTGGCCAACTCGAGCTGTTATGACGGCTGGGTGCCTGCTGGATCTAGCAACTCATCCGGTTCTACCTGCGGATCGAACTGGCTTCCCGACAATTCCCCCAACTCCGCTAATTACTTCATGGGTCAAGCGGTCGTCGGAAAGCAGTACAGCTCATGGCCTTGGTGGCGAACCTTCCACCAGTCTAAGTATTCGCTGAGCTTGAGTTAAGGGCCGCATCAGACGGATGCTTTACCCGCAAGAAAGTGATGCGAGCAAGTCCGCCGCTTCGTAATGAAGCAGCGGACTTCTCGCAGCCGCCTTCGCCCAGGCATGGAATGTCGGCGGGCAAGACCTAGCCTAGAATTCTGGAGGGTAGCCGACGTAGTCGGCAGACCGTTTCGCGTTCTGTGGCTGAGCGTGGGTAGGCTGACGGCCTGGTTGTCGAGCGCCAGCTTCCATTGCTCCGGTCGTGGTGGTGCTGCTCGTGGGGACAAGGGGTTTGCTGCTCAGACTGGCTCGGCGGATGAGCGAGCCGGTCGAGGGCGGTCGTGGTCCACGGCCAGTGGCAGGTGAGGCGGGGGACGCGGCGCCGACCGGTGGTGACGAGTGGGCAGCCGCGGAGAACATGCGGAAGCGGAGGCGGAGGGGTTCCCATCGCCTTGCCTGGTCGGTCAGGGCGAGCATGCGCATCCAGACCAGCAGGGCGAGAGCGATCTGGACGATCTCCAGCCAGACGTTGTTTTGTGCGCGTGCAGGGGCAGGTGCGCAGTCTCGTCGCGCGGGCGGCACGGATCCTGTCCTCCGCCCGTGCCCTGTGCATGTGCGTCTTATGTGGTGGTGAGGCGTGCCCAGTGGGTGGTGTGGCCGGTGGTGTGGGTGTGGGTGCCGTGGGTGGGGGCGAGGGCGGTGACGA
>NZ_JBIBVE010000098.1:0-1362 GCF_043080095.1 Streptomyces sp. NPDC015127
CTGTACGACGGCACCGCGGACGACACGACCAACACCCTCCCCCAAACCGGCCAACCCCAAGATCATCCCACCCCCGCCGATAACGTGACAGCACCTTTCATCGCGCGCTCGCGTTGCCTCGTTGGCTGGTGGCTGTTCTCGGCCCGGTTGTTCAGGCCCTTATGGGAGCGATGCTCCACCGAGGGCATGACTTCGCGGTGGGCTGCGCCGTAGGAACGCAGCTTGTCGGTGACGATCACCCGCGGAACCGCCCGGGTCTTCTTCGGCAGCCGGCGGAAGAACTCCCTGGCCCCGGCCTTGTCGCGGCGGTTCTGGACGAGGATGTCGAGGACGTTGCCGTCCTGGTCGACGGCCCGCCACAGGTACTTCTGCACCCCGTTGATCTTGATGAACACCTCGTCCACATGCCACTTGTCCCCCGGCCGGGGACGGCGGTGGCGCAGCTCGTCGGCGTACGCCTGCCCGGAACTTCAGACACCACCGTCGGACCGTTTCGTGGGAGACGATGACGCCGCGCTGGAGCATCAGCTCCTCGACTTCACGAAAGCTGAGAGGGAAGCGGAAGTACAGCCACACGCAGTGCGAGATCACCTCGACCGGATAGCGGTGCCCCTGTACGACGGCGACACGACCTCCACGAACAACCCCCTCCACCATGATCAACCCGAAGATCATCCCACCCAGTCAGCCAACGTAACAGCGCCTCTGGGACAGCTCCTGCTTGAGCAGTGCCTGGCCAGCCTCGCCGATCGCGGCGTCCGTGAGGTGACCGGGTGTCTGGCGGCCCCCACTGATGACCAGCCGCATCTGGGTGCCGTGCTCGACCTGCACACCGCCGCCGGTTTCGACGAGATCGACCAGCTCCACGCCTATACCCGCCGACCCTGAACCGAGCGTGAGGTGGCCGGCCGGTGAGAGCCGGTTGCGTACCCCGGGATACCTTCAGATCGGCGTTTCCGAAAACAAACCCGCCGACTGCACAGCTCACCGCTGCGCGTGATGAACCGGGCAATTCCTGCGGCGATTCCTCTCTGGCCGCACCCTGGTCGCGTGGAAAGCATGCCGGTTGTTGTGCATGAACCGATGTCACCCCTCGGGGGAAGGCGTGTGACCCGGCGGCGGCGTGGCGGCGGTGAGGAACTGATTGGTTTCGCGTATTCCGATCATGATCTGGTCGTGTTTCTCGAGGCGATCGGATTTCCTGATCCAGACATGGCACTCGATGATCCGCGCTCTGTGGAGTGGCACGGTGGCCGAGCGCATCAGTGGGTGCTGTCACGTTATCGGCGGGGGTGGGATGATCTTGGGGTTGGCCGGTTTGGGGGAGGGTGTTGGTCGTGTCGTCCGCGGTGCCGTCGTACA
>NZ_JBIBVE010000099.1:0-1326 GCF_043080095.1 Streptomyces sp. NPDC015127
CGCATGGGGATGCGGACGCCCTTGTCGGCGGCGACGGTGTCGGCGATGTCGTAGCCCGCGTCGACGTGCCGGATGACGCCCATGCCCGGGTCGTTGGTCAGCACCCGGCGGACCTTCTCACCCGCCAGCTTCGTGCCGTCCGCGACCGTGACCTGACCCGCGTGGATCGAACGCCCCATGCCCACACCGCCGCCGTGGTGGATCGACACCCACGAGGCACCCGAGGCCACGTTGACCATCGCGTTCAGCAGCGGCCAGTCCGCGATCGCGTCCGAGCCGTCCAGCATCGCCTCCGTCTCCCGGTACGGAGAGGCCACCGAGCCGCAGTCGAGATGGTCACGGCCGATCGCCAGCGGCGCGGCCAGCTCACCCGACGCGACCATGTCGTTGAACCGCTCACCCGCCTTGTCCCGCTCGCCGTAGCCCAGCCAGCAGATCCGCGCCGGCAGACCCTGGAAGTGGACCCGCTCACCCGCCATCCTGATCCACCGGGCCAGCGACTCGTTCTGCGGGAACAGCTCCAGCATCGCCCTGTCCGTCTTCGCGATGTCCGCCGCCTCGCCCGACAGGGCCGCCCAGCGGAAGGGGCCCTTGCCCTCGCAGAACAACGGCCGGATGTAGGCGGGCACGAAACCCGGGAACGCGAACGCCCGCTCGTACCCCGCGAGCTGCGCCTCACCACGGATCGAGTTGCCGTAGTCGAACACCTCCGCACCCGCGTCCATGAACCCGACCATCGCCTCCACATGCCGGGCCATCGACTCCCGCGCCCGCGTGGTGAACCCGGCCGGGTCCTTCGCCGCGTACGTCTGCATGTCGTCGAAGTCCACACCCACCGGCAGGTACGACAACGGGTCGTGCGCGGAGGTCTGGTCGGTCACGATGTCGATCGGCGCGCCCTCGGCCAGCATCCGCGGCAGCAGCTCCGCCGCGTTGCCCAGCAGACCGATCGACAGCGGACGGCGGGCGTCGCGCGCCTCCACCGCCAGCTGCAGCGCGTGCTGCAGCGAGTCGGCCCTCACGTCCAGATAGCGGTGCTCGATCCGCCGCTCGATCGCCCGCGGGTCGACGTCGATACAGATCGCCACACCGTCGTTCATCGTCACGGCCAGCGGCTGCGCACCGCCCATGCCGCCCAGACCCGCGGTCAGCGTGATCGTCCCCGCCAGCGTGCCGCCGAACTTCTTCGCCGCCACCGCGGCGAACGTCTCGTAGGTGCCCTGCAGAATGCCCTGCGTGCCGATGTAGATCCACGAACCGGCCGTCATCTGCCCGTACATGGTCAGACCCAGCTGCTCCAGACGCCGGAACTCCTCCCAGTTCGCC
>NZ_JBIBVE010000100.1:0-1264 GCF_043080095.1 Streptomyces sp. NPDC015127
CCCCCACCCACGGCACCCACACCCACACCACCGGCCACACCACCCACTGGGCACGCCTCACCACCACATAACACCCACCCATCACCTGCAGCCAAAGATGACAGCAGGCTGCGGCTGCCCCGATCAGTGGTCCCGCTGAAGAGGCTCAGTGAGTGTGAGTGAGCTGCGTGGCAGGAAGGGGGCGACGGGGACCTGCCCGGCTGAATCCGTTCGGCGGGCGGCGCAAGCTGGGATCGGCCTTGGGCTGCGGGCCGCTCTCCACTTTGCTGCCTTATCTCTTACGACCTCACGCTAATCACGCACTAGGTCGTAAGACGTGCCTATGTGGTGAGGCGGTCGTTGTGCTGCATGGGGAGTGGACGGTGGAGTTGGATTGTTCCGGATGGGCTGTGGGAGATCGCGAAGCCGTTGATCCCGCCGTCGAAGGTGCGGCCGCAGGGTGGCGGCACGCAGGACACGCCTGATGAGACGGTGTTCGCGGCGATCATCTATGTGCTGGTCAGCGGCTGTGCCTGGCGCGCGTTGCCGCCGTGCTTCGGGATATCGAAGTCGACCGCGCATCGCCGATTCGTGATCTGGTCCAGGGCCGGCGTGTGGGGCCGCCTCCACGAAGCGGTCCTGCACCGGCTCGACGACGCCGGCCTGGTCGATGTCTCCCGCGTCGTCCTCGACTCCGCCCAGGTCAGGGCGAAAAAGGGGGCGAACACACAGGTCCGAGCCTCGTGGACCGGGGCAAACCGGGTTCCACGATGCACGTCCTGTCGGACGCGAACGGACTGCCCCTCGTCGTTGGCGTCTCCGCGGCAAACGTCCACGACAGCCTCACACTGAAGCCCATGGTCGCCGGTCACCAAACGAGACACGACCCCCACCGCGGCCGCCCTTCAAACCCCACGCCTGCACGCCAAGGCCTACGACGCCCCCGACCTGCGGAGATGGTTACGCGGCAAACGCATCGGCGTCCGCATCGCACGCAAAGGCATCGAGTCCAGCGAACGCCTCGGCCGCCGCAGATGGGTCATCGAACGGACGATGTCCTGGCTGACCGGCTACCGCCGACTCAACCACCGCTACGAACGACATCCCCGCAACTACCTGGCGTTCCTCGGCCTCGCCGCCGCCATCCGCTGCTACAAGCGACTCATCCGCCTCACCACATAGGACACGGTCTTAGATGTCATCTCATTTGGCGAGTCTGCGGTAGCAGATAAGGGTGCAGGCGATGCTGGTGAAGGCGAGGAAGTGGTCCGCTTTGCGCTCGTAG
>NZ_JBIBVE010000101.1:0-1129 GCF_043080095.1 Streptomyces sp. NPDC015127
CTAGTGATCTGAGTCAGAGATTCGTCGGCAGTATGCGGCGACTTTGTCGAGAATCTCGTCGGCGGTCTTCGTCCAGACGAAGGGCCTCGGGTGCTCGTTCCAGTCGGCGAGCCAGGCTCGGATGTCGCGTTCGAGGGCCTGGACGGAGCGGTGGACACCTCGCTTGAGCTTCTTCTGTGTGAGCTCGGCGAACCACCGCTCCACCAGGTTCAGCCATGACGAACTCGTCGGCGTGAAGTGAAGGTGGAAGCGGGGATGCGCCAGCAGCCACTGCTTGATGGCGGGCGTCTTGTGGGTGACGTAGTTGTCGAGGATCAGGTGCACGTCCAGGTCGGCGGGCACTTCCTTGTCCAGCTTGGTGAGGAACTTCTTGAACTCGACGGCCCGGTGCCGTCGGTGTAGGGAACCGATCACTTTGCCGGTGGCGAGCTCCAGGGCCGCGAACAGGGTGGTGGTGCCGGCGCGGACGTAGTCGTGGCTGCGGCGTTCGGGAACCCCGGGCACCATCGGCAGCACGGGCTGGGACCGGTCCAGGGCCTGGATCTGCGACTTCTCGTCCACACACAGGACCAGGGCCTTCTCCGGCGGGTCCAGATACAGGCCCACCACGTCACGGACCTTGTCGATGAACAGCGGGTCGGTGGAGAGCTTGAACGTCTGTGACCGGTGCGGGGCCAGGGCGAAGGCTCGCCAGATCCGCGAGATGGTGGACTGGGACATGCCTGTGGCCGCTGCCATCGACCTGGTCGACCAGTGAGTGGCGTTCTTCGGCTTCTCCTCCAGCGTCTTGACGATGACACGCTCGACGTCCGCGTCGGTGATCTTCCGGGGAACACCGGGCCGCGGCTCGTCGGACAGGCCGTCCAGGCCTCGTTCGAGGAAGCGCCGCCGCCAGGTGCGGACCATGTCCGCAGTGACACCCAGCCGGCGGGACACCTCCATGATCGAGTGCCCCTCGGCGCACTCCAGCACGATCCTTGAGCGCTGAGCCAGGGCCTGGGCGGTCGAACGACGACGCACCCAGCCCTCCAGCACAGCCCGCTGGGCGTGAGTCAACGACAACGGCGGAATCTTCGGACCCGGACGACTCATACCCAACCAACGACGGATCTCCGACTCAGGTCACTAG
>NZ_JBIBVE010000102.1:0-1113 GCF_043080095.1 Streptomyces sp. NPDC015127
ACAACAAGACACTCGCACTGCCAACGTGTACGCGGTGTTCAGGAACACCAGCCGCTACCCCGGCACGACCTCACGCCAATCACGCACCAGGTCGTTAGCGAGCCGGGTTGGGCGGGTTTCGGTGCTCTGGCTGGGCAGGCCGCCTTCGGGGCGGATGTGCCGGAAGTCGCAACGGACACGGGCGGGGGTGAGCTTGTCCGGTGGGACGGGTCTCTCCCAGGGGCGACGGCGGTCCGCTGCTAGTGGGCGAGCGCGACGGAGTTTGGTGTAGGCGGCGAGGATCAGCCAGGTCCATCGGTCCGCTGCCTCTGGTGTGTGGATCTTCGGGGAGTCCAGCCGAGGGTCTGCTTGAACAGGCGGAATGTGTGCTCGATGTCGAAGCGCCGCAGGCATGCCTGTCAAAGGCTGTCGGCGTCCGCCGGGGTGGCGTCGACGCCGGACCACCACAGCCAGACCGGCTTGGGGATGGCTTCGCTGGGCAGGTGGTCGATGTCCAGGCGGATCACCGTTCCTTCAACGATCTGGAGGGTGCCGTCGGCTGCGGCCCAGGAGGAGCGGTGGGTGTCAGCTTGGGGTGGAGCCGGTTCCAGGAGGGCGGTGGCTGTGCCGTAGAGGCGGGTGGCGGTGATGGTTTCGGTGTCCGGGGTGCCCCAGGTGGCGGGCTGCCCGGCGAGGAACTCGCCTCCATGCCGGGGCGGGCGGCCCATTGTGTGGGGTTGCCGGGGCGGGGCAGGGGCTTGCACCCGGTCCAGGTGGTCCATTGGAGTTCCAGTTCCGCCCCGACCGAAGGTCGCCCAACCACTCGTCGACCATCTGCGGCGTCCAGGACCACAGGAAGGCATCAGCGTGCGGAGCGAACGCCTTCACCGTCTTCTCCCACCCCCACCCCCGCGGCCCGGCATACCCTGCACACGCCAGCAAGAGGCACCACCACTGCACAGACACGACCGTCGAACACGTCCGAGCGATCAGCTCGCTCATGCATGAGGACCCAGGCGAATCCGTCGACGGATGTGAGTGAACCTCTTTCATCCTGCCCCGCGGTGGGAAATGACCTGGTGGGCAGGGGCGTGACAGGACGGGACCCCTCGTCGTTGGCGTGGTGATCTCACT
>NZ_JBIBVE010000103.1:0-1029 GCF_043080095.1 Streptomyces sp. NPDC015127
GCTACGAGCGCAAAGCGGACCACTTCCTCGCCTTCACCAGCATCGCCTGCACCCTTATCTGCTACCGCAGACTCGCCAAATGAGATGACATCTTAGCCGGAAAGGTTGTGTAACAGCCTGATTCGGGTTCCACCCGCCCACCCCGGTACAGGCCACCGGAAGGATGATCCGTAGCGTTGACGATGTGGACGAGCAGGCCGCAGGCCATGGTCAGGGGTGACGGTCCATAAGGGTGCGAGGACCCGTCTTTAACGATCAACTGGGGTGACGGATCATGGTGGGGTAATACGTAGTCATGAACTCGGCGATCAGAAATGAGAGTTAGATGGCCCGCTGATACCGAGGGCCGCAACGGGTCGACCGCGTGTGGAGGGCCGTGCCTTTCCAGCTGTTGTTCTAGGCGATGTCTTTCCGATCACCTGATTGTTGGGCTGGCTGTGAGGGATCGGGAGATGTGTGACGCCGTGTGGGCGGTGGTCGAGCCGCTGCTGCCGCCTGCGGGTCGTGTCTGAGGCAGGTGGTGCGATCACCGCCGGGTTCTCGAGGGCATCGTGTTCACGTTCCGGACCGGTGTGTCCTGGAGGGATCTGCCCGAGCGGTTCGGGCTCTGGCAGACGGTGCGCGGACGCTGCGCCCGCTGGGTGGCCGACGGCGCCTTCGGCCGGCTCGGCCGGAGCCCAGAGCGGGGCGGAGGTGGACTGGCTGTCGCGGTGGACTCCACCGTCGTGCGGGCCCATCAGCACACCGCGGTCAAAGGGGGGTTGAGGAACGAGGGCTCGGGCGCTCCCGTAGCGGGCTGAGCAGCAAGATCCACCTGGCCTTGCGACGGGCGGGGGCGACCGCTGTCTGTCACGGTCACGCCGGGTTCCCGCGACGACTGCACGCAGGCCGAGGCGGTCATCGACCGCATCCGCGTCACCCGGCCCGGGCCGGGACGGCCCCGCGTCCGGCCGGATCAGGCGGTGGCGGACAAGGGCTACTCCGCCCGCTCCTTCCACGCCTACCTGCGCAGACGCGGAATCAAGGCGG
>NZ_JBIBVE010000104.1:0-1021 GCF_043080095.1 Streptomyces sp. NPDC015127
GAGCAAGTAACTCCCACTCCTGATCGGTGAGTTCATGGCGACGTATCACCCAACCATGATCCACCATCCGATGATCTTTGAAGACGGACCCTAGTGCATCGGAACAACGTTCGCTCTGACCTGCGGTCAGAGATGCATTCGTCCTCGACCTGAAGTCCGGCACCTTCTGCCAGAGACTTGAGTGAGGGACAGCAGCGACCGAACGAGGGAGCACCCATGGCAGATGTCTGGATCTACATAACGGGGGCCGATGACTTCTCTCACTCATTTGTGCGTGCCGATACTCTCAGACACATCCGTCAAGAGGATTCGGAGGTAGTGCGTGCTGCCGGGCACACCGGGGAGTCTTTGCAGGTCGCTACTGCCCATCTGGGTGAGCCTGCCCTTCCTGCATGTTTTGCCCTAAAGCTTCTCCTGGCGGTCGAAACTGCTCGGCACCAGGCACGAGAGGACGGCCGTGATCGGGCAGTGACTGCTCGACTCAACCCTAGCGGAGCATGGGAGTGGGTTGCCCTCCTTCTCGAGGATGTCCCCGCTCTTGAAATGTGATCACTATAGCCTCGAACGGCGGCAGACTAGGCCTGTTGCATCCCCGTGATGCCTCTTAAGCAACAGGTTCTCCCGTGCAGTCCCGGCCGCATGTCAGGACGGAGTCGGAGGACTGGGGTGGGAGCAGTAGAAGAAAGCAGCCACACAGGTGCCTCCATTAGAGCGCCCGGTGCCCATATGGCATGCCGAGACTGAACTCGAATGGCAGTAAACGCTTTCCCCGTCCATATTCGTGGCCCTGGCATCACGCGCACATTTCAAATGACCACCACTATATCTCCATCAAACAGGAATTCAAATCCGCTGAGATGTTTCGCTTTTATCCTCACTGAACCTCTTTCATCCTGCCCCGCGGTGGGAAATGACCTGGTGGGCAAGGGCGTGACAGGACAGGACCCCTCGTCGTTGGCGTGGTGATCTCACTCATCACACCGGCGACCGAGGGGCCCTGTTGGTTCCGTATCCTTCCATG